>JACRLC010000053.1 GCA_016235425.1 Chloroflexota bacterium | reverse complement strand
GTGTTCATGGAGTCCGCCGCTTTACTGTCCAGAATCAACTACAACCCATGCCCAGATGGCGATCTTCCTATTGAAGTCTAAACATGGCTCTGCTTATACTCCACCTGCCGTGGGAAACAGCACGGGCTTCAATGATGTTCCTATCACACACTGGGCGGCGGCTTGGATCAAGCAATTGGGGATTGAAGGCATCTCCAGCGGATGCGGAGGTGGCTATTATTGTCCTGAAAGCAATGTCACCCGCGCACAGATGGCGGGCTTATTGGTAAGGACGTTTAATTTGCCATAAGAGGAAATGCAACTATGTTGAGCCGTACGCCAACTCTCATAATTCTTTGCATTATGATAACCGCCTGCGCAAATCAGGTCACAAGCGCTCCTGTAAGCACTTCCACAAGCGCCCCATCGCTTGGTGCGCACTTTCCCCAAAAAATAAATACTCCAATTGCTTACCTTGATACCCCGTTGATTGAGGGGGAGCTAGTGCTTGACAATGGCTGTTTGCGAGTGAGTGGAGTAAAAAATTTATTGGCAGGAGATAATTTTCTGCTCATCTGGGATACGAGATTTTCAACTACCACAGAGCAAGGGGTCGTGCAGGTTGTTGATAGCAACACAGGTGAAGTGTTGGTAAGTGTAGGCGACTATGTAGCGATTGGTGATGGCGGTGACACCACATACCCAACGAAAAAACCGATCCCGGATGAATGCCCTGGACCTTATTGGGTTGTTGGAGAGCTTATAAAGAAAATTGAGAGACCATGACACTTTATATTTAGATGAAAATTGTGCAATCGAGTAGGGAGCGGCGGCTAGCCGCTCCCTCTCACACCACCGGACATGCGGGTCCGCATCCGGCGGTTCATCGAGAGTGGCACAGAACGTCTTGCGCTGGATTTTCCTCTGTCTCGTGCCGGGGACGGCTCGACCCTCTGCACAACTCCCACAGGCTTCACCCATTTCGTTTGCACAGCAGTTTCTCCATCCGAGAAATTCGGTCTTCTGTGTTCGTCCCACGAACTGCTCAGCATACTCATCCTCTCGATGTTCAGCCCTTCCCGAAAAGAAAACTCCCGGTACTATGGCCTCGGCTGACTCCTGTCATCTCAATCTGACATCACTGCCAGAGTTACTTTGATAGCCGGACGACAGGTCTCCCCAGGTAAGAACGTTGACTTTCCCTGCACCCTCGTCGCATTTACTCCCCAAGCCCTTGATTGCATTGGGCTTTGTTGTCTGTTGCCAACTCGCCCGACTTGGATAGCCTCAAATGCGCTTCGTGTTCCTCAAGTCGCAGGTTTGCTTCCAGCTTCCTCCAGACCTCACCTCACGGTGACGCCCTTGCTTTCAGCTAATGGTTGGTGCAATCAACCTCCATAGAAGTCTTTCACTTCCTAGCCAACGCCCATGCTGGGCGCACAACGAAAATCTCCTGTCGCGAACGGGAGATTTTTGCGGGGATGGTTGAAGCATCCATTGCATTTCAGTGTGAATATGTCATAATATAATCAACTTTAGAAACAAGTGAATAATGGAGGATTGCCCTATGAGACAGAAACAGCGGATCCTCATCGCGGTTATCATCCTGTTCGTCACGCTTTTTGCCTGCAACCTGCCATCGCAGGTTCCAACACCCACACCTGATCCCCTGCAATTAGCATCCCAGACCATCGCGGCGATTCTAACCGCGCAGACGCCAACGCCGATCATTCCGGTCACCGGCCCAACAGAGACGCCCACCATCACCCCGACAGCCATCTCGGCAGTTCCGATGTTGACCGTGAGCGTCAATACCAATTGCCGTACGGGGCCGGGCATCATCTATGACCTGGTCGGTGCTTTATTGGTTGGGGAGAAGGCGGTGGTCGTAGGGAAATTTAGTTCCGGCAATTACTGGATCATCAACAACCCGGATTCATCCGGCACGTGCTGGTTATGGGGCGAATACGCCGCCGTGACCGGCAATACAGCCGGATTACCCGAATACACAGCGCCGCCCACTCCCACGCCCTCGATCACGCTATCACCAACCATCACATTGACACCGGCCGCGCCTGCCGCACCCGCCAACCTGACTTACACAGCATCCTGCACCGCCCCACCGTTTGAACTATTCCTCGGCGCAACCTTATACTGGAACGATAATGCCAATAACGAGGATGGGTTCCACATTTATCGCGGCGGAGCATTGGTCACAACTTTGGCGGCGAACATCGTGTCCTATGCCGTCGCTGCGGTAGGAACCTACGGCGTGGAAGCGTTCAATGCCGCAGGCGCTTCATCGAGGATAGAGACAGTGGTGGGTTGTCCATAACCGCGAGGCGCAATCCTCAAATTCTCTCACAGTCCGGCCTGAATGATATGAGAAATCACCGCCAGGGCAACGGCAGGATTCCGTCCTCGCGCGCACCCCAGATATTGACCCAGCCATAACTTGTTTCCCCCGCATCCATGTGCGGCAGGGCATCTTTAAATTCACTTCCAGCCGCATCCACTGCCTCCGAAAAATCGGCACGTCCGATCATGGTGGTTTCGATAAAATAATAATCCGCATTCTGCTGATCCATGCGAATGCCGATAAACGCGTGTCCTGGGATGAGAACGAGGGCGGCTTCCAGGTCCAGGGCTTCGGCCGCGGCGGCGTATAGGAGCGCCAATTCAATGCAGTTGCCGCTTTGTTGTTCAAGGACTTCTGCCGGCAGGCGAATGCGCTGGACATCTCCCGGCGCAAAAGACACCCATGTACTGATATAGGTCAGGTTATATTCACCTTCGGCCTGCCAGATGGCCTGTAACCGATCCCAGACTCCGCCATCATCGTCGTTGACGTGGCTGCCGTAACCGCTCCACATGATACCGGAGTCTGTATAGTCCGCGGCCTTGCGGATCAATCCTTCCACCGACGGATCATTGGGTGTAACCATGGCCGCGAACAATTGATACACTTCATCCTGTGTGAAACCAGAAATGGACAGGGGAAAGTCCCGCCGCGCATAGATGATCGTCTCACCCGTCTCGTCGAGGATCGGTTTCTCAATTCCCTCCTGTAATGCCGCCACACCTATGTGAACCTGTGCCGGTTTCTCGACATTCAAATCGTTGATCATTTCAGGGATCAGCCGCGGGTTTTGCCGCACTTCCAACGTCTCCCCTGCCTGCACATCCACGGTATCAATGGCTTTGGTGGTGTATCCCACGATTTCGCTCTCCACAATCAACTTCGCCGGAACCGCACCTCCATTGCTCAACGTGACGATCACAAAATCATCCAGCTTGGAACCATACAAAGGATAGATGATCGTGATCAGTTCGGAAGTGTAGAGGTAATCCACCTGAATATTATCAACGCTGAACTCCCCCACTGGCTGAGTAGCAGGAACCGCTTCCGAAGTTGGGACAAGGCCAGTGAACGAACATCCCAAGCTCAGAAGTGCAAGAAGCAGGATCATTTTCAAGCTTGTCTCGGCGCTCATAAACGTCTCCTTCCTAACCTACCCCATCCGTAAAACCACTTTGAAACGAACAACCCTCACAAAAATTATATATCAGGATTAGGAGCGATGCAATCAGGCTCAAAACCAATTGAAGAAGGGAAAGACAAAAAGGCCCCGCAGACATTAATCCGCGAGGCCAATCTTCAATCCAAAATCGACAATCGTAAATCGATTTAGGTTCCTTCTTCCCAGGAATTCAGGTACTTCAACTGCTCATCGGTCAGCGTATCGATCTGCACGCCCATTGCGGCGAGTTTGAGGCGGGCGATCTCGTTGTCAATTTCAGCGGGGACGGAGTAAACACGCTTCTCAAGGTTGGCGGCGTTCTTGACCATGTATTCGGCGGCCAATGCCTGGTTGGCGAAAGACATGTCCATAACGGAAGCAGGATGCCCTTCGGCGGAAGCGAGGTTGATCAGTCGTCCTTCGCCGAGGATGTTGATCTTGCGCCCGTCCTTCGTCTCGTATTGATCCACAAACGGGCGGACAAGTTTCGGCTCGCCCTTGGACATCTTCGCCAGCGAAGGGATGTTGATCTCTACGTTGAAGTGGCCGGAGTTTGCGACGATTGCGCCGTCTTTCATGACCTTGAAATGCTTCTCATCAATGACATTGATGTCGCCTGTAACCGTGCAGAAGATGTCGCCGATCCTGGCGGCCTGTTCCATCGGCATGACTTCAAAACCGTCCATGACCGCTTCGAGCGCCTTCATCGGATCGATTTCCGTGACGATGACCAGCGCGCCCATGCCGCGTGCGCGGGATGCGAGACCGCGTCCGCACCACCCGTAACCTGCCACTACAAAACGTTTACCAGCCAGCAGGACGTTTGTCGCGCGGATGATGCCGTCCACGGTGGATTGGCCGGTGCCATAGCGATTGTCGAAGAAGTGCTTGGTCATCGCATCATTGACCGCGATAACGGGGAAGTTCAGCATTTTATCGGCGGCCATGGCGCGCAGACGGATAACTCCGGTGGTGGTTTCTTCCGTGCCGCCGATGATGTCGGTCAGCAGTTCGCGGCGGTCCTTGTGGATTGTCGAAACGAGGTCCGCGCCATCGTCCATCGTGACGTGAGGCTTGTGGTCGAGCGCCGCGCCGAGGTGTTTGTAGTAAGTGACGTTGTCCTCGCCCTTGATCGCGAAGGTGGGGATTTCGTAGATGTTGACCAATGCCGCCGCGACGTCATCCTGCGTGGAGAGCGGGTTGGAGGCGGTGAGAACCAAATCTGCGCCGCCGTCGTGCAGGGTACGGGCGAGGTTGGCGGTCTCGGTGGTCACGTGCAAACACGCCGACATGCGGATGCCCTTGAACGGCTTCTCTTTCTTGAAGCGCTCGCGGATCTGCCGCAGAACGGGCATTTCACGCTCGGCCCAGTCAATGCGGCGGCGGCCGCCTTCGGCCTGGTTGATGTCTTTGATGTCGTAATTATTGCTCATATTGCTCCTTTATATGTATAACATTCATCCTGAGCGGAGCGAGTGTTTGTCGAACGTAGTCGAAGGACGGTGTTGCAGGGCGCTTCGACTGCGCTGCGCTCAGGGCGAATTTTATTTCAACAAAATATCCAGCTTGCCCTTGTCATCGAAATGCTTGCGGAAACGATTTACAAACTCTTCCCTCGTGTAACTGTGACTCTGCGGGCCGCGCTGTTCGAGGCAGTAGACGGCGGCAAGCGAACCGATCTCGCCGCAGAGTTTCCAGTCCAGGCCGCGTGAATAACCGGTGAGAAAGCCGCCGCGGAAAGCATCTCCTACGCCGGTGGGGTCAACGATCTCATCTTCAGGTACTGTTGGGATAAAGACTTCCTGCCCATCAGTGTAAAGACTCGCGCCGTCTTTACCGCGCGTCACCACCAGGATTTTGACATGTTGCAGGATTTGCTGCAGATCCCAGCCTGTCTTTTTCGAGATCAAACCGAATTCGTAATCATTGCAGAAGAGGAAGTGCGCGCCTTCCATATCGCGCGCCAATTCACTGCCTTCGAGACGAAGCACCTGCTGGCCAGGATCGTACAAATAATTGATTCCCAACTCGCGGCACTCTGCGGGAAACTTCATCATCGCATCGGGCGCATTCGGCGAGACAATGACAATATCCGGTTTTTTCTGCAAATCTTTCAGGGATTGGGAGGAAGCCACCCCCATCGCTCCGGGATAGAACGAGGCAATTTGCGCGGAAGCCTTATCCGTCGTCGCAAAAAAGGATGCGGTGAACAGGCCGGGGACAACCTGCATCAAACCGGTATCCACACCTTTTGAATCGAGCCACACGCGGTATTCGCCAAAGTCCTCGCCGACGGTTGCCATCACACGCGGGCACTCGCCGAGCAGGGCCATTGTGTACGCAATGTTGGGCGCAACACCGCCGCGCTGTTTGGACATTGAGTCCACGAGGAAGGAAAGACTGATTGAGTTCAGCCGTTCGGGAAGGATTTGTTCAACAAAGAGACCCGGGAAGGTCATCAGGTAATCGTAGGCAACAGAGCCGGTGAGAAGAACGTCCATCTGTATTCCCTTGCAAGAGGAGTTTAGGCGAATGTCACTGCGAGGAATGAAGCAGTCTCCCAATTAGTGGACAAATCTCGTCGAGGAGCTTGCACCGATTGATCGGGGATTGCTTCCCGAAGGTCGCAATGACATGGCACAACGCAGGAAAAGGCGCTCTCTCGCGAGAGCGCCAACAAAAGCGGGGAAAGTTTATCACGGAGGAAAAGGAAAGTAAAGGATTCGCGCTGCTATCAGCAATTCTCAATATAGACTATGTCATTGCAAGACGGCGTTCCCTTCGACAAGCTCAAGATAGGCTTCCATCGAAGCAATCCCCTGTTTTAACGCGGAGATTGTAGCGACTTGCTCTTGTGGCTGTTGGATGACAACAGTCGGAGGGATGGTTTGATCAGATCCGAGAACAATGTTGATATCGGAAAAGAGCAAAGCCCAAACCAGTATAACTGTGATAACGAGGCAGAAAAATATTGCGACGACCCATAACCAGGCCGGGATTCTGCTTCGGCGAGGGGCAGGTTGTACGGTTGGTGGCGCCGCGGCAAACTGTTGAGAAGGCTGGGGTGTTGCATGGATTGGCGCGGGCACGCGAAGCCTGGTTCCGCAGTAGCCGCAAACGTTGGCAGTGTCAGGGACGGTGTTATTGCAGTTGGGGCATTGCATGTGCTTCTCCTTGGAAATGTTTGCTCGGTGTGAGCCAGCCTGTTTACGGCGGCACGTTGAATAAACAATTGCCGGAACAGGAGAGAATATCCTCATAAACGACTTCACCGTTGCATGATAGGAAGGCAAACCAATAGGGGGTGTCCGCCGCCAATGTGTATATCTTCGTCTGGCCGTACCGGAATATCTCGCCGTTTAGTAACTCTGTGGCTACAATTGCGCCGTCCGACGGATTCGAGGATTTTGGCGGGCCCATCTTGACCATGCAAATATCCGAACTGGAGTAGCTTAGAAATCCCATCTGAATCTGGAGATGACTGATAAAGGCCGGACGCTGCCTGTTTGGATCGAAGACATCGAACGGAAACCATTTGCTTCCGACCGACCCGGCGCAATTCGGCACGTACTTATCTTCCCAAAACGGGATAAAGAAATCGTTGATCCCAAAGATGCTTCCCGAACCAAATTTCGATTCGCCCTGGCGTTCCGAGTCGCTCAACGGAGGGTGCAAGCCGCAAAAATTGTATTCCGGATCCCAGATCCTCTCTCCCGGGAAGAACCCATTGGCGAATCCCTGTGCACCTGGATTTTGGAAATTCAACTCCCCCACATTGGCCGGCAGGCCCTCCAGGGGAGGCACTCCCGCCCAACCGCCGTTACATTTTTCGTCCAGCCCACCCTCGATCTCCGCGCGATGACATTCATCGGAGGAGGCGTACGTCCCGTGTTTGCCCAAGGACACAAATACTTTGAGATGAGTCGCCGAGCCATCGTTTGGGGTCTGTCCGAAATAATCCACCATCAACAATTCCGAAGCATTGTACCAGTGCCCTTCGGAATGGCGGTTGATCTGGATCCCATCCACCCAGTAAGGCTGCTGATTGCAATCTCCGCTCAAGCAGTGGATGTATAACTCCAGGCTTTCCGTATCGCCGTAATGCCATAATATGGACGACGTAAAGTTCGGGTCAACGTAGTCAATGTCGTACAAAGTTGTTATGACAAAAAGCAGGTAAGGCTCGCCATTGATCGTGCCGGGGCGCATCTGGTAGAGCCAGACCACCGGCGGGATCGTCATGTATTCCGGCAAATTGATGCAAATATCCGAGGTCACTTCGCGGAGGCCGAAACATGGCCGCGACCAGAGTTCATTCTCGTCGAACACGTAGTACGGCGCAAACTCCTGGGCGATGGCTTCCTCCATCCAATCGTACATCCCATCCCGGTCGGCATCCTCCGTGCCTGGATCGCCCCCGCCCCCGCAATTTTCGCAGGGGGTGAACGGTTCCACGCCCCATTTGGGCGGATTGGAGGGGGTGGTGGGAGTAGGCTCGATTTGGACGCTGGGCGGCGGCTCCGGTGCATCTTCGGACTCCTCGATTGGAGGCGGCACGGCAGTATCCTCCGCTAGGGCCTCCAACGTGGGAATCATAACCGTTTCGAGCGGGACCTCCGGCGGCGCGCTCGCCGGTAGCTCCGTTTCAGGCGGCGCTTCCACCACTTCCGGCGGCTGGTAGGCGGACGGCGCATTCCCATTGACGATGATTCCTCCGGCAAGGAGCAACGTTCCGATGCCGGCAATCATCAGGAGGAAAATCCCTGCGCCCGCGAAAATCCATCGCATCAACGCGGGACCTCGTTGGCGTTTTTGGGAAGGCGGAACGAACGCGGGAAACTGTGTCCCGCAGTTTTCACAGAACTGTACGCCCGGCCGGCTTAGGCTGCTGCAATTTGGACACGTGAGACCGATGGATTGTGCCGCAACAGGAGTCGGCACAGGGAGTGGATTCCCGCAATTCTCACAGAATCGCACATCTACGCGATTCTCGAAACCGCATGAAGAGCACCTCATGTTCAACTCCTTTGGCGAAGGATTTGATAACCGGTAAAGTGGAACTTCTTTGATACCAATAATTCCCCAAATTATCCGTTACGCAATTTTATATTTAACATCCCTCGAAATCAAATGACTTTTGTCACTTTTTCTGCTTCCACCATTGCGTCACATATTTATGACGTGTGCCAAAACTTATAACGTTAGGGCTTTCGCCTGGAGTGCAAAATCTCCTGATTTTGCGCCGAAGTCGGGAGACCCTTCGACAAGCTCAGGGCAAAGCTTCGGACTCCGTGAAAACGAAAGTCCTAAACGCAATGTTTTTTTAAGTTGACATCAAACGGCGGATAGACCACCCCATTCTCTGTAACGATTCCCGTAATCAATCGATTCGGCGTCACGTCAAATGCAGGATTGCGCGCCTGCGCTTCAACCGGTGCGACGCGCTCACCCTGGAATTGAATGTCGAGCACTTCATTTGGATTACGTTCTTCGATTGGGATCAAGCCGCCATGCGCAAGGGACAAGTCAATGGTTGAGGTTGGCACGACGGAATAGGCAGGCACACCGTTATCGTGCGCGGCCAACGCAAGCATGTATGTGCCGATCTTGTTGGCAACGTCACCGTTCGCGGCAACCCTGTCTGCGCCGAAGAAGACTTTTTGCGCCTTGCCCGCTTTGAGGAAATACCCGGACATGTTGTCGCTGATGATTTCGTAGGGAATGCCATACTGCTCCAACTCCCACGCGGTGAGACGCGCACCCTGCAAGCGCGGACGGGTCTCATCCACCAGCACATGCACGCGCTTGCCCTGCTCGTGCGCGGTGCGGATCACGCCGAGCGCAGTACCCCAGTCCACGGTGGCAAGTGCGCCGGTGTTGCAGTGATGGATGACCGTATCGCCGTCGTCAATCAATGCCGCGCCATGTTCCGCCATGCGCTTGTTGATCTCCACGTCTTCATCTGCAATGCGCCGCGCCTCACTTAACACAGCCTCGCGCAAATCATCCGCGCTTCCCTGCACGGAACACGCAGCACGCATCACCCTATCCACCGCCCAGGCTAAATTCACCGCGGTTGGGCGCGCAGACTTCAAAACGGCCGCGGCTGTCTGTAGATCGGCAAGCAGGTTATCGGTCGAGGAAGAAGCGGATTCATATCCCGCGAGAGCAAGGCCAAATGCTGCGGCGGCTCCAATGGCGGGCGCGCCGCGCACAGTCATATTTTTGATTCCCTCCGCAACAGATTTGTGGTCACGAAAAGAAACGATTTCAAAACGCGCAGGCAGGATGCGCTGGTCGATCATCTTAAGATGATTGTCTTCCCAAAATACAGTTCTCATTTTTCCTCTACTTAAAAAAATTTTCGCGGATTGCAGCCAACTGCTCGCGTGCTTCATCGGGAATTCGTTTGACACTGCCCAGCGTTTGCGCGCGCCAGAAAACTTCGGCCACGTGCTCGACGCGTTCAAGGTTGATCAGCGCTTCATCCAAATCCTTTCCAACGGTCAGGCTTCCATGCTGGCAAAGCAAAAGCGCGTTGTGATTTTGAATGAACGGGCGGATCGCGTCGGCATCCTCGTGTGACGACGGTGTGGCATACGCGGTGACCGGCACGTCGCCGAGCGTGAGCAAAACTTCGGGAAGCACATCGTTCGGAAATTCAAATCCCGCAACGGTCAGCGTCGTTGCAAAGATCGGGTGCGCGTGGATAACCGCGCGCGCATCGCGTCGCTGTTTATAAACTTCAAGGTGCATGGGCGTTTCAGAAGACGGTTTGCGCCCCGCCTTCGACGAAATCACATTACCTGCGAGATCAACCAGGAGCAGATCGTCCGCTTCCATGCGGCCTTTTGAAATGCCGGAGGGCGTGATGAGCACGCGGTCATCGCCAACGCGCACGGAGATATTGCCATCGTTTGCAGTGGTCAGATGACGGTCGTAACAAATCCGCCCGCATTCCAGGATGGCAAGTCTCAAATCGGATTCGGGAGTGGATGGGAGAAATTTCAACATTCGCCGATTGTAATTCATCTCGACATAAATGTCGCGCTATGGTGGGTTGACATGCCCCTGCTTTACCAGTATAAAAACACGATGAAATACACCCGCCTCATTCTGGGACTTTGGCTTGCCACCGCCATCGCGGCATGTTCCGCCATCCCAGGCCTGCCCACCATCCCCCCCGGCTGGACGGTGACTCCCAGCGTCACACTCACACCGCCGGTCACACCCACTGCAACCATAACACCCACTCCGCCTCCCGTTGTCCGCATTGACAGCGGCGACCGCGCTCTCTTCAATGGCGATTACCCCACAGCACTGCTTCACTACCAAAACGCATACCGGGATTCGTCCGACCCGGTCATACGCGCCGCGGCCAAGTGGGGCGAATCACGCGTATTGTATGAACAGGGACTCTATCTCGAAGCGCTGACCGCCCTGCAAACACTGGTGGGCGAATTTCCAGATTCGTCTCACATCGCGCAGGCGCATTTCCTGATGGGGTTTGTCCAATACCGTCTCCAGCATTTTCCCGAGGCCGCCGCAGAATGGGAAACCTACATCATTATGCGCCCCGGCGTACTGGATTCTTACACCCAGGAATTGCGCGGCGACGCGTTCTTCCAAGCGCAAAACTACGCGGACGCATTGGCCGCCTACTCTGCCGCCATTCAAGCACCGCATCTCGGCGACGGCATTTTAGTTGACATGAAGATCGCAGATACGCAGGTCAAATTAGGCGATGTCGATACTGCCGTGGCACGCTACGACGGGATCGTGGCGCGCGCCGCGAACGATTTCATCCGCGCGCAGGCGGGGTATCAGGCTGGGGCGGCGTTGCAGGCCCTCGGTCGCACTGATGAAGCGTTCGGAAAATATCGCTTTACGATTGATAATTATCCCGTCTCCTATCATGCGTATCTCAGCTTGGTGGCGCTGGTCGAAGCGGGTGCGGAAGTGGACGATCTGAATCGCGGCATCGTGGATTACTACGCCGGTCAATATGACGTGGCGATCACAGCCCTCGACCGTTACATCGCCGCCAACCCGGTCAGCGACGGCACCGCGTATTACTACCGCGCCCTTGCATTGCGCGACGTCGGCAATCATGAAGCCGCCGTGGAAGCCTTCTCCACTTTTATCGCCAATTATTCCTCCCATCCGCACTGGATAGATGCATGGAGCGAGAAAGCAGACGTTCAGTGGTTCAATCTTGGCTTGTATCCGAATGCCGCACAAACCCTGCTCGATTTTGTCAGCTCGGTTCCAACCAATTCCGCCACGGTGGAATACCTAATGAGGGCGGCGCGCATCTATGAACGCGATGACCGTCTCGAAGAGGCCGCAAATACATGGGCACGCGTTGCCAATGAATACCCCGGCGACGAACAGGCCCCCACGGCAATCTTCATGGCAGGCATTGTCCAATACAGACAGGGAGACTTTGAAAGCGCGCTCTCATCGTTCAATCGCAGTCTCGCCCTTTCGGTCCGCCCCGTGGACCTGGCACGCGCCTACCTGTGGATCGGCAAGACCCAGCAAAAACTCGGCGACCCAAGCGCCGCTCTGACCTCCTGGCAAAAGGGACAGATCGCCGACCCCGCCGGGTATTACAGCGAACGCGCCCGCGATATGCTGATCGACCGCGCTCCCTTCGACCCACCCAGCGGTGAAAACCTCGTAGTTGACCTGACCGCTGAACGAAAGGACGCGGATGCCTGGGTGCGACTCACCTTCAACCTCCCCGCAGATACAGACCTGACCGGCCCCGGCACGCTTGCCTCGGATTTGCGCCTGATACGCGGCACGGAACTTTGGAAAGTTGGCTTTTATGAAGACGCCAGCCTGGAGTTCGAGGATCTGCGCGAATCGGTCAACGCCAACGCCGTGGACACATATCGCCTCGCCAACTACATGCTCGACCTCGGCTTGTATCGTCCCGCCATTTTCGCCCTGCGCCAAACGCTGACGCTTGCTGGGCTGGACGATCATGATGAATCCATGATGGCTCCCCCATATTTCAGCCACGTGCGTTATGGCCTATATTACCCCGACCTGATCATCCCCAACGCCCAGGCTAATGGATTTGACCCGCTCTTCATGTTCAGCGTTGTCCGGCAGGAAAGTTTGTTCGAGGGCTTCGTCCGCTCTTCAGCCGGAGCGCGTGGACTGATGCAGATCATCCCCACCACGGGCGGCAACATCGCCGTTCAACTTGGCTGGCCGCTGGAATACACGGAAGACGATCTCTATCGCCCGGATGTCAGCGTGCGTTTTGGCATACACTACCTGGGGACAAACCGCGGCCTGCTCAGCGGCAATCTCTACGCCGCGCTGGCCGCATACAATGGCGGACCTGGAAATGCCGTGATCTGGAAGCAAATCGCAGGCGATGACCCCGACCTCTTCCTCGAAGTTGTCCGCTTTGAAGAGACGCGCAATTACATCCGCAACATCTACGAGATATTCGTGATTTACAGGCGGCTGTACAGCCAGGTAAATCAATAACCCCCACCCTGGCCCTCTCTCAACTTGGGGAGGGTAGGGTGGGGGCTGAATTCAGCGGTCAGTTGCCATTAATCGAGATGGGCGAGTATTCGCTGGTGCGCGGTTTGCACATCCATATCCAGCACGGAGATGAGTTTATCGCGTCCCGACGCGCCCGCCACAATTTCCAAACGCGACTTGGGGACCCCCAGCACATCCGCCAAAAAATTCACCAGTTCCTTGTTGGCTTCCTCATCCACCGGCGGCGCGGCAATGTGGACCTTGATCGTGCCGTCGTTCAACACCGCCACGATCTGGTTGCGGCTCGAACGCGGTGTCACCCGCACAGCCAAAGCCGATCCGCGTTGGCCGTTATGGAGATGATATTTTCTGGGCATGAGTCACCTCAACTAAGGGATATGAAGATGCTGATCAGGATAGTCTTGATCAGCTCGACGGCAATGATCAGGATCATGGGACTGAAATCGATCATCCCGGCGGTTGGAACCACACGGCGGATCGGCGCAAGGAACGGTTCAACGATACGGTCCAGCGCCTGCCTCACAGGATGGTAGGGCGGCATAAAATAAGAAAGGATCACCGAAGCGATCACGATCCACACAAAAAGTTCTGCAACCACTCGCACCAGTACTGCCAGCGAATAAAAATTCATTAAACCTCCGTTTTATACTGTCTTGGTCCCACAATTGCAGTGCCAACGCGCACCAGCGTCGCGCCTTCCTGCACAGCCGCCTCATAATCCATGCTGGTTCCCATCGAAAGTTCACTCCATTTCGCCTGGGGAAATTGTTTCATCAGGAATTCCTGCAAACGGCGCAATCGTTGAAAGAACGGCCTTGAGAATTCGGCGGTTTCACCAAGCGGCGGCATCGCCATCAACCCGCGCAATTCAAGATGAGGCAGTGCCAGCAGGCCATTCACATCGTCCAAAAGATCGGGCCAGCGTGTTTCGTCCCAGCCCGGCCACCCGCTCTTGCTTTCCTCCCCGCCCACATTGATCTCCAATAATACGGGAAGAGTCCGCCCCGCCTCCTCGCAGAAACGATCCAGCCGATTGGCAAGTTTCAGGCTGTCCAGTGAGTGCATCAAGTTAAAGTGCTGTGCCACCAGCCCCGCCTTGCGGCTCTGAACGTGGCCGATCATGTGCCATTCTACCGCAGAATTTCCCGTGAGAGATTGAATTTTCCTTACACCTTCCTCAGGATAATTCTCGCCCAAAATTGTCACACCGGCCTCGATTGCCGCCTGCACAACTTCCAGTGTCTGCGTTTTTGTGACGACCACCAACTTGACCGACTCCGGCGAACGCCCCACCGAACGCGCCGCCCCTGCAATTTTATCGAGCGTAAACAAATATCTTTCACGAATGGATTCGACGAGTTCACTCATACGGATAATTTTACTCCGAACAAAACGCCTCAACCCGGACCCTTTGTCTGCCACCGCTATAAAAAGCACACCCAGTCATTACAATCATGTTATCTGTTTCGACAGGCTCAACACGCGGGATTTTTGCTGGCTCATTCAAGAGAATTGGACTGGATTTCAAAACATCGAAGGGGTAAAAGCCTTTCGCCAAATCGAGATTAGCATTTCGTCTGTCCGGTCTTTTCAAAACCCCGAAGGGGTGACAGGTTTTACGCTGAGTTGCTACCGATAAATTTCGGGGAACAAGCTCCCGGACTCCAAATTTCATTAATCCCGCAACCCAATCAACGAACCGAAGCGGCCCGTTTTCCCTTTTTCAGCGCGGTGCGAGAACCAGTCATCGAGATGGCAGGCCGTGCAAATTCCCGATACTTCGATCTTCTCCACGCCCGCTTTCTGCAACTGGATGTAATTCGCGGTCCATAAATCCAGATAGACCCGCCCGTCACGCGCATCGAGCAGGCGGTCCGACCCTTCGCCGAAAGTTCCTTTCACTTTCAAGATCACGTCCGGGCCGACCTCGTAATGGTCAACGCCAATCGAAGGACCGATCCCGGCGGTGATATTTTCCGGCTTGCACCCATATTTCGATTGCATCTTCTCAACCATGACCTTTGCCATGCCGCGCAAGGTTCCCATCCAACCCGCGTGGGCAATTCCCACCACTCCTTTTTTGGGATCATGAAAGAGGAGCGGCACACAATCCGCATAGCGCATGTAAAGCGTCACTTTGGGATTGTCCGTCAAAATGGCATCTGCTTGAATGGGAGGCTGGTTGATGCCGCGCGGACTGTCGGCGCAGATAATGTCGGTTGAGTGAACCAGCCAAACGTCAAAGATGGAAGCGGGGTTTCGTCCAAGCGCATTGAACGAGCGGACGCGATTCTCCTTCACGTGCGCCAGGTTATCGCCCACAAGTTCGCCCACGTTCAACGAATTCCACGGCGCGTGGCTGATGCCGCCGCGGCGCGAGAAAACCGCCTGGGATACGGAGCCTGGGAAACTGTCGAAGCTGAAATATCGGATTCCGTTCTTTTCGTGGAAAGGCATCAGCGCGCAACCTGGTTGACCGTGAACTTCTTGATGTAATACTGGCGGGTCTCGTTCATCGATTCTTCGATATTGGGATAGGCGAACCACGCAGTGGCAAAGCCGAAGAGCGCACCGGTGAATACGCGCAGGAAGGGTGTGCTCTCACGATACGGGACGACCGACGCCAGCCATGCCCAATTGAACTGGCTGAAGAGCTGCGAGAAACCGTCGAGGCCGATTGGGCCGATGCCGATGAGAATCCATAAAACCCAATGGAGTGATTTGATCTTGCGGCCCGTGAGGCCAAAGACAAGGCCAAACGCCAGCATGGCCGCGTAGATCGCCACATCGCGTTCGCAGAGGGCAACCTTGTAACCCATCGTCTCATTGCCCACAAAGGACCTTGCTTCCAGGCGCGTAAAACTGGTGGGGTCGCCGAGGTTTACGATGCCGGTCATTTCTTCAAAGGTTTTGACGCCGGACAATTTCGCTTCGGCCAGCGGATAATAGGCCTGCTCGCCAAAAAGAAAGAATGAACGAAAACCAAATTGGTGGCAAAGCGGACTGTACATGCGATACAACACGCGCGCGGGAATGACTGCGCCTGCCTTCATCAAGACCGGTGCAAGCGCGGGCAGGCCAACATAAAACAACATGAAGAGATTCAAAACGGTCAGGTAATATTTTGCCATCCAAAACGAAAAGCGATCCCCGCCTGTTACTTTTTGTCCTTTTTGAACGCGGGTCTGATAGCCCTTATCCCCCACCTGTTCCAATTGACTGCGCCTGTCCATTGCCGCGCCGAGCGTCATTTGCAGGGACTGGCGCGTGATCGGCGCTTTCAGGCTGTACGGTCCCACTTCGACCACCGGGATGATCGCGTCGAACTTTGCCTGCAAGGCTTCGTCGGTCTCAATATCCACTTCCGCCAAACGATGCGGATATTCGGCTTGCAATGATTCCAGGTCTGCTTTCACCTGTTCGCACAGATGACAGTTCTTGCGGGTGTAGAGGGTAACGTTAAGCATGATGAGTCCTTATCAGGAATTTGGCAGACCCTAAAGAAATTTGCCACAGAGTCGCAGCCTGTCCTGCCTGCGGCAGCGCAAGCTGCTGGACGGACAGTCCAGGGAGTCACGGAGTTTTTTGGCCCTGCCGTTTCCAGTAGGCTGACTGGCAACTGGTACATTTTTGCCGCGAATTACGCGAATTTCTACGAATTGGTTTTAAAATCCGCGTGCATCGGCGTAATTCGCGGCTGGGTTCCGTGGCTGAAATCCTGCTCGATCCTGGCTGGTTTGGGTCTGAGTCTTTGGCTACAAGCCAAAATTAAAATAGAAGAATTGCGCGCGCTGTGCGATCAGCTCGAAGATGCCGGTGAGGAGCATCAAGCCAACGATGACGAGAATAACACCCATCGCGATTTCCACGTAGCGCATCACCTTGTTGTACTTCCGCAGGATCGTCGTTACCCAGCCAATTCCAAGCGCGGCGACGAGGAAAGGAATGGCAAGCCCCGCTGAATAAGCCGAGAGCAGGGACGCGCCCTGCGAGACCGAGCCGCCGTTGATCGCAAGCGTGAGAATCGCGCCCAGCACCGGTCCCACACAGGGCGACCAGCCCGCTGAGAAGAACACACCCATCAATGCGGAGGAAAGATAACCCCATTTTTGATCGGGCGCTTGATTCACACGCGTGTCATAAGCAAGAAAAGGAATGTGGATCAGGCCGATCATGTGCAGGCCGAAAACCATCACCACCACACCGCCAATCTTCGCCAGCCAGAAACGCGCGTCGTACAAAAGACTGCCCGCAAAGGAAGCGGCCACACCCAGCAATACAAAGACTATGCTAAACCCCAGCACAAATGCCAAACCGTGACTGAACGTCACCCAGCGATTCGACTCGCCGTTCCCGCCGATGGCGCGCCCGCCGAGATAACCCACGTATGCCGGAACAAGCGAAAACACACAAGGCGAAAGAAATGATGCCAGGCCTGCCAGAAAAGCAAGGCCGATCGTGATTTGAGAAATTTCCATTCAATACCTCAATTACAGGGAGTCCAAAGTCTCCCGACTTTGGACTTACTTGAAACCAACATCCAGCGTCAGGAGACGTTGGAGTTCGTTTTTACACAACCTTCTCAGTAACCGAAACGACCGTGCCGTGATCCGGCCAGACCATGCGTTGCTCGCATTGGGCGAGCGAAATATACGGGGTGGTCCAGCGGAAGATCCATTTGGCGTCTTCCGGCTTAACGTTAATACACCCATGTGAACGGCGCTCGCCGAAATCGTTGTGCCAGAACGCGCCGTGAATGGCAATCCCATCCCCGTGAATGACGGTATCCCAGGGAACAGCCGGCGTCGAATACCCGGATTGTGAACCGCCGCCGCTCATATTAAGGGAGATGATCTTCCAGTGAGTATTCAAATCCCCGGTTGGGGTGGCGCGCTCCTCGGAGATGGCGCCGGTCAATGGATCATATTTCGCGCCGCTGGATATGCGGCAAAAGTAAACTTCGTTGTTTCCTTCAAAGCAGGATAAAGTCTGGTAGGTTAGATCTGCGACAATTCTTTTCTCTGCCGGGTCAATATCCGGGTTGATGGGAGCGACGTCTTCCTCGGTGAGCACCTTCAACCCTGCGCCATCCATCCAGAAAATGTCGCCAAAGCCGTAACCATGTCCCGGTGATTCGTTCCAGCGATATTCCACAAATCCGTTGTTCTGGCGGACCTGGTCAATCCAGATCACCTGCCCGTAATAGACACGCGGTGGAAAGGCATATTGGATCAGGCTTTGAATCCAGGGAGAGATCGGCGCGCTTTCGAGAGTCATCTCCACATACGGCACGGTCACTTCAGCCCAAAAACCGGCTTTGCCTTCGGGCATTGCCGTAATCGGCGTGTTCGGAATATTCCTGGTGGGCTGAACGCGCGAAGACCAAATATATCCCTGCGGGGTTTCGAGATATTTCTGATTCACCAGCTCCACCACATTGCCAATCACTTCGCGCTCCCACGGGATCAGGGTATCGGCAGGCAGGGTTCCAATCGAGGTGTTCAAGAGAGGGTCATTGGACGGGCGGCTTCTAATATCCGTGGCATCAACGAGGCGGCCGATAATTTTGCTATCAGGGAATTGAGGCAATCGCTTTGGGGTATAAAAAGGTTCAAGGTCGAACGGCTTGAACGGCCTGAATGCCATCGCACCCAAACCAACTCCGGCAACTTTCAAAAAATCGCGTCGGGAAAATGTTCGTTTCATTGCTTCACCTTTTGACAAATTCGGGTCAAGGATACCTGCAAACAAAATCAGCGTCAACGGGCTTGTGAGAGGGCGTTAATCTGCCATCCTGTCACGCCCCTCACGTTTCGACAGGCTCAACGCGGCGCCCTAGCCCTCTCCCGGTGGGAGAGGGGATTAATGGAAGGGGATCAATAGGAAAGGTAATCTTCCAACGCGCGCAGGCAGGGGGCGCTCACTTTATGGCCGACCTCATCTTCGCAATACGCCACCTTTGCGCCGGCCTGTTCGAGCAGTTCAATCGAAGCGCGTGCCCGATCTACCGGAACCATCTGATCCTGCGTGCCATGCGCTACAAAAACGCTCTTGCCTTCCAGCGGCTTCGCTGCGATGACTTCATCCAAACCTGAAGGCACGAATCCCGCCAACACCCCCATTTTGCGGACTCTCTGGGGATGAAGCATTCCCATTACATTGGTCATCGCCGCGCCCTGGCTGAATCCCATTACATCGAAATCTTTCGCATCCATCCCGACCGAGGAACTGTACCCGTCAACGAGGTGGATCAGCCCTTCAACAGCCGGGCGAAGCATCTCGAGGCTGGGCCTCCCAACGGTCAAGGGATGAGGCGGGCGCCAGGAGTAGCCGCCCGGTTCGGCAGGATGCGGCGCACGCGGAGCGATCATCCAATAATCGGACGGGAGTCCGCGCGCGAAGACCCACATCGAGTTCTCGTCGCCGGTCCAGCCGTGAATGAGAAGCAATAATCTTTTCGGGGTTTCCGAGGGGCGAATGCGGAGTGTCCAGTTTTGGAAGGTGATCAATTCGGTGTTATTTACGGCCTGCATGTCTCAGGATCCATTCTGCGGCGATGAAGATGAGGACGATCAAGATGACAGGAGCCAGCCCCGCCAGCATACAGAAAAACCCGAAGGAGGCCGCGCCCCCGCCATAGATGAGCCAGATCAGGCCGATGCCAACCACAAAGAGAAGCACGAATGCGCCGATGGCGATCCGCACGTTCGTTTGTTTCATATATTTCCGCAAGTCGCGGGTCATTTCCTGCCTCCAAAAATTATTCGTCCAAGCCGGTGATGCCATGACGCTTCTTGCTTCAGTTTAGGCAGTACCGCTTTCGCCGCTTCCTCGCCGAGCCGCGCCACTGCGCGAACATCCACCTTCTCAAGCAAGTCAATGTGATACACATCCGGCCGAATGATGACTTCGGGAGCATCCACAGAAAGACGGTATTCGGCCATTGCGCGGTCTACAATATCCAGCGAACGCAGGAAGATATCGAAGGCCTGGGCGTAACTTAAGCGCGCCAGCCGTTCCACAATGGGGCGCGGGACATAGTTCGGGATTGGCATAGTCCAGGTTTTCGCGGGCCTGCCCAAAGTTTCGTTCAGGCTGACGGCCACAACGGGCAGGCCGGGCGCAAACGAACGCGCCAGCGAAACAGGGACGGGATTCAACACGCCTCCATCCACCAATTCCCATTCACCCAGATGCCGCGGTGGAAATATGCCGGGGATTGCAATGGTAGCGAGAAGCGCATCCACGAGGCGGCCTTTGGAGAGAGTCACTTCACAGCCGCAGTTCAAGTCCACTGCCGCGAGCGCACACGGGATTTTCAGATCATCAAATGTTTTATCACATAAGATACTCTCGAACCAGTGGGTTGCACCCGCCAGCCCAAGAAGCGACGGGCCTTCATGCGCGCCATGACCATAGAGGCGGGACTGATCCAAACCGGCAAACTTATCCTCGATTTGCGCGGCTGAATAACCCAAAGCGTAAAAAACGGCCACGATGCCGCCAAAACTCGTGCCCGCAATCGCGCGAACGCGAAAGCCTTCTTTTTCGAGACAGCGAAGCACACCGATGTGAGAATTACCTTTGGCCCCGCCGCCGCCAAGCGCTATTGTGATGTCCATTTGCACTATCCTGACTCAGAAGTCTAGTGAAATCTTACACTGTTTCATTGTTTCTGACATATAACCGGTATACAGGCTATGATAACACGCCGTGTTTTTGGGTGAATCACGGCGTGATATGTAACAGATCACGGCGTGTTACCGCTCTGGTCAGGGTTTTTGCCGCTTGTTGGATAAAAGAGGAGATGTGGACGTGAAACGTGTTGCGTGGAGAAGTAGAGATTAGAGATTGGAGGAGTGAGCAGTTGTCGAGAGGGATTCCCACGGGGATGCTTCGCGATTGACGGCGAGGCCGCCGCGCTGGAGGACATGAGTGTAGATCATGGTAGTTTTGACATCTTTGTGACCAAGAAGTTCCCCTGGCCTGCCGAACCCGGCGGCAAGGTCTTTTTGATGAACGGCTTTAACCTGTGCAAGATGTTCCCGCAAGATGGCGATGAGACTATTGGGGAGCATGGTCACGCGGTCGTCGCCGCCCTTGCCATCGTAGACAATGATGCGATGGTTTTCGAAATCAATATCCCTTCGACAAGCTCAGGACATCGCCTTGACCCGCAATCGCAAACATTCCATCAGCCGAAGTCCACTACCATACATGACCTGAACCATGAGTTTATGTGCGCCTGTCATGTTGGCAATGATGGCCCGGGCTTCATCCCTGGAAAGCACAACGGGAACACGCTTGCCCTTTTTGGGTCGGACAAAGTTGAGGGCGGCTTCATCCAAATCAATTTTCAAGAGGCTGCGATAGAGGAAGATAATGGCGCTCAACGCCTGATTCTGGGTGGAGGCCGATACGATACGTCCGGTGGCGAGGTGCGAGATGAAGGCCTGGATTTTCTCTGCGCCCATATCTTTGGGATGGCGTTTGTTGTGAAAGAGGATGCAGCGGCGAATCCAGGCTATGTAGGTTTTTTCGGTGCGCTGGGAGTAATGTTTGATGCGGATGGCATCACTCACCTGGTCGAGGAGCTTTCTTGCTTTTGGGATCAATGCGTTCTGTTCCATTTCGGGGAAGTTCGGTGGAGGGGGTGGTATTTGCACGGCGGCCTCTTTGTTATCGGATTGGGCAACGGATAGGAAACGGACAAACGGATGTGGTCAACGGACTCTGTGGCGGACTAACGGAGGGGAACGGAGGCGGTTGACGGATTTGGAAGCGGATAAACGGATTTGCGGAGCGAGATAGGATTCTTTTATGCTATAATTTTTTCATTGTATTTTAACCTATTGCCGTCTAACGGGCTAAACGATTTAGGACATTAGACGGCAAGGCAACCTGTCCAAAAGCCGTTATCAGGCCGCCGCAGAATCCCTAGTTGGGCCACCTGTTGAAAAACAAAATGCGGTTTTGAATCGCCAGCTCCGTTTTTGAGCTTGGCTTCGAGTTATGAAAGCATTTCAAGGTCTTGTTTTGTGGCTGTAAAAGTCAAGCTTGCTTTTTCACCTGAACTTTGCAAGTCGAGAATCCTGGCAAGGAATACGCACACCCCGTGCCGCCACATGAACATCGAAAGACAGCCAAGTTATTCAACGGCACGGCGTGTGCTTGTTCCACCAAAAAACCAAACCCTGGCTCGTCCGCTCTTGTGGCGCAAATTGGATAGCCTTCGAGACCCATGATCCCTCTGCGCCACAACAGCTTCGTTCTAAAAAGTCAGCCTGTCTTGCAAGCCATTTACCTGCTCTTGCATCCGCATTTTCTGGTTCGTCGGGATTTTTTGTGGTCAATGTCAGTTTCGTTGGTAATGTCAGATTTTGGTAAAGTCAGGGCTTCAAAACTCGCTTGGTGTCGGATGGCAATGTCAGCTTTTCATCAAACCCAATCCTTGCTTTGCCAATGTTCTTTGCAAATCGTATTTTTGGGTTGTTGCCAAAGTCAAAGGTTCGTGCCATAATTTTGTCAAGTGAGCGGTGGTCTTGCGTTTCGGGCGGTGAGTCTGGCGTTCTGGGTCGGTGGCCTAACAATGCGTGGTGTGTCCTGAAAAGTCATCGTCTGCTCACTGGTGGAAGTCCAGCTCCGGTAAGTGTCAGGACGCCGGATAGCAGGCAACCGATGCAGTCGGGTGACTGATTGTGTCGAAGCGTTGTATCTCCCTGAG
>JACRLC010000052.1 GCA_016235425.1 Chloroflexota bacterium | reverse complement strand
CTGGTGATTACCCACATCTTTTACGCCCGCCAATTTCAGAGAAAAAAAGCAAAACCTCAGCCGCGGATTTCACGAATTTTCGCGAATTGGTTTTAAAAATCCGTGTGAATTAGCGAAATTTGCGGCAGAATGCTCTGGCTTTGAGGCTTTGAATGTCGGATACGGACTTGTGGGTAATCACCAAAAAGCCCTGATTGACAACACCGCATCCATCATTGCCTACTACGATTCACCCATCAATGAGAGCGAATATCATGTGCGTTTCTACTTCAACCCCAATAGCCTCACACTTGTAAACGGCAAAGCGCACTACATTTACGAAGGTGCGTACGCGGGCACAGGCGATAAGATTATCCGCCTTGAACTCTTGCGCGAGAACAATGAATACAAGTTCAGGGTGCAGACGCGTAAAGACGATGGCACCTATGTGAACACGGGCAAATACGCCATTAGTAATGACTGGCATGTTATTGAAGTTAGCTGGCAGGCAGGTTCTTTTGCCGGAGTGAATAATGGCGCGGCTGAATTGTGGATTGATGATACTCAGATGGAGGCGCTTGCTGGTTTGGATAATGATACTTTGCTTATTAACCAATTGCGATTGGGAGCTGTGAGCGGCGTGGATACAGGCACAGCCGGAACGATGCTCTTTGACCATGTAACGGCCCATCGTGATACTTACATCGGACCTCTGCCTCCAGCGCCATAATTCTTGATTGTACGAATATAAAAAGATGAGACGGCAGTTTAACTGTCGTCTCATCAATAATTTGCGGGGATTGCTTATTTTGAAATTGTCGGGCCGCTGCGTAAGCGGCGTGCCAACAGGATCACAACCATAAATGCCATCGCCATGACCACGAGACCTGGCAGGCCGTATTCATCGGCGAAGCCTGTGCCGGGTAAGGCTGTTGACGTTGGCACGACGGTCAGTTGGGCGGCGGCGGCCTGGGTCAATGCTGCGGCAACGGTGGCAGTGGCCGGGTCAGGGCTGGGCGTGACGGCAAAGGGAGTATTCGTTGCCGAAGCCTGTGCCACCACCTGGGTCGGCGTGGGAGGCAGGGTCTGGGTCGGGAAGATGGATGCCTCGAAGGTGGCTGTCACAGCCTGGTTGATCTGGGCATCCTGGGTTGCTTTGGCGTCGGCGGCTTGTTGCGCGGCCTGTCTTTGCCCTGGCACAACCAACAAGGCATATCCGGCGAGACATGCAATGGACAGCAATACGATACCACCCAGGATTCCGGCGGCAATCAGGAAGGTGCGATTGCTTGATTCTTCCGGGGGCGCGGCGTCAAAGTTGGATTCATCACCTTCATACATGAAGCACTCTCCTCAATTTCAAAGTCATGACACATGCGCTTCGACTGCGGTCTTTCTCTTTGTCTTCGCTCAGAGTCCGACCTCTGCTGCATCGTCCCGATGCTTTCTCGGGAGCGCGAATTTTTTTCTATTATCCCACAACTTCAAGGTTTACGAGAGGCGCGATGACCAATTCACCGCTCTCGAGTTTGACCTCTGCGGCGTGCGCGCGCAGTCCGCTGGGCAGGATGGTCAGGCCGGGCTTGATGCTCACCAACGTGCCGATCGCTCCCGCCGAGGGTGGTCGTCTCAAACGCACTTGTTGACCGGGCGCGAACGTGTCCACATCGCGCGGCACGGTTGGATCCTGTGAAATGGGAAGCGGAATAATGACTTCGGGGCGCGTTCCGGTGTAACGGTCGAATGTCTCGGCATTGACTGTGACTTCACGTTTGGCATTTGTGCTGAGCAATTTGTAGGCGGCAGAGTTCATGTTCATTGTGCCGAAGCCGTCTGTGACAACGATCGGGTAACGCATCTCGCGTGCGAGATGCAGGAGCGAGGGGGGCAAGCTCGAAACGATCAGACCGCGTATGGGCAGTTCGGCCGCGGCTTGCAGGGTTTCGGCATCTTTCACGGAACCGCCTAAAATGATCGAGCCGCGCAGGCTCACGTCCAGCCGGCTGGCAGTGAGGACGGCATCCGGTTTTTCCACAAGGCTGACGAGCAGGCCGGTATCGATGCGCCCGTTTCCCCAAACGCCCTGGATCAATGCACCCGCGGTTTGAATGACCGCGCCTCGTCCTGGAATGATCTGAATGATCGTGCCGGGGATGCCGGCGCGCAGTTCCAACCTGGTTTCACCGACTTCCATCAGAACCTGTCCGCCGCCCGCCGCGACCACCTTGCCCTCGCGCGGGGCGCGCACACTGCGCGGGAACAAACCTTTGCCCACTGCAATTTCTGCACTGGCCGCGAGCGTATCGCCCACTTTGCACTTCAGAAGACGATCTGCCGCGTTCGGAGACACGCGCAACGCGCGCGCTACATCCAGCAAAATATGTTCGCGCGCCCAGTTTGCTTCTGCAATGACATCCCCTGAACTGACCTTTTGATTCAAACGCGCGGTCACGGTTCCTGCGACGGGCAGGACGCGTTCACGGACAATCGTGGTCAGGGCGAGGATGTGATGAACGGGTGCCTGCATGGTTATTCGCCTCCCAGCGTCCAGCGCCACTTTTTGATCAATTCACGGCGGCGCACGCCATCTGCCGGAAGATTAAGCGGACGGCCGCGCCCGTCGAAGACCACACCCAGCGCGCCGCCGCTGACCGGCAATGTGCCTCCGTGACCCGGGCCGAATCCAACATCCACGCCGCGCATGGGTTGGAAGGTCAGTTTTCCGGCTGTGCCGCTCGGCAGGGGCAGGGTTTCGAGACTGCCGAACTTGACATCCACGCGCGCTTCCGTGCCGTTGTCGTATTCCAATTTGGCGCGCAGGATGGGCGCGCCGTACGTAGTGGAGACCACCGGCGCGACCACAGTGCCAACACTCAGGAACGCGCCGGAGTCCAGCACTTGCACAGGGAGCAAATTGTTTCGGGCCGCGGCCGTTCCAAGCAATGGGAGCAGGTTGTTTTGGTCCAGGATGACCGTTGTGACGCCGATGGGCTGGAGGGCATCCAGCAAAAGGAGCAGTCCATCACCGGGACGGTTCGAGTCGCTGAGCGCGCCTCCTCCGGCAAGGATCGGTTCAAATAACGGAAGCAGGCCCGATTTCAAGGTTGAAGCGGTGCGCGGGAAGTCGCGCCGCGCCGTTTGCATGGCGAGATATAACGCCTGGCGCGAAACCGCCTGGGCGAGAGCCTGGTCCTCTTTTGTGGCCGGGATGGCGGAAGGATACAGGGATTTTTGATAAAGATAATCGCGCAGAGCATCGCTGGGAATATCGAGCGGCGACCAGCGCAATATGTCTTCCAATGTTGTGTAGTTGAGCAGGCCGGGCAAATTCTCGCCGAGGCCGAATTGCGGGTAAACGCCCAGCGTGGATTTGCCTCTGAACCCGGCTGAGATTACGGAGGCCGATGCGCCGATATCCACACTCAGGATTCCCTTGGTCGAACTGTAAACCTTGCTCAAGAAGCGCATCATACGGCCAACGGCATAACCCGTCGGCAGGATATGTCCGTGTGACCAAATATCCAGCATATCCACGCCCTTGATCTGTTTCTTGCGGACGTTCACAAAAAGGCGCGCCAACTCGCGTGCCGCGGGGTCGAGGTCTTCGGTTTCGAGCGAGGGACGCACGTTCGGGCTGAAGTGGAGCAACGGAGCCAGCGACCCGACCAGCGATTTGATCTCGCTTTCCATTTTCTGGTTGCCCGCGAACAGCACCGCCGGCCGCCTGTCTGCCGGCATCAGGAAACTTGCCAGCCCCACCGGCTCCAACATCTTTTGGATCGAACGCGACGCGCCGCCATCTGTGCCGCCCGTGATGACGACGATGTCGGGCCGCACGCGCAGAAGGCTGTCAATCTGCTGTTCGGATTTGCGGTGATCGTTCAGCGACATCGTGTCCACGATGCGCGCGTAAATGGTCTCGGTGAGACGCCGCGCGCTTTCCAAAGATACGTCTGTCAACAACCCCACAATGACTGCTTTCATCGTCGGCCCGGCGGATAAAGTGGCGACAAACGCGTCCACCCCGGACCCATTGGACTGGCTCGGTGTAATGAGGTCGCGGCTGCCATTGAGCAGGGCGCGGCCAATGATCGCCTGCAAATTCTCGATGGCGTTGCGCGCCCCTTCGCTCACGTCCTTAAATGGCGCTTCCGCTGTGGATGGCGCCTGGCCAGATGCAACGAATCGGTATCCGCCTTCCACAACGTCGAAAAGCACGGCGCGCGTGGTGGCCGCGCCGACGTCCACTGCCAATAGAGAGTCGCCTTCAACCAATGATGTGGGCATAGTGGCTAGAGTAATCCAATGAATTTAAGGAGTGACGAAATGCGTTCGATGAACGCGGTCAACGCGGCGGCATAAACGCCCGCGAAGATGACACCTAAAGCGATTGCGATGAAGATCTGTCCGACCCAGGCGAGAATCTCGATCAGGATAAAGCGTTTGACGGAACCGTCGGGTTTGGCGTTTGCCCCAAAGTGAAAATACGCCAGCGATGTGACTGTTCCCAGCAAAATGATCCCGCCGTTCAAAATCCAACCGACGAAACCAAGCGGCCTGTCGGATGGGACAAGGTTTATGTCAAAGGCGTTGATCGTTGCGCCGATCTGTGGGAAGAGTGTGCCTGTCAGCCCGCCGCCGATTGCCACCGCCGCGCCCACCCCTACGAGATAAGCCATCGCGGGATTTCCGATCTTGCTCAAGCGCGGCCATATTTTCATGAGGATTAACCCAACCCCAAAAAGAGGAATGGCCGCGAATGCTTTTTCCATTGGGTTGCCGGAGACTAGCGGATACACCAGCTTCGGCAGTAAAACCTGCCACCATGCCACCACTGCGATGTAACCTGCCGAGACGCCCGTGAAAAGATAGGCCGCAATGCGGAACAGCGGATTGTCGCCAATCAGGTAACTCAGGATCATCAAAGTAATCAGAAAGCTCAGGATGCCCGTGATGAGTTCAATTAATTCGGGGGAGATGACCATGTTATTTTCCCTCTGCCATAGCGCGGTCCCGCAGGCCGAGCGCCAGGTTCCACAAACCGCCACCCAGGATCAAGACCATTCCCAAAAGCAGGCCAACACTGAACGTATCCCAATACCCGCGCACGAGGCCGGGAAGACCGGCGTTGTTTCGTTCGAAGATCGCACCGTCGTGAAGTCCGCTCGCCATGCCGCTGACCTGGCGGGATTGGTAGTAGGGTTCGATCATCGGCGCGGCCTGCGCGCTGGAGACCATGATGAGGGGTGTTGCCGGGCGCTTGTCAGCAGTCTGTTCGATCCACGTGCGGGCGGATTCGGCATTGTCTGTAATCACGATCATGGCCGCAAATTGCCCAAGCGACGTCACGTTTTGCAACGGCGTGCCCGTCCATGCGGGGGCGAGGTCCATGTCGAAGGGCACGGCCGCGGCAGGGTTTTGTGCGAAGGCCCGAACACCTGTCAGGCCGCCGGGGAGGTAACCCAGGTTCAGGTACTGAGTCCCGCGTTGATAACCGCGGTCTTTCAGAGGTCCGGTGAAGAGGCGTTCAGCAAGCATTCCACCGATTGGGTTCGTTGAAATAAAAGTCAGGATCGGATGTTTCAGGATGATGGCGTGGTCGAGCAAAGGCGCGGCAGTCGCTTCCATTTCACCGGCCAGCGCGGGCTCATAATCAATGACAACCAAAACCGGCGCGTTTTCGGGGATGGCTTCCGTGATCAAACGCGCGTCCCTGATCTCGTTTGTTTCACCCGATGGCACTGCGAAGGACTGTGTCCGTAAAAACAGCATAGCGCCGACGGCGGCGAACAATAAAATTGCCAGCAGCCAGCGCAGTCCGCGTTGGGCTGCCAGCGGCGAAAACGAAGCGATTGGTTCCGGCGCTGTCTCTGCCGCAAGAATTTGCTCCAGCAATTCAGCGTGCGCCTGCTGTTCCTCGCTGGCTTGCAGCTTGATCGAATAGGATTTCGGTTTGCTGGAAGCGCCCACGCCCGGCACTGCCGGAAGAACACCGTGCAGTCCCGCCAGCGCGCCGCGCGTCTCGAGCGGTTGTTCGCCGCCGACCGAGGCGGGCGCTTGTTGCGCCGCCATCGAAGATTCAATCGGGCGCATGGCTTGCACCCAGGACGGCAGGTCGCCGGGTTCAAGAGTCTCCGCGCTTTTAGCCGGCGGGGTTAGTGAGGCTTCGGCAGATGTTGCGCTCGTCTCCGCCGGGCTTACATTTGAAAGCCAATCGGGAAGTTCGGTGAAGAGCGCGTCCGTGTTTACATTGGAGAGCGATTCATCCACAAAGGCGGACGGCGGCGCGCCCTCTTCGGGTGTCTCCGGTTCAAAGATGGAGGCGGCTCCTTCTTTTTGAAGTGAGGAGAGCCAATCGGGACTCTCTGCGGGTGCAGGCGCGGCCGTCTCTTCCTCGAACACCGATGATTGCGGCGCGGCGGCCTTGAGCCAATCGGGAAGATTTTCCCCTGCGGGTTCCTCCGCCGAGGATGTTTCTTCGGAGGTGAACGCTGGAGGGCTTGAGCCGCGCAACCAGGACGGCACTTCCTTTGTTTCGGAGGGCGGTGTGGTATCGCCCTTTAACCAGGCTGGCACCTCGCCCTGGATCGGTGCTTCCCTCCCGGCGCTTTCTTGTCCCGCATCGAATTGTTGTTCCTGCAGGTTCTTCAACCAGTCCGCATTCGATGTATCCGGCAGGGACGTTTCAGCTTGCGGGATTTCCAACTGCGCGGATTGCTCCGCCTGTAAACTTTTTAACCAATCTGGCGTCTCTTCGCTCGACTTTGAAAGCGCCTCGGACGACCCGGAACCTGCATCCGTTAAAAAAGCAGGTTTCTCCGCCCGCGGCTTTTCGCCTTCACTTTCCTGACGGAACCATGCCGTTAGTTCATCGACTCCATCTTCCTGTGTGGGCTGGGCGCTGGATAACCACGGAGGCAATCCGCCTTTGCTTGCAGAGGCAGATGGCTCCTGGGTGGCTGGGATGCCCGTTTCTTCATCCTGTTCCCGCATGAATTCATCCGGCTTGCCCAATTCCACCCAATGGACTTCGGTGGGTTCGGCCTCGGTTTTCTTCGCCTTCGGTTTCGCGCCTGTGATGCTTGCCAGCCAGTCGGGAGTCTCTTCTTCTTCATGGCCTCCCTGGGATTGCAGACCAGCCAACAGGTCCGGCGGGGAAGCGGGTGTTGGGGGTTGGGGTTCCTGCGCGGCCTGTTCTTCAACTGTCTTGCGCGCTTTGTCGCGCGCCTCCCTCAACCATTGAGGCAGGATCGGTTCAAGTTCCGCGGTCGTTTTCTTTGTGGGATGCTGGCCCGGCGTGATGGGCGCGTCCGCGCCTTTGAGCGGGCCGGTCAGCGGTTCGAGGCGCGATTGGCAATACTGGCAGAATTCCTGGTCCGCCGAGTTGACCTCACCGCATACGGGACAGGTAATATCCGGCATCACTTGCCTCCGTAGGGGCGGTCTGTTGCCAGGAGCACGCGCAGGCCGGTGGTGAGCGTGCCAAGCGCCACACCGATCAGGATGCCGCGCGCACCGCCCACTGCCAGCGTTTGCGTTATAAAGGTACGCAATCCGCTAAAGACTGGCATGTCCCCAAATGGCAGGGTGGCCGTGCCGAGCAGGATCAACGCGGCAGTGATCAGGAAAACGATGCTCATCAGATTTGCGCGGCGGCGCAGGAGGCGGATGGCTGTGTAAAGCAGGGTGACGGTGAGCAATCCCATCAGCATGGCTTCGGCGGGGAAGATAATGCCGTTGACGAGTGTGCTCATCAAGTCATCGAGAAGCACGCGCACAGCGCCCTGCGTCAGGTATTGGACGAGGCCGAATAAAAACGTCGATACGAGGCTGATGATCAAAAGTGCGCTGTATAAATTACCCTTTTCACGTTGCCGGATCTTTTCGCCATGCACGGAGATGAGATTGAACACGCCCACAATTGCGGCGGCGGCGGCGAGGATCATTGCCCAGTTCAACAGGAGCGTTTGCCATTCATGAAGCGCGGGGATGAAATAGCCCGCGAGAACGAGCAAGCCGAAGGCAATCGCGATAACGGCGGTCAGGACGCGCATCAGATCACCCCCGCAAGTTTTGCGAATGCGCCGCCAAACAAAACGAGAATAATGACCCAGCGCAGAATATCCTGCACGGTCAGGCTGGCGGGATGTACTGCACCTGCGCCCAGGTACGCGCCGGAGGCATATAGCTCCTCGCCAATCAATGCGTCCTGCCCGGCGGCGAACAGGATGGATTGCGCCGTGAGGTCGTCGCTTGCGCCGATGGTGATTACATTGCCGCGCTCGGCGGCATCTGCAATCAACGCAGACTCGGGCCCGAAACTTCCCACCATGATGTTAGCGGATACGTTCTCATCGCGGACGACGGGCATGGTTCCCGCGGCAAAACCGAAGGGGCTCATTCCTGTCAGCCGCCCGGTTGTGGGGACGAAGAGTTCCTCCGCGCCCGCGGCGATGTAACCTTCCTTTAAAGTATCCTGTGTGAGCAGACTCAAAACCGGATCGCCGGAACTGGCAACCGGAGGACGGTCGCTGGAGGAGGTGCGTTCGGCGAGATGTCGTAACATGGCAAGCGCGGCCAAAGCCGATCCGCCGCGCGGCGTGAGCAAACTTCCATGCCCAAGTGAGATGTGCAGGCGCGTACCATCTTCCACACTTAACCCCATTGCACTGTAAAGACGTGTGAATGCCGGGATGGCGCGTAATTGTTTTGGGGACTTTCGCTTCCAAAGCGTGAGGGTGAGCAGGAGCGCCGCGACAACTGCAAGTATGATCAGTTCGGTCATTGGGCGGCCTCCTGGGTTAAGAATGAGGCGAAAGCATGGGCTTCACTTTCTTCTTCAAGGGTGGCGGCGAGGGCGGTGAGCTGGTCATTGCCGAAGAAGCCGCGGCTAAAATAAAGCGCCTGCGCTCCAAGTACAGCAAGAGGACTTCCTGCTTCGAGAAGCGAGGCGGCAAATTCATTGAGCTGATATCGGCGCAAGGTCTCTGCCCAGCGCGGCCAATAATCACGCGGCGTCTTCATATTTTTGAGTATAGCATAATTTTAATGTTGACCTGTGTTATATGCCATGCCCCACGCGGGGGAAATGAGTTGCAGGTGAGTTGCAAAAACATTCGCGTAAAGGGCCTTGCCAGAAGCGTACAAATTGTAATGGCGAAGCAGATGTCCCCTTTGTGCAACATAGTATAATCTCGTTGATTATTCCTTCGGAGGAAACATGACCGAACGTAAGATTCGTGTACTGGTTGCCAAGCCCGGCTTGGATGGACATGACCGCGGCGCAAAGGTGGTGGCGCGCGCATTGCGCGATGCAGGCATGGAGGTGATCTACACCGGCCTGCGCCAGACGCCTGAGATGATCGCCGAAGCCGCCTTGCAGGAGGATGTGGATGTGGTGGGCCTCTCGGTGCTTTCCGGCGCGCACATGGCGCTCACGCCGCGCGTGATGGAATTGTTGAAAGCGAACGGGCAGTCCCACGTGAAGGTGTTCATCGGCGGCATCATCCCGGATGAAGACCTGCACCGCCTGAAAGAAATGGGCGTGACCGGGGTGTACGGTCCCGGCGCTTCCACTGACGATATTATCCGCGAGGTCAAACACGCGGTGATGGGATAGAACTTTAGCGATCACGGATTACGATTTACGTAATCCGTTTCGCGTATGATGGAATGAGCAATGAGTTCATGACTTTGGCATCCTCCGTTCTTGGCGGCGACCGGCTCGCGCTGGCACGCCTGCTCACTCAAGTTGAAAACGATTCATTGGAAGGCCGCGCCGCGCTGGCCGAGTTGTTTCCTCACACAGGCAGGGCGCATCTCATCGGTGTGACCGGCGCACCGGGCACGGGGAAATCCTCGCTGGTCAACCAACTGGCTTTGCATTTCCGCAGGCAGGACGATAAACGTGTGGCGATTGTGGCGGTTGACCCGTCGAGTCCGTTCACGGGCGGGGCGGTGCTTGGCGACCGCGTGCGAATGCGCGACCTGGCAGGCGATGCCGGGGTGTTCATCCGGTCAATGGCCTCGCGCGGTTCGCTCGGCGGGCTGGCCCAGGCAACTGCAAGCGTAGTGCAAGTGTTCGATGCGGCGGGATATGATATTGTGATGATCGAAACGGTTGGCGCGGGGCAGAGCGAAGTGGATATCGCCGGGCTCGCGCATACGACCATCGTTGTGGAAGCCCCCGGCCTCGGCGATGACATTCAGGCGATCAAGGCAGGCATCCTTGAGATTGCCGATATTCTTGTTGTCAACAAAGCGGACCGTCCCGGTGTGGAGAACACGGAAAGATCGTTGAAGTCCATGCTGGATCTGGCGCATCCGAGTCAACGCGTGTTCAGGCATCACGGTCAAATCATGAGCGACTCTGTACAGGCGGCTCCGCGCGATGGCATGATCTGGATTCCGCCGATCCAGCGGACGGTCTCAACCGAGGGCACTGGCATTGCCGAACTGGCGGGGCTGGTTGCGAAGCACGCGGCGCACTTACGTCAAAGCGGAGATTGGGCCTCTCGTGAGCGCGCCAGGCTCGAGGTCGAGTTGGATGCGTTGATCCGGGAGACGCTGATGAGTCGTTTCCGCGAAGGTGTCCCGCAAAAACAGTATGATGAAATTGTCGAGAAGGTTGTAAAAAGAAACCTCTCACCGTGGGAAGCGGTGAAAGTGCTAATGAACCCTCACCCCGGCCCCTCTCCCAGGGGGAGAGGGGAAAGTGAAAGGTCAAAATGAGCATGATCTATGGAGAGCAGGTGCGTTTGCGCGCGGCAGAACGCGAGGACGTAAAACATTATTATGCCTGGGTGAATGACCCCGAAGTGACGCATGGGCTTTCACTTTATTTGCCGATGTCGAACGTGGAAGAGGAGCATTGGTTCGAGCGCTCCCTGCAACGCGACCCAAACGAGAAGCCGCTGGCGATTGAAGTGCGTGACGGCGACGGTTGGAAGCTGATCGGCAATTGCGGCGTATTCGGCATCGAATGGGTGAACAGTTCAGGCGAGTTGGGGATCATGATCGGCGATAAATCCGCGTGGAACCAAGGATACGGAACCGAGGCGATGACCCTGCTCCTGCGCCATTGTTTCCAGACCTTGAACCTGAACCGCGTGTGTTTGAAAGTCTACGCCGATAACCCGCGCGCCATACGCGCTTATGAGAAGGCAGGTTTTGTGGAAGAAGGGCGGATGCGGGAGGCCGTATTCAAACACGGCAAATATGACGATATTATTTTAATGAGCGTATTGCGCTCCGAGTGGACGGCTCGTATGAAGGAGAAACAATCATAATGCACCACTTTCATCACGATTTGAAAGTATATGGTGGGATCAAGTTATTTGCAGGAACAGGCTCGCCCGAACTTGCTCAAAAGATTTCCGATTATCTCGGCCAGCGCTTGAGTACGCGCGAAGTGATCGAGTTCCCGAACGAAAATATCTTCGTGAAATTAGGTGAGAGTGTGCGCGGACAGGATGTGTATGTGATCCAGACCACGTCTTCGCCTGTGCATCGTAACCTGATGGAGTTGTTGATCACGATCCAAACACTGCGGTTGGATTCAGCCGCGCGCATCACGGCGGTTGTGCCGTATCTGTGCTATGGCCGTTCGGACAAGAAAGACCAGCCGCGCGTGCCGATCACGGCGCGGCTGGTGGCCGATATGCTCGAGGTCGCAGGCGCGGACCGTTACATGACTCTCGACCCGCACGCGGGACAAATCCAGGGATTCTTCTCCGTGCCGGGCGATGTGCTGACGGCTTCTCACATGCTTATCGAATATATCAATGAACATTTGCGCGCGGGCATGGCGGACCCTGTTGTGGTGGCTACCGATCTTGGTTTTGCGAAGAAGGCCCGCAACTACGCGGCGGATATGGATTTGCCGGTCGCTTTCATTGAAAAACGCCGCCAGGGTAACGACGCCAAAGCCGAGGCGCTTACGTTGATCGGCGATGTGGCAAACCGCGACGCGATTATCGTGGATGACGAGGTGGATACCGGCGGCTCGATCTCGCAGGCTGTGGATGTGGTCAAGAAGAACGGCGCGCGCGACGTGTACCTGGCATTTGTGCATCCCATCCTTTCAAACAGCGGGGCGAAGCGCCTGGCCGGGCTTCCCATCAAACACATCATCACCACGGATAGCTGTCCCATCCCTGAAGAGAAAATGCAATGTCTCAAAGACCGCATCACCATACTCACCGTCGCTTCGATGCTGGGCGAAGTGATCAAACGCGCGCATGAAGGCCGGTCGGTTGGCGAGATGTTCAACGAGTAATTCTGTTCGCAGTGCAACTGCTCACGAAACATAAAACGGATTTTCAAACAACTTCTCTTTGCATTCCATCAAACTTATTCGTATGCCCGAACTTCCCGAAGTAGAAACCATTGCACGTGTCCTAAAGCCGAAATTGGCCGGCAGGATCATCCTGGAGGCCGATGTCCGCTGGGCGCGCACGGTGGCGATTCCCTCCGCGAGGAAATTCAAGGAATTGGTGATGGGTCAAAAAATCGCGGACGTTTCGCGCCGCGCCAAGTACCTCATCATCCAATTTGAACCTCGCCAACAACTTCAGGACAGGACCTACAGCCTACTGGTCCACCTCCGCATGAGCGGCGATTTGTTCCTCAGAGAGGGTAAAATTGAGCCGCAGAAGCATGATCGGCTGATCCTTACCCTCACCCCTGACCCCTCTTCCGTAGGGAAAGGAGGAACAGCTTCGCTGGTATTCAATGACACACGCAAATTCGGGCGCGTTTGGCTTACTGACAATATCGAAAATGTACTTGGTAGTCTCGGCCCCGAACCGTTCAGCGACGAGTTCACCCCGCAATGGTTGTACGAAAACCTGCGCGCTCGTCACCGCCAGCTCAAGCCATTGCTCCTCGACCAGACTTTCCTTGCAGGCCTCGGAAACATCTACACCGATGAATGCCTGCACATGTCAAAACTTCATCCGCTGGCCGCTTCAGACACCGTCAAACCCAAACAGGCCGAAGCGCTTCACCGGTCCATTCGCGCAGTGCTGGAGGAAGGCATCCGCCGCAACGGCGCAAGCATTGACTGGGTCTATCGCGGCGGCGGCTACCAAAATCATTTTCGCGTTTATGACCGCGAAGGCCAGCCCTGTTTCGTTTGCGGCAGGAAGATCCAGAGACTGGTCGTCGGCCAGCGCGGCACGCACGTCTGCCCGAATTGTCAGAAGTTGAGGTGAGCTATGATCGAAGGCATTGATCTCTCAATTCTCGTCTATCGTTGTCTGATCCCGATTGTTGCTCTTCTAATTGGCTGGGTGATCGGTTTTTTTGATTCCAATAACCGTACCGCCAAAAAGATCAGGGAAGCTGAAGGCAAATCCGAAGTTGCGATCAAGGAAGCGCAGAAAAAAGTGGCCGAGGCCGAAGAGCGTCTCTCCCTTTTCGCAACGACCGGTGCCGATGATCCCGGTCTCTTGCGGCTGAAAGATGAAAGCGGCCAGCTTGCCCTTGAGTTGGATGGGGAACACATCGACACTGCCGCCGGATTATCGGCGGAGCAGAAAAAGCGTTTGATCGGCCTCCTCAGTCTTGTGCGCCCCTGGCTCGAGGGAGGACAACCCGCCTCCGCGCCGCCTCCCCCCTCAAGGACGGTTCAGACTCCGCCCGCGCCTGCTCCCGTTATCATGTCATCTCTCACCCCCGAAGTCAAACCGACTGCGAAAAAAGCGGCCCCGCCTCCTCTCAGCATTGTCGAACAAATTGATTCCATCCTTCAAAAACGAATGATGAACACCCTGCTTGCCGGTCAGGATATCCGCCTGCAGGAATCCCACGAAGGCGGTGTGGAGGTTATGATCGGCATGAAAAAATACTCGACAGTGGAGGAAGTTCCCGATGCGGCTGTAAAGTCTGCCATCCGCGCCGCGATTGATGAGTGGGAAAAGACATATACGCCAGGGTTATAGAACGCTTGTGGGTAAAGCACAAAAACTTGATCAGCGCCGGTTTTCACCCAACCAGTGAACGGCGCTAATTGTTTATAAGGCAAAAACCATGTATAATGTGTAAAATACGTAATTTGTAGGAGCGTGATATGGAATACGTTCGTGTTCGCAAAACCGATTTAGCCCGCAATACCAGCCAAATTATTCGCGATGTTCTGCGTGGAAAGACCACTGTAGTCGAAAGCCATGGTCAACCCGAGGTAGCGATGATGGACATCGTGGATTTTCAACTCCAGCGCGCCGCGATGCAATATTTCGGCAATCCCCAAAAATATGAAAAAGATGTTGTAATTAATGATGAGACTTTGAAAGCCATTTCTTCAGACGTTCAAGCTCGGTATGATTTGGTTCTGGGCCATTACATGGCTTTGCATCTCAGCCTGGCACGCGCTGGAGAATTGCTCGGCATGAACTCTCATGAATTAAGGATGAGGCTGGTGCGATTGGGTATCCCGCTGAGAGTTGGGCCTCAGTCTGCCGACGAGGTAAAGGAAGAAATAAAATCCATTGAAGATATGGGGTAGGAAGCGTGAGTCGCTTTGTTCTTCTCGATAACACTGTCTTGAGTAATTTTGCCCAAGCGCAGATTGTTTCGGCTGTCTTTTCGCTGTGGGGAAATCAAATTTGCACAACGTCGGAAGTCAGCGCTGAGTATGCCGTAGGAGTTATCACTGCCAGTTTGCCTCGTTCTGCATGGAAGGATTTGAAAGTTATCGAGCAAACAGAGGAAGAAAAATCTTTTGGGCTGAGTCTGTCCGCCAGGCTTGGCGCAGGCGAACGTTCATGCCTGGCAATTGCCTGTAAACGCGGCGCAATCTTTGCGACAGATGATTTATTTGCCCGCGAGACGGCAAAGCAATATCAAATTTCAGTGATCGGAACGATAGGCATTCTGGTTCAATGTGTAAGGAAGAAAGTGTTGACACACTCACAAGCACAAAATACTCTTGATCTGATGATAACCAATGGTTATCACTCCCCAATTGACGACCTCAGTAGTCTGTAACTATCTTCCATAGATGTGTTGTGGGGATATTTGTCCTGGCATCATACTTACCCCTCGCGCTTATACCTCGCCGTCAACACGGGGCATCGCGCGCCTTCGGCTATTTCGGCTGTGACATTAGGCGCGTATAACTGCCGCAATGCGCTCCCGCTGTAGGGCGAACCCATACAAAGCATGTCGTAATCTCCTCCCTTTGTTTCAGAAATGATTTCTTCCACCACATTTCCCCGCCGCCCTTTCACGATGACGGTCAAGCCGTCTTTTTCAGCAATTTCCAAAGCCTGGCGCAGACTCCGTCCCACGGGCGTATTGGTATCCGCGAGGTGTTGCCAGTTTTCACGCTCGGCGCGCGTGGTGGGGTAATCCAGGTCCACGGGTGGGACAACGTGCAACAAGGTGATCTCGGCGCGGCTGGACATCGCAACCTGCATGGCGATGTGTTCGGCGGTCACTTCGTAGCCGAGGCCGCCAATGCAGATCAAAACCTTCTTCAACGGCAAACACGAGACAGGCACATACAAGATCGGCCCGCTGATCTCTTCCATCAAATGACGTATCGATTTCCCGATCAGCCACCTGCGGATTTGCGGACGGCCAAGCGGCCCAAGCACGGTGATGAAGTTACCCTCTTTGGCTTTACGCGGGATGACCTGCTCCGCGTCCCCGTTTCGGACCTCGAGGCTGTACTCCAGTCCCTTTTGCTGGAACAGCTCGACGGCACGCGCGAAAACGTCCTCCAAAGGGTGGTGATCGTCTATCGCCGCGGGACTCAGGTTCTCGGTCACGCCAAGAAGCGAGATTTTGGTTTGGAGAGTCGCCGCAAGCCACGCGCCATATTCAATGGAGGGCCACGTTCCTTTGAAGCCGTTGGTTGTAATTAATAGATCAGGGTTCATGGTGTTGTCTGCCTAGCGGAATAAGATTACTCCCAAAATCCCCGCGCCGAGTAAAACTAACGGAGATGGAACTTCAAAAAAGAATGCCACTGCGCTGAGGGTGGCAATAAGCATGGTGCGTTTGCCTACTTTTTTGGTCTGGCCGACGCGGAAGAGTTCGATTGCAACCACGATAATCAACGCGGCCACCGCAGGGCTCATGCCTGCCACAAAACCGTTGAGCCAGTTCTCCTGCTGAAAGCGCTGAAGAACTGCGGCTACGACCAGCATCATCACCGTGGGTGGAAGCACCGCGCCGAGCAGGGCGGTGAGCACGCCGGGGACACCGCCCGCGGCAAAGCCGACGAACATGGCGAGTTTGAGCGCTTCGCTTCCCGGCAGGACGTTCGAGAAGCCCACCGCTTCGACGAAGCTTTCTTCCGTCATGATCGTCCCGACGGCTTCCTTGTAAAGCAATCCAACCGAGGCCGGGCCCGAAGGTGAAAGCAGATTCACCTTCAAGAACATCCACAATAATTTAACCCAGACGGTGAATTTGGATTTGTTCATCTTAGAAAAAGTATCCCGATGATTCCCGCGATAATGACAACCAGGCGTTCAGGCGCTTTGAGCCACATGGCAGTGAGACTGACGACACCGATGATCCAGCCTTCCCAGCCTGTGGCCCCGCCTTTTTGAAATATTTTCCAGGCCGTGAAAACCATGAGAACTGAAATGGCAGGAGCCAGCCCGTTCACGAAGTTGCTGACCCATGCCTCGCGGCGCATACGATGCAGGATCATGGTCACGCCGAGGATGATGAGGGTGGGAGGTAAAATGGAGGCGGTCAGCGCCACGAGGCCGCCGGGGATTCCGGCCGCGGCATATCCGATGTACATGGCAAGCTGTAACGCGTCGCTTCCCGGCAGGACGGAGGAGAATCCCACCGCCTGCACGAACTGGCTCTCGGTAACGAATGTGCCCACGGCTTCGTGATAGAGCAATCCCACCGAGGCAGGGCCGGATGTGCTGAGGAGGTTGACTTTGAGGAAAGTCCAGAAGAGTTGGAGGAGGATGTTCAAGTTTGTAAAAGCCCAGACTACAGATTTCGATGGCAAGAGTCTATCATGAGACAGAGACTCAGTCATCCAGGCGTGGACGGGTCGAACCTACGCAATCACAGCCCCTTCCATCTTCAACAGCCATTCTTTCGTAGGCAATCCATCTCCGCCTCCGTAGCCGTGTAACTTTCCATCTGTTCCAATCACGCGGTGACAGGGGATGACGAGCGGCATGGGGTTCGTGGCGTTGGCGCGGCCGACGGCGCGGTAGGCGTGCGCGTGTCCAATTTGGGCGGCGATTTCGGCGTAGGTGCGTGTTTCACCGTATGGGATAGCGAAGACTGCCTGCATTGCCATTCGCTGAAACGGACGCAAAGCTGCCCAATCAATGAGGAAGGTGAATTCACGCCGCTTGCCTTGCAGGTATTCGCGCAGTTCTTTGGCGAAGGGTTTGATTTTGGATTCGTTGGGTTTGACGGGGAATTTCAGCCGGCGCAGATAGGAATCAAGCTGGGGCTGGGAGTCTGCCCATTCAACGGCGACCAGGCCCAGGTCGGAGGCGGCGAGGCGTAAATCTCCGAGAGGAGTGTCGTTTAGTTGGCCGGTGTAAATCAAAAGGTCAGGGAATGTCATTGAGTCGTCCTCCAAAAGAAAGAATCACTTACAACCCTGTTAGTTGTCGTACAAACGTAGGGTAAGCGTAGGTTTGGCGTCAAGTACTTTTAGGACAACCATGATAAATTTACGTGCGTAAGGTGATTTCTCTTCTCCTCCTTTCAAATGAGAACCACGGTCGGCGTCCGTGGTTCTCACACTTTAAGGGGACGTTGGCAGTATAATCCCGCTATCTTTTTTTGCGAGGATAACATGGCTGTTCAAATTACGATTATCGGCATGGGACAGATCGGCGCTTCGATCGGGCTGGCGCTTGGGCAGTATAAGGATGCGATCCTGCGCGTGGGGCATGATAAAAAGGTGGAGGTGGAGCGTGAGGCGCAGAAGAAGGGCGCGGTGGATAAGGCCGAGCATAACCTTCCGAGCGCCGTGAAGGATGCGAAGCTCGTGGTTTTGTGCGTGCCGATCAGCCAGGTGCGCGAGACTCTGGAGTTCATCGCGCCGGATTTGCAGGAAGGCACAATCGTGCTGGATACCGCGCCGGTGAAAACGGAAGTGATGAAGTGGGCGAAGGAATTATTGCCCGAAGGCCGTTACTATGTGGGACTCGTCCCGGCCATCAACCCTGATTTATTGCACAATTTACGTTTCGGCCTCGAAGCCGCACAGGCCGATTTGTTTTCAAAAGGCCTCTTCGTGATTGACGCTCCGTATGGCACGCCCGGCGAGGTTATGACTTTGGCTGCCGATTTCGTACGCCTGTTAGGGGCCGCGCCTCTGCTGGCGGACATGGCCGAGTCGGATGGCTTGATGGCGCGCACGCATCTCCTGCCGCAATTGGTGGCCGCGGCTTTTCTGAACGCCACCATTGACCAGCCCGGCTGGCAGGAAGCGCGCAAGGTTGCGGGACGCGCGTATGCCACGCTGACAGCGGGACTGGCCTACAACGATGAAATTGATTCGCTGAGAATGGCGGCGTTGCACAACCGCGCGAACGTCGTTCACGCGCTGGATGTGATGATGGCTTCCCTGCGCGGCTTGCGCGACGATATTGAAAAAGGCGATGACGACGGCGTGGCGGAACGCCTCGAAGCCGCGCTTGTTGGACGTCAGCGCTGGATGGACGAGCGCATGTCCGCAGATTGGATGGAAGCCAGGCGCGAACTGCCGGATATACCGTCATTTAGCGAGCGGTTGTTTGGGAGCGCGTTCGTCAAACGCACGACACCGGAAAAATAAATGTTCTGCCCGCAGTTTAACTGCGGGCAATCCAAATGGCATGACCTGTTATTGTTATATTTTGGAATGCTCGGATGGGACGTATTACACCGGCTGGACGGCTGATCCTGAGCGGCGGTTGAATCAACACAACAAGGGAACCGCTTCACGCTACACCCGAAGCAGGCTCCCGGTTAAGATGGTTTATCTTGAGCCTCAAACGGATCGAAGAACGGCGATGAGGAGGGAGGTTGCAATCAAGAGAATGACGCGGGAGCGGAAGAGAAAGTTGATGAGTAATGAGAAACAAGTAGCAAGTAACAAGAAATGAGAGGCGAGTTGTTGGATATAAAAACCTGAAGGTTTAAGAGACCTTCAGGTTTTTCATTGCTTGTTACTTATTACTCACCTTATGCACCGTCCCGAAGGTTTTTCTCGTAAGACCCTGTTGATTCAGCCAAACCTTCGGGACGTTCTGCATAACAGCAGTTATTACTCATCGTTATGAACTTGTCTGCTTCATCACTCCGTAAACAGCGGCAGATGCCCCAGCGAATAAATGTGCATCCATTGAGCGCGGTCGCCTTCGGTGAGGATGGCGGCTTCGGCGGCCACTGTTGCATTGGACTTGTCCAGGATCATCCGCATCCCTTGCAGGGTGGAGCCGGTGCTGATCACGTCGTCCACGATGACCACCTTTTTGTCCTTCATGGTCTCGCGGTCTTTTTCATCCAGAATCAAAACCTGTGGCTGGTTCGTGGTAATGGACAGGGTCTCGGCTTTCAACGCGTCGCCCATGTATGGTTTGTACGTTTTGCGAAGGACGATGTAGGGCTTGCCTGTTTCCACGGACAATGCGTGCGCCAGCGGAATGGACTTGGCCTCCGCGGTCACCAGCACGTCGTAGGCCACATCCTTTAGTTTTTTGCCAAGTTCACGAGCGCAGGCTTGCACCAGTTCGGTATCCCCCAGAATGTTGAGAATCGCAATCCGCAGGCCGGGTTTGATCTCGAAGAGGCGCAGTTCGCGTTTGATCCCGGCGATTTCGATGGGATAGGTTTCACGTTTGGACATCGATTTCTCCAAAGCAAAGTTCAAATGACGTGCCAAGTTTATCACAACTCAATCTGCCCCGACGCGGCAAGGCGGTATAATTCCATCCCGTAGCCAGCCGCTGATAACTGAAAACTGATTCCTGAAAATGCTTCCCGACCTCCGCCTCAACGACCATCTCCGTTTGCGAAAGCAGCACCCCTGCGGTTCCTTTGATTGGACGGTTGTGCGTCTCGGCGCGGATATTGGGCTGGAGTGCAAGGGTTGCGGAAGACGCGTCATGCTTACCCGCCGCGAACTGGCGAAACGAATGAAAGTGAATCTCACGGAACACGAAGAAAATGAACAACAATCACAAAAACCATAGACCGCCGCACGTCGTCATTTATTTTTCAGATACAGGCGGGGGGCATCGTTCTGCCGCGGAGGCAATTGTCGAAGCCTTGCATCTCGAATACGGAGATACCGTCACCACCGAAATGGTGGACGCAATGAAAAACTTCGCTCCCCTGCCGCTCAATAAAATGCCGGCCCTGTACCCGCAGATGGTCAAAGCGCCAAAGTTGTGGGAGGCGTCTTTTTACGCCACAGACGGACGCGCGCGTGTGCGCGTGATCACGGCATCCGTGTGGCCGTACGTGAGGCGCGCGGTCAAGGCAATGGTCAAGAGCCATCCTGCCGATCTCATCGTCACGGTGCATCCCTTCGCAAACTCATTTGCGCTCAAGGCGCTGGGCTGGATTCGCCCGCCGTTCTTCACGGTTGTGACCGACATCGTCACCACACATGCGTTATGGTTCGATAAACGCGCCGACCGCATCTTCGTCCCTTCGGAAGCGGCGCGGTTGCGCGGCCTGACCCATGGGATGCCTGAGGATAAACTCGAAGTGGTCGGCTTCCCGGTGATGGATCGTTATTGCCTGCCTCCCGGAAACAAACGCACCATGCGAAAAAAACTTGGCTGGCCGCTGGACAAGAAGATTGCCCTGCTTGTAGGGGGCGGTGAGGGCATGGGACCGCTCGCCAAGACTGCGCGCGCCATCGACGAATCAGGACTCGATATAGCACAGGTCATTATTGCCGGGCGCAACCAGAGATTGAAATCCTATCTCGAAGCGCATAATTGGGAAAATCCCACGCTCATCTACGGCTTCACACATGACATGCCCGACTTCATGCGCGCCGCCGACATCCTTGTCACCAAGGCGGGTGCGGCCACCATCACCGAAGGTTTGAACGCGAATATTCCAATCGTAATGTATGCAAAACTGCCGGGGCAGGAAGATGGCAACGTCACGTTCATTGAAGAAGCGGGCGCGGGTGTATTTGCACCCACACCCCAGCTTGTCGTGCGCGCCCTCACGCGTTGGATCAGCCGCCCGAAGGAATATAAGCAGGTGGCTGAAAATGCCCGCCGCGCTTCGCGCCCCGATTCAGCGCGTACGATTGCGCGCGCCATCGGGGAACGCCTCGATCTAAGTCCCGCCCCAAAAACGCGCCCGCGAAAAGCCGCACTGCCCGCCGCGGATGAACGGAAAATCAATTCCCTCGAAACCAGGCTGCAGGACACCGCGTAAATTGCGTTTCGCGCCGGGAGCAGTATAATCACCGCCAATGCCCATTCTCGATGCTCACACACTTGAATTTTTCAGCCGCAGTCCTGAACAGACGCGCCGCGTGGGGATGCGTCTTGGCGGGATGCTGCAGGCGGGCGATGTGATTTGTTTGCAGGGCAATCTCGGGGCGGGGAAGACCACCTTCGTGCAGGGACTCGCGCAGGGCTGGGGTTCGCTCGATACGGTTTCCAGTCCCACATTCATCCTGGTCAACGTCTATCGCCGCGCGGATCAGAGTCAATTTTTTCATCTCGATGCATATCGCCTCGACTCAGTTCCTGAAGCCGAGGAACTCGATTTGGATTCAATGCTCACGCAGGGCCCGCTCATTGTTGAATGGCCCGAACGCATCGGTGGTCTCGTCCCTGATGAGCGCTTGTGGGTCAATCTCGATTACATGTCTGACGAACACCGCCAGATGGTTTTCAAAGCCAGCGGCAAACGTTACGATGGTTTGCTCGATGGAATCCGCAGAACCATGTTTGGAGCAGGCTGATGCTGATTGCCGTTGATACATCCACCGCGCAAGTGGGACTGGCTGTGTACGATGGGGCAAATGTCCTCGCCGAAATGACGTGGACGAGTCAACAGCATCACACCACGCAGCTGGCCCCGGCTCTCGCGGGACTTTTGGACCGGTCCGGCGTTTCCATGGACATGGTCAGCGCTTTGGGAGTTGCGATCGGACCGGGTTCGTTTACAAGTTTAAGAGTCGGGTTGTCTTTGGTAAAAGGACTTGCCCTCGCGCGTCATTTGCCTCTCGTTGGCATTCCCACTTTGGATATCGTCGCCGCGGCGCAGCCGCCGAGCAAACATCCGCTGGCCGCGGTGATTCAGGCCGGGCGCGGCAGGATCGCTTTCGGCTGGTATAAAAGCTCGAAAAACGGGTGGCAGTCCCAGGGTCCCGCGCGAAGCGGGACGGCGGATGATCTGGCGGATGAGATCGAGAGTCCAACTCATGTGGCGGGCGAGTTGTCTGCGGAGGATCGTCAAAGATTGGCGCGGAAACGCGTGAATGTTCTGCTTGCGTCGCCCGCGCAGTCTGTGCGTCGTCCTGCAATTTTGGCGGAGCTGGCCTGGGCGCGCTGGCAGGCAGGTAAAGTGGATGAGGCCGCCGCGCTCGCACCCATTTATTTGCACGTTGCAGGAACCCCGCCTGCATGAGGGTAAATATTCGAAGAATGACGCTCGATGATCTGTCCCAGGTCGTTGCGATTGATCAAGCTTCGTTTAGTTTGCCGTGGCCGGAGAGGTCGTTCCGTTTCGAGATCACCGATAACCCGGCGGCGCGTTGCTGGGTGGCCGAACTGGATGGACGCATCATCGGAATACTTGTGTTGTGGTTGATCGTGGACGAGGCGCACATCGCTACGATTGCGACGCTGGCCGATTTTCGCAGGCAGGGTGTGGCGCGGGAACTGCTGGTTCATGCCTTGAAATCCTCGATTGAGGAAGGCGCGGTCAGCGCGTTTTTGGAAGTGCGTGAGAGCAATAGCGCCGCCCTGACGATGTATCGCAAACACGGGTTTGTGGAGACCGGACGCAGGCCGCGCTACTACAAGGATAATAATGAGGATGCGATCTTGATGACGTTGGAACGTTTGAACACTATTTCGTCCTGAGCGGAGCGGAGCGCAGTCGAAGGACAAAGTTGCACGTGAAATTTACGTTTTCAAGGCGAAACTGCCAAAATGAAAACGGAGGTATGATATGAGCGCTGAAGAAATTCTTGCCAAAGTTGCGAAGGAAGTTTCGGTCTGCACGAAATGTGAATTGCATCGTTCGCGAAAAAAGGCAGTGCCCGGCGAAGGCCCGTCTCATTCCGAGATCATGTTTATCGGCGAGGGACCCGGCTTTCATGAAAACGAGCAGGGACGCCCGTTTGTTGGTGCGGCGGGTCAGTTTTTGGATCAACTGCTGGCGCAGGCAGGCGTGACGCGCGCGGACGTTTGGATCGGTAATGTGGTGAAGTGCCGCCCGCCCGGAAACCGCGATCCATTGCCCGACGAACTTGCCGCGTGTGACGTTTATCTCGAAGCGCAGATCAAAGCCATTAATCCGAGTATCATCGTGACACTGGGGCGGTTTTCGATGAACAAGTTTTTTCCGGGTGCGAAGATCAGCGCGGTGCATGGGCAAATGCGGAAGGTTGGCGACCGCTTTGTAATCCCGATGTTCCACCCTGCGGCGGCTTTGCATCAGGCCGCGCTCAAGCCTGCCATTCTGGGCGATTTCGCCAAACTGCCTGAGCTATTGAAACAGGCGCGCGCCGCGTTGGGAAAGTCTGCTCTTGCCGCGAAGAAAGAAGAAGCGCCGAGGGAAGAACCGAAGCAGTTGAGTTTATTTTAGATAATCATGTCATTGCGAGCGCACGTTGCGAAGCAATCTCCTGTTAGACGCGACAATCTTATTAACTGGTGTTGCGCACCCTCAGCCTAGCCCTCTCCCGAAGGGAGAGGGGACTCCCTTCCCCGAAGGGGGAAGGGTTGGGGGTGAGGGAGAGAAACTGTGTAAGGTGAGTTATTAAACAGTTCCCGCAGTTTAATCGGGGATTGCTTTGACGGAAGCCTGCCCAGAGCTTGTCGAAGGGAACACCGTCTCGCAATGACATAAAAGAATAAGGAAAAGAATGTCTACCAAAGAAACACTCATCAAGAGCTTGAAAGACAAGAAAGCCAAAATTGCCATTTTGGGGCTTGGCTATGTGGGACTGCCGCTGGCCGTTGTATTTGGAGAGGCGGGATTTCACGTCACCGGCGTGGACCCGGACAAGCGCAAGGTTGATTCGCTGAATAAATGCGTATCGTACATACCGGATGTGAAGACCGAGGCGGTGGAGAAACTGGTCAAGTCCGGTCATTTGACTGCCACGACCGATTTCGCGGTGCTCAAGGAAATGGACGCGGTCAGCATTTGTGTGCCGACGCCGCTGCGCCAAACCGGCGACCCGGATATGTCGTTCATCATTTCGGCCATGGATGAACTGGCAAAATTCATGCACAAGGGAATGGTCGTTGTGCTGGAATCAACCACTTATCCCGGTACGACGCGCGAGCTTCTTTTGCCGAAACTTGGCACGGATAATGATCTCAAAATCGGCGAGGACTGGTTCCTGGCATTCTCACCTGAGCGTGTGGACCCGGGACGCGAAGACTTCACCACTCTCAATACGCCGAAAGTGGTCGGCGGCATTACCGAAGATTGTGGCGAAGTGGCCGCGGCCTGGTACGCGGGTGCGATCCAGCATATTTTCACTGTCTCATCTGCGGAAGCGGCGGAGATGTCGAAACTGCTGGAAAACACCTTCCGCATGATCAACATCGGCCTGGTCAATGAACTGGCAATCATGTGTGAGCGCCTTGGTGTGGATGTGTGGGAAGTGATCGACGCGGCGGCCACCAAGCCTTTCGGATTTATGAAGTTTACGCCTGGACCGGGTCTGGGCGGTCATTGCATCCCGATTGACCCGTTGTATCTTTCGTGGAAAATGAAGTCCTTCAACTACAACGCGCGTTTCATCGAGCTGGCATCCGAGATCAACACGAACATGCCGCGTTACGTTGTGGCGCGCATACTGGATGCGATGAATGACCGCGGCAAAGCGCTCAAGGGAAGCAAAGTCCTTGTGCTGGGCGTGGCTTACAAACCCGATATTGACGATGTGCGCGAGTCGCCTGCGTTGGATGTGATCGGCCTCCTGCGGAAGAAGGGCGCGCTGGTGGAATATCACGACCCGTATATCCCGCACATTCATCACGAACACGACGGCTGGCAAATGGACACCGTCAAGGATGTGATGAAGTCTGTGAAGGAGGCGGATGCGGTGGTGATCGTCACGAACCACACGGTCTATGATTACAAGGCGATCATTGACTCGGCAAAATTTGTCTTCGATTCACGCAATGCGACGGGCAAACTCGCAAAGAATAACGAAAAGGTTGTAAGACTCTAAATACCAAATGTCATTGCGAGGGCGGTTTTTGCCCGAAGCAATCCCCCAAAATGGAACCAATGTCGCTGGGATTTTTCCGGCAAACAGGAGATTGTTTCGCGAAGCCTGCCCTGCCTGCACCTGGGGCGCAGGCACAGGTGAGCTTGTCGAAGGGTGCGCTCGCAATGACATTTAATAAGGTGATGACTATGGCAAACTATCTGGTTACCGGCGCGGCAGGCTTTATCGGTGCGCGGACTTCGGAAATGCTGATCGAGCAGGGACACACCGTCGTTGGCATTGATAATATGAACGAAGCATACGACATCCGCATGAAGGAATATCGCTTGAAGAGACTCCAGGCGATGGATGGCTTTGAGTTCATCCGCGACGACATCTCGGATCGCGGCATTCTCACCCGTCACTCGTCGCTTGTCACTCATCCCTTCGATGGCCTGATCAACCTCGCGGCATGGGCGGGCGTCCGTGCCAGTGTGCAGAATCCGTGGATCTATGTCGAGTCCAACATTCTGGGAACGGTAAACATGCTGGAACTATGTCACCGGCATGGGATTCCAAAATTTATTCTGGCATCCACCTCAAGCATCTATGGCGAGAATCCTCCCTACCCAACGCCTGAGACTGCTTCGAGCAGTGAGCCGCTTCAACCGTATGCCGCCAGTAAAAAAGGCGCGGAAGCGATGGCACATGCCTATCATCACCTGCATGGCACGGATGTCAGCGTCATGCGCTTTTTCACCGTCTTTGGCCCGGCTGGGCGCCCCGACCTGGCGATCTTCCGCTTTGTGAAATGGATCAGCGAGGGACAGCCGGTCCGCGTCAATGGCGATGGCGAACAGTCGCGCGGCTTCACTTACATTGATGACATTGCACGCAGCATCATTGCCGCGTTGAGACCGCTTGGCTTCGAGATCATTAACGTCGGCGGGCATGAAGTCATCACCATCAACAACCTGATCAAACTGGTCGAGGATGTTGTCGGCAAAAAAGCAATCGTCCAATATGGTCCGCCCGATCTCGCAGACATGCGTTCCAACTGGGCGGATGTGAGCAAGGCGGGCGAACTGCTGGGCTGGGAACCACAAGTCAGTTTGCGCGAAGGGATAAAGCGGCTGGTCGAATGGTACAACGCTGAGCGCGAATGGGCGCGGGAAGTGCTGACGCAGTAAAAAGATTCTTGTGCGCAATTCACTCATGTCCCTTTTTCAGAAAATCACTTCCGGCTGGCGCGAAGATCATCTCATCCAAAGGGTAGTTGGTTCCAGCAGTGTCCTTTTCAGCAGTAATACGATCAGTCTTGGTTTAAGCGTCCTTCAAGGCATCCTCGCCGCACGCCTGCTTACCCCGGCGGGATTTGGCCTGGTCGGAATCATCATGAGTTATGCCTCGACAGTTAACGGTCTGTTGTCGTTTCGCATGAGTGAACTGGTTGTCCGTTATGGGGGGGAATATCTAGAAAAGGATGAGAAAGATAAAGCCGCCGCGCTGGTAAAAGCCGCATCATTGACCGAAGCCATGGTTTCCCTGCTGGCTTTCGTACTCGTCACTGTCACTGCCGGGCTTGCCTCCCGATACATTGCCAAGACGCCCGATATCGCGTGGCTGTTCATCGTCTACAGCCTCGGACTGCTGGCCAATTTCAATACTGAAACATCAACAGGCATCCTTCAGGCTGTTGGCAAGATCAAACTTCAGGGCGTGATCAATCTCGCGCAAAGCATTCTCACCGCGGGACTGATTACGTTCGCATTCTTTGCCAAAGAAAGTTTGCAGTTTGTCCTTTACGCGTACCTGGCGGGGAAGCTCGTTCTTGGGCTTGGAATGTTTTTTACCGCCATGCATCACCTCACACTCAGACTTGGCGGCGGCTGGTGGAAGACCTCATTACGCGTCCTGCCGAATTTTCGCGAAAAAGTGCGCTTTGCGGTCAGTTCCAATTTGAGCGCAACGGCCATTCTTGTTTTCCGCGAAAGCGAAATCCTGTGGGTGGGATTCTTCCTCACAAACGAAGCCGCTGGATATTACAAAGCCGCGTACGCCATCATCCTTTTGCTGGCCCTGCCTGTTCATCCGCTCATTCTGACGGCCTACCCTGAATTCAACCGGCTTATCGTTCAAAAGGCATGGCCGCGCCTGCGGGACTTCCTGCGAAAAGTCACCACTATTGCGTTTGCCTACAACTTCATCCTGGGATTGGGCATGATTCTGTTCGGTCAATGGCTGTTGTGGTTGAACGGAAGCAAATTTGTCGCGGCGTATCCCGCCTTGATGGCCCTGCTTGTCGGCATGGTTTTTAATTTCACGCTTTTCTGGAATCGGCCGCTTTTGCTTTCATTGGGTCTCCCCACTTTCCCGTTGACTGCTACCGTCATCGCGGGTGTACTTAAAGTTGGGCTGGCCTTCCTGCTCGTGCCGCGTTACGGCTACGTGATGGAAGCCGCCCTGCTGTCTTTCTACTATATCTTTTCTGTTGGCCTGATGGTTTGGCGGGGCATGACCGAGATTCGCCGTCGTCAGGCGGAAATCTAACCGGGAGAATCGCTCCATGACCGACCCCATCTCAAGCCGCGTATGGAACAATTTAATATGCAGTTACTGCGGTCACGGACTGGAAAAAATAAAAGACGGCGCTGAATGCACCGCCTGTGGCTTGCAATACAAATATACAAAATCAGGCGCGCTCGACTTGCGCCTGCAACGACCCAAAAACTATCCCCTCGATTTTGAGCTTGGCACGCCCCTCCTCCCCAACGGCGGGTTTCAATTCGACCCTTTGCAAACCAACCCCGCGCCGGAGGTGGATTTTTCGGGCGTCAGTGTTCCCCGCCATCTCACCAAAGAAATCCTGAGTTATTTCCCCAGGGCAAAATCAAAAGACAGCCTCATGCTCGACCTCGGTTGCGGCGATGCAATTCACAAACAAATCAGCGAACATGCAGGCTTTGAATGGGTGGGCCTGGATTACGAAGCGCCCAACGCTCAAATTTTGGGCGACGCTCACATGCTCCCGTTCAAAGATAAAACCTTCGACTTTATTCTGTGCATCACGGTCATGCAATATGTCCGTTTCCCGTTTGTGATGATGCGCGAAATCAACCGGGTTCTAAAACCCGGCGGCAAATTGATTGGCACGGTCGCCTTTCTTGAGCCGTCTCACGGAACCAGTTTTTATCATCACTCACATTTGGGCGCGCACAACTTACTGCGATATGGCGGCCTGACGGTTGAAAGACTCGCGCCGAGCGAGACCTGGTCGTCGCTCAAAGCGCAAGCCAGCATGGGGATGTTTTTCAAGATGCCGCGTGCATTGGCCCAGGCCATCGTCTTCCCGCTTGAGTTGCTTCACAAACTCTGGTGGCTTGGCGGAAGCCTCGTCACGCGGAAGCCGCTCGAAAATACGCGCATCCGGCACTTTACGGGGTCGTTCACTTTCGTCGCGTCCAAGCCAGCCGAATGAAAATCGCCGTCATCACCAACTCGCGCATCCCGTCCCTCACCGCCAATTCGATTCAGGCGATGAAGGTGAACCAGGCTTTAATTCAATTGGATCACGACGTTCGCATGTTCGCCCCCGCAGAAACTGGCCGCGTCCCAAAAGAGACCCTGCTCTCACACTACGGCCTCCGCCTCGCCCCGGACCTCGAACTGCTTCCGTCAAACAGACATCTCAAACGCTTCGACTTTATCCTCCACGCCCAGCGCGCCGCGAAGAATTTCAACGCGGATTTAATTTACACCTGGCTTCCTCAATCTGCTGTGCTTGGATTATGGGCAGGTTATCCCGTCGTCCTCGAAATGCACGCGGACGTGGCCGGGCGCATGGGCGCGTGGTGGCTGAGTCAATTTTGGAAAGCGCGCGGCCAAAAGGTGATGACGGTCACTACGTCAGCGTTGAGAAATGCTTTAGAACGCTCGACCCAGCTTAGGTTCCCGGATGAAGCGTTGCTTGTCGCGCCGAATGGCGTCGAATTGGAAAAATATCAAGGCTTGCCAAATCCACAGGAGGCGCGTCGTCAATTAAATCTGACCGATGGTTTGACGGTTGGATTCACGGGTCACATCTACCCCGGCCGCGGCGCAGACTTGTTGTTTGAACTCGCAAAGCAAATGCAACAAGTGAATTTTTTGTGGGTGGGCGGCACGCCTGAACTGGTGGATTTTTGGCGCGGCAAACTGCGTGGGGCCGCGCTGACGAACGTGACGATGACGGGCTTCGTGGAGCATAAAATTATCCCGCTTTACCAGGCCGCCTCGGACGTTTTGCTCATGCCCTACAGCCGCTCCATTTCCGCCAGCAGTGGGCAGGACATCGCCGAAGTCATCAACCCGATGAAGATGTTCGAGTACATGGCGGCAGGCCGCGCGATTGTCAGCGCGGATTTGCCTTCGATACGTGAAGTGTTGAATGATGGGAACGCGGTGTTTTGCCTCCCTGGGGGCGATTCGGGTAATTGGGAATTGGTAATTCGAGATTGGAGATTGGAGATTGAGGGGTTGCTTGGGGATGAACCGCGCAGGGTTGCGTTGGGGGGGCAGGCGCGGCGCGATGTGGAGAGATTGTCGTGGGTGAAGAGGGAGGAGAGAGTGGTAAAAGGGGTTGCGGTTGTGAAGTAGTCTTTTGGATAAAGGTTTGCGTAAGTCCCGGTCAAATCTAGTCCCACTTAAAGCGCCACAAGGCCACCCCGAAGAACACCACGGCAAAGCCCATTAGCGCGGCAACCTCGGGCAGGATGTGTGCCACATCATAGCCGCGCACCAGCACATCTTGATACGCGGTCAAGGCCCAGGCGTGCGGCGAGATCAGGCCGATGGTTCGCATGAAATCGGGCATGATGTAGCGCGGCACCATCACGCCGCCCAGAGCCGCCATCGTGACCACCAGCAGTGTGCCGAGGCCGCTAATCTGCTCTGCGGTTTTGGTGAGCGCCGCGATCAACAGTCCCAACCCTGTGGCGGCCAGTGAGGCGGCTAGCGAGATCAGGATCAGCGCTTCGGGATGTTGGCCTAATTCGAGTTTGGGCGCGCCAACGAGCGGCATGATGAAAACACCGACCGCGAACATCAGCACGATCTGTATCAGGTTGACGATCAAGAATGGCGTCAGTTTGCCCAATAAGAGCGCGGCGCGCGACATGGGCGCTACGAGCAACCGGCGAAAAGTGCCGACCTTCTTCTCTTCCAGCAGGCTGGTGGCCAGCGTCTGGGCGATGAAGAATACACCGAACAACGTCCAACCGGGAACATATTGTTGGACGGAGTTGGGCAATTTCTCGATCTCCATGCCTGCCGGTTGCATCTGGACAACCTCAAGCACTGAGCTCGTGTCCCCGCCCCCGGCAGTGCTCCGAACCGCCTTTTCGCGCAGTGACTCTCGAGCCTCAGTTGACATTGGCGAGTCAGATGACTGGTCAATTTGATCGAGGAACAGGTCAATGCCGCGCGGGGCGACGCCTGTCATCAAGGCCTGCTGACCCAACCCTTTCAGGGTACCTTTGACCGGGCCGACGATCTGCGACGATAAAGTCGGATCGACGACCAGGTCAATCCGGGCCTTCTGCGGCGTTTCGTCGGTCGGGGTGTCGAACACGCTGCGCTCGATCGTGTCGCTGAAATTGGCCGGGATGATCACGGCGATGCTGCGCTTCTCATCAACGATCAACGCCTCGGCTTTGGCACGCGTCAACGTTTCGCCGTCCCACTCGGTCTCGACGGTGAAGCCCTCGGTTGCCCGAAGCTCTTCGACGATCTGAGACCCAATCGCGCCTGTGTCGTTGTTGACAACCAGGATTTCGATGGGGTTGTCGCCGCCGCGGTTGAATAAGCCGCCCAGCGCCAGCGTCATGACGAAGATGAACATCGTCGGCATCAGGAACAGCGTGGCCAGACCGCCAAAGTCTTTCAGCAGAATTTTGAGGTCTTTCCAGGTGGTCGCGAGAATTTGTCCAATCATGTCAATCCTCCGGGAAGTTGGCGAGAAGGCTTGTTACAAACTAATTTCGCAGCCGCTTGCCGGTCAGGTGCAGGAACACCGTTTCGAGGTTCGGTTCCAGGATCTCGAGCGAGGTGATGGATACGTCGGCTTCATTGAAAACTTTGATCACGCTGATCAGTGCGTGCTGCGCGTGTTGTGCGGTAATTTCCAATTTACCGTCCGTGTGTGCCACACTCTGCACGCCGGGCAGGCGCTCAACTTCTGCGATGAGCGATTCGGGTATCTCAGGCGGCACACCCAGGTGGATGATGCCGCCGCCAAGCGAATCAATCAGCGCCTTTGGTGTATCCAGTGCGATGATCTGACCCTGGTCAATGATCGCCACGCGGTCGCATAACCGCTGGGCTTCTTCCATGTAGTGCGTGGTATACAGTACCGTCAACCCATCCCGGTTGAGCGACTCGACGTTTTCAAAGATGAAATTACGCGACTGCGGATCAACGCCGACTGTTGGTTCGTCGAGAAACAGCACCTCGGGCTTATGCAGCAGTCCGGCCGCGATATTGACCCGGCGTTTCATCCCGCCTGAAAACGTCTCGACGGCGTCGCCAGCCCGATCAAACAGGCCGACCATCTTCAAGGCATCGTCAACGCGCTGACGCAGGTCGGAGCCCTTGAGGCTGTAGATACGGCCAAAGAAGGACAAATTGTCGCGCGCCGATAGCGTCGGGTACAGTGCCAGGTCCTGAGGCACCAACCCAATTCGCCGTTTCACCTCTGCCGACTGACGGATCAAGTCGAACCCGGTCACCGTTGCGCTGCCCTCGGTCGGCTTTAGCAGGCACGACAGCATCGAGATCGTGGTGGTCTTGCCAGCGCCATTCGGGCCTAGAAATCCGAATATCTCGCCCTGCTGGATGGCAAAACTCACCCCGCGCACCGCTGGCTCCGGGCTGCCTGGGTATTGCTTGACCAGTTTATTCGCTTCGACAATATTCGGCATTTTTAGCCTCCGTATTTTTATTGGCTGATCAGTGTTCCGATTTCGTCTCATTCGTATTTGAATGGCTGTTGCATTTTTATTCTGACAGCCCGCAAATTGCGAATTTGTTGCTCAGTGGCATTAGCCGGAATTATTGGTTTCATTCTGCCTCAGTGCATCTTCTAAATTGGTGTCAAGTAGAATTGTTTTCAACATTAAACGGTAACCAAGAAACACAAAACACCAACCCGGCACAGAAAAAAACATTGCCATTGTAGCGGCTCCAAGAGCGGCTAAATTATTGTGGACTACCGAATCCGCACTCAGCAAGTTCCCGGGCGGCCCTCCAATTCCACATGCGAACCAGGAAGCAATAAACAAAAACATATACCCCAGCAAATTTAGCCGTAATGCAAGCCGAAGCTTTTGATCTGATTTTTTTCGAAGTTTAGCAACAGTCCACATGGTTAGGATAAACAATACCGTCCCAGCGGTTCCGAAAACGCCGAAGTACATCCATGTCCAATAAGGATGAGTGCTCGGGAAATTCATTTTCTGGAAATCTCCTTTCCTTCGCTGTAAATCAAACTACCCACAACAAGAAGTACTGCCCCAATCGGAGGTGAAAAACCTTGAAGATAGAACAAGACGCCTTGATTTGAAGATAGTGGGTAGGGATAAGCAATTCCTGTCAATAACCATAAGAATGGTAAGGTTGTATGCATAAACAAAAAGAAAATGCCAAGCAGGAAGATTACTATGCCCAGGTTATTTTTATTCATGGAGGTACCTCTAAGATTATCCAAACCAGCCTGGCACGAGCACAGGCAGGAACCATCCGAGCAGCATCAAAATGTGGACTACCGCGACAATGCTCCCAGCCCTGCCGGCGGACAACCGCTGGCTATGCCGTAAGGCGTAATAACTCAGCACCCCTGGCCAGCCCCAGGCCATGCCGATCCACCCAATGAGAGTGTGCAGTGGACTCCACCCGGTGCCACCCAGGTTAGGCAATAGCACTGGCGAGACGATAAAGATAACGATGGAAACCCATGTGGTCAGGATCATCGGGATAGAGGCATATCCCATTAAGGCCAGCAAGTTGCGATAGTTGCCAGTGCCACCCAATGCGCGGGCGATAAGGCGAAGGAGAAGCGTCAGGCTTACCCAAGCCATGCTGATACCAATCCCAGCGCCACCAATAGCGAAACCAACAGTATTTCCTTTTGCCGCGTAAGCAACTTCCAGCGCTACCCGGATCCCGGCTATCACAATAAGCCCCACCACGATTAGCGCGCCTTCGGTCAGATTGGGCGCCACAGTAGCCATTGTTTGATTGGGTTGAATCAACATGCCGCGAAGTCTATCCCTCAATGCGGTAGGAACTCGTTGCTCCATATCATCCTCCTTAGAGAGAAAGGGGCAGGTCAATTTTGGTTAACACCGTAATTATGCGCCGTCTAGTATGCTCATTCTACTATCTTGATATCCCCGTAGTGTGCGACTATCAATCGTTTGATTTGCCAATAACATCCTTGTCAATTAGCAAGTTACCTGTTCATAGGATAAACTATTCGATTCATGCCAGACGGAATACCTATAAGAAGTGACAACCTATAATCGAGATATCCCCGGATAGTTTAAGTATACGATTTTTCATAGAAGTTGCAATTTCGGGATTATTTTCACAAAGGTCAGTATATAGCCGCCCAATGGTTTGCGTAAGCCCCGGCGTAGTTTGCTGGGGTAATGGCGGTGGGGGCGGGCGTGGACAGTGTTTGGGAGCAGGAAAAACCCGAAGCGAGGAAACTGCTCGAAAATGGCGGCGAATCCCACCTGCGGTCCCTGAGCCTGTCGAAGGGACCAGTGGTAGGGTCAAGGGATGGCGCCTGGGATATAAATCCTGGTTTCCATCCCCTGCCACATCGAACCGGACATGAGGTTTTCCCTCATCCGGCTCTCCGACAACCT
>JACRLC010000019.1 GCA_016235425.1 Chloroflexota bacterium | reverse complement strand
TGACTTTTGAAAATTCTTCCACCGTCCATGAAATATCGCCGCTTTTCTTCTTGCTTGTCAATGTTCAGATTGCTCCTGTCTTTGTGCTTTCTCCATAGTCTACCTCACCTTTACCCAACTTGTGGGTAATAGACAGCTCACTCATGAGTAAGACTCTTCCCGTTCACAAAGGCAGTCCTGTAAACCACTAGCACCGACTCTCATTGCCTTACTCATACACCTTTTCGCCTTCAACATCTGCACTGGGCGCATCAGCCTCGACATCTCGAGCCGATGGTGTGACTGCAAGCAGTTCCCTGTAATACTCGTGCTGGATGACCAGGTTCATGATCTCGTTCGTGCCCGTCCAGATGATCATCAAACGCGCATCGCGCAGAAGACGCTCGATTGGATAAACATTTGTGTAACCAATCCCGCCCATGATCTGCATGGCATCGTTGACCACGGCCCAGGCGGTATCGGTGGCAAACTTTTTCGATTCGGACACCATCCGCCGCACATAACTCGAGTTGCCGACAGAATCAATGATGCGCGCGGTTTCATGCACGAGAGCACGCGCCGCATCCAGCCGCGTCAGGCTTTCAGCGACCTTGAAATTGACACCCTCAAACTCGCGGATTTTCTGCCCGAAGGCTTTGCGCCGGTCAGCGTAGCGCGCGGCGATCTCCAGCGCGGCGCGGGCGAGGCCGAGCGCGCCGGCCGCGCTGGTCATCCGTTCGGGGATCATCATCTGGTTGAAGATTTCGTACGCGTTGTGTTCCTGCCCGATCAGATTCCCGACAGGCACGCGCACATCCCGAAAATAGACCCGCCCCGTCCCGCCCCCGCGGGTACCCAGCAAGCCATAGACATGTTGCACTTCCACACCCTCGCTGCGCTCGACCAGCAACGCGCTGATGGCCTTATGACTCGCCGCGTCCGGGTTGGTGCGCGCGTACACCATGAACAGGTCCGCGCCCTCCGCGCCGACGATGAATCGCTTCTGCCCGTTCAGGATGTAGAAATCGCCTTCGCGCCTTGCGGTTGCGGTTGCGCCGAAAAAGTCCGAGCCGCCGCGCGGTTCGGTCAGCGCTTCGGCGACAGTCATCCTGCCTTCGAGCACAGGCTTGAGGTATTTTTCCTTCTGTTCACGCGAACAGAAAACGTTAATTGCCTCGCCCACAATGGACGGCAGGGAAAACAGGCAGGCAAGGCTGGCGCCCAGCACACCGATCTCTTCCAATGCCAGAACTTCATGCGACCATTCCAATCCGCGTCCGCCCCACTCCTGTGGGAAACGCAGTCCGAGCAAATGGCGCGCGGCGAGCTTCTGAATGTACTCACGCGGATAATGCACTTTCTCCGCATCCATGTCGAGCAATAACTGGCGCGGCACTTCCTCCCGTGCGAAAGTGCGTGCTTCATCTCGTAGACTGCGTTGCTCCGTTGTCAGGATAGCGTCGGACATATTTCCTCCATCTTCATGATTGAACCTGATGAACGAGATCATTCAACCTCCGCCTTGGCTTGAGATGCGCGGCCTCAGCCGCGTAGCCAATCGGAAGCATCGCCACCGGGCGATGTGCCTGTGACGCGCCAATCACCCGTCGAACCTCGTCTTCATCGAATGCGCCCACCCAGACCGTTGACAATCCGAGCGCAGTGGCGGCGAGCATGGCGAAAGTGCAGGCGATGGTTGCATCCTGAACACAGTACAGGTCTGCCCCGCGTTTCCCATACTTACCCACCGACCTCGCCGCGTGCGCGCAGAACACAAGGACAATGGGAGCCTGAGCCAGAAATTCCTGATCGTAGGCGGACTCAACCAGCGCGATTTTGTGCTTCGCGTCAGTCACCAAATAAATTTCGTAGGCCTGTAAATTTCCCGCCGAGGGCGCCCGGTTGGCGGCCTCCAGAATTTTCTGCAACTTTTCCGGTTCAACAGACTGATTCTTGTAAGCGCGTGTGGAATGCCGTTCGTTGGTGACTTCAAAGTAATCCATGACGACAACCGCTCAAGTGACCGGGGTTAATGCCAGCATCGGTAACAGGTATTCATACGCGCTCAGGGCCGCCTTTGCGCCTTCACCGACGGCGATCAATACCTGTTCGGCATAACTGTTGGTCACGTCACCAGCGGCAAACAGACCGGGCACGTTCGTGCAATTGGCGCAATCCACGATGATGCGCCCGCGTTCATCCAGTTCGACGAGGTCTTTGACCATTTCGGAGCGAGGCCTGAGCGCTTTCTCCACAAACATGCCGTCCGCTTCATATTCAGCGATCCTGCCAGATGGGTCTTTGGTTACCAGGGTGCGGGCAAATTTGTCGCCTTTGACTTCGACCACTTGATGTCCATTCAATATGGTGACGTTCATGGCGGTCTGCAACTTCATCCACAACGGGGAATCAAACACTTGATTGCCTGCGCAGACGAGATAGACGTGCCTGGCAACGGTCGCCAATTCGCCGGTTGAACGCAGGGCCAGGTCATCGTCGCCAATGACAATGACGGTCTTGTCAATGAATAATGGCGCATAGCTCAGGGCGGAATAGCACAGTCCCTTCATGGTGAATTCTTTTTCACCGGGCACGTTCATGCGCGCCTGACGTGCGCCGGTGGCGACGATAATGGACTTTGCCTCCAGGGTTGTTCCGCCTTTGGTGGAAACGTGAAAGTGGTCGTTCTTTTTGTCAATTTTTTCCGCAGAGTCGTTGAAGCGTGCGAACTCCAGATATTCAAGCTCGTTACGGAACTTGTTGACGATCTCCAGCCCGCGAATGACCTGGTAATCCTCGATCCAAGGCAATGCCAGGTGGAAGTTTGTTTTGCCGCCAAGATCCTTGGTGAGAAGCAGAACGTTCAAGCGCTTGCGAATGGCATAGATGGTCGCCGTGAGTCCTGCGGGGCCACCGCCAATGACAATCAGGTCGTACATAAATCATCTCCTCTCCATGCTAGAAAGCAGATTCAAGCGTTTCAGCATCAATGGGATGCTCATCTTCATCTGGCGGCGCTTCGGGGATGAAGCCTTTATCCATCATCATCTGGGTCAAGTCACGCGAACGCTTGATGATGCGCTTGGCATTCTCGAATTCCTGCTCGTAGGTTGTCTCGATGCGCGCCAGTCCCTGTTCCTGGGCTTTCATGGCCACCGCAGCCGCCTCGCGCGGGAAGACTTCCCAGTCATCCATGTTGGGTAAAATATGATCCTGTGACAGGTAACTGCCAACATGGTTCGCAAGCGCATCCGCCGCGGCATAACACATTTCATCGGTGATCGTGCGGGCGCGCACATCGAGAGTCCCGCGGAATATTCCGGGGAAACCCAGCGAATTATTGACTTGATTCGGGAAATCTGAGCGCCCGGTCGCCACAACGACTGCGCCCGCTTCCTTCGCCTCCCACGGCCAGATCTCCGGCACCGGATTTGCGCAGGCGAAGAGAATCGCATCCTTTGCCATGCTCCTGACCCATTCCGGCAGAAGCACACCCGGCCCGGACTTGGACAAGGCAATCGTGACGTCCGCGCCCCTCATCGCATCGGGGATGTTACCTTCGCGGCCTTCAGCGTTGGTGATGTTACACAGTTTCCACTTATCCTTGAATTCGGCTTTGCGTATTTCGATGTCGTTGCGGTGCTTGCCGAGGATACCTTTGGTGTCCACCATGCAACAGTTGGCGGGATTTACCCCCCAGCCAAAGACCAGGCGTGAGATGGCAACATTCGACGCGCCACAGCCGATGAAGGCAACCTTCACATCCTCCTTTTTCTTGCCAACCACTTTGAGCGCGTTCATCAGCCCGGCCAATGTCACAGTCGCGGTACCCTGCTGATCGTCGTGCCAGACCGGAATTTCCGCTTTCTCGCGCAATGTGTCAAGGATGTAGAAGCATTTCGGCTGGGAGATGTCCTCCAGGTTGACTCCTCCAAATCCCGGTTGAAGCATCAGCACTGTGTTGATGATCGCATCAGGGTCTTTCGTATTGAGCATGATGGCGATGCCATCCACACCGCCGAGATACTTGTAGAGCAGTGCCTTGCCCTCCATGACCGGCAGTCCGGCTTTCGGACCAATATCCCCAAGCCCGAGCACACGCGTTCCATCGCTGACCACAATGACGGTATTCCATTTGTTGGTGTATTCGTACACCAATTCCGGGTCGGCCTGAATCGCCTTGCAGGGCGCGGCAACGCCGGGGGTGTACCAGATGGCAAAGTCATTGAAGGAACGCACCGTACATTTTAGCGCTGTCTCCACTTTCCCCCGATAGAACGGATGCAACGTCATCGCGTCGGCTGAAGGCTTTTTTGCTTTCGCCAATAGCTCTTCGACATTCATTGTGCCCTCTCCTTCGCCGACCCGCAACGCACAGACGGTTGGAGAAGAGACTGCCGCTTTGCCCCGCCACCCCCGCAAACAACGTTTTTGCAGAATCTCCCCCGCATCGAATTTGTCTGGGTCGGCTATTCAAAAATGATGTGCAACACTACAATCTCATTATAGGCATGTACAGGCGATATACAAGTGTCTTTTGACTTTTCGATTTACGACCGACAAAACGCCTCGGTCATTCGGACCCTCAACCTGATGCCGCCAAAGAGGCCGTTCTCTCCGCTGTGACCGAATCTCATCCTTGTCTGTTGGATTGCTATATACCGCGCGGGGTTGATCCCCACAGTTGACTCGCGGGGGACGGAGTTGTATAATCAAACTGGTCAGACCACTTACCAGTTAGGAGCAACATGAATAGATGGAAGCCCATCCAAAAGCCCGCCGAGATTGCCGAGCAGCGTTTGCTCGATGCGATCTTGAGCGGGCATTTCGCTGTGAATAGTTACCTGCCCGGCGAGCGTGACCTGGCCGCGCAAATCGGTGTTACCCGCCCAACCCTGCGCGAAGCCTTGCAGCGGCTCGCCCGCGACGGCTGGCTCGATATTCAACATGGCAAGCCCACGCGCGTCTGTGATTACTGGCAGGAGGGCAGCATGGGCGTGCTATCCGTGCTGGCGCAAATGCCCTCGCAGCAATCGCCGGATTTTGTGACGCATTTGCTGGAGATACGCGTCCTGCTCGCGCCCGCCTACACGCGTCAGGCGATGGAGCAGGCTTCCTCTGAAATTGCCGCGCTCCTCACCAAATACGCGGACATCGAAGAGACTCCTGCCGCATTTGCCCGCGCAGATTGGGACTTGCATCACCTGCTCACGCAACGTGCAGCCAATCCCATCTTTCGTCTGTTGCTCAACAGTTTTCAAAATTTATATCAAGTCATGGGCGAGCGCTATTTTGTCCCTGCTGAAAATCGAAAACGCTCACACGTTTATTATGCCGAGTTGTTGAACTGCGCAAAAAAAGGCGCGTATCTCAAAGCCGAAACACTGACGCGCGATGTGATGGAAGAGAGTCTTGCGCTTTGGAAAAAATCATCTTAACCCGTCATTGCGAGGGCGATGCTCTTTCACCCGAAGCAATGACATGGAATTAGGAGTCAGCATGAAACGCTGGAATGGGTGGGGAAATGTGGACACGGATTACCCCGTGCCGCCTTCCGCTCTTGATTATTTGACCAAACGCCTCGGTCAACTCGACCCGAATCCTGATGCCGCCAAAGAGACTTTGCTCGCTGCTGTGACCGAATCCCGCCTCCCCGCGCACCCGCTGGTGGATGTGTCCGCCGAGACGCGCCTAACTCACGCGCGCGGGCAGTCCATGCACGATTGGGTGGACATGCGATACGGGCGCGCAAATACATTTCCTGATGGCGTGGCATTTCCTGAAACCGATGAAGATGTGCGCGGCCTGTTGAAGTACGCGCGTGACGCAGGAGCGCGCGTCATCCCATACGGCGGCGGGACAAGTGTGGTCGGTCACATCACCCCGTTGCAATCGGACGCGCCTGTGTTGACGCTCTCGCTCGAAAAAATGACGCGTCTTCTTGACCTCGATGAGACGAGTCGGCTTGCGACGTTTCAAGCGGGCGTGGCTGGACCTCACCTCGAGGAACAATTGAAAGCGCGCGGGTACACGCTCGGTCATTTCCCGCAATCGTTTGAGTATTCGACCCTGGGCGGCTGGATTGCCACGCGTTCAAGCGGGCAGCAATCCTATCACTATGGACGAATCGAGCAACTCTTTGCAGGCGGCAGTGTGGAAACGCCGCGCGGGCGGCTTGAGATGAAACCTGTCCCTGCTTCGGCCGCGGGGCCGGATGTGCGTGAGTTTCTGCTTGGGTCGGAGGGAAGGCTTGGGGTCATCACGCAGGCCAAAGTCCGGGTGCGAAGCGTGCCTGAGGCGGAGGCATTCTTCGGGGTGTTCTTCCCATCCTGGGAGCAGGGAAGTGACGCGGTGCGGGAAATCGTCCAAAATGAATCCCCTGTTTCAATGTTACGGTTGAGCAATCCGCTCGAGACGGAGACGACGCTGGTTCTCTCTGGCAAGAGTTGGGTGGGGCTTGCGGACCGCGGCCTGCGGACGATTGGCTACGGCGATACGCGTTGCCTGCTCATATTTGCGGTGACCGGTTCGACGCGTTTGTTCAAGCGCACGCGGCGTGAAGCGGCCGCGCTGTGCCGCAAATTTGGCGGGCTTTTTGTCGGGACGGTGGTTGGGCATACATGGGAGAAGAATCGTTTCCTTTCGCCGTATTTGCGGAACACACTTTGGGAACGCGGCGCGGCGATTGATACGCTGGAAACCGCGTTGCCGTGGTCGCAGGTGCGCGAGGCGTCGCGGGCAATTCCGCAGTCCATCGTGGACGCGATGTCGAAACACGATGAGCGGGTGCTGGCCTTCTCGCATCTTTCACACGTGTATCGCGATGGCGCAAGCGTGTACACGACGTTCCTGTTCCGTCGAACGGCTGACCCCGATGAATTGCTCTCACGCTGGCACGACATGAAACATGACGCCAGCCTGACGCTGCAAAAATACGGCGGGACGATTTCCCACCAACACGGCGTCGGCATGGATCACGCGCCGTATCTCCCCGCTGAAAAAGGCGCGCTTGGCATGGATGCAATTCGCGCGGTGGTCAAATCATTCGATCCCGATGGAATGATGAACTATGGGAAGCTGCTGAGTGAATAAAACCACTGAGACACGGGGATTCTTTTTTTTGAACCGCGAAGAGCGCTAAGTTCGCAAAGAAAAAACTCTTAAAAAACCTTCGCGCTCTTTGCGTGCTTCGCGGTAAATCTTCTCCGTGACCCAATGTCTCCGTGGTGAAAGATTGAAGATGGAGAATCGTATGGAATGGACTCGCGGTTGGCGCGATAAGGTTTGGGCCGAACTCAACCAGCAATGGGATTTGATCATCATCGGCGGCGGCATTACGGGCGCGGGGATTTTGCGTCAGGCCGCGCGTGCCAAATTGCGCGCCTTGTTGGTTGAGGCGGATGACTTTGCTTCTGGCACGTCTAGCCGCTCATCCAAACTGGTGCATGGCGGGTTGCGCTATCTAAAAAACGCCCAATTTAGGATCACGCTTGAATCAGTGCGCGAGCGCGAATATTTGTTGAAGCAGGGCCGCGGACTCGTCAACCGACTCGGCTTTTTGTATCCATGCCTGCAAGGGGACCACATGCCGGGCTGGGTCTTCGGCGCGGGGTTGACGATTTACGACATCATGGCGGGACAATGGTCGCACCGTTCGTATGATGTGGACGACATGCGCGAACTGTGCCCGCCGTTGACGACACCCGCATTGCGCGGCGGCTATCGTTATTTCGACGCGAATACCGATGATGCGCGTTTGGTTCTGCGGCTGCTTCGAGAATCAGTTTCAGATGGCGGGCTGGCATTGAATTATGCCCGCGTCGATTCGCTTTTGCGAACTCAAAACGGACAAGTCTGTGGTGTGGTTCTGCGCGATATTTCCGGTGAATCGGAACGTCAGATGGAAGTCTTCGCGAGAGTTATCATCAATGCCACGGGCGCGTGGGCGGATGAATTGCGCGGCCAAATCTTCCCTGCCTGCGCCAGTGCCGCAGGCACAGGTGAGCGCAGTCGAAGGGAGCAGCAAAAGCCGCGCTTGCGTCCTTTGCGCGGAAGTCATCTGGTTTTGCCGTCCAATCGTCTTCCGCTGACGCGCGCGGTTTCATTTATGCACCCGCGCGATGGGCGTCCCGTGATGGCAATTCCCTGGGAGGGCGCAATCATCTTCGGCACCACCGATGTGGATCACGGACCGAATCTGCAAACCGATCCTTCCATCAGTTCATCCGAAGCAGAGTATTTGCTTGAAGCTCTTCGATTTGTTTTTCCTGAACAGGAATTGACTTTCAGCGATGTGATGTCAACCTATTCGGGCTTGCGTCCCGTTATTAACACGGGCAAAGCGGATCCATCGAAGGAATCGCGCGAACATGCCATCTGGGATGAGAACGGTCTGCTCACCGTCAGCGGCGGCAAACTGACCACCTTCCGCATCATGGCACGCGACGCGCTCAAAGCCCTCCGCAAATATCTTGGCCACATTCCCTTCGATCCCGATACGCCTGTGCTCGATTCATTCCCGCCCGAAGTTGAATCCCTGTTTGCAGATTCAACGTTTGCGCCCACACAACGACTGCGGCTGCTCGCGCGCTACGGGACTCAATCCGCTCAACTATTCAACACCGCGTCACCTTCGGACCTCGAGCCTGTCTCCACTACCCCTTACATTTTCTCCGAGTTGAGGCAGGCCGCCCGCGCCGAAGGTGTCATCCATCTTGATGACTTGCTCCTCCGCCGCGTGAGACTTGGTCTGCTCGCGCCCAACGGCGGCATGGATTTGCTCCCGCGCATCCGCACCATCATTCAACCTGAACTTGGATGGGACGACACGCGCTGGGAAAAAGAAGCAAGCGATTACGCTGAATTGTGGAATGCATCTTACCGCCTGAGTTAATCAACCGAAGAATCGCCCTCACCCTAACCCTCTCCCGAAGGGAGAGGGGACTCCCTTCCCCCTTCGGGGGAAGGGCCAGGGATGAGGGAGTAGGAGCCTGAATATGCCCGAAAACCTTCTCGCCATAGACAACGGCACACAATCCGTCCGCGCCCTCGTGTTCGACCCGCGCGGGAATCTCCTCGCCAAACAACGCGTCCCCATCGAGCCGTATTTCTCCACCGCGCCAGGCCTCGCCGAGCAAGACCCCGAAGTCTTCTGGCGCGCGGTCTGTGAAGCCTGCCAGGGATTGTGGGCGCAGGGCGTGGATAAATCATCCATCGCCGCAGTCGCGCTCACCACGCAGCGCAGTACCCTTATCAACGTGGATAAAAATGGCAAGCCGCTTCGTCCCGCCATCGTCTGGCTCGACCAGCGTCGCACCGAGGGACTAAAGCCTGTCGGCGGGTTGTGGGGCGCGGCCTTCGCGGCCGCGGGCGCGTCTGAAACGGTGGCGTATCTTCAGGCCGAAGCGGAGGCAAACTGGATTCGCGCGCGCCAGCCCAAAGTCTGGAATGAAACGCACAAGTATCTTTTTCTTTCGGGCTACCTCACCTATCGCCTCGTCGGCCAGTTCGTGGATTCCGCCGCTTGTCAGGTTGGATACGTCCCCTTCGATTACAAAGCGCAGACGTGGGCCAAGTCATGGGATTGGAAATGGCAGGCTGTTCCGATGGACAAACGCCTCTTACCGGACCTCGTGCCTGCCGCGTCGCCTTTGGGCTTGATCTCCGCTGAAGCATCCTCTGCCACTGGCATCCCGCAGGGACTCCCGCTCATCGCCGCCGCCGCAGACAAAGCAACGGAAGTCCTTGGTGCGGGTTGTCTCGAACCGCACATTGGTTGTTTGAGTTATGGCACAACCGCCACGATCAACACGACGCACAAAAAATACATCGAAGTGATTCCGTTGCTCCCGCCGTATCCCGCGGCTGTGCCTGGTCAATATAGTTTTGAGATTCAAATCCAGCGCGGCTATTGGATGGTGACCTGGTTCAAACATCAATTCGGCCTGCGCGAACAAAAGCTCGCCGATGAACAAGGCATTGAAGCCGAAACACTTTTCGACGATTTGATTCGCTCCGTCTCGCCTGGCTCTGATGGATTGGTACTGCAACCGTACTGGTCGCCTGGGTTGCGTTTCCCGGGTCCCGAAGCGCGCGGCGCAGTGATTGGATTCAGTGACGCACATACGCGCGCTCATCTCTACCGCGCCATTCTCGAAGGTCTCGCGTATGCGTTGCGCGAAGGCGCGGAGCGCACTGCAAAACGAAGCGGCGTTCCCATCACCGAATTGCGCGTCGCGGGTGGAGGCAGTCAATCCGACGCGGCCCTGCAATTGACCGCGGATGTCTTTGGCCTGCCCGCCTCGCGTCCGCATGTTTATGAAGCCTCCGGCCTCGGTGCCGCCATCGACGCGGCTATCGGCTCAGGCATCCACAAGAATTTTCCCGCCGCCATCCGCGAGATGACGCGCGTCCGCGACACCTTTGAGCCTGATATGAAGACACATGCGCGCTACGATGAGTTGTATTATGGCGTGTATAAGAAAATGTACAACCGCTTGAAACCACTATACGAGACAATGCGTGGCATCTGAAGCTGATTTTTGAGTGCAGGTTTTTTAGCCGTGAAAAGGTCAGCAGGTTCTACGCGCGGAAAGCCAGTCTGCTGATGGCAAGCCCAAGGCCGGTGCCGCCGTATCTTCGGATGGTTGACGAAACCGCCTGGCTGAAAGATGCGAGACGAAATTGAACCTTAAACTGAAATACACATAGTTGAGTTAAACAGCGTTGGCTGTCTGGGTGATTATCAATGCAAATGTTGCCCTGATGAGAACATCAGCTGAATTCGTCCCTTATACTTGGTATTATCGTCTCAAGATATTTCGTAAGGACGGGCAAGGCATCATCAAAGATCTTAACGAACCCGCGGGCCAGCACCAAACAGGCTTCGAGGTCTCCCGCCGGATCCGGTATGTCATATGCACGATTATTCAGGGAACTGATGAGGTGGATTTTTTCCGCCTGCGACGGAAACTCATATCGCAATGCTTCCAGATGGTTCGATGCCATAACGTAGACAACGTCCACCCCTGCGATCAGCGCGGCATCAATCATTTTTGACCGATAGGAGCTCCCATTACCCGCTCCCTATCGCCGCGTGCCAGGTTACGCTAACGTTGTGGTGCCGGCAACCTAAAGGTTTAGGGACAAGACCCATCTGCGGCAAATGGCCTGCTAATTTTGTTGGCAAACCAATCGCGCAAGGCCGGGCTGGGATCGCTTTTCCAATACGTTCTTAAAACAGTATTGTTCCTGAAACGTGTTTGTAAGGTTGAAATTACCATACTTCGCGCCATAATGTAAGCAGACTGAAGTGTAACAAGTGACCTCCGTACCGTGTACCTCATTCATTCCACAACCTATGTTTTCATCTGATCTGGTGTTTCTGCTACCCAACGTTCTTGTCCCAGGGCTGAAAATGGAAGTGGGAGACATGGAAAGATGACAGTCGGATATTTAGATATATAATAGACGTTATCACGATTTAATTTGAAAAGACAGAAAGTGAGGGGTATCCTTCCAAAGCTGCATCACCAGACTAAGGAAGGAACCCCTCGATGTGCAATTATGCCAAACTTTCCGAGAAACGGAAGCAGTTTCATGCGTTGACTGGATATACACTGGAAGAATTCCATGCGTTGTTACCTGCCTTTCAGGCCAGTTTTCTGAAACGGATGGAAATCTACACGTTGGAAGGGAAAAAACGTCAGAAGCGTTGCTACGTGGATTATTGCAACAGTCCTTTGCCAACAATAGAAGACAAGCTTGTATTTATCCTGATGTACCTGCGCAAAGCGACAACCCAGGATATTTTTGGAGAAGTCTACGAGATGCCTCAACCGGTAGCCAACAAATGGATCCACGTTCTTCATCCTTGTTTGAACCAAGCCTTGGCGCTGGTTGGAGAGAAACCTGCCCGCCACGCCCAAGATTTGCATCTGTCGCCTGAAAAAGGGCAACTTTTCTTCCACGACGGCACAGAACGACCCATTCAGAGACCCAAAAACCAGGAAATCCAAGCCACTTTCTACAGTGGCAAGAAAAAACGCCATTGTGTCAAGAACAACGTGGTGGTCAATCGACAAGCCAAGATCATGTTGCTCACTCCG
>JACRLC010000050.1 GCA_016235425.1 Chloroflexota bacterium | reverse complement strand
GCTGTGCGTCACCACTTATGGAGCTGTTCCAATTACTGCAGGTCGCCCCAAGACCCCGACCTGTTCCTAATTCCGCAGGCTGCCCTGTTTTCCCTACTGGATTCAGCCTGCTACTCATTGTAAAATGGGCAAAGTCCAAATAAAGAGGACATTGTGAAATTCCATCTCCGCGCGATCAGCCTTGCCATCTTACCTGGCCTCGTTTTTGCATTTCCCGGCGCGTCCATTTCGCAAGCGGCAACGCCCCCCAATAACACTTCCCCTCTCGGAACCAACTCCGATTTCATGGTGTATTGGGCTTCCGAGTGGGAATTCGTGGACGCCTTCAAATCCTCCCGTCCATGGATTTCGCAATGCAACGTTATCCCGAATCCCCCGCAAACAACACAACCCGACTGCACATGGGGCAATGCCTGGGACACGGGGGAATCCAACCAAATAGACCTCGATCCCGATGGCTGGGTGCGCTCCCTGCCCGCCCCGGAAGATGCTCCCATTTTTTGGATAGTTGGCACAACCATGTTTGGCGGCAATACCAATGGACATTATCCATCGGGTCAATACATCCTTCTTTATGACGGCGAAGGCACCCTTGAATATGGATACGACGCGGCGTTCGACGCGTCCCTCTCAACCACCGGGCGCGATGTCCTCAATGTCACACCGACGCAAAACGGAATATGGATAAAGATCACCGAAACCGATCCCAACCACACCGGCAACTACATCCGCAACATCCGTGTCATCATGCCCGGCTACGAATCCACCTACGCGAGCCAGGTATTTCATCCCACCTTCCTGAACCTGATTCAAAAATACAAAGTCTTCCGCTTCAAGGACTGGATGGCAACCGACGGTTCGATCCAGCCGGGCGATTGGGACAGCCGCCCAAAACAAACCGACGCGCGCTGGACCGCTGGTCAGGGCGTTCCGCTCGAAACCATGATCGAACTATCGAATCGCATGAAGATGGAACCCTGGTTCAACATGCCGCACACCGCCACAGACGATTACATCACGCAGTTTGCCACGCTAACTCGCGACACCCTCGATCCATCGCTCAAGGTCTACATTGAATATTCCAATGAAGTTTGGAATTCGAACTACCCATTTTCAATCGAGGCAATGTACGCTCAACAGCAGGGAAATGCAATGTGGCCCTCCTCTCCAGCGTCTGCATTCACGAAACAAATCAACTGGTTCGGCCTGCGTACCGCGCAAATGTGCGACATCTGGAAAAATGCCTGGGGCGCGCAAAGCGGCCGCGTCGTCTGTGTAATGGGCGCGCATTTCAATAATCCGTGGACGGCTTCGCAGGCCCTCGATTGTCCCCTCTGGACGGAGGGCGCGCCATGTTCAGGTCATGGCATTGACGCGGTGGCCGTCGGCGCGTACTTTGGCGGTTATCTCGGCAACGCCGGTTATCACACCGAAGTCGCAGGCTGGGCATCCAGCCCTAATGGCCTTGATCAACTCTTCATCGAGCTTCAAACAGGAGGCGTGCTCACGGGCGGTCCCACAGGCGGCGGGTTGCAAAATGCTCTGGATTACGTCACCCAGCATGTAAATATTGCTTCGGTGCGCGGCGTCGAGGTGGTCGCGTATGAAGGCGGCCATCACCTGTTCGACACCCAGAACGACCCTGCCGTGCGGACCCTCTTCGATAATGCCAGTCATGATCCGCGTATGGGCGCGCTCTACACCCAATATCTCGATGGCTGGCGCGCAAATGGCGGAGGTCTCTTCGTCAATTTCAAAAATGTCGCCGCGCCCGGTTCCTATGGCAGTATGGGCGCGCTCGATTACATGGATCAAACCAGTTCCTATCGATACGACGCGCTGATGGACTTCATTGACAACAACTCCTGCTGGTGGGCAAACTGCGCGGATATCACGGCGCCCACGGCAAATTCCATTGTCCGGGCGAATCCCAATCCCACCAGCGCGGCCAGCGTGGACTTTACTGTGACATTTACCGAATCGGTCACCGGCGTGGACACGACCGATTTCGCCATCACTGCTACGGGAGTAACAGGCGCTTCCATCTTGACTGTTAGCGGCTCCGGCAACATATACACGGTCAGCGCCGACACAGGTTCCGGTTCTGGAAGCATCCGCCTCGACATACTCGACGATGACAGTATTACGGATGGCGCAGGCAGCTCGCTTGGCGGATCTGGGATAGGCAATGGCAACTTCACTGGCGGACAGACATACGATATCGTATCTGCCTCCTTCAGCGATGTTCCTGCTTCCTATTGGGCTTGGGCATATATCGAGTCCCTTTACCGCGCCGGGATCACCGGCGGTTGCTCGCCTTCCCCGCTCATGTACTGTCCAGAAGATAACGTCACCCGCGCCCAAATGGCGATCTTCCTCGAGAAAGGCTTGAACGGTTCCTCTTTCATTCCGCCCATCGTCCCGATCACCTTCACCGATACTCCCGGACATTGGGCACAGTACTGGATCGAGGCACTCAAAGCGGATGGGGTCACCAGCGGATGCGGCGCTGGCATCTACTGCCCGGAGGCATCTGTTACCAGGGCGCAAATGGCCGTCTTCCTCTTAAAATCCAAACACGGTGCAAGTTACTCACCGCCACCGGCCGCGGGAACCATGTTCAGCGATGTTCCGCCGGATTACTGGGCGGCCGCCTGGATCGAACAGCTTGCCAGCGAAGGCATCACCAGCGGATGCGGGGCAGGCGTCTACTGCCCTGATTCGCCAGTCACGCGCGCACAAATGGCTGTCTTCCTTGTGAAGACTTTCAATTTGCCGTAGAAACTGGAGATGACCCTCCAAAGATAAGAAGATAATATTGAGAGACCCGGACACCATTCGTCCGGGTCTCTGATTCACAGGCCGGGCCGGATAAGTTATGGCTAAACCCCCTATGATAAGGATAATCCCTTCTGCGCTCAAGGAGAAAAAACATTGTTTTTTGTAATAAGGGAAGGATTGAGAAATCGAATAAGAAATGGGGGAATTCAAAGAATATTTAAATGAATTTCAAAGTCTCCTAAATAATACTTTTGATAAAGTAATTGTAAATTGAAGGATCGACGAGCGCGTTCCGGCGATTCAGGAAAATTTTAGCGGTGCGGGGAAAAATTGAATACGGCCAAGAACAAATGTGGAAGCAATGAACCAAGGTCTGAATATGGTCGCCTAATCTTCTGGGCATATTCACGAGAACCAGAAGGGAAGATCTTTGGGAAGCTAACAGCGATACCGGCCACGAGTCGATTCGCTATTTAATTCTCGTCCTTCAGTAACTGATGTTATGCATCGTTCCGCAGATTATCGTTGAAAACAGGCTTGCATCGAAGAAGCCTGCGGGACGATTTGAGTAATAAAGTGATTCAATAACTCTTTGCCTAATAGCCAATGGGAGGGCCTATGAAAAATTGACCTCAACTCGCCGCGTCCAGGGAACCTTGCATTTCCTGACAATCCTGGTCCTCCTGCCACTCTTTGGAATCAATCCAGAAGACGCAAAAGCGAATTCTTTATCGCGGTTTTCCATGCGAGAAATCGCAAATGTATAAGTTTGGAGGAAAAATGAATGGCATTTCATATTTTAAAGGCTTGCGCCCGTTATTCGCCATAGCACTAGCTTTGGCTCTGGTTCTTGCGGAACCACTAGCGGCCAACGCGGCTATGCAAACAACTGGCAAGACACCTGCATCCCCGTTTCCCATTGATTCATTGCAGAAGGCAGACAAACTGGCTTCGCGCTCCTTTATGCCTTCTGCTGTCGATGGACTTGGCTCCTCCGGTTCGGGCTTTGTACCGGCGGCAGATTGGTTGTTGGGTCAGCAGGACGTTTCCGGTGGGTTTCCATGGACACCCGGCGGAACAGTGACCGTTAACACTCAAGGTCCTTCGGCTCGTGGTTTGCTCAAAGCTTACGAACACACGGGCAATACCCTTTACCTGGATGGCGCTGGGGAGAATGGCGACTTCCTAGTGACAAGTTATCCGCGCACTTACACCGACGGCGACCCTCGCTTCGCCACCCACGATCCGCTATTCCTGGAACAGTTGGGCCAAGTCACAGGCGACACAGCTTATGCAGGTTTCGTCCAGACAAACTTCTGGGATAAATTGACGGCAGGTACTTACGGCGAAGCCAACGATATGGACGCGGCCGACTTTGGCGACTATGTAGTGGATGGCCGTACGTCTCAGGGCATCGTTGAACTGTCGCCCTGGGATTTGTCGGCCACCGCCATCGCCGCGCATGTCGCCGGAGAGACTGCCAGCCGCGACGCACTCATGAGCAAGATCCTGCGCGGCCTTAACGAAACCACCAGTGCGTATAACACTTATGACGTCATCGGCCTGGCAGGCGCAGTTTGGGCCTCGGCAGTGACAGGTGTTGAGCTTGACCCGACAGCGGGCGTTTACGCCAGCGCCAATTCGAATGCCGATCTGGTAGCTATTCTCCTAACCATGCGCACAACTGATGGCGCTTGGAAGTGGAGCACCACACTGACGTCAGATCCCGCCAATGCGGACACGCAAACGACCGCTTTCGCCATCTTGGCCCTGAATGCTTATAGCCGTGCAACTTATCTGACCGACATCGCACGCGGCGCGGCATATATTCGCGGTGTTCAAGATGTATCCGGACAATTTCTTCTCTATCCGGGTGACACACCAGGCAGCGACGGCAGCGTCGAGACCCATGCCGAGGCGTTGACCGCACTCGTCGAAGTCGCGCCGGATACAACCTACGTGGATGATGACTGGCTTGGCTCCGCGCCCGGCGCCGATCCAGATGGGGGCGGACCGGCAATTGCCTACGGTTTCGATGCTTTTGCCACCATTGGCGAGGCAATTGATGGCGTCTCCAACAGTACTGTCAATGTAGCTGCTGGAACGTACAACGAAACGGTCACGTTCAACGACAATACACCAGATAATCTCACAATCCACGGTATAGATCCTGGTAACCGGCCTGAGATTACCGGCGGCCTTCTTTTCGATAATGACACAAACGCCCTTGATGGCTTGTCGCTGGAGAACCTGGTGCTCAAGGGCGACGCTGATACTAACGCCACGAACCAGGCAATTGTCGTGATGAGAAACGATGCCGCTGTGAACGATTTCTCCATTGACAACTGCGTCCTGGATGGGGAGAACTTTGCCCCGGGCGATGGAGAAGACGGCCGCCATGGTTTCGTCGGCAACAAGATCGGCGGTTCTTTCTCGGTCACCAACAGCGAGTTCAAAAATATCCTCGGGTGGGCATTACTGGATATGGACTCCAGTTCCGACTATACGCCCATCGGCGGGAACGGCTTGGCGCTCAACAACATTACCTTCTCGAATAACAACATTCACGACAACAACGGAAGCGTATCCTTGCGCGGCAACCATACGACCCGCACTACCCAAGTTGACGTGATCGGGAACACCTGGAGCAGCATTGGGGGCGCGGGTGGCTACACAGGTTACCACTGGGCCGCGTTGGAAGTGAACAATGCGGTACAAGTGAACGTCCACAACAACACCATCAGCAATGTGAATCAAGGCGGATACGGTGAAGGGGAGGCGATCCAGTTCTGGAACGTGGAAACCCTGGACGTCAGTGGGAACACTATCACCAATAACTACCAGGGCATCTATTTCTATAGTGATGGTGTCGACGGAACGTTCTGCGGAAGCTATGGCTGTCCTGTGCCTGGCGGATCCATCACATCCAATAAGATTGAGGGCAACACCGATTTCGGCGTCAAGGTGGAGGCTGTCGCCTCTGGAGGCCCGCTGGATGCTGAGAACAACTGGTGGGGCGCGGCCTCCGGGCCAACTCATGCCAGCAACCTGATTGGTACAGGCGACGCGGTCAGTGACAATGTGGACTTCACTCCCTGGTGTGGAGATGTTGCCTGCACGAGCTCCTATCCACCCTTCCCAACCACCACCACGATTACAGCCGATATTCCCGACCCGTCCATCCTTAACCAGACCGTCAGCGTGAACGTGACGGTTGCGAGCGACTTTGGCACACCCACCGGGAGTGTGGACATTACCGGAGCCGACACCGACTGCACGATCACTCTGGCTAGTGGAAGTGGTAGTTGCGATGCAACCTTCACTACCAGCGGGACAAAGACTCTCACCGCCACTTACACTGGCAATGCAACCTTCGCTGACAGTCTCGACATCGAGAGCCATACTGTCAATCTCCCGATTCCCGAGAAGCCAACGCTGATCTCACCCGAGGGCAACATCGGTAATATACACAACCCGACTTATACCTGGAATGCTGTAAGTAATGCAGAGCATTACACTCTGGCAGTAAACGGTCCGACAGGAGTAACGTTGATCCGGGAATCGTTTGCACCTGCAGATGTGTGTAACGGCTCCGTTTGCTCACTGACACACCCTTTGACTCTCTCGAACGGACCACATACCTGGTGGGTACGTGCCTGGAACTCAACCGGCTATGGCAAATGGAGTAATCCGATGTATTTCAGTGTTGCACCGGATACAACCATCACCAGCAACCCACCAAACCCGAGCACCAGCGCCAATGCCACCTTCTCCTTCACCAGTAACGATCCTGCCGCTACGTTTGAATGTCAATTGGACAGCGGCAGTTACAGCGCCTGTACTAGTTCGAAAAGCTATACCGGCTTGAGCGAAAGCAGTCACACATTTAACGTGCGAGCCGTGGAGAGCTATGGAACTCCAGACCCGACACCAGCATCCTACACCTGGACCATCGACTTCCCGACGTGCTACGCACTGACCCTCAGTCATACTGGTCAGGGCAGCAATCCCGTGGCTTCTCCAACCAACTCGACCGATTGCGCAGTTGGGCAATATATTGCAGGGGCGACCATCAACCTAAGCGGCGCCATACCCAATAGCGGCTGGCAGATCAGCGGCTGGACTGGCACCAATAACAACGCCAGCACTTTAAGCACCAACACCGTCACCATGCCCGCCAGTACCCATACCGCCGGCGTCACCTACGCAGTAATGCCTAATCAGCCGCCAATCATCACTGAAGGCGCCTCGATAGGGGTTACCATGTCGGAGAATGGCTCGCCGGTCCCATTTAGCCTGACCTTGCATGCAACCGATCCCGATTCGGGCGACACCCTCACTTGGAGCGTCTCCATTCCCGCAACGCACGGTACTGCATCTGCTTACGGCACGGGTACATCCAAAATAATCAGCTATGTACCCACTCTCAACTACAACGGTTCCGATAGCTTCACTGTCCAGGTTTCGGATGGTAACGGTGGTATCGATACCATTGCTGTCAACGTGACCATCAATGCCGTAAACAACCCTCCCACGGACATCATCCTCTCGAATTCCGGTATTGACGAAAACCAAGCCGCGGGAAGTGTGGTTGGTATCTTCTCTACAACTGACCCTGATGTGGGTGATAGTTTTACCTATACATTCTGCGGCGGAAGCAATACCGCTTACTTCACGATCGTCAATAACAGTCTGCAGTCTGCTGTGATGTTCGACTACGAGACGAAGAGTAGCTATAGTGTATGTATCCACTCGACTGATAGTGGTGCATTGAATACAACCAAGATCTTCACCATTAACATCAATAACTTGCTGGATACGGCTACTTTCGCAGATGTACCGACCACTCACTGGGCCTGGCAATGGATCGAACGGCTTTACAACGCAGGAATTACAGGCGGATGCTCCACAAACCCCTTCAACTATTGTCCAGAGGACAATGTTACTCGAGCCCAAATAGCGGTCTTCCTCGAAAAGGGTTTGAAGGGTTCCACTTTCAACCCGCCAGTCGTTCCCATCACCTTCACCGATACTCCTGGACATTGGGCTCAGTACTGGATCGAAGCCCTCAAAGCGGACGGGATCACCAGTGGTTGCGGCCTTGGTATCTACTGCCCGGAGGCATCCGTCACCAGGGCAGAAATGGCGGTCTTCCTCTTGAAATCCAAGCATGGAGCGAGCTATTTACCACCCTTAGCCACCGGGACCATGTTTAGTGATGTTCCTGCAGACCATTGGGCCGCCAGTTGGATTGAACAACTTGCCAGTGAAGGCATCACCAGCGGGTGCGGGGCAGGTATCTACTGTCCCGATTCCCCAGTCACGCGCGCACAGATAGCTGTCTTCCTGGTGAAGACCTTCAACCTGCCATAGAAAAAGTTCCTGAGCAATAACTGATGGCATGCACCGTCCCGCAGGTAGACCAGCGCCTGCGGGACGGTTTGCATAAGGTGTGTTATCTCCTCAATCTCTCAACAAAAACACGCACATCGGCACAATCCCTTCCAACTTCATCTTCTGCTCCGCTTTCATGGCCGAAATCGCGCTCAACATCGCCGCGTCCATCCTGCACAACCCCGGTTGTTTTTCGATAATCGCCGCATAAGGGCAATGACCCAGGATCAGGCGCGGCCCTTCCGCGCTGGCTTCCCAGCGCGCCATGTAATGCAATTCATTTAATTCTTCGACGATGATTGCGAGCCGCTTCGAGATGGGCAGACTTGCCGGATTCGACAGACTCGCCAGTCTTTCTCCTACCGCTTCCATTCTGACCTCTAAACCTGCCTCCGCTAAAAGAGCATTCGCCAACCCCGCGAGATTATCGCCCAACGCGGCCCGGGAGAGGGAGTACACTTTCTCCGGCCTCCCCTTCCCCTCACGCCACCGCACGGACATCACCTCCGCGCGCCCATCGGAGACCAGCACTCTCAGGTGATGCCTCACATTCGGCGCGGACATGTTCAATGCGCGCGCAATCTCCCGTGCGGAGACAGCGCGGTTCCTTTTTAAGTGTGTAAGAATTTTTTGCCTGGCAGTGATCATTGTCCTTGGACTCCAAAATCTCCAGATTTTGGATATTCGAAAGTCAGGAGACTTTCGACTCCGTCGCTCAAAGTGAGAAAATGTCTCTCGAAGGCCTCAGCAGGCCAAACTCCCGCGCGAGGCGGGCTTGTCATCCAATTTGCATGATTATACTCACAAATCCATTTATGCAAATATATTTTTGCATAAATCAGTTGACTTTGAACGTCAAACTGCTATAATAACCGCCTGTGAATATAAGCACACACATGCTGACAATTGATTACTAAATGACCCTAACCTGGGAATCCACCTACGCCATTGCTTTAGCGTTACGCAGGCTGTATCCAGATGTAAATGTGGAAGAAGTCTCACTCCAGCAAATTTACAAATGGACGCTTCAACTTTCGGAATTCGAGGATGACCCGTCACTTTGCAACGACGATATCCTTCATGCAATTTTTCAAGACTGGTTCGAGGAGAACATCAATGGAAAATGAAAAACTAAGTTTACCTGGTTACGATATTCCGCAGGACATGGAAAACATCGTCGCCATCACCACGCTGGATCGCCTCTATAACTGGGGGCGGCGCTCATCCGTGTGGCCGCTCATGTTCGGGCTTGCCTGTTGCGCGATTGAAATGATCGCCGCGCAAGCCGCCCGCTACGATATGGCACGCTTCGGCATGGAAGTCATGCGCCCCACCCCGCGCCAAGCCGATATGATGCTGGTCTCCGGCACGGTGACAAAGAAGATGGTTCCGTCCATCGTGCGCCTGTACAATCAAATGCCTGAGCCAAAATACGTTGTGGCAATGGGCGCGTGCGCTTCGGGTGGCGGGCCATTCAAGGAAGGTTACAACGTGGTCGCGGGCATTGACAAATTCCTGCCCGTGGACGTGTACATCCCCGGTTGCCCTCCCACCCCGCAGGCGCTGATCGCAGGCATGATCAAATTGCAGGAAAAGATTGACAAGCAATCCATCAAGAAAGTGCGCTGGTACGACAGAAAGAAAGTGGACGCGAATTACGTGCCGGTTCCTGTTCTCGGCCCCGATTTAATTGATCCGCGCCGCAACTCCGAGATCAAAGAAATCGCGTCTGTGAAGGTAGGATAACGATATGACAACCCCGCTTCTCACCCAGACCGTTGACCTGGCCGCGCGTTTCCCCGGCATCGCCGCCGCCGACAGTCGTCCCAGCTATAGCGGCTGGATCATCGAAAAAGATAAACTCGTCGAAGTGGCGACTGCCATCCGCGACGAATTCGGCTACGACCTGCTCACCGCCGTCACCGGCGTGGACTATCTTCCCGAAAACAAAATGGAAGTGGTTTATCACGCCTACAAAACTACAGGCGGCCCCGGCCTGATCTTCAAAGTTCAAATCCCACGCGAAGATCCCGTCGAAGTTCCCTCGTTGATTGATGTCTATCCCGGCGCTGACCTTCAGGAACGCGAAGCCTGGGATCTGCTCGGAATTAAGTTTACCGGTCATCCTGATTTGCGCCGCATCCTGATGTGGGAAGGCTACGAAGGCCACCCGCTCCGCAAGGATTGGAAGGAACCCTTCTATGAAGAGGACACAAAGCCTTTCAAGAGCCGCTGGCCGGATGGCAAGATCGTCATGGCCGAAGACAAGAATCCGTTCAAAGATAACCTTAAATTCCCACAGAATTTTGATCCCGAAAAATGGATTCCCGAAGGTGACGCCCTGCTCTACGGTTCACTTGCCCGCTACACACTTAAGGAGGAAGATGGCCTCGGCACTGACCGTATCGTGGTCAACATGGGCCCGCAACATCCATCCACGCATGGTGTTTTCCGCGCTGCGATAACCCTTGACGGCGAAACCATCGTCGGTCTCAAACCTGTCGTCGGTTACCTGCATCGCAACCACGACAAGATCGGCGAGCGCAACACCTTCCTGCAAAACATGCCCTACACCGACCGCCTCGATTACTTCAACTCGATGAGCAACAACTTCGGCTACGCGGTCGCGGTCGAAAAGCTGATGAACATCCCCGTGGCCGAACGCGCCGATTACATTCGCGTCATCATGGCCGAACTCAGCCGCATCCAGAACCACCTTGTGTTCATCGGTATGCTGCTGAACGACCTCGGTGCGATGTACACCCCTGCACTATACGCCTTCGAGGAGCGCGAACTCATCCTCGACATCTTCGAAGCCGTTGCCGGTTCGCGCATGATGTGCAACTACTTCCGCTTCGGCGGCGTGGTACGCGATGTGCCAAACGATGTAATGCAGAAGATCAAGGATCTGGTCTTTGATCGTCTGGCCGCAAAGACGGACGAAATGGAACGTTTCCTGAGTGAAAACGAAGTGTTGGTCTCGCGCTTGAGGGGCATCCACGTCATTGACGGAGAGACTGCGATCCAATATTCGATGACCGGCCCGGTACTCCGCGCCGCAGGCGTACCATACGATATCCGCCGTGCTGACCCATACTCTGTCTATGACCGTTTCGAGTTCGATGTAGCTGTCCGCCAAAACGGCGATCTTTACGACAACTACCTCATCCGCATTGACGAGATTCGACAGTCGCTGAGAATTCTGGAGCAAGCCACGAAACAAATTCCTCAGGGGCCGATCAACTCACAGAAACCGCAATACCAGGTCCGGGTCCCGGCAGGTGAGGCGTATGGCCGTATTGAGTCGCCCAAAGGTGAACTGGCCTTTTACGTCGTCTCGAACGGCAAGCCAAATCCGTGGCGTTATCACGTCCGCCCCGCTTCGTTCGTCAACATCACTGCCCTCGAGAAGATTTGTCTCGGCACCAAAATTGCGGACTTCGTCGCTTTGCTCGGCGTGCTCGACATCGTGATGGGCGAACTCGACAGATAAATGTCATTGCGAGAGTGAAAGCCCGAAGCAATCCCCGATTAAACGGTTATAACTCCTCGTTGAAGTGTGTCCGTCTCGCGGGAGATTGCTTCGCAAAGTGCGCTCGCAATGACATAAGGAGATTAAATTATGTACGGAAAAGGTATTCTTAAAGGACTGAAGGTCACTCTCACCCGTTACTGGAACACATACTGGGATGACATCGTATGGCTGGTAAGCGGCAGAAAACGCTACAACACCGAGGAAGGCATCAAACATCGCTCCAGCAAGAATGCGCGTGGAATTTTCACGGTGCAGTATCCCGAAGAACAACTGATCCTGCCCGAAGAGTTTCGCTACGTGCCATTCCTTGTTTACGATGAAGGTACGGAAGGCAAAAAGGAAGTGCGATGCACCTCGTGCGGCATCTGCGCCAAGGTCTGCCCGCCACAGTGCATTTGGATCGTGAGGACAAACGATCCCGCGACGGGGAGGCCTGTTCCCGTTCCGACAGATTTCTACATCGACATGGACATCTGCATGAACTGCGGCCTGTGCGCCGAGTACTGCCCGTTTGACGCCATCAAGATGGATCACGATTTCGACATTGCCTCCTATGGACGTAACGTGTACAATCTTGAAAAACTTCTCAAACCCGCGAAATACTACGCGGGGATTCGTCCGCAGAACGCGGCGCGTGAAGACGAAGCGCGCCGGGCGAAGGAAGCGGCCAAGGCCGCCAAAGCCGAAGCAACAAGCGCGGCATAACATTAGCATGTCATTGCGAGCGCACTTCGCGAAGCAATCTCCCATGAAATGGCAAGTCTCACTGATGGTTTCCACCGCTTAACCGGAGATTGCTTCGACGGAAGAACGCCGTCTCGCAATGACATAATATTTATTGATTGGTAAACCATAATGGCAAACAAAATCACAAAAGAAGCAGTACTCGCCGCGCTCGGCAAAGTGCAGGAACCTGAATTACACCAGGACCTGGTCACGTTGAACATGATCCGCAATTTGGAAATCACGGGCGACAAGGTCACATTTACCGTCACGCTCACCACGCCCGCCTGCCCATTGCGCGGACAAATTGACAAGGAAGCCAGACAAGCCGTGATGTCTGTGGAAGGCGTGAGATCCGTCGAGATCAAAATGGACTCGGACGTCCCCAACGATGGCCGCATGCGTGGACTGGTCAACATGCCAATCCGCAACGCGATTGCGGTTGGCTCCGGCAAAGGTGGAGTTGGAAAATCCACGGTGGCGGTCAACCTCGCGGTATCTCTCGCACAGAGCGGTGCACGCGTCGGCCTGATGGATGCGGATATTTACGGCCCGAACATCCCCACCATGCTTGGCGTGGAAAAACTCCCGCCGCCAAACGGCAACAAACTCATCCCCGCGCAAGCCTATGGCATCAAAATGATCTCAATGGGTCTGCTGGTGAAGCCTGGCCAACCGCTCATTTGGCGCGGCCCGATGCTCAACTCTGCCATCCGTCAATTTTTAGGTGATGTGGAATGGGGCGAACTCGATTACCTGATCGTTGATCTGCCCCCCGGCACCGGTGATGCGTCCCTCTCGCTCGCGCAGGCCCTGCCCCTCAGCGGCGCGATCATTGTGACGCTTCCGCAGTTGGTCTCGCTCGAAGATGCAGGACGCGGCCTGAACATGTTCAAAACGCTGGAAGTGCCGATTCTCGGAATCATCGAGAACATGTCCTATCTCGATTTGCCCGATGGCACACGCATGGACATCTTCGGCTCCGGCGGCGGCGAGCAACTCGCGCAGGCAACCGAAACTACCTTCCTCGGCAAAGTGCCGATTGACCAGAACGTGCGCATCGGCGGGGATAGCGGCAAACCCATCGTCGCGGCCTACCCTGATTCGCCTGTGGCAATCGCGCTGAACGAAATCACGCAGAAAGTTGCGGCAAGAGTGTCCGTCGCGGCACTGGGCGGAAAGAACGAATTGCCGATCAATATTGTGGAATGAACAATAGAGAATAGAGATTGGAGACCTGGCGAAAAAATACGATCAGGTCTCTTTGCTATAAAAACAACCCTCAATCCCCAATCTCTAATCTCTAATTCTCCAATCTCCCCCCCGCCTCCCTACGGTATAATGATCACATGCAACCTACAATTATCGGTGTACGCTTCACCAAAATCGGAAAAGTCTACCACTTCGACTCCACCTCCATCCCCAACGTGGGCGTCGGTGAACATGTCATTGTGGATACATCCCGCGGCAGGCATCTCGGCGAAGTCGCGCAGGTTCTGGCGGAAACACCCCCCTCACCCGAAGGCGGATGGAAACCCGTTGAACGCCGCGCCACTCCGCGTGACCTGCTCCTGCAACAATCCTGGCAGGCCAAGCAGACCGAAGCCATGATCAACTGCCGCGCCCGCGCCTCGGAACTCGGACTGAACGAAGTCAAGATCATCGCCGCCGAATACAACTACGACGGCTCGCGTCTCGCCTTCCTGTTCAGCACGGAGAGCGAAGAAAAAGTAGATCTCAAGTCCCTCAAAAAGGACATGCAGAGACTCTACTCCAACACGCAAATCGAGATGCGCCAGATCGGCCCTCGCGACGTAGCCAAACTCATCGGCGGCATGGGCGCATGTGGCATCGAAACCCGCTGTTGCTCCAAGTTCCTCACCGACTTCTCCCCGATTTCCATCAAAATGGCGAAGGAACAGGGCATCTCCCTCACGCCCAACGAAATCACCGGCATGTGCGGGCGCCTGCGCTGTTGTCTCATTTACGAATACGAGCAATACGTCGAAGCCCGCAAACAACTGCCCAAGCGCAACAAACGCGTCGTCACACCCAAGGGCGAAGGCAAAGTCATTGACGTGCTTCCCCTCACCAACAAGGTTGTCGTCGCCATCGAAAGCGAAGAACAACGCGCCCAATGGATCACCTTCGACCGCGACGAGATCCAACCCTGGGACGAACTCGAGGCCCTGCGGCGCAAATCCCAGGCCCCATGCGACCGTCACGAAGGCGGCGGATGCACCTGCGGCAAAGCAAAGAAAAGCAATGACCGAACAAACTGATCATTGGGAAACCCCTCAAAAAATTCTGGTAATTCTGGCTCACCCCGATGACCCAGAATTTTTTTGTGGCGCAACCCTTGCCCGCTGGGCACGCGCAGGCCATCACATCATCTACCAACTGCTGACCTGCGGAGACAAAGGCTTCAACGATTCAACGCCTGCGGACATGACGCCCGACGAACTTTGTGCCATTCGACATCAGGAACAACAAGAGGCCGCTTCCGTTATAGGAGCCAAAGCGGTTCATTTCCTGGACCGTTTGGACGGCTGCCTCATCCCAGACCTTGATCTGCGCCGCGAGATTGTCCGCGTCATCCGCCGCGAGAAGCCAGATGTCCTCGTCACCTGCGACCCGCAAAACCTGTTCGCCGCGTACGGCATCAACCATCCCGACCACCGCGCCGCGGGACAAGTTGTGCTGGACGCGGTCTTTCCCGCCGCAGGCAATAAGGAATATTTTCCTGAACTGCTCGCAGAGGGATACGCGCCTCACACGCCCAGGGAAGTCTGGGTCGCGCTGACCAACCAGCCCAACGTCATCCTTGACGTGACCGAAACCTGGCCGGTCAAGCTCCAGGCCATCCTCAAGCATAAGACCCAAATCGCTGACGAAGCAAAACTCATCGAACGCATGAAATCCCGGCGCACCGAAAACAGCATCGACGAAAACCCGCGCTACGAAGAAAAATTCCGCGTAGTGAAATATGGGTAATTCGTCCTGAGCGGAGAACTGTTCGCAGTCGAAGGACACTCAAAGCGGAATTAATAACAATGAACATCATCAATGTCGGTTACGACTCAACCAACTTTTACATCATTGATTCAAAACCAAACAAACTTCTGGTTGACTGCGGCTGGCCCGGCACATTCCCCAAGCTTTTAGCGGAACTCAAACGCAAAGGGATTGCACTCAACGAAATCAAATATCTTCTCGTCACCCATTTTCATCCAGATCATGCGGGGCTGACCCAGGAACTCAAAAACTCTGGCATGAAACTGATCCTGCTTGAAACACAACCCACTTTCATCCCGGAACTGGCCGCATTCTTCAAGACCAAAAAATTCCCGTTCATCGAAATCAGGCAGGACGATAACCTCATATTGAAATTCGATGAAAGCCGCGTCTTCCTCGCCAAACTTGGGATCCAGGGCGAGGTTATCTCCACCCCCGGCCACAGCGACGACAGCGTCACATTGATTCTTGACGAAGGCTTTGCATTCACCGGAGATTTGCATCCCCGCTTCATGGTTCCAGAGGAAGATCGAGCCAGCCGTGAGAGTTGGGACAAAATTTACCAGCACAAGATCACGCGCCTCTTTCCCGCGCACGGCAACAGCCATGACTGACCTGCCAAAATTCCAACCGGTATTACCTGAGGGTTGGTACTATCCCGACAAGGAAAAAGCAAACAGCCTGCTGATGGAACTTCAGCGGGAATTGCCAACCGGACATTTGTTATTTGACAAAGCAGTTATCGCCTTTGCGTACCGCGAAGCCACAGACGATGTACTATTTCGCCATCTGGAACAACCTGAGCGCTTCACTGCCATCCATCTCTCCTGGCTTGGCAAAACAGAAATCAACACTCTCTTCCCAGCCGTGGAATTAGACGGTACGTTCCAGGAATTTCTTGCAGAAGAAGAAAGATTATACGGCCTAAAGCCAAAAGAGGAATAATATGACAGATTCCATCGAGTACTCCTTATTTCTTTCTGAAGCAAAACAACTCTTCCCCTATACCCAATCCCTGCGCCGCGACTTTCACATTCACCCCGAACTCGGATTCCATGAAGTTCGCACGGGCGGCATTGTGGCAAAGGAACTTGAAGCGCTGGGTCTCGAAGTCACCAAAGGCATCGGCAAAACAGGCGTTGTGGGTTTGCTCGAAGGCGCGAAGCCCGGCCCCACCCTGCTCATCCGCTTTGACATGGACGCGCTTCCCATTGTCGAGGAAACAGGCGCAGAATATGCCTCCCAAAATTCCGGCGTCATGCACGCCTGCGGACACGACGGTCACACCGCGATTGGGTTGACCGTTGCAAAACTTCTGCACGCACACCGGAACGAACTGGCAGGCACGGTCAAGTTTGTCTTTCAACCCGCGGAGGAAGGGACATGCGGCGAAGAAGTGGGCGGCGCAGAGATGATGATACGCGACGGCGTTCTCGAAAACCCCAAACCGGATTTTGCCCTGTCCATGCACTTGTGGAATGAGCACCCTCTTGGTTGGGTCAACGTTGCGGCTGGCCCGGTGATGGCGGGCGTGGAGCAGTTCAAAGTCCGCGTGACAGGCAGGGGCGGTCATGCCGCGATTCCAAATCTGGCGGTGGATCCAATCGTCGCGTCGTCGCAGATCATCACAGCACTGCAAAGCATCACGTCGCGAAACGTCGGCCCGCTGGAGGCGGCAGTTGTCAGTGTGACGATGGTGCATGGCGGTTCGGCATTCAATGTCATTCCAACGGATGTCGAATTGGAAGGGACCATCCGCACTTTCGATCCGGCTGTGCGCGAAAAAGTAGTGATGCGGTTTAATGAAATCGCCAAGAGCGTCGGTGAAGCAATGGGATGCAAAGTGGAGGTGGAAGTCAAAAAACTTTCCCCGGCAATGATCAACAATGAGAAGGTGGCCGCACACGTGCAGGAAACCGCTCGGCGCGTTTTACCCGACTCAAATCACAACACCGACAGCTTCGTCACCATGGGCGGCGAAGACATGGCCTTCATGCTGGAGAAAATCCCCGGCTGTTATTTCTTCGTCGGCTCGAACAACTCAGCACGCGGCCTCGATTACGGTCATCACCACCCCAAATTCGACTTCGATGAAGAAGCCCTCTGGCGCGCTGCAGGTCTCATGGCAAGCGCGGCGGCAGAGTTTCTGAAATAATTATTGGATCCTAAACTCGGGTAATTTACCATAAAGTTTGTTATGCTATAATCTCCGCCAGACGCTCAAACCAATATGCCCACCGTTTTGGAAGAAGGCCAATACTCGTTCATATTTTTCAGTTCCGACAAAGGCGAACCGCCTCATATTCACGTCAAACATGAACGCCGTATTGCCAAGTTTTGGCTTACCCCTGTTGTGCTGGCAAAAAATAAAGGATTTGCAAGCCATGAACTAAACAAAATAACGCGCATTATTGCCGAGCATGAAGGATTTTTCCTGGAGAAATGGCATGAATACTTTAACGCTTGAAATCGAACCGGTTGCAGTCAAGGTCTCTGTGACTGATGATGAACTAATCGTGAATCTTGCAGATGGACGTCAAATCAGTGTTCCATTGGCTTGGTATCCGCGCCTCATGTATGCCACACCTGCAGAGCGCCAACATTTTGATATTTTGGGGGACGGATACGCAATTGAATTTCCTGAAATTGATGAGCACATCGGAATCGAGGGATTGCTTGCAGGGCGCCACAGCGGGGAAAGCCAAAAATCACTCAAAAAATGGCTGGATGCCAGGAAGAAAAACTAACAACCCCGCGCGCCAGGAGTGCCGCAATCACAGCTACAACAACGGTCAACGCGGAAATAGCCAACATGGCTTTCATGCCAAGCTCGCGCTTCAACACGGATAAAGTTGCCAGGCACGGCAGGTAGAACATAACAAAAGTCGCGTATGAAACCAACTGCTCTGTGGACAAGGCCAGGTCAAAACTCATCGTCCCCAGCGCCTGCCCCAGCATGATGAGCGAGAGTTCCTTGCGAAGGATGCCAAAAATCAGCGGCACCCCCACCTCAGATGGCAGACCCAGTATCCACGTCAGCGGGCGGACAAGCCAGTTGAATATCACGTCCACGTTGAAATAATTCAAGGCCGCCAACACTGCGCTCCCCGCGATCAACACCGGCCACGCTTCGATCACGAACTCGCGCACGCGGAACCATGCTTTGCTCGTTACGTTCTTGAGTGTAGGCACACGATAGGCGGGCATCTCCAAAATGAGACCAGGCGTATCCTCCGGCATTAATTTCGACAGGATGCGTCCAGTCACAGCAATCACCAATAAGTTAAAAAGATACAACGCGAACGCGGCAGTCGGCCCCATGTAAAACGCCACCAGCCCAAACACCACCGCCAGCCGCGCCGCGCACGGGACGAGCGTTGCAAGCGCCGCGGCAAGATAACGGTCACGCGGCTCTTCCAGCGTCCGCGTGGACATGACGGCTGGCACGTTGCATCCGTAACCGAGAATGAACGGGACAATTGCCTTGCCATGCAAGCCAATGCGGTGCATGAGCGAATCCATGAGGAAGGCCACGCGTGGCAAGTAACCAATATCTTCGAGAATTCCCAGCCCAAAGAGGAACGGCAATAAATACGGCAGGACAATCGCTATGCCAGCCGTAATCCCCTGCATGACGCCGAGAAAGAGTTCAGAGAGAAATGTTTCCGCGCCGAAAGGAGACAAAACGCCGCGCGTCAAAAAATCGAAGAGCGTCAGCAAGGGCGGTTCGATCAATTTCCCGATTCCGTACACGGCCTGAAAAAACATCAACAACACGAACAACAGAATTGCATAACCCCATATCGGATGGAGCAAAACGTCATCCAATGTATCGCGCCAGGTGATGCGCCTCTCGCCTCGCGCGATGTATTTCCGCGCGATTTTATCGGCAAGTTTATGCCTTTCCCCCAATTCCATTTTTTGGTGGTTTCCATTTTGCAACGCGCTCTTTGCTCTTCCCACTTCCACCACTTTCAGGAACAATCCTTTTACGCCCCTGCCTTTGCTCGCCACGAGCGGCAAAACCGGGATCCCCAGCTCATGGTTGAGCCCCTCGCCTTCGATACGCAGGCCCAAACGCGCGGCCTCGTCCATCATGTTCAGGGCGAGGATCAAGGGCTTGTTTAACGAGAGCAGTTCAAGGGTCAGTTCGAGAGCGGGGGCCAGATGGGTGGCGTCTGCAACGTTGACGATCACGTCCACGTCGCGCGAGTCCAAATAACGCGCGGCTTCCAGTTCCGCAGGACTTCCCCCATCCAAAGTATATGCGCCGGGCAGGTCAACAAGTTCGATTACCTCCCCTGCAACGCGCACCTTGCTTTCGGTATACGTCACGGTGGTTCCACTGAAATTGCCGGTCTCTGCTTTATACCCGGCAACTTGATTGAAGAGTGTGCTTTTGCCGCAATTCGGCTGGCCAATTAAGGCGACTCGCATTCAGCCTCCACTAAAATTTTTCTGGCGACGCCGCGCCCCAGCGCAACTTCACGGCCATTGATTTCAACCAGCATTGGCCCGCCCATCGGCGCGATGCGCAGGACGCGCAAACTATCGCCGGGGTGCAGGCCGATTTGAATTAATTTATCGAGCAGGCGGCGGCCTTCCACCGACCCCATCCGCACCTGCCTTCCAACAGGAACATCAATTAACAACATCACGCTATGTTTATATCCTTACATACGCGGGCGGCCTAGTGATAAACATCCTTGCATGACGATATGAATATCCGGGAATTTGGAGAAGAAAAGGTAAAATGCAAATATGAAAAGACTCTCATCCACGCTTCTTTTCCTGACCTTGATGCTGGGCGCGTGCTCGAGAAACATTCTCACCCCTCAGGCCACACCCACTAAAAGCCCAACTCGGACAAAGAACGCGACCCATGCACCGACTCCAACCTTTACACCCGCGTACGAGAGCTGTTACTTCGTCTGGGCAAGCCAGGAACTGCCTGAACTTACTCAAAAAATGGATATCGAAATCCGTGCGCTTGACCCAAATGCCAGCGCCAACGCGAGTGCCTTTGGAGAGGATTGCGTCTTCGCAGACGGACATTCCACCTTCAGCGCGATGGAAACAGACTTTTACATCCGCATGCCGGTCTCAGATTTGACCGATGAAGAAGCCTTTGGCAACTGGATGGCGCAAGTGATGCTGGTCATTCTGCAACTCCCTTCCGAAGAAGTTCCTGGCCCGCAACCCGGTTTCGTGGAATTCTGGTTTATCAAAAGCGACACTGAAAACTTGGTTGTGCGCGTCCCCATCCAACAATATAAAGATGTGAAGGAAAAAACAGGCATGGAATTGTTTCGTTGGTTTTATATTCCGCCCACTGCGCCAACCTAGCTGACCCTATACTTTTACAGCCGCTTTCGAGCGGCTTTTTTCTTTTCCCTTGACAATCCATTTCATCCAGCATATACTTCGTTTAGTAGTTACTAAACATTCTAAACAAACCATGACAACCAACCTCACCCAACTCAAACAGGATTTCACGGAAGGCCTCAGCCAGATCAGCCGGTTCTGGGGTTTTCCCAAGGGCATGGGCGCGATCTTCGCCGTGCTGTACATTTCCCCTTCCCCGCTTTCGCTCGATGAGATTGTCCAGCAAACAGGGTTGACCAAAGGCGCGGTCAGCACGGAGGTGCGCGCACTGGCGCGGCTGGGATTAGTCCACCGTTCATCCAGGCTGGCAGACCGCAAAGATTACTATGAAGCCGAGACGGATTTCTACAAGTCTATTCGCGCGATATTGAAGGAAAGGCAAAACAGCGAGTTCGACAGCGCGGTGCGGTCGGTGAGGGAAACGCTTGAGAAACTGGAATCAGGCTCGGTATCTGGTGAGGAGGCGGAGAAGCAATTCATCCTGGAGCGTGTGCGGGCGTTGCAAGATTTCTTCGACGCGCTCGATAGTCTCACGCGGGCAGTGTCCAAATTGGACAGCCTGGGATTCTCCACCGTCACAAAAGTTTTATCCATTTTGAAATGAGGAGCATCGAATGAAAATCGCGGTCACAGGAGCCTTTTCGTATTCGGGAAAATACATCACGCGGCGGTTGTTGGAATGCGGCGAGAATATCGTCACGCTCACCAACCATCCAAACCGCCTCGATCCATTTGAAGGGAAAGTAAAAGCGTATCCGCTTGATTTTTCGAACGAGGCAGAACTCATCAACAATTTACGCGGCATGGATGTACTGGTCAACACCTACTGGATTCGATTTGACAAAGCTGAAAATACACAACCGCGTGCAGTCGAGAACACACGCGTACTTGTCAGTGCGGCGGCAAAAGCAGGCGTGAAACGGATCGTTCATGTCAGCATTACAAATCCATCCGCCGATTCACCACTCCCCTATTTTTGGGGAAAAGCCGCCAACGAAAAGGCTGTAATCGAATCGGGCATGAGCTACGCAATCCTGCGTCCCACTGTTTTGTTCGGCAAGGAGGATATTTTGATCAACAACATCGCCTGGCTGTTGAGACGCTTCCCCATCTTCGGCTTGCCCGGCGACGGTTCCTACAAGTTATCACCAGTTTACGTTGACGATCTCGCCGAACTCACAGTGGACGCGGTTTATCGAAACGATGATTACATTTGGGATGCTGTCGGCCCGGACGAATTCACTTTCAAGGAAATGGTGGAGATAATCGGAAAAAGCATCGGCGCGCAAAGGCCGCTCATTTCCATGAACCCGCGACTGGCGTTGCTGGCCGCGCAATTTCTCAGTCTGTTCGTCCGCGATGTGATGCTCACCCCCGAAGAAATTGACGGCCTGATGGCAAACCTGCTGATCTCGAATGAACCGCCTCGTTGCAAAACCAGTCTGCGCGACTGGCTTATGAAACACAGGGAAACAGTCGGGAGAAATTACGCCTCAGAGCTGATGAGGCATTTCTAATCCAGCGCCACAACCCCCGCACAATGTGGGTTATCCATGCAGCCATAATATTTCTTTCCCCCATTGACGCCCCCGCGATGAATCCGCAAGACCATCATCTTCCCGCATATCGGACATAACGGAACGGAATCACTGGCACTATCCACCCGTAATGAAACTGTGCCGCCGATCTTCGTGACAGCAAGCTGAAACAAGTGCACGATGTCGGCGGTCTCGTAATGGTCACTAGACGGGACATGCACAAGCGGCAGGCCCGCGCTCGTAAACAATTCGTCCATGAATTGATCGCTGGCGCGCGTTTCCGTTTTGGAGACGGGCTTCACGATCTCAATCCCAAAAGCCGGGGCCATGCTATGAGGATCGCACAACAAAAAGTCAACGTGTTTGCGGAAAATCTTATTAAAGAAATGCACGTTCTCATTCGGGCGCACAATGAAAAACACATCGTTCAATGCAACCTTCGGGCAAATCAAATAACGGTCGCCGATTATTTCCTGAAGCGCACGAAACAAAGCTATTTCTGTTGACGAGAGAAATGGCTGGCGCATTCGGTAAGGCAATCTTTGGATCTCCGCCTTTTTGTCCGTCATGGTCACACCTATGGATATTCCAATTTATAGGATAACGATTTTAGACGAAACTCTGCGCGTCTTTTTCTGACTCTTAGCCTGCCGCGGCATTAACAGCAGATTCGCCCGCGGCATCCCGGCTTCGACTTCCCGCATTAAAACGGCAGGACCACTCCAATCATCTTCAGCCCTGCATAGATCATAAGCAGACCCACAGCCGCAGGCCACGGCGCGCGTTTCAATAGCTCGAGCAGAATATCCCAGAATGTGGCTGATTGCAACGGGCTGCTGCCAGCCGCAGGTTTAATCACACCCAGCCAAACCAACACTGAGACAACTTCCATTCCTGCACCAATAAGGATCAACAAATAACCGACAACTGTTTGCATCGTGCACCTCCAAAATAAAGAGATTCGCTAAAAACAGTATAGAACATTCAGAGTCTGATTACAACTATTTATTATTGACATGGAAAATCCGCCGGCACCAGGTCATGCGCCTCATTCCAGAGCTTTTCATATTCCTGCAAATACAGCGCCGCGATCTCGGCATTATCCAAAATCACCACGTTCTCTTCGTTATCCTCATCCGCACTGGACGAAAAATTCAGCGAACCCGTCACCACAATGCTGTCATCAATGATGATAATTTTGTCGTGCAGAAAACTGCTGTTGCCATCCTGCCTCACCGGAACGTTCGCGCAGTAAAACGTTTTCAACTCGGAGCGCGGACTGTTGCTCCCAAACGTTTCATACACTCCCTGCACATCCACACCCGCCGCGGCGCGGCCAATCATTGCCTGGGCAAGGGGATAATCTGTGAAACTGAAAGCCAAAAAACGGATGCTCGTTTGCGCGTCGTTCACCAGTGCGATCAGGTTGCTGACGGCATGATCCTCGGCTGAAAACAAAACCTGAACCGCAGTGCCATCCAGGATCGCCCATTGACTGCTGATGGTTGACGGCGCGCGCCGCCCCAACTGTGCTGACCACAGCTCCTCCCATTCACGCTCATAAATATAGGCGATCTCGGGCGAGCGAATGACGATCACATTGTTGTTTTGCTTGTAGATCCCATTGACGGTGATATTCGTTGACCCGGTCCACACAGTTTGCTTATCGAAGATCCAAAACTTGTTGTGCATCAAAGCCGAGCGCCCCGCATCATTCTTGACTCCGATGCCTGCTCCCGTTAAAACGGCAAACTGTCCCCTGTTGGGTTCGCCGTCGATCTCCAACCCGTTTTCGTCATCCGTCACCCAGCGGACATCCACGCCGCGATTGTGTGCCTCGATCAACGCCTGCGCCACGCGCGGCAGGTTGAATTCAAACGACGCAATATGAATGCTTGTCTGCGCGGCGCCAATCAAAGCGATGAGTTTTTCTTCAATTGAACCTGCCGGATTTTCCGGGTTGTTGATCGTGAGCGGATCGGTGAAATAGACATCCCACCATTTGGCGGCGGGAACCGGAAGCGGTGTATCGGTAAAAAGCGGCGGCAAGCCCGGCGTAGGCGACGGAGACTCGACGACAATCGGCGTGTCTGTGGCAGACAGGGGCGCGGGTGTGTCTGTTGAAGGAATCGAGATCTCCGTGGCAGGGAACGAAATATCCGTTGGGATCTCCGGCAATACCCCACAGGATGCAACAGTAAAAAGTAGGATTACCAGGAGGGTACCTTTGCGTTTCATCGTTACTCCAAACCGGCAAAATCCTGCGGATTGCCCAACGGCAAGTTGACTGCTTCAGGTGCGATGCGTTTGACCAACCCGCCCAGCACGGAGCCGGTTCCCACCTCAACGAAAGTTGTGATCCCCTGCCCTGTCATAAATCTGACTGAATCGGTCCAACGCACGCGCGACTGCATCTGCGCTTTGATGTCGGCGCGGGCTTCATCGGGAGAAGTCAACGTTGAAGCGTGGACATTGCCAATCACGGGAATAGTCAATATGTTGAAAGATGCTGAATCCACAGCCACGTTCCAGTCGCTTTGGATGGACGCCATCAAAGGTGAATGCGCGGCGATGCTAACGGCCAGCGGCAACGCGCGTTTTGCGCCCGCGGCTTTTGCACCAGCCATTGCGCGTTCCACAGCGGCCTTCGCACCGGAGATAACCACCTGCCCGGGACAATTGTCATTTGCCACTTGAACCGATTCATCCGCAATGCTTGCTTCCGCGCAGACTTTATCGAGTGTGAGAATATCCAGGCCGAGGATGGCGGCCATGCCGCCGGGAGCAAGGTCGCCGGCGCGCTTCATCAATTCGCCGCGCTTTCGCACGAGACGGAGTCCGTCTTCAAAGGATAATGCTCCAGACGCCGCGAGAGCAGATAATTCGCCGAGAGAATGTCCGGCCAGCGCGGCAGGCTTGAGGTCCGGGTAAAGATGCGAGAAAACTCGAAAGGCCGCGAGTGAATGGACGTAGAGCGCGGGCTGGGTGTTGATCGTGTCGTTTAAGTCGGAATCAGGGCCATTCCACATAAGTTCTGAAAAAGCAAATCCAAGAATTGCATCTGCTTCATCGAAAGTTTGTTTCGCGATTGGGTATTGCGCGGCAAGGTCCTTGCCCATGCCGACAGTTTGCGAACCCTGGCCGGGAAAAATAAATGCGGTGGTTTGCGGGTTGAGTTTCATGTGGTCTCCGGGTAGGTTTACGTGAGTGGGTCACGCTTGAAGCGCGATCCACTACGGAATTAAACACAAACGGGTCGTGATGGTCACGACCCGTCATGTACTCTACTCGGCGGCTTTCTTTTCTTTCTTCACCTGCACCACTTCGCGGCCATCGTAAAAGCCGCAATTGGGACAGACGGTGTGCGGAAGGCGGCTTGATCCGCAGTTCGAGCAGGTGACAGTGTTGCGGGCTTGCAACGCGTCCTGTGAGCGGCGGCGGTCGCGGCGGCCCTTCGAGTGTTTGCGCTTTGGATGTGGGGGCATGGCTTTCTCCTTGTGAAAGTGCTGGACGCATGTCCAGTACAAGAACATGCCGGGCCAACGCCCGGCGTTTTTTTATCGAAGCACTGCAACTTCATATAACTGATTTAATTTGGTTGCTGTGCAAGCGGGCTGATTATAGTGGCAGGAGGCGGGAGCGTCAAGTCGTGATGCAGGGAAATTTAAAACTTCAAATCCCATAGTAAAATCGAGGCATGGAAGCAAAAATCGCAGTTGCCAAGATCAACAAGTACGCCATCTCGGAGAGCGGCGACACGCTTGAAGTGGTCGAGCGCCCGAATGGCGGATTATCCGTCGTGCTGGCGGACGGGCAGACATCCGGCCGCGGGGCGAAAGCCGTCTCGCAGATGGTTGTGAGAAAAGTGATCGGACTGCTCGCCGAAGGCGTGCGTGACGGGGCCGCGGCGCGCGCCGCATCGGACAAATTATTTACCGAGCGGCAAGGCAAGGTGATTTCCACGCTCAACATCGCCTCGGTTGATCTGAGCAGCGGCACGATCGTCCTCACCCGCAACAACCCCGCGCCCATGTTCATCTGCCGCGGCGAGCAAGTAGACTGCATCGCTGAAGAAAGCGTCCCGCTTGGTACTTCACGTGACGTGCGCCCGGTCATCACCGAGATCGCCATCGAACCTGGCCTGACCGTCGTCATCTTCACCGACGGCGTCACCCACGCAGGCGAACGCCGCGGACAACCCATGGACGCGGGTGAATTCATCCGCTCCATCCTCGAAGAACAAGACCCCACGCCGCAGGAACTCGCCGATTCACTGCTCGCCCACGCCGTTATGCTCGACGACAACCGTCCCGCAGACGATATCAGTGTGCTGGTACTTATGGTCACTGCCCGGCAGGGTGACGATGTGCGCCGCATGACAGTGAGACTCCCCATTCAATGAAACATCGTCACACATCCGCTTCGCGCAAACATCGCCTGAGACATTTTCTGGCCTCCTTTCGCGATACCGGCATTCTGTTGAGGGAATTCCGCACGCCAGTGCTGTGGTTCACGCTGGCAGTATTGGGCGGCGGTTTTCTTTACAACTCGATCTCAAAAGCCGTGGGTGAGCCGGTTTATGGTCTGGTGGAGGCGATTTATATCGTCCTCACCTCCACATTTTTGCAACCCTCCAACCGTGAATTTCCTCATCATTTTGCCTTGCAGGCATTTCATTTTTTCATGCCCATCATCGGGCTGATCGTTCTCGCGCAAGGCTTGGCTGATTTCGGAAGCGCGCTCTTCAACCGCAGGGCGCGCAGTAAGGAATGGGAAATGGCAGTCGCATCCACTTTAAACAAACATAATATTTTGGTCGGGCTGGGACACCTCGGCTACCGCGTGGCATTGAAACTTCACGAGATGGGCGAACAAATCGCCGTCATCGAACTCAACGCCAACGCCGATACGGTTATCGCGGCGCGGGATCTCGGCATCCCCGTCATTCACGACGACGCCACGCGTCCCGCCGCACTCGAGGCCGCAAACCTCAAGGACGCGCGCACCATCATCCTCGCCAGCCAGAACGATTCCATGAACCTGCAAATCGCGCTCAAAGCGCGCAGTGTCAACCCGAAGATACAGGTTGTCATCCGCATTTTCGATGAAGACTTCGCCCACGCATTGCAGGAACAATTCGGCTTCGTCGCATTGAGCGCCACCGAAATGGCCGCGCCCGTTTTCGCCGCCGCCGCCGCAGGCTCGGATGTGACCAACCCAATTTCCGTCGAAGGCCAACTGCTCAGCCTTGCCCGCCTCGCCATCAGGCCAGGCTCAAAATTTGCAGATACAACCGTCGGCTACGTCGAGGACAATTACCACCTCAATATCGTCCTCCTGCGGCGCGACCACCAATCCGAAATGCACCCCACCGACAGCAGTCCGCTTCATGCCGGAGATACCATCGCAGTGCTTGGCGGGCCCAAACAGTTGAACCGCTTATTGCACGATAATGAATGACGATGATAGTAGTCCGCTCATAGGCATCGTCGGCCCGTGTGGGTCGGGCAAGTCCACGCTCATCGCGGGGTTGGAAAAACATGGCTATCGCTGTCGGCACATCGCGCAGGAGCACTCCTACGTTCCGGCCATGTGGCAGATCATCACCAGACCGAATCTGCTCATCTACCTTCACACCTCTTTTGAAAACTCCACTTCGCGCCGCAAACTCAACTGGCGGGTGACAGACTACGAAGAACAACTGCGCCGACTCGCCCACGCGCGCAAACATGCCAACCTTTTCATTGATACAGACTCCCTGACTCCAGGCGAAGTCCTCGCCCGCGCATTAGACTTTTTAAGGACGGATACACCATGAAAAAAATAATCGCCTCCTTCCTGTCCCTCAGCCTGCTGGCCGTTTCCTGTCAGTTCATCAACCTCACACAGACTCCCACTCCCCCTCCCACCGAGATTCCCAGCGATTCATGGGATGACCGCTCGATTTTCAAAGGCGGCCTCGTCCCCTCCGCGCAACCGATTCTGGATGAACTGCCGGGAGCGAGCGTTTACCACATCGAATTCAACATCGGCAGCGACATGCTCCACATCACCGGAAGCGAGGAAGTCCGCTACACCAACACCGAAGAGACTTCGCTGAACGATGTTCGTTTTCGTTTATTTCCCAACATCCTCGGCGGCGAAATGACAGTTTCCAATCTCACCGTAAGCGGAGAAAAGAACAGGCCGTCGTATGATTTGAACGACAGCCTGATGATCGTCCCGTTTGCAGAGCCTTTGCAGGCCGGCGAGAGCGCAATCGTAAAGATGGATTTTGACATCGTCGTGCCGGACAACGTCAATCTCAATTACGGTGTGCAAGCTTATTACGATGACGTGCTGGCATTCGCGCACGGCTACCCCATGATTGCTGTCTACGACGACGAAGGCTGGAACGCGGAAATCCCACCCCAATCCGGCGACGTGACTTATGCAGATATGTCCTTCTTCATCGTCAAGGTGACTGCGCCGGAGGGGGTAACGCTGGTCGGCTCCGGGAGGGAGGTCAATCGCGCGTTAAACGGGAACAGGCAAACGGTCACGTATGAAGCGGGGCCGGTGCGTGACTTTTACCTGGCGGCGAGTCCTGAATATGAAGTCTTCACTAAAGAGTCAAACGGCGTCACCCTGAGATTCTACACACGAGACTTTTTGCAGGACGGCGCAGAATACGCGCTCGACGTTGCCGCACGCTCAATCGAAGTCTACAACCAACGCTACGCGCCATATCCCTACACCGAACTGGACTTCGTCTCCACGCCCACGCTCGCGCTTGGAATTGAATATCCCGGCATGATCGCGATTACCGAAGGAGCCGTCGTTCCGAACGATACCTACCTCGAAGCAACCGTCGCACACGAGATCGGCCACCAATGGTTCTACAATCTGGTCGGCAATGACCAGCTCGATGATCCATGGCTGGACGAGTCGCTGACGCAATTCGTCACCCTGCAATATTTCACGGACGAATACGGCGAGAGCGGGAACCAGGGATTTCGCCAGGATTTGGAAGGCCGCTGGGCCTACATCAACAACGCCAAAATTCCCGTTGGCCTGCCGGTTGCAGAGTATACAGACGCGGAATACAGCGGCATCGTCTATGGCCGCGGCGCGCTCTTCTTCGAAGCCCTGCGCGAACAGATCGGCCAGGACGCCTTCGATACCTTCATCAAGGATTACACGGAAACAAACGCCTGGGACATTGCCACGCCCGAAAAATTGAAAGCTGCCGCCGAAGAGCATTGCAGTTGCGATCTCACGTCAATTTTTGAAGAGTGGATTTATTAGGAGTCAAAAGTCTCCCGACTTTTGACTCTGTTTAGTCTGACATGAACGTCGCGCCACATGGTTCGGCATTCATGTCCACTCTGGTTATTCCCTACCCATGCCTCTTCAACCAGAGTATAATCACGCCCGCGCCAGCCAAAGGCTGGCATTTTCGTGGATGGAGTAGACAATGCGTAATCGAAATAACTGGCTGGTTGTGATCATTTTTCTGTTGATTTTTTCCCTATGGGTGGACCTCAGCAAGAATTTAACGATCTACAACCCACTTAACGACAAACCTCTCATTGACCGTAATGTGGATGTCAAACTGGGACTTGACCTGCGCGGCGGCTTGCAGGCCCTGCTCGAAGCCGACCTGCCCGCAACCACAAACGTCACCAGTACGGAACTGGATAACGCCAAGACCATCCTGCAAAATCGCGCCAACGCCCTGGGCGTCAGCGAGATCGTGATGCAGACTGCCGGTGACCGCCGCATCGTTGCGGAGTTCCCTGGCATTACCAACCCGGAAGAAGTTGTGGCGGCACTAAAGCAGACCGCCCTGCTCGAATTCGTGGACATGGGCACGACGCCCGTGGCCGAGGGAACGATCATCGAGACCGATTTCGGCGTGGATACCACTTCACAAACGGAAGCAACTCCCACATCCGCGCCTGAGGCGGTGACTCCCACACCCGATCCAACCGTTGCGACGCCGTCTCCCGATACCGGGACGCCCCCCACCGTCTACCACACGGTCATGACCGGCGCAGGCTTGCAGGACGCGAGCGTTTCCAGGAGCACATTAGGCGAATATCAAATCGCTTTTGTGCTGAAATCCGATTCATCCGATTTGTTCGCCGAATACACATCCTCGCACGTTAATCAGTATCTTGCGATTGTATTGGACAAGCAAGTGATCTCTGTCCCGGTCATCAACCAGGCAATCACAGACGGACAGGGTATGATCTCCGGCAGTTTCACGCAGGAAAGCGCCAACACGCTGGCCGTGCAGTTGCGCTCCGGCGCACTGCCCATTCCGATCAAGGTTGTCGAAAGCCGCACGGTCGGCCCCACCCTCGGTGCGGAAAGCGTCCGCAAGAGCGTACTGGCGGGCATCATTGGCTTGAGCGTTGTAGTCCTGTTCATGGCGTTTTATTATCGCCTGCCGGGCATAGTCGCCGATCTGGCGCTCATCAGCTACGCAATCTTCAGCCTGATGCTTTTCAAACTGATCCCCGTCGTGCTGACCCTGCCGGGCATTGCCGGTTTCATCTTGAGCGTGGGCATGGCCGTGGATGCGAATGTGTTGATCTTTGAACGCCTCAAGGAGGAACTGCGCGCCGGACGCAACCTGCGCCAGGCCATTGACCTGGCATGGTCGCGGGCGTGGCCGTCCATTCGCGATTCAAACACATCCACGCTCATCACCTGCCTGATCCTCTTCCTGTTTGGCAGCACATTCGGGGCCAGCATGGTCAAAGGCTTCTCTGTCACACTGGCACTGGGCGTGGGCGTCAGCTTGTTCACAGCCATCATCGTCACACGCACCTTCCTGCACACAGTGATGGATAACATCAAACTCGCCGACCACCCGCGCTGGTTTGGTCTTTAGGAACACGCCATGAACATTATTAAGAACCGATATCTCTATTTTTTCATCTCCCTGCTGATCATCGTCCCCGGCATTATTTTCATGGGACTGAACTGGGCGAAGTCAAAACAAGGCCCTCTGCCTCTGGGAATTGATTTCCGCGGCGGCTCCCTGCTCGAAGTCCAATTCGAGGGCGCGCGCCCTGCGGCGGGCGAAATCACAGCATTATACGAAGAATTCTCCACTGCCGATCAGCCGCTGATTGACCCCATCGTCCAGCCCCTGGGAGAGGACGCGTTCTCAATTCGCTCCAAGGTTATGACCGATGAAACCAAAGGCCAGATGGTCGCCGAAATGGAATCCCGCTTCGGGTCGAAAGTGACCGTGCTGAACTTTACCTCGGTCAGCGCCTCTGTCGGTGCGGAGGTCACGGGCGCGGCAGGCATCGCCATCCTCATGGCGGCGGTCGCAATCCTGTTGTACATCTGGTGGGCTTTCCGCAGTGTGGAACACGCCTATCGCTACGGCACAGCCGCGATCATCGCCATGCTGCACGATGTATTCGTCGTGCTTGGTGCCGAGGCCATCCTCGGCTACTTCCTCGGCTGGGAAGCGGACGCGCTCTTCCTCACCGCGCTCCTCACCGTCATCGGTTTTTCCGTACACGATACCATCGTAGTGTTCGACCGCGTGCGCGAAAACTCACACATCTACCGCCGCGTCGAATACGAGACGATGGTCAACCATTCCATCGTGCAAACACTCGACCGCTCCATCAACACACAGCTCACCGTGATGTTCACCCTCTTCGCACTGGCACTCTTCGGCGGCGACAGCATCCGTCATTTCGTGATCATCCTGCTCGTGGGTATTTTGAGCGGCACGTATTCATCCATCTTCAACGCCGCGCCCATCCTTGTCGTTTGGGAAAACCGCGAGTGGAATAATTGGTTCCGGCCAAAAGAAACAGCGACTCTCTAACCTGCAAAGGAGTGGACAGTCACTGTTCACTCCTTTTGATTTTAAGGATGACCATGAAACGAATCACCCTCACCCTGACCCTGCTCCTCGCTTCATGCGTTGCCGCGCCTGCCACCGTTTCATCTGCAGTCCTTGCAACCGAAACATTCGCCGTTCCCCCCTCCCCAAACGCAGAGACACCCACTCCTGAATTCCGCGTCCCGCCCACAAACGCGGCGTGGCAAATTCAATACACCGGCGAGATCAACACCGCGCTCAACGTTGACGTTTTCAACCTCGACCTCTTCGACACCGATCCAGCCATGATTGCAGACTTGCGCGCGCGCGGCATCTTCGTCATGTGCTACTTCAGCGCCGGGTCATTTGAAGATTGGCGGCCGGACGCAAATCAATTCTCAGAAGAAGTCCTCGGCAAAGACATGGAGGGCTGGCCCGGAGAAAAATGGCTCGACATCCGCCGCCTGGATTTGCTCGCCCCGGTCATGTTCGAAAGAATGGACATGGCCGCGCAGAAAGGATGTGACGGCGTTGACCCCGATAACGTCAACGGCTACACAAACGATACCGGCTACACATTGACCTACGAAGACCAGCTGACATTCAACATCTGGCTGGCCGAATCAGCCCACGCACGCGGACTCTCCATCGGGCTGAAAAACGACCTCGAACAAATTCCGGAACTCGTCCCCTATTTCGATTGGGCGCTGAACGAACAATGTTTTTATTACGAAGAATGCGGCCTGCTCCTGCCATTCGCCACCGCAGGCAAGCCCGTCTTCACCATTGAATATGAATTGGGTGCAAGTGAATTCTGCGAACAGGCAGAAAAACTTGGCTTCAACTCCATCCGCAAAAATTGGGATCTGGACGAATTTATTGAAGCCTGCCCACTCTCTCCGCCCTGAGCAGAGCTAAAGCATCTTTCATCCTGAGCGGAGTGAGGAGCGCTCTTTGCGACGAGCGCAGTCGAAGGACAAGGTTCCAAACAAACTCAATCTTTCCAAGCTCCCCGCGCTTCGACTGCGGTCTCGACTTGCACTCGGCCTCCGCTCAGCGCGAAGCAACTACAAAACTACCTAAACTATGAACTCTCTAACCATCTTCCTCCGCGGCTTCATCATTGGCCTTTCCATCGCCGCCCCCGTCGGGCCGATCGGCGTGTTGTGCATCCGCCGCACACTGGCCGAGGGACGATTAAACGGATTCCTCTCCGGCCTCGGCGCGGCAACAGCAGACATGCTCTACGGCGCGGTCGCCGCCTTTGGCCTGACCTTCATCACAGACTTGCTGGTCGGCCAGGCAAATTGGCTCCGGCTCGTCGGCGGAGTTTTCCTGCTCTATATCGGAATTCGCACCTTCATTGCAAAACCGGCAGGCCACGCCGCGCAGGCCAGCCAAAACGGAGTCTTCGGCGCGTACATCTCCACCTTTTTTCTCACCATCACCAACCCAATGACGATACTCTCGTTCATCGCCATCTTTGCCGGGTTGCGTCTCGGCGAATCAAACGGGGACTACGTCTCCGCCGCGTTCATGGTGTTGGGCGTCTTTCTCGGCTCCGCCGCCTGGTGGCTGGGACTCAGCTTTGGCGTCGGCCTTCTGCGCGAAAAATTCACCCCCGCATGGATGGTCTGGGTCAACAGGATTTCCGGTTTGGTAATTACAACGTTTGGAATGATCGCCCTCTTCGCGAAGTAAAGCCGCTCAACCAACCTGGCAAACGGTCTTCCTCAATTCCGCCTTTTGCACCTTGCCCATGGCGTTGCGCGGCAGGTCATTTCTGAAGACGATGGACTTGGGAGACTTATACGCCGCGAGACGCTCCCGACAAAAAGCGATCAGGTCCGCCCCCGAAACTGATCCCGCTTCATTGAGCACCACCACCGCTGTGACCTTTTCCCCCCACTCTTTATCTGGACAGCCGATCACCGCGCAGGCCGCCACCGCGGGATGCTCAACGAGCACGCGTTCCACTTCGGGCGGATAAATGTTCAATCCGCCGCTGATGATCAAATCCTTGGAACGCCCGCATAGCGTGAAATATCCGTCAGCTTCGCGAAAACCCAAATCGCCCGTGCGGAACCAACCGTCGGCGGTGAAAGAAGCGGACGTCTTCTCAGGCTGTCGCCAATATCCCTTGAACACATTCGAGCCGCGAATCTCCAATTCTCCAATCTCCTCATCTGGAAGCCTCTCTCCCGTTTCCGCACTCACGACCCTCGCATCTACTCCAGGCAGGGGCAATCCAACCGATCCAATCCGCCGTTCGCCAATCAATGGATTGGACAGGTTCATTCCTGTCTCCGTCATGCCGTAGCGTTCGAGCAGGGTGTAACCGAAGGTTTGCTGAAAACCTGCGAACACGTCATCCGGCAAACGATCAGACCCGGAGGTGATCAGCCGGACATGCGACAAATCGAACTGGCTCGCATCGGGGACATCCAACAGTCGTTGATGAATTGTCGGAACCGCCATGAAAACGGTGCAGTGCTTTTCGACCAACGTTTCAAGGGTTTTGCGCGCATCGAACTCACGCATCAGCAACGCCGTTGCTCCGGCATTCAAAGCCCCGTGCAAGGCAATGAACAACCCATGCACGTGAAAGATCGGAAGGACGTGCAACAACACGTCGTCAGACCGCCATCCCCATGCGGCGTGAAGAGATTGGAGATTGGAGATTAGGTTGCCATGCGTGATCTCCGCGCCTTTGGGACGTCCCGTCGTACCGCTGGTGTAGATGATGACGGCGGTGTCCTGGAAGGCTTCGCCCTGAGCGGTCAGCGATCGGTAATTGGTAATTGGAGAATCAGAGATTAGGGAATTGAATTGGTCGGGTTCGGCAGGTTTCAGAAAAATACATTCCTGCAATTCAGGCAATTTGGAAACAACAGGTTGAAGCCGCGCGGCATTTGATTCGAGCGCAAAGAACAACCGCGTGCCGGAGTCGCTGAGAAAATATTCTATTTCATCGGGAGGGTAAGCCAGATTGAGCGGCAGAGAGATCGCCCCCAAACGTAAAGTTGCCAGATGCAAAAGGATGAATTCAAGGCATTTTGTTAGTTGCAAAGCGACGCGGTCGCCGGGTTGAAGTCCAAGGCTTCGTAAATAACCCGCCGTTTGTTGGACGAGTTGATCCAGTTCCGCATAAGTGACGCGTTGAAGCGGAGGGTCAATAAATTCGAGCGCAATTTTATTAGGAAATTTGTGAACGTTGTCGGTGAAAGTGTTTAAGAAGGACATGGGCATTTTATGTGAAATTATCGCCAGCGCGAAATACGCTCTGGTATCCGCTCGTCACCTAATTCGCGGCAAAACTTTTTCAGCCGTTCGTCTGCGCCCTGCCATTTCAGGTCGCTGGGTTTCTCTTTGAGTGGAACATCCTTGCGAAGTGTGGACAGCTCCCTGAAGAGCAAGGCATCTTGATAGTTTTGTTGAAGGTTTTCAACCAGTGTGGTTGCGCGTCCCAATCCCAACCCCAGTTTATTTGGGTTTTTGGGAATGGACTCGATGTGCTTGAAACGCGAAAGCACGGTGGAAGTGGAGGCGGCGCCCCAACCTTTGATGCCCGGATAGCCATCCGCTGAATCGCCGACGAGCGCCAGATAATCCGGGATGGACTCCGGGCTGACACCGAATTTTTCGACCACGCCTTTTTCATCAAGAATAATCTCACGGCGACGATCCCAACAAACGACACGCTCACCATCCACCATTTGCATCAAATCTTTATCAACGGAGCAAATGACAATCTGCTCCACGGATTTGACTTTCTTGAAACGCGCGGTCGCCGTGGCGATGGCATCATCCGCTTCAAACTTGACCATGGGCCAGACCACCAATCCAAGCGCGGACACTGCCTTTTCTGCCAGTGAGAATTGCGCCAGCAGATTCGGATCAACACCCTCTCCTGTTTTGTAGCCCGCATAGAGTTTGTTGCGAAACGACTCGATCACATGGTCGAAGGCAACGGCGACATGCGTCACATCGGGGCTCGACAACAGCAGCATCAGGCTCCGCACCAATCCGAGCGTAGCGCCTACCTCCCTGCCATCAGGAGCTTTTTTCGGCGGTGCACCGAAGTGGTTTCGGAACAACTCATACGTGCCATCCACAAGGTGAATCTTCATTTGAGGATAATTCCTTTTATCTACTGATGTTGTAAGGAGTTCAAAACCTTTTTGCCACGTAATTCGTGGCTGAGGTCTTGCTTCTCTCGCTTTGAACAGCGCTCTTTTCCGCTATGATTTTACTCAGAATGACATTGCGCAAGGCGAGCTATTTATTTTATAGAGTGAGCGGTTATTTTACTTGACTCGCCAAAGGCTTGCATACTTCTTGCGATATTTGGCGTCACCTTCCGTTTCGATCAGTTCCAGCACCTTCACTCTTATTTTCTCATCCTTTACTTCATCATACAAATTCTTGAGGCCTTGAATGATGTCGTAACGAATCAAAGTGCAATTCTTTTCAGCAACGCACGCTTTGAACCGGACTTCGAGACCATCCACCAATATCTTTTGTTGTCTCTCCCCGGCAACGCCGACTTTCCAGATCGCTTGCATGCAATGCCTCGCGGTGACGAATCTTTCATCCTTTGTAACCGCGAGCAGGACGGGAAAGTCTTTGAGCATCCTGTTCTCCGGGTCGCTTTTGGCAAGGCTGCAAAGCACTTGCGCCGCAATTGCCCTCACGTGGTTGTCTTTGTTGCGCAAGTCCGCAACAAGTCCATCCCATACCTCATACGCCCAATCTACTGGTTTTTCTGTTACCTTGAGAATATGAAAAAAGGCCTTGTTCTGCAAATCTCTATCGTCGGAGCGCAGGGCGTCCAGGTTCGTTCGTATGATCTTATCCATATTGATCTCTCCTGTTGGAGCAAGAACTATCTGGCTTGCTCATCAAAGCCGGTTATTTCTTTTTGCCGCCAGTCTTGTTGTAGGCCACGGCAGAGCGAACGAGGTCCTTCAAGGCAGACTCATCTATATCGTCGCCTTCGCTGAAATCAATGGCGCGTGCAGCCTTCGCATCAAGTCCGGCGTTGAAGAGATGCTTTGGATCCTTCAAAGAAGCACCCTTGAAAAAATTAAGTTTCATGTGATCCTTGAAAGCACCGGCACTGCAAACAAGGCCATTTTGAGTCCATACCGCGGTATCCCACTTCCATTCCTCAGTGATGTCGGGAGCGGTCTCGAGGATCAGTTTGCGCAGCCGGGCAAGCAGTTTACCGCGCCAATCGGCCAGTTCTGTGATTTGATTAGTGATAAGTTGAGATGGGGTCATGACATTTTTCATGACTTCTCCTTTTGTTTATTCAGCAATTTTACCCATTGCTTTACAAGTCTTCAAAAAGTGGGCTTGGCGGGATTCTTGAACGCTCCAGCCGGTGCCATAAGGTAAATGGCAAATCCGATGGCGCAGATAAACAGTGACACGAAATCTACTCCTTCTTCACTTTTCACCGGCAAACGACAAGCCCCGGACTGCCAAGGCGCGGCGGAGTTGGCTGACCGCGCTGGGTCCTATGCCGTGCAGTTGACTGAGTTCGACCTCGCTGAGCTCGGTTAATTGCTCGAGTCGAGAAATGCCGGCCCCGGTCGGCCAGTAACTTTCCATGTTGAAAGAAAACGGCTTTCTCATTTCGATTCTCCTTTGGCCGTTACTTTACGACGCGGAATCAAATCAGACTTATGAACTTTCCGCAATCGGATGCTTTTCACCATGTTTAGCCGCCAGTTGGTATTGATATGCCAGTTGAAGGACAACGCCATCATCCCAGGGTCTACCGACAATTTGCAGGCCCAGTGGAATGCCGTTTGTATCAAATCCACAAGGAACGCTTATGGCTGGCAAACCATAATAGTTGGCGAACGCAGTATTTTCGGGCGAGAGTGCTTGCGGATTGCCGCCTGTATCCTTGATCGTTGGAACGGTTGTTGCAGTTGTTGGCAGAAGTAAAATGTCAATATCTTTGAAAGCCTGCCCGGCAATGGACTTTCGGTCCGCTTCGATGTTGGCGATGCCGCCGCTCGGGTCACCAAAAGGGACCCCGACTTTGCTCATGGGATGGTTGAGGCCGTGGATGGTCCCGACAGCTTTTCCAAAAGCATCCGAAACTTCTGGCTGGGCATGGAAGTTGTCAGCCACGCCGATTCGCAGCTTTCCATTCCGGGCCGGACCATTTACAAGATCTCCTGTCTTGATCTGATCACTTTTCTCTGCAAGGACCTCGAGCATCAGCGTTGTATCTTTGACATTGCGCGTGGTAATACCCGGATGGCTGAACCATTGGATCATTTCATCAGGTGGCTCCTCGCCTTCAAGGATGCCTTTGGGATTAACCAGGCCATACGTCCCTTTGAAACCGACCACACCACAGCACGCGGCCGGCAAACGACAGGAACCAATCGCATCTGTATCGAGCGTTGCGTAGCACATACCGCTCGCAACAGCGGCCGCCGATCCGGATGAAGAGCCGCCAGGTATGTATTCAGCATTCCATGGGTTGCGTACAGGACCAAAGCAGCTGTCAAGTCCCGTTGTGCCCGCGCCCAACTGGTGCATGTTCATTTTCCCAAGGATAATGGCCCCGGCTTCCTTTAGCCTGGCTACACCCAGGGCATCGTTCACGGGGATACGATCCTTGAAATACTCGAAAGCGGCAGTCGTTCTGATGCCGGCAGTATCATAGAAATCCTTGATGCCAACAGGAATACCGTGCAACGGACCGCGCCACCTGCCGGCCTTGATCTCGGTCTCAGCAATCTTTGCCTGCTCATGAGCCTGATCGGCCAAAACAGTAATGAACGCGTTGATCTTCGGGTTGAGAGCCTCAATACGTTCGAGACACAGTTCGACGACTTCCACGGGCGAGACTTGCCGCTGACGTATCAAGTCACTGATTTCTGCGATACTGAAATAATATACTTCCTTCTCGATGTTTGCAGCTGAAACTTTTCCCATAAATAGCTCCTTTATTGATAAATTGACAACTGCCACGCATCACGCGGACTTTGACCTGCTCGCTGATCCCTTTCAGCTCCAGACTGCGAGATTCCCGCGCCTCCTGCCCATGCCTGCATCCGTTTCTTATTTTCCCTTTGCAGTAGCTTTACGACAAGACGATTTTGCTGGAGGTGAGGAATTCCACCAACACGGGAGCCATGATAGCCGGGACAATATCATGGGTCTGGCCTTCCAACGTGCGATATTGAGAATCGAAGAGAGCATCCGCCAACGATTGCGACGCGCGACGCATCACCTCAGGACTATTCCCAGCGTCTATCACGAGCGTGGGCACTTGAACGGAATCTGCCGCCTCGGGTGGCATCGTCGCATCGCTCAGGATGGTCATTTCATACACCAGGGTGTGCGCCATTTTCTCAAGTGCTGGTCGGAAAGGCGCATTTCGCATCCCAACAACGACTTCGACAGGAATGCCCACTCCCTCCGTCTGGAAAAGCTCGACGGCATCTCCTCGGCGACCCGCCGCTGTCAACCCGGCGAGTCGTGCAGCAAGATTTCCCGCCCAGGGTCCAGTTGGCGGCGTTTCGTACAACACCAGTTTCGGAATGGCGAGTCCATGAGCCGCTGATCTCAGGGCCAGAACCGCACCGGAGGAATAACCAAACACGAACGCCGATCCCCTCGCTTCTTTGATGAGGGCTTCGAGATCTTCGATTTCACGCTCAACTGCATACGGCTGCATATCCGTGCTGTCACCTCGTCCCCGACGATCATAGTTGAACACGGTGAAGTGCTGTTCGAGGAACTGAGTCAGCGGCGCGCCTGTCGATCTGTCGTTGAACGCACCGACCACGAGAATAAGCGTCGGCCCCTTACCTGACTTGTCGAATGCAATGGTTGTACCATCTTTTGAAGTGACTGTTTTCACGTGAGTTCTCCTATCGGTTTGCGTAAGCCCCGGCGTAGTTTGCCGGGGTAGTGGCTAGGGCGGGACGAGATTCTCTTTGGGAGCAGGTATTGGTTGGACCTACAAGGTGGAGGAACGCTTCAGGAAGGCTAGGGTTCGATCCCATGCCAGGCTCGCTGCTGCTTGGTTGTATGCCTGTGAGCGGTCAGGTTCAAAGAACCAATGCCCAGTGCCAGAGTAACGATAGAAAGTCACTGGGCGGCCAGCACGCCTCAGGGATTCCTCCAGGCTGTCGATGTTGGATTGCGGCTCAAACTCATCGTTCTCGGCAAAGTGACCGAGGTAGTCTGCTCTTGAGTTGCTGAAGTCGTCGCCCCCGGTTCCGTAAAAGATGACGACGGAACGGATGTGTTCGGGATTGACGGCGGCGAGGTCCAGCGCATAATAGGCACCCAGAGAGAAGCCAATCACTGCAAGGCCGCGGTCGGTTTGTTCAACACGTTCGTTGAGAAACATTGTTGCCTCCGCGATCTCGGCCTTGGCTTGGAGGTGGTTGGTGTCGAGAGTTTTGCCAAGGGTTTCCGCATCGGCAATGTTGTCTGCGACCTTGCCATGATAGAGGTCTGGGGCGAATGCCACGAAACCGGATTCAGCAAGCTGCATGCAGAAAGCCTTCATTGTGTCGTTCAATCCCCACCAGGCATGAAGGACCAATACACCGGGTCCCTTGCCAGTGGGCGGGACAGCGAGAAAGCCCTGAGGTTGAGAATGTGTCATGTAGACTCCTTATAGTGGTTGTAGTGGATCGCGCTGCTACCTAACAATAAATTGTGTATCGGATATGCCGTATGGAAACTGCCAACCCATTCGAGGTTCCTTTACGGCGCTCATGCCGCATCCGGGTATGCCTCTGCTAATTCCTGATCTTGATTTTCGTAATTAGCCGACAATGCGCGATACGCATTGGACCTCATCGCCAGCAGTGTGACAATGAGCCCGATCAGCCCGGCAACGGTGAAGAATGGAGGTTGCAATCACGGACCTGGTTTCGAGAAACACCCAAAACGTAACGGCAAACCACACGAAATTATTGGTCAGGAACGCGGCAAGTGAGTTTGCCAGGGTTGCGTAAAAAGTTTTCATGATGTTTTTAATCTGCTAATTTTTGAAAAATTCCTTTTCACCGTCACACCTGCACTTGCGCCAGGTGCAAGTGTTGCGAGGAGGATGTTCTTACCGACGAAGCAATCTCTCGTCCATTACAAGGGATTGCTTCGGGAAGAGCGCCCTCGCAATGACGGAGCTGATTAATCCTTCGCAGGCGGAATATTCTGGTTGAGGCGGAAGAGATTTGTCGGGTCGTACTGAGCTTTGATAGCGGCGAGCCTCTCCCAGGTCCGGCCTGGATACGCTGCGCGGACACGCGACTCTCCCTCATCGCCTATGAAATTAACATACACACCGCGGTCGCCCTGTTGGAGGGTCCCGGCAAATTTACTGACCCAGGCTTCATGAGTCGCCTTTTCCTCCGCTTTCTCATAAACCGCGGCGAGGTTCACCATGATCTTTGATTTGCGATGCGCGAACGCGGTGGCATCCTCCGGGACACGCGCCATCGCCCCACCGAGCACTCGAAGTTGAGCCACCGCCATTGACGCAGTCGAAGCCCGAATGTGATCGAGAATCGTCTCAGCGATTGAGCGATCAATTGCATCCATAAACATTGTGCGCGCCGCGGCGACGGGATGATATTCACCCTGCTCCGGCGGATACATTTCTGGATATTTCATCGGCCGGACCATGTCTGCCAGTGGCGCGGCCAGTTTGCGGAATGGCGCGATGACGCACTCACCATCGTCCGCTGCGCCTGCATAAACCATCATCGACATGATGATCGGCTTGCCGTGATACTCCTGCGGCACGAATGGCATCGGCGGCGCGGTCATCACGTTGGCGATGGTCGAGAGTTCCTCCGGCGCGGCCTCCGCTTCAGCAATAAACGAGGCGATGGCATCCGGAGTCGCTGGCTGGAAGAGCATCCCACCAACGATCCCATCGACTGGCTGTAATTGAAAATGGAAACGTGTCGCGACGCCGAAATTCCCACCGCCGCCGCGGATCGCCCAGAAAAGATCTGGATGCGACTTTTCATCCACACGCAGAAGTTTTCCATCGGCTATGACCACCTCCGCCGCCAGCAGGTTATCGATTGTCAAACCATATTTGCGCACGAGAAACCCAACGCCGCCGCCCAACGTGATTCCGCCGATGCCAACCGAGCCGGTGTCGCCGAAGCCTGTGGCGAGTCCGTGTGCACCCGTTGCAATTGTGTATTCGCCAGCGGTCAGACCTGTCTCTGCCCAGGCGGTGCGTCCTTCGACATCGATTTGCAGGGCCTTCATGCTCGAAAGGTCCAGCACGATTCCGCCCTCGGTCACGCTATGACCGGCATTGCTGTGGCCTCCACTGCGGATGGCAAGCTCCAGCCCGGTCTCGCGCGCCAGCGACACAACGCGGGATATATCCCCCGCGTCCGCGACGCGGATGATAGCCGCTGGGCGTCGGTCGATTCCGCCAGCGAAGACGGTACGCGCCTGGTCATAGCCGGTATCATCCGGGGCGATGACTCTGCCATTGAAAAGCGCACGCAGGTCTGAGGTCGAGGGAGAAGCGGGGTTTGTATCCAGTGAAGTTGATCGTTTTTTCGTAGCCATATTAAAGTCTCCAAATCTTTAAAGTTAAATCGGTTGTCTGTTAGTTGCTGAGATAGGTGCTGGTGAGTGGTTGTTTCGCTTTCAATAATTCTTTGGGCGTGCCTTCGAGCATGGTGAAGTTCTCATTCAACAGGCGTTGAGATTCAGTCGCAATCGTGTCGAACGCGATGGACGATTTGCCTGAACCCGATACGCCTGTAAAGATGGTGATTTTACGTTTGGGAATTCGCAATGAAACATTCTTCAAATTGTTTTCACGTGCGCCGTGAATTTCGATGTATTCCTGCGGCATGAAGTCTCCTTTGATTTCTTAGCCGAGTATGAACGCAATGGGTGGGCAAAAGCCAGGCTTTTACCCACCCAAGACGAAGGTGCTTATATTTTAGAACATTTATTCTAAATAGTCAAGGCGGGAACGCCTCATCTACTTACATACATTGTTCTTCTTTACTGTCTTATTCGTAAATTCATTTGGGTGTGTTTCATTTCGGTTGAAACAACCGTCCCGAAGGTTCAAAAAACGGCTAAAATCCCTTGAGAAAACCTTCGGGACGTTCATCCCTTCAACTCATTTGAAACACACCCAATTCATTTTACCGCTTGCGATCTTTTGACGTGTTCAACCTTACGGCATCGAGAATGAGAGCCTTTAGCGCTGCCTCATCTACAGTGTCATCTTCGTGGAAGTCGATGGCACGAACCGTGTTGCTATCCAGACGCGTATTGAAGAGCTTCTTTGGATCCCTCACCTGAGCACCTTTGGGAAACGTCAGCCTCACGGCGTTCTTGAGAGTATCTGCTACGCATATTATTCCATCATGAGACCAAACGGGGACTCCCATTGGTCTGGAGGGTTTTTTCCACTTCACTTCTTCGACCACGGCAGGGTCTGCTTTCTTGATCAAAGTGCGCAGCTGTGATAATTTCTTGCCCCGCCAGTCACCCGCCTCCTTGATTATAGCGTCTATCTCTTGAGATGCAGATTTCCCTGTCGGGGCAGGCTTCGTACTTGCATTCATACTTACTTAGCTCACGGCTTTCTTCACGAGCGCGGCGATCTTTGCCTCGTCGGCGGCGGTCAACTCCTTCAGTGCAAAGGAGGTCGGCCACATGACGCCCTCGTCGAGGTTCGCTGTGTCGTTGAAGCCGAACGTCGCGTACCTCGCGTTGAACTTCTGCGCGGCTTGGAAGAAGCAGACAATCTTGCCGTCCTTGTTGGCATACGCGGGCATCCCGTACCAGGTTTTCGGCGAGAGGGCTGGCGCGCTGGCTTTGATGATCTCATGGAGCCGCTTGGCCATGGACCGATCCGGTTCCTTCATCTCAGCGATCTTCGCAAGCACGTCGCTTTCCCCGGCCGCCTTGTCCTTGTTCGCGCGCGCTTCCGCCTTCAGTTCTTTGGCGCGCTCCTTCATCGCGGCTTTTTCCTCATCCGTCCATCCCTTGGATGTCTTGCCGGTCGCGGTGGTGCTCTTGGCGGATTTCTGCGTGGCCTTCTTTGGGCTCATAGAAGCCTCCTCATAGTGATTGATGGGTGGGTGCTATATTTTAGAACAAGTTTTCTATTTAGTCAAGACAAAATTTGTCCGAATTACTTCCCATCATACGCCTTTTGCAGGTCGGCGACAATGATCTTTTTCATCTTGAGCATGGCGTTGACGACTCGTTTTGACTTGACTGGATCAGGGTCGCTCATCAACTCGCCCAATTGCTTTGGGATGATCTGCCATGAGAGGCCGTACTTGTCCTTGCACCAGCCACATTGCTCGGCTTCGGGAACAGCGGACAGTTTGTTCCAGAAATAATCCACCTCTTTCTGATCTTCACATTCAACGTAGAACGAAGTTGCTTCGGTGAATTTGAAGATCGGGCCGCCGTTGAGCGCCATAAAGCGTTGCCCTGCCAACTCAAAAATACCGGTGATGACCTTGCCTTCCAGCGCTTCAGCACCGGGCGCTTCCATGCCTTTTTCGTAGCGGGTGATGTCAACGATCCTTGACTCTTGTTTCTTGTATGGCGAGCCATTGAACGTGTCAACATAGAAGTTCATCGCTTCCTCAGCCTGGTCATCGAACCACAAGAAAGGGGTAATTTTTTTCATGGTAATCTCCTTATAACATTTCTAAATTTTATTTTTGCATCTTTCCCAGAATCTCATCGAGACGTTCATAGCCTTCCGTAACGCCGCGCTCCATTCCAGATTGGACTATGCCATCTCGATCAGAAACAGATTGAAAGGCGGAGTGAATCGTGACCTTTGTCCTGCCCCTCCAGCTAGAATGTCACCGACGACCATCCTCAACGCGCTGGATGCTTCCAACTTCATCTGTTTACTCCTCACTTCTTATCTGACTGATAGTGAAGTAAAACGACCCCTGTACTGAATGCCTTTGTTTCGACAAGCTTTAGACTAGGAATCCCAATCGCGTCATTGAAGAGGCGCTTTCCGTGTCCTACCACTACAGGGTGAATCATGAGCTGAAACTCATCAATGAGGTCCGCTTTCATCAGCGATTGGACGAGGGTGGCGCTGCCGACGATTCGAATGACTCCACCGGGCTGTTGCTTCAGCTTGCGGACTTCTTCCTCGACATTCCCTTTGATCAACGTTGAATTATTCCATTCCACCTCTTCAAGTGTGGAAGATACAACGAACTTGCGCTCGCTGTTCAACTTGTCCGCGACTCCAAACTCATTATTGGTTCGGAGAGGCCAGGAAGCGGCAAAGATTTCATAGGTCTTTCGTCCTAAGAGCGAGGCCTCAGCCTCATAGACCCCTGTCCTGATTTCTTCCGACACATCTTCGCTTAGGTAGGGGAACTGCCATTCCTCGGGTGCTTCGATGACGCCGTCCAATGTCATGAACTCGTTTACGATTATTTTTCTCATGCTTAATTCTCCTTGGGCCAATTTACCTTTAATCTAAATTTTGTTTTCCATCTTTTCCAGAATCTCATCGAGACGCTCATACCCCTCAGTAACGCCGCGCTCCATTCCAGATTGGACCATGCCATCTCGATCAGAAACAGATTGATAGACGGATTGAATCGTGATCCTCGTCCTGTTTCCCGGTAACGCTTCAAGTCTCATCGTATCGAGAATCACATGTCCACGTTCGGGGAGTCCTTCAAACTCAAATGTTTGGATCATCAGCTCTTCAGACATTTCATGGAACACACCATGAAAGCCGAATTCATTTCCATCTTTATCCTTGTGGATATAGCGATACCTGCCGCCGCTGTGTGGCTCAAAGGTTTCGAGGATCATTTCGTATCCGTGCGGACCAAGCCATTGCACATAAAGTTTCGGATCTGTGTGAGCTTTGAAGACAAGCTCCCGTGGGGCATCAAATTCCCTCGTGATGAAGAGTTCCTGTTTACCGGGTTCGGCAGTAATTTTTACGGGATTATTTTTTTTCATTATTATCAACTCCTTTTAAAGTTCTTTCAGGCTAGGGCCTGCTCGTGCTCTGTTCATATAGCTTGCCGCCAAGCCACGCGCAGGGCAATGCAAACACAACCAATCCCCACAAATACCAGGCTGGGCCCAAGTCCCGCCCAACGATTGCGCCAATAAGACTGAAAACGAAGCCAAACACTCCCAGCGCGATTGCATGTCGCATGGGAAAAACCGGCGCCAGCCTGGCCGCGATGTAGCACCCAACCACGCTATAGATGAGACGATAGATCAGTATGGTAATGATCAACGATTCGGAGCCATACATCGGCAGCGGCCCGCTGGAAAACACACCTATCGCTTCCAGCACAGTGTCGGTTCCATACGACAGGACGAAAATGGCAATAAATCCTGCGGAAAAGGCTCCGATACTTTTGAAAGTGTTCTTGTTCATGTTCTCTCATTCTCCTTTTGAAATTCCTGTAAGGACTCATCTTTCACAAAGAACGCATTCCTGGTGCATTCGCCACGTGCCGGGAGACAATCATCACCCACACGCAATAAACTACTACCAGAAGCCTATTTGCCCACCCGACCAGCGCTATTACTCCAGGAGGCAGGACTGTTACTACTTCACCAGTCATATCACCGCCAGCCTGAGTGTACGTGACGATCAAAATGGCAAAAGCCACAGCCATCAGGACAAGACTGATCCAGGTCAGATTGGCTGTCCAGAGCAACACTTTCTTTGCGGCGGACCAGGCCTGGGTACGACCAAGGCTCACGCTGATCAACATCGCGGCAACTGGAAGGCTGGGGATCCCAATCGCCGAAGCCAAATTGTGAAGCGGATGACTGATGTCAAATACGGACGCCATTGCTTCACCAACACCCGCAACGATGAGAAAAGCCAAACCAATTTTGCCGGCAATCGCCTTTACTTGTGATCTCATTGCGAACGCGAGTGCCCAGGAGCTTATTGCCCATGCGAGGAACATCAGCGATAATACCCAACCATAGTTCCCAAGAGCATACTCGCTTACCATTCGCCACGAAGGATCAAATTCCGGACTGAGGATGTGAAGAGCTCCAAGAAAAAGCAGAGCCGCAACAGATGCCGCAAACGAGATGCGCCCCGCTACTTGTGAAATTGCCGTTACCGGCTCGGTTGTATCCGTAACTTTCGAAATTGTTTCGTTCGCTGATGTGGAATTAATTTTCGCAGACATATTATTTCTCCTTTTTCAGTTCCTGTAAAACTTCGTCGAGGCGATCAAAGTTCTCGCTCCAATAACGCTCAAAAGGCGTGACCCAGTCATAGATGGGCCTGAGCCGTTGCGCGTTGACCCGATACATTCGCTGACGTCCAACCCGCCTCTCGCTCACCAATCCAACCTGCTTCAACACCCCAAGGTGTTTCGACACCATTGGCTGGGTCCATCCAAGCTTTTTAACGATCTCGTTGACCGATCGTTCTTCCGCACCGAGCGCCTCAAGGATTCGTCGTCGCTTGGGTTCAGCCACGGCATTAAACGGATCATGAGTAGTAGGTGTACGTGCCATGGCCTTATTATATTCCGATATGGGAATATATGCAGACCCAATTTTAGAATATGTGTTCTATTTTGTCAAGAGGGAAATTAAGGGATTCCGGGACTTGCCAATCCCGCCCAACACGTCAGCGTGTTAATGAATCCCACCAGCGCATCTCCCCCCGATGTTTCTCCAACACCAAGAATTTTTTCAATCGCTTCTTGAATTTGCACAGCATCACCGGAAATCAGCACGTTGAAAAAATTATGCCACAAAATTCCCGCTTCACCCTTCCCCGCGGACCTCAGCCACGCCGCCGAAAGTGACGTGGTCAACGGCGCGGCGGCATCTGTTATTTCTTTGGCAAGGACGCTTGCAACCTCATACGGATGAACGATCCACGCCGCGAGAATTGCGCCGAGAATGAAGTCATCGCATGCGGGAGTGAGACCAGCACCTAAGCCAGCAAATTTTTGGGTGGCGGTGAGCGAGGATGGAAGGTCAGCGTTTGCAAGAGCAGAGATTAGAGAATTAGAGAATAGGTAATTGGTAATTGGTAATGTCATTGCGAGGGCGGTGGTTGAGACGCTTTGCGTCGAAACCTCACCCGAAGCAATCTCCAAATTGATGAGGGAATTGCTTCGCTCCCCTTCGGCTTCGCTCAGGGCCGCTCGCAATGACGATAATTGATTGAGAATATCATCCCTATTGGCATGCAATGTTTCCCAATCGGGAGATGGAGACCAGAGTTTCGCGTCCGCTGTGTGGATGGTGAGGCCGCCGAGGGTAAGTTGAGCTGAAGAATTAGAGACTGGAGATTGGAGACTTAGGTAATCGAAGAAGAAAACATCGTCTTCAACAACCAGATTGAACGGGCCATTTCCGATTTGCGGCATGACGATGGATAAAACTTCCCTGCGCTCGTTGATCAAATTGCAGGCGCGGTCGAAGATGTGCAAAATACGCGGATGACGCGAATTCGCCAGCCAATTGTTTACAATGGGAGTTAGGGAAAGGGCTTGAGTGAATTGCATCGTGTTCCTGGTCTTTTATCTGAACTGAGACAACGTATAATCTTCACATTATCCCACGAACGGAGATTAAGCTATGTTTTCGATTGAAAAATGCCCAGTCCCAGCCAATACCATGCTGGACAAATATACAAGGAATGGGACCTATACAGACTGTTACTTGATCGAGATCCCTGGGCGAGTATTTTTCCCTAAGTTTATCTTCGCATTCTATACGACTCCGCTCTTTCAGCTGGAGAGATTGATTTTAAAGTTAGTGTCAAAACCTTCAACAGACATTCAGGCGAGACAATTAGCCGACGGCGTCAGTGACAAATTTGCCGCCTGACGCGTAGAGGGCCGAAGCGAAAATGAAATATTGATGTGCGATTTTCTGGGGCAGACACGGTCCTGGCTGATGGTGAAGGATAACGGTCCACGAACGCAGTTGTATTTTGGCTCTGCGGTTGTGCCAAAGCGAAACCCGAAAACGGGGAAACTGTCGCTTGGGTTCGGGTCTCAAGCGTTGATGGGATTCCACAAAATCTACTCGGCGTTGCTTTTGTGGTTTGCGAAGGTGAGGCTTGAGAGGCAAATCGAGGCAGGCGTATAATTCCTACGCAGTAAATTATGCAGGACAATAAGGAGTCTCTTGATGACCGAGAACATTCTTGCAAGGTTATTCGAACACAACAACTGGGCGAACATGCAAATCATCCAGGCTTGTTCCGCCTTAAGTGACGGGCAACTCGACGCTGAACCTCATTCAGTGACGAAAGGGAGCATCCGCAGTACCTTGTTGCATCTCGTGGCTGCTCAGTGGGGGTACTTGAGAATTCTGACCATGCCATTGGAAGCGAGACTTGATGCCGCCATCGTGACATTTGCCGAGTTGCAGGAGTCCGCGCGCATCAGCGGAGACGGGCTGCTGGCTCTGGCGAGAGGCGAGAGCAAATTCCCGAAGACTCGACTCCAAACGAGGGATGAGTACTCCGTGGAGCCTTGGGTTGTCATGCTTCAGATCATTAACCATGCAACCGAACACCGCGAGCAGATATGCAGTATGCTCACCGCACTGGGAACTACCCCTCCAGACATGGATGGTTGGAGTTATGGAGAAGCCACAAATGCGCTCGTCCCGATATCGAAGTAATCGAGAATACGTATGAAAGCGATCATATACACAGAATACGGATCACCGGATGTTCTTCAAATCAAAGAGGTCGCAAAACCTACTCCCACAGACGATGAAGTACTGATCAAGGTCCATGCGGTATCTGTCAATCGATCGGATTGGGAGGGGCTGATCGGGAAACCGTTATATGCCCGTATGGGAGGGCTTCGAAAGCCATCGAACAAGATTCTTGGTTCAGACGTCGCCGGGCGAGTGGAAATGGCTGGGAAAAACAACAGAGAGTTTCAACCGGGCGATGAAGTATTTGGGGAAATGGGAGACTATCATGGCGGTTTTGCTGAATACGTCTGCACGCGTGCAAGAGCCTGGGCACAAAAACCGACCCGTCTTCCGTTCGCGGAAGCGGCCGCCATTCCGCAGGCGGGAGTGATCGCCCTGCAGGGGATTCGCGATAAAGGACAGATCCAGCCGGGGCAAAAGGTTTTGATCAATGGCGCCGCTGGTGGCGCCGGTTCGTTTGCCATACAGCTTGCCAAACTATTCGGGGCAGAAGTGACTGGAGTGGATAACACCGGCAAGCTAGATTTTATGCGCTCGCTGGGCGCAGACCACGTCATCGATTACACGCGCGAAGACTTCACCAAGAATAGGGGACAGTATGACTTCATCCTTGACCTGATCGCCTATCGTTCAGCTTTTGCCTACGCCCGGGCGCTCAAGTCCAATGGAAGTTATTACGCGGTGGGAGGTTCGGTTGCCACATTTCTCCAGTTTTTTCTCTTCGGGCCCTGGATACGAAGAACCTCAGGCAAGAACGTACGTCTCCTGGCGGTTCAACGCAACCGAAAAGACCTGGAGTACATTACAGAGCTGTGTGTAGCGGGCGAAATCGCACCTGTGATTGACCGACGATATTCGCTAAGTGAGGTTCCTGAAGCGCTCCGCTATCTTGGGGAAGGACATGCCAAAGGGAAAGTCGTCATCACGGTGGAATAGAATAACAAAACCTGATCAGGATGAGTAATCATGAAAGCAATCGTATGGACGAAATATGGATCACCGGACGGTCTTCAACTTCGAGAAGTAGCAAAACCGACTCCCAGGGATAATGAAGTCCTGATCAGAATACACGCGGCAACCGCATCGCAAGCAGACACCGAGCTCCGAAGGCTCAAACTGCCTCTCTTGTTTGCGATCCCTTTGCGGCTATATCTGGGTTCCATAAAACCAACCCGAATCACGATCCTTGGGACGGAGTTTGCCGGGGAGATTGCAGCTACCGGCAAAGATGTGACCCAATATAAGCCAGGCGACGAGGTTTATGGATATACCGGTCTGAGTATGGGAACCTATGCGGAGTATATGTGTCTGACTGAAAAACCTTCAGCGCTGGCAAGTGTGATTGGGAAAAAACCGGTTAATATAAGTTATGAGGAAGCCGCCGCCGTACCGTTTGGTGGACTCGAAGCCCTGCATTCTCTTGGAAGAGCAAATATCCAGCGCGGACAAAAAGTTTTGATCGTTGGCGCGGGCGGTAGTATCGGCACGTACGCCGTACAGTTTGCCAAACTATATGGAGCCGAAGCGACCGGTGTGGACAAACCGGAGAAATTGGACATGCTGCGCTCGATTGGCGCAGACCACGTCATTGATTACACCCAGGAAGATTTCACCAAAAACGGTCTGACTTATGATGTCATATTGGATACGATCGGCAAGAGTCCGTTTGCGGGCAGTTTAAGATCGCTCAATGAAAGTGGGATCTATCTGAACGCCAACCCTGGACTGTTCGGTGGGGTTCGAGCGCGAATAGCTTCAAGGAGAAGTAACAAGAAAGTAATCACTTGGACAGGGGGCTATACGGTCAATAACCTGCTTGCCCTCACAGAGCTAATAGAGGCGGGGAAGATAAAACCAGTCATTGATCGACGCTATCCGCTGGAACAGACCGCCGAGGCCCATCGCTATGTAGACACTGGGCAGAAAAAGGGGAATGTAGTCATCACTGTGGAGCAGAATCACGAAACTTAAAAAACGCTGTACTTCTCCGACCCAGAGGGGAATCTGCTGGAGTTTGTCTGTTACGATGCAAGCAGGGGAGAGGAAGTGAGAATGTAGTGTCGCTGAAAACTGCAAAGGGATGGATAAGAAAAAATATCGAACCCGCGGACGTTCCATCAACCCCTCTCCTGTCTCCCCCAAGGGGGAGAAGCTATGTGCTCATCAAACCAATCATAGACTTGAAAACCACCATCCCTTGAGCCAAGAACAAAAGCCGACTCCATGCCCTCTCCCTTGGGAGAGGGGCAAACGGACACGCCGATCAATCGTCGCAATCGGGGTGAGGTCTGTTACGATGCAAGCGTGGGATAGGGGAAAAGCTGACATGCATTCAAAGAGCGCTTTGACCAAAGTTCTGCCTGTTTTGCCGCCAGCGCTTGTGACATGAACATCTCCCTCCACAATCTCTTTCCCCGCCCGTTTGGATTGACCTCGCTATGCCTGTAATACTTCAGAAAATCTTCTTGTGACTCTATCTACTGTATCTCCAACTGCAAATAGTGCTTCTGCAGCATCAATTTGTTCACCTTGATTAAATCTTTCAAACTGAACGGCTTGCGCGTATTCTACAGTTGCCACCTCATACACCATGGCAAGGAAATGACGGGAGTCTTGCGTTCCTCCTCCTTCTTTAAGAGCCAGTGCAATTTGAGGATGATCCAAATTTATCAAGATCTTGTGTTCTTCTCTTTTATACTGCGACCTTGGATAATCTTTTGTAGAGTTTACAAACTCAATGCTGAATAATCCTGATCTGCGTTTGCTACCAGACTCGCTTGAGTCTTTTTGAGTACCTTTGGAATTTCCAGGTATTAAATTTGGACCCTCTCTCGGTAAATCTCCTTCGCCTGGAGGGTTCTTTCCTCTATGACCGTTGCCATGTGGCTGTCCAGATTGTTGCCACCTGGAATCCTGATCACCATCACCTGGCAAAACCTCGCCCTGCAAAGAAACAGCTTCATTGATTTTGCTTTTCGTTTTTCCTGTAATGCGACGAGAAACTTCAAGGTCAATCATAAAGTTCTTGAAATCTTCGTTAAGAATATCTGCCATCCGTTGAGCTTCTTGTGCCAGTTTCTTAGCTTGTTCTGTTTTGCGCTTTTCTCTCTCCTCCTTCACAAGTGATTGACGTACTTTTTCTAGCTCTTGTGAGATCCATGCGATCAGGATAACCACTCTTGGGTTCGCTCGGTTCAGGAGATTGTTTCTGGTGTTGTCAAATGGGGCAATATCGTCACTTACCTGCTCCAATAAAGGAACATCCACTTCTCCGAAGAGCCTCTCCGAAAGTTCTTTTCCCTCAACGTCGCCTAGTGTTGTTTCATGCCAAATACTTTCTGAAAGAATATCTATGCCCCTTTCGTCTTGGTCTAAAGTAAAAGGAGCGACTTTAATTGTTAAAGTAGGCGATCCTATATGTTGCTCGATTTCTGTTGGCACTTGAACTGTTACTGTTTCTACACAAGGCAATTCTTTAAATTTGCATGTATGCCCATTGATGATGACATTAGCCCGCATTCGGTAGCGCGACAGATGTTTTTCGATATAGCTGATAGTGGCGTCAATATCCATGCGTGCTGTCATGAACTCTTTTATCTCAATAATAGTTCCATCGTCCTGATCAGTTTTTTCATCAACTATGATTTCATTTACTTCAAAAGTTTCTCCGCTTGTAGCTTTCTTAATGTCTTCCAGATGAAGCGAGACAACATTTTTCTTTCCATCACGTCGCGCATCAATGAGCAATGATTTGGCAATTCCAAAAGCAGCCGATTTACCTGTTCCAAATCTTCCTCGAACGCGCTTTCCTCGTTTCCTTTGGATGTTCTCGCCGTGCATGGTAAAAAATCGCTCCAAATCTTCCCGAGACATTCCAGCGCCATTATCGGCAACAATAAGAGTGCCGTCATCTTTTCGTATTTCGACAGCAACAGTGGTAGGAATATCGTCTTTACCATTGTCCAGCGAATTTGAAACATATTCCCAAACTACCTTGGGGAGAGTGTTGAAATATACAGCGTTTTGAAGAAAATCTCGTGAAACGTGACTCTTTACAGAAATCTTTTTACTCATAAGTTATTCCTCCTCAAACTTCGTCTTGATGAAATCCCAAATATTTTTTAGGTCAATATCATCTTTTACTGCATTATCTATTTTTGCATATCTTTGCCTGCGAATGTCTTCGGGAAAGTAATCGTTTACCCTTGTGAATTCACGAAAATCCATAACAGTAATTTTCTCTTTGTCGCCACTCATGTATTTTTTGTAGGCACTGGCGTTCTTCAGACGAATCTGTTCCTTTTGAATAAGATCAGATAGTGATAGTTTTCTAGAAGTCGTTGACAATTGCTTAGTTTCATCAAACTTCTCAGCCCATTTAAGCCCTATTTGAGTGAGCATATAACCGTGCTTAGAGTCGCCTTTCAGATACCCTACGTTCGGTTTAACTGCAGTTTGTAATGAGTAATGAACTATTCGCAAATCTATTTGGTCTTCATATTTTTTCCAACTAAATTTCTTTGGAGCTAAAGCGAAAGCCTTCACTGCTGCGTCTTCAAGTTCAATCGGAGCAATAGTGCCACCAAGCAAATAAATTGCAAGAGTCACTATTTCAGAATTACTCAATTCATTATGAATTTTCATTGTTCACCTTTCGAACAGATAAGGTTCTGTTCCATGTATTGAACGCCAATTCCATACGTTCTCCCATTTTTACTTCCATTTTTTTGAAAATCTTGGCTAATCCCCACAGATAGGATTCGTCGATTTTGGCATCACCGAACGGACTTCTATCATGGAGCACTGTCCAAGAACCCGATAGTTCTTTCACACTCCATGCCCCAACTACTCCCGTCAAAAAAGCATAACTGTTTACAGTAAATCTCATTCTCACTACACCATCGAGTCCATGGGCAATTTCATCATCTTGAGCCAACCTTTTTTGTCGTTTTTGAGCGATTTCAATATCTTGCCAAGATATTTCTGTGCCTCGCAATTTATGAAATCCCTCGTTCACCTTTTCTGCTATTGGTGATCTTCTGAGTGTGACTGAAACGGCGGGCAACGAAAGGTTTTGAAGAAAAAATTCTTCAGCTATTTCTAAAAAACTTGCAATGTCACCATTTTTCTTGATTGCAGAAATTAGGCAATTTTCGCTTTGGGAAAGAATGCCTTTCACGGAAAGTTGGGTCGAAACTTTTGCGTCTTTAATTTCAAATCCCAACATGGGCAAAACATGTTCAACAACATGTATAGGGGCAATACCTGCATAGAAACGACTTGCATGCCGCCGAAGTCCGTCATGAAACGAATCGATGGTCATTATGGGTTTAACAGCCAGCATTTTTAATCCAGCGATCCTCAAAGGAATTTTGCTGTTGTCTTGGTCGTCAGTTAGACTCTTAAAGGTGAACCATTCATCATCTATTTTTTGTAAATTCAGATTTTTTAGTACTAAAACTGTGATTCTTTCATCTTTGGACAGGATTCTTGAGGCTTCCTTGACAGTTATTCCACCAGTAAATAACACTTTCCTTTTGATTTTCCTTCTCTCTGTTTTTGAAATATTCATTAGAGTAGCGTGGTCTCTAATTGAAATTCTGCCCGACTTTGTTAAATCAGAAATATCTACTGAAAACTCAATAGGTTGCATGGCGTACTTCTTGTTGGAGATTAGATTCAGCCAACAAATCATGGTTTCCAATAAATCTAAATTTCTGATATGTTCTGTTGTAACAGGCTCAGAAAATTGACCAAGCACTCCCTCCTTTTTCAGGATTGTTTTGAGGCTAGATAAGGATAAGCCATCTCCGTGAGTCGCAAATACTTCTTCAATCTTTTCAAGCAGTCTTATTGCACCTGAAAATCTTATATGTTTGAGATAACGAACTGCCACCGCTTCCTGAATTTGCCGTACCCTCTCTCGTGTTACGCCAAGTTCTGTTGCTATTTCTTCCAAAGTTTTTGGGGAAAACCCAAAACGCGAGATCAATATATAAGAGTAAATATCCTTTTCGTGCCTGAAATATTCCTCAGTGATTTGCCCCCACGTAATAGCCCTTTTTTCTATTACAATTAATTTGGGAAGAGCAACAATAAACTTGCTGTAGTTTTTTACAAAATCTTCACGACATAGGTTTACTGTCGCCAACGCTTTGGGTCCAACTCTATTAAAGCTTGAAAGGCTCGAGTCGGGTACATTCAATAAATCTTTGACGGTCTTAATTCCGTTTTTCTTCAATATGCCCTTGATTACTCTTGGAAGACTTAAGACATCAATTGACAATTGGCTTGCTGTTTTTATTATCTCTTCATCATAAACAGATACTTGAGCTGTATCCTTTTCTGCTAATACGGATAAGGATAAATCTATGTTCAAGCTTTCAAGCGCCTTTGCTATTTCGTCAAGGCTTTTATCTCCAATATTGCGTACATGATACTTGCCTCTATCTGTGTAGAAGTCCCTAAGATTGCCAATTGTTAAAACCCCGCCGCGTGACAAGGCGTGATATGTTCGCCTTGAAAGGTTTAATTTCTCAATTGCAATATGGTCAAAATCCTGCATATTGCCTCACCTTATACCCACGAAATCTTGATTTGACCATCCAACGGCTTGAATTCATTATCCCCCGTCACCAAATCCGCTTTTTTTGATTTGGCAAGCGCGGCGGCATAACAATCGGCGTAGGACATTTTGTTTTGCGATTTGAAACGCGCCGCTTCCTGCGTTAATTCCCAATCTGCATTCTCGAATTGAATCCGCAAATCACGGAGAGACTTCACGCTGGCGTTGGCTTCCTCTTCCGAGACTTCCCGCGCCAGCGTGTACCAAACTTCTCCGACGTTGACCACACTCATATAGATGGGAATTTGTTCTTCATGTGCTGTGGCGATCAAATCTTCCACCTGCTCCCCCGAAGGCTCATCTTCAAGGTAGGCAATCACCGCCCAGGTATCCAACACGTATGCTTTTGCCTTCTTTACCATATTACAACTCCCTTTCGCGCTTCTTGTCAGCCAGCAACGCCTTCATCAACCCTTTGCCCTTATATTTTCCACGCAGGCTATGAATATACTCACGAGTTACGGGGGTGAGGATGATCTGCCTGGTTGCGGGATTCACGTCAATTTGAAGATAAGTTCCGTCCTTGATCCCCAATTGCTTGCGAATTTTGGATGGGATGACAACCTGCCCCTTTGAAGTGGCTACAGTTTCCATTTTTTGCTCTCCTTTCAGAAATACAATAAGAAGTATATCATGGAACAAGAAGTAAGTCAATATTTATATGTATTACAAATTATGACAGTTCCATGTTCATTCCCTGAATCCACCGTCAGCGGCTAAAGCGAAGAAAAAAGCCGATAGTCAGAATTAACCATCGGCTTAGAGAGAAGCGGGGCACTTCATCCAATTTGGTCTCGATACGGGCTTCGCCACGAACGCTCAGCCCTACTTGACCACCGAATCCTCTAGTCCTCTAATTCTCAGTCTCTGGTCTCCAATCTCCAATTACTACTTACCACTCACCAATTCCCATAATCTATTTGAATTCAACGGAATCTCTAGAATTTCAAAATCCACATCGTGCAAAGCATCTTCCAATGCCTGCGCAAAAAGCGGACCAACGGGGATCGCGCCTGCTTCGCCCGCGCCCTTCACGCCCATCGGGTTGAGCGGCGAAAGCGTCACGCCATGTCCCGTTTCGATGCGCGGCACATCCAGGCTGGTGGGCAGGTGATAATCCATGAACGTGCCGTTGAGCAGCTGCCCATTTTCGTCGTAGGCGAGCCGCTCGTAAAATGCATTGCCAATGCCCTGCGCAACACCACCGTGAATTTGCCCATCGAGGATCAGCGGATTGATGACCTTGCCGCAATCGTGCACGACGAGATATTTCTGGATGTGGATTTGCAGCGTCTCGGGGTTGACCTCCACGATCATGGCGTGGATGCCGCTGGCAGTGGCGCCTCTTTCTGGACCGAAATAGCTGGTCGCTTCCAAACCAGGCTCTGTCCCGGGCTTGACCGCGCCGCGCATCGGATTCGCCTTGCCCGCCAGTTCACCCAGCGAAATGGACATGCGCGGAAGGTCCTGCACTTTCACCATGCCATCGGCGAGTTCGAGTTCATCTTCGGGCGCGTTGAAATGTTCGGAGGCGAGTTTGAGAATTTTCTTGCGCACAACTTTCGCCGCTTCATTGATGGCATTGCCCGCGACAACCGCGCCGCGGCTGGCGAACGTCCCCGCGCCCCAATAGAACTGGTCAGTGTCACCTGTGACAACATCGATCATGTTTACATCCACGCTGAGCTGCTCCGCGACGATCTGCGCGAAACTCGTGAAGTGACCCTGTCCCTGCGTGCCAACACCCGTGACGACCGAGACGCGTCCACTGCTCATGACCTGCACCTTCGCGCCTTCGTACGGGCCGATGCCTGTGCCTTCCACATACGCGACGATGCCAATGCCAACATGTTTGCCTTCGGCGCGTAACTTCGGTTGAGTCTCGTTGACGAATTTGTGGTAACCGATTCGTTCGAGCGTTTCATCCAGCAAGGGTTCGTAGTTTCCGCTGTCATACACCAGCGGTGCAAAATCCTGATAGATGATCTCGTTGTTGTATGGGAATTGGTCTGGCTGAATAAAATTGCGTCGGCGTATTTCGGCGCGGTCGATCTTGAGTTCTTTCGCCGCGAGATCAAGCAAGCGTTCGATGACGAACACGCCATGTTGACGTCCCGCGCCGCGATAGGGCGTGACGATGGTCTTGTTCGTGAACACCGCCGTGAACTCGCTGTAATAGTTTTGGATGTCGTACAGCCCAAGCACATTGGCTTGCGAGTTAAGCGCCACAGTTAGACCATACGGGGCATACGCGCCCGTGTCATGCAAAAAGACATCATGCACGCCGAGAATGCGACCGTCTTTATCGAGCGCGATCTCCGCATCATGGATCTGTCCGCGCTCGTGTGTGGTGGCGACAAAATTTTCGGCGCGGTCCTCGATCCATTTGACGGGGCGGTTCAACTTCATCGCGACCCACGGGACGAGCACTTCCTCCTGATAGAACATCATGATCTTTGGACCGAATCCACCGCCAATGAACGGCGCAATGACGCGGACTTGTCGCTCCGACAACCCAAGCATGTTCGCCAATCCGTTTCGGATCACAACGGGCGCCTGCGTGGTGTCCCAGACGGTTAATCGTCCCGCGCGTGAATCCCACTCCGCGACGATGCCGCGATTCTCGATGGCGGCGGCACATCCGTGCTCATAACTGAATCGGCGCTTGATGACCAATGCCGCATCCTTCTTCGCGGCGTCGTAATCACCTTTCGTCTGCACCACATGTGCGGCGATGTTTGAACCAATCTCTTCGTGAATGAGAGTACTGTCAGGTTGAATTGCTTTCTCAAGATCAACAACGGCTTCCAAAGGTTCGTAATCTATTCGAATGTCAGCTAACGCATCTTCGGCGATGTAGCGACTCTCCGCCAGCACCATCACAATCGGCTCACCCGCAAACTTGACTTTGTCTTTTGCCAATGGAACCTGCGTCTTCTCATTGAAAACAATGTCCTTGACGGGCGGCGGCGAAACAAGCAGCGGACCAGGCTTCCAGTAATCGCCCAAATCGTTCGCGGTGTAAATGGCAGCCACACCTTCGCGTTGCAAGGCTTGCGAAACATCAATGCTGTTGATCTTTGCATGCGCGTATGGACTCCGCACGAAAGCAGCATGGAGCATGTTCGGTAGATCCACGTCGTCCACGTATAATCCCTGCCCCGTAAGCAGACGTGGGTCTTCGTTGCGTTTGATCCGTTCGCCGAAGTATCGAGTTGCCATGCAATTCTCCAATTCTCCCCAATCTCTAATCTCGTGAGGGTGAGAATTAGAGAATTGGAGATTTTGTTTTACGCCCACGCCACCGCGCGGCAAAACGCTGCCTCTCCGCCTTTGAACTTCCATGGGAAGACGCCGAGGGTGATGCGCTTGTTGTGCAGTTCTTTCAAGCCGATATCGCCGCCGAGATTCTCCACGTGGATGCAGTCACGTGGGAACAAGGCGTTGTGAGTCAGTTGATACGCCGAATCGGGGAACAACTCATCCATTTTGTCAGCGCCAAACTTGGCTTCCGCCTTCGCGCGGACTTTCTGCCAGTGTTCCAATCCGCCTTTGCCGAGGAAGCGGCCGATTGGCAGGTTCATCGGATGATCGGTGGAGATCATGTCCACGCCCCAGATGTGGATTTTCTTCTTCAACAGCCAATCGCAAATGCTGAAATGCGGACCTGGGTGACGCTGGATGTATCTCTCTTCATCGGCTTCTTCGCCAAAGAACGAATACTTATGCCAGCCTGTATGAAGAAATAAAATATCGCCATCCTGCACATCGGCGCGCTTCTCGATATCTTCGGGCGTGAAGAGACCTACATCATCGAGCATGTCGCTCAAGTCAACAATCACGCCAGGACCGTAACACCACTCAATCGGGATCTGATCAATCGTCTTGCCTTTGGTCACAAAATGCCGCGGCGCGTCGAGATGCGTGCCCATGTGATTTGACGTCTGGATATACTGCGCGTTGACTCCGTGCTCCGATTTGCGCTTGATATATTTCACCTCAAACGGCGGATAGAAGGGCCAAAAGGAACAGTCTTGATTGAGGTCTTGGGATAAATCGTAGATTTTCATGAGGGACTCCTTTGGGTGGGGAAAGAGATTTGAGAATTAGAGATTGGAGAATTGAACGGTTATGATTCGAGCCATGCAAAGTCGGTTTCGTCAAAGAGCACGTTGGGAAAATCGTCTGGGAGACGTGATACAACATACTCGACAGGGTTTTCTTTGATGGTCTTTGCAACGGTGATTTCGCCTGAGCGTTGACCTTTGAGGCTGGAAACATACAGATTAAGTTGGCGTGCAATCTCAGTCAAGCGCGCTGCATAACTTTGTGAATCAGCGGACAGCATCAACTCCCGCGCAGCCGCTCGATTAAGCCAATATTTTGTTTCGAACACACTGCCCCGAGCATAATAGAGAAATTGAATTTTCTCCCCGAAATGAAAACGCCCAAACGACTCGGCGATATTCGCTCCGACCGAGTCAGCGGCACGAGCAATCTGCTTACCAACTACGTCGCGTGCAAAATCATCCCACCGCGCGGCAATCTTGTATATTGCATCCGCAATCTGCTCGGCGTTCTTCAATACTCTCACATCTTCCAATGCTGTCGGCATATCAACCTCCAACCACGAATTCTCCAATTCTCTTTTTCACAGTTCATATTTCTCAGCATAAGCCAATAACGCCTGTTCAAAAATGGAAAGCGGCGGCCTCACCAACCCCGCCCCCACTTGACCCACACCCGCGTTCTTGTGTGCGATGCCAGTGTTGATGCGCGGGGCGATTCCCAACTCAACCACCTTGCGAAGATCAATCCCTGTTGGCGTGCCGCGGAAATCAAGCGATGGCATCGTGAAGTATTTACTTTCAGCAAAAGTGATCTCGTACATCTCAAGCGTCGCATTCATCGCATCCTTTGGTGTGCCACCCACAAACGTGACAATCGCTGGCGCGGTCGCCATTGCAAACCCGCCGATGCCTGCCGTCTCTGTGATGGCGCTATCGCCAATGTCGGGATTCGCGTCGTTCTGCGTGAAGCCTGAAAAGAACAAGCCAACCGGAATCTCAGCAGGCGCGGTGAACCACTGCTTCTCCCCCAACCCGCTGACTCGGATTCCAAAGTCCGTGCCGTTGCGCGCCATTGTCGTGACAATCGTGCTTCCTTCCACCCCATGCGCCGCGTCGGTCATCGCCTTGCACGCCGCCATCACAGGATTTAAAACACTCAGCGCATTGTCCCCGATAAATTGAAGCACTTCCGATTCAACAACATCATCTTTTACAACTTTGGCAATCAATGGTGAAATCAATTTGAGATAAATCAACGAGCCAGCTTTGTTACGGTTATGTCCCTCATCGCCCATGTGCAGCGCTTCGGCGATCAGCGCACGCATGTCAATGCCGTTCGATTGCGCAAGCGCATCAGCCAGAGCCGAACCCAGCACATCGTTCATCCAACGCAGTTTTTTCAGCACATCCTCGCTGTATGCGCCGTAGCGCAGGACCTTTCCATAGCCCTCATTCAAATTGGAAAATGACTTGTTTCCATGCTCGACATTCTCAATCACATAGACTTTCATCGAAGCCGAGATGACTCCCGCCATCGGACCGACCGCACCATGATGGTGACACGCGTCGAATTCGACCTCGCCTCTCTCCGCCCTGGCAACTGCTTCCGTTTCATTGGCTGCCAGCCCCTCGAACAGCATCGCGCCGATCAACGCCCCTCGCAACGGACCGGACATCCGCGCCCACTCAATCGGCGGGCCGGCATGGAGCAGAAGATTGTCCTTCATACCAGGGATTACATCGCGCGCCGTGACAACGCCTTTCAAAATGGGACGGGCGGACATCATTCGTTCGACGGCATTCTGGTTTGCATTGTCAATATCCATAATCATCTCCGTGTGAAGGAGAGAATCGGAGGATTAGAGAATTCTCCAATTCTCTCCTTCTCTATTTTTTCATCCTCGCCAGCAGCAAAGCCAGCTTTTCATTCCCGCCCGCGGGCGGACGCCATTCCACATGAATCGCTTGCGCGCCCTGCGATGTCAGGCTCTCATAAAATGATTCCAACCCAACGTTGATTGCCGCTAAAGGCTGTGCAAAGCGATCAAGGGTAACAGGTGGAAATTCGTTTTTCGCGTGGCGGCTCAAATGCACACTGACATGATTTACCGCTTCGGTCACACTGCGAAATACAACCGCGCCGGCTTCACTCAATCGTTCAACCTGGGATTGAAGGTTTTGCGGGTCATCCTCCGTGCCAATCACAATCGCCACTATCATCAATCCCGAATTACCGATTACCTCTTTAATAACAGGAGCCAACTCCCCCGCAGGATCAGGGTGTGAGCCTTCGCCTAAAACAACATCCAGCAAAATCATTCCAACTTCAGGATCAGCCGCCTCCTGCCTCAGACGGCGAATCCGCAGATCATTGTCAATCATTGGGTGCAAACGACCAACCATGAAAAACTCGTCGCCGAGGTCTATGATGGTATGGTATTCACTGTGAAGAGGGTCCTGCAAAACCTGAGAATTAGAGATTGGAGAATTGGAGTAGATTGGGGACAAACTCGCCTGCAAGCTGAGGAGGGTCTCGTAGGCAAGAGTGCCTCCAGAGAAAAGACCGCGTAAGTAAAGACTGGACACTGGGGACTCCAACTCTTTAGTCACTAGTCTCCAATTCTCTAGTTCTCTAATTGAAAGCTCCGCCGCTTCACTCAAACTTGTCGCAAAATGCAAGTTCCCTAATTTCCGGGCGGGAGGCGGATATCCGATGAAATCCACGACAACGGGCTTGCCTGTGGCTTGCGCGGCTGAAAGCAATTTCGTTGCAACATCTGGTGAAGGGGGTTTCGAGATCAGCACAATGACTTTCGTTTCAGGGTCACGCGCCAATAGATCGAGCGCTTGATGGGCGGTAATCGCGCCGACTTCAGATTTGAGATCGCGCCCGCCCGTGCCAATCGCGTGGGAAACGCCTCCACCCAGGTTGTGGATGTGAGACGTCACAGCCTGGAGTCCTGTCCCCGAAGCGCCGACCAGCCCAATCGGTCCGCGGCGGACGCGGTTGGCAAATCCCAAGCCAACACCGTTGATGATCGCCGTCCCGCAATCCGGGCCCATCACCAAGAGTCCCTTTTCGCGAGCGGTCTTCTTCAATGCAATTTCATCTTCGAGCGAGACGTTGTCGCTGTAAAGGAAAATATGTTGATTCAGTTCCAACGCCTCACGCGCAACAGCCGCGGCGTATCGTCCCGGAACAGAGATCAGCGCCCAACTTGAATCTGGCAGTTGCTTTACCGCCGCGCTCAAACTGCGCGGACGAAAATCCTGTGAAGCAGACGAACGACGGCGGGCAAGCAATGAGTCAACTTGACGAATTGCTTCGCTTGCGGATGAATCATTTTCCGCTTTGACGACGATCAGCAAATCGTCCGGGCTGGCCGCGATGGAATCGGACAGGAGATTGTTTGCCGCGAGAAGTTCACAATTGGCAGTGGTTGCCATCACGACGCCCGCGTCGATGATGCCGGGCAAGCCGATCAACCCGCACTGGAGTTGCATCAGCACAACCGAGTCATAATAAGCGCCGCGGCGGATATCATGTTTTATGACAGTCATAAGTCAGCCAAGACCTTCTCTAAATCCTTCGCCCAAAACAATAAGGATTCATCCTTGTACCAATTACCAACCACCTGCAAACCCATCGGCAGGTCATCCTGGTTTTTGCCCGCTGGCAAATTGATGGCCGGAAGACCCGCTTGCGTCCACGGAAGATTCATCACGGGATCGCCTGTGCTGTCCAATCCTTTCGGCGCGGGACCGACCGTGGAGGGGCAAATCCATAGGTCAATATTATGATCAATCATGGCCCGCCTGAGTTCGGCGCGGAAGTCGTCGCGCGCGCCAAGAGAGGATTGGAGATTGGAGATTTCCTGCCCGCGTTTGATAAGCTCCGTAAATTTTGCCGAATAAAGTTCCCGGTATTTTTCAAACCAATCTTTATGGACCTGCGCCGCTTCAGCAGACATGATGACATCGTGGCGGCTGCGTATTGCCTGAAAATCGTCCATGATCGAAACGCGGCTTAGTTTGTACCCCGCATCGGTGAGGGATTGGCAAATTGAGCGGAACCAGTTCAAGGTCTCGCTTGAAGCGGAGTTTAAGTACACACCTTCAGGGATTCCAATGATCGGCTTCCGATCTTCGATCTCCAATCTCCAATCTCTATTCTTTGCACTCCAATCTCGAAACAACACACTAGCCGCTTGTTGCGCGGTAAAAACATCGGGAGCGAAAAATCCAACGTGATCGAGTGAAGGCGAAAGTGGAATCACACCTTCCCGCGAAATACGATCATAAGTCGGCTTCAACCCCACCACCCCGCAAAAAGACGCAGGACGGATGATCGAACCAATTGTTTGAGTACCGAGAGCAAGGTTGCAATATCCCGCCGCGACCGCCGCGGCTGACCCGCTGCTCGAACCTCCTGGAGTGTGCTCAGGGTTATGCGGGTTACGCGTGGGACCGGGAGAAAAATAAGCAAACTCTGTTGTGACCGTCTTTCCCAAAATCAGCGCGCCAGCGTCTCTTAATCGCGAGACGCTTTCAGCCTCAGCGCCTTGCAACACTTTGGATGGCAGGCGGCTTCCCGCTTGAGTCGCGAACCCCTCCGCGTGGAAAATATCTTTTATCCCTGCCATCATTCCAAACAACGGCGGACGGTTGATCGAATCGGGGTAACGCGCAACAAGCGACTCCGCGTCATCGTGTAAGCGCGCGAACCGATCCTCCTCAGGGATAAACGCGATAACAGATGGTTCACGTTCGATAAATTGCGCCTCCACTTGCGAGAGATATTCGGGAAGTGTCAATTGACCGGAACGCAAAGACTCCATTATCTGGTACTGACGCATAATCTCCAATCTCAAATCTCCAAATCTCCAATTACCAATTCACCAATTACCATGTGGTATGGTCTCGATACGCCCTCAGCAAAAACGCTTCGAGCTGCTCGACCACCACTTGTTATCGCATTTTCTCTGCCGCCAGCTTCACCGCGTCCACAATGTGCTGGTATCCCGTGCAACGGCACAAATTCCCGGAAAGCGCCTGCCGAATCTCCATTTCAGTCGGGTTGGGATTCTCCTCCAAAAATGGGATCATGGTCATCAGGATGCCGGGAGTGCAATAACCGCATTGCAGTCCATGGGCTTCCCAGAATGCCTGTTGAAGCGGATGCAATTGATCAACGCTTTTTGCCAGTCCCTCGACCGTCGTAACCGAATGTCCATCGGCTTGCACGGCAAAGATCAAGCACGAACGCACGGACTGTCCATCGAATAAAATTGTGCACGCACCGCAGACGCCATGCTCACAACCCACGTGAGTGCCAGTCAGGTTAAGTTCGTGTCGCAGGAAATCGCTCAACAAAAGCCGCGGCTCCACTTCGCGTTGATACGAAACCCCATTCACGGTTACGTTTACGGCACAAAGCTGCTTCATTGCAAACCATCCTCACCAGCGCGTTCGATTGCCTGTTTCAATGCCTTGCGCGTCAAAACCCCCGCCAGGTGTCGTTGAAAATCTGACGAAGCGTGAATATTCCCAAAGGGATTGATCTCCTTCCGGCTCACCAACTCCGCCATCGCTTCGATCACGTCATCGTTGGGCATTTCGCCTCCCAATATTTTTGCGGCCTCTTTCGCATCCACCGGCCCATCTCCTGCATTGAGATACACCAGCCGCGCCTGCCTGCAGCGTCCATTTTCATCCAGCGTCACTTGCGCGGCCACGCCCATCAAAGCATAGTCACCCGCACGCGGCGCAACTTCCATAAACGACCAGCCTGTGTGAGGCAAATCAGGCGGCAATTCGATTTCGACAAGGATTTCATCAGGAGCAAGCGCAGTGGTAAACATGCCGGAGAAAAAATCATGCGCCTCCATCCAACGCTCCCCCGAAACATTACGCGCTTTAAGACGCGCTCCCAACGCCAGCATGATGACGGGCAATTCCGCCGCGGGATCGGCATTTGCAAGACTGCCTCCCAATGTTCCGCGATTCCTGATTTGCGGATGAGCCACGTGCGGCATCGCTTCCTCCAGCAATGGAGACTGCTTCGCAACCAAAGGATCGATTTCCAAAGTCCGCTCGCGGGTCATTGCGCCGATGCGTAAATTTTCTCCATCCTGCCTGACGTAAGCCAATTCACTCACACGATTCAAATCAATCAACACACCCGGTTGAACCACACGGAAATTCATGGCGGGCACGAGGCTTTGCCCGCCCGCGAGCAATTTGGCATCGCCGCCATGCTCTTTCAGCAAAGCCAATGCTTGTTCTAGTGAATCGGGAACGTGATATTCAAATGGAGCAGGTTTCATAAAAAACTCCGTTGGTCGAGTAGCCCTGAGTGATTGCCGAAGGGCGTATCGAGACCAACATGTAACGAATATTTATTTGTAACTGGTGATCTCGATACATTCCTCGCCGCAGAACGGCTCGGAACTACTCGACCACCGCTTCTTTCTGGACTTCAAATTGACTCTGCCTTCGATAGGCATTCACCACCTCCGACATGATCGCCAGCGCGATCTCCTCAGGCGACTCGGCGCCGATGTCCAAACCAATGGGCGCGTGCAGGCGTGACAGTTGCGATTCGGTTAGGCCATCATTCAATAACCGCTCACGACGTTTCGCGTTTGTCGTTTTGCTTCCCAGCGCGCCGACGTAAAACGCGGGGCTTGCGAGTGCAATTTTCAACGCAGGATCATCCAGTTTTGGATCATGTGTGAGCATCACAACAGCCGTTGACCGCGTTAATCTAATTTGCTGAAACGCTTCTTCAGGCCAGGCCTGAATGAGTTGATCCACGTTCGGGAAGCGCTCGCTGTTTCCCCACACCTTACGCGGATCAATGACCACCGTGCGATAACCCAGCGTCTTTGCCAGCGACATCAACACCACCGTAATATGGACTCCTCCAACTACAACGAGAGTCGGCGGTGGAGAAATGAACTCCAGGAAAATTTCGGTCTCTGCATCCAATTCCGCGCGGCAGGATTTTCCGTGCAATAAGGCTCCATTAGCCGATTCCAAAATTTTTCCTCCCCACCTGTCATTGAACGTCCTTGCCACTTGACCATCTTCACGGATCAACATTTCACACCCCAATATATTTGCCGCGCCGCGTATCACCGTAACATGCACAGACTGATGGTCATCCAGCCACGCGGAGCGCAGGATTTCAAAGAAATCCAGGTCGAGCGGTTTCACAAAGATATCTATGCTTCCGCCGCAGGCCAATCCCACTTCCCAGGCGGTTTCGTCGGCCACGCCGAAATGCAAAAGCCGCGATTGATCTGTCTTCAACGATTCAACCGCGGCTTCGATTACCGCATTCTCCACACATCCGCCGCTGACCGAGCCGGAGAACTGCCCATCGGAGGCGAGCGCCATTTTGGCCCCCGCGCGACGCGGCGACGATCCCCAGGTTTGAATGACAGTCGCCAGGGCGATTGGCTTATCATCCCTGATCCAGTGATCCACGCCGGTAAGGATATCGCGCATCGTTCCTCTAGGCCGCCTCTGCCCCTTCCTTTTCTATCCTTCGGCGCACTTCGTCATAGAACTGATCGGAAAGTTTCTGCGAAACCGGCAACATCAACCGCGCCGCGAGGCTCGCCAATTGGCCGGAAACATTCACATCCGCCGTCCAATGAACGAAGGTGCTGTCATTCGCCCCACTGGTCAACAACATTTCGCTGACCACATCCGCGGCAGTGCCCGTGGCAATGCCATGCGCCTTCAATTTTGCATGACTGGGTTCATCAAGCTCGAGTATTTGCGCTTCGCCGCTAAAGCGGGCTTTCACACTCCCCAGCCCAACAGATACCACTCCGCGATATTTTTTATTCGGCTCGATAATTTCGATCTTCTCGACACCAGGCACGCATTGCCCGATCTGGTTCGGGTCGGTAAGAAAATCCCAGACTCGTTTTCGTGATGCACGGATTTCAACATCGCCTTTTAATAACATCAGATTTTCCCTTTCGAGGATTTGAAATGCCGGATAATGTAGGAAAACACCAGCAAAGCGCGATGGTTATGGTTAATCAGACTATTTTCGTGCGATTATAACCCAGGCAACCGTCAAACGCGGAACTGCAAATATAACGGGAGCAGACCAAAGTCCGATAAAGACGCGTGTCTTTGTCTGAATGTTGGGGTTATTGTTTGCAAGATGTACCCAATCCCGAACCCACTGGTTTCGATTTGTGAAGTCAAGTTCACTGGCAGTGAGCCAATCAACAACCGTGTGTTTTTGGTCGTCATGCTGGATGCGGCATGACGATTTTTGTTCGGAGGTGAACATGAATTGAAGGCTCGTACAACCTCCCCACCAAATCCTGACCAACCTTTTATGATCGGAGGATGAAAATGTCAAACGCAAACAGAAGTAAAGTCATGGGATACCTGCCCAATGACGTGCCCCCGCCCCTTCAGCTTGTCCTTTTAGGATTTCAGCACGTGCTGACCATGTTCCCGGCTACGGTGCTTGTAGCCGCGTTGTGCGGTTTCCACGTTGGCACAGTGTTGACCGTTTCCGGCGTCGGCACGATAGTCGCTTTACTGCTCGCAAGATGGCGGATTGGAAAATTTATTCCGCTGTTCTATGGCTCCAGCTTCAGCTACATTGCGGCGTACCTTGCCATCGTCCAGCAAATGACCGGGAGCCTGCCGCAGTTCGGCGTGCCTGCACCGGATGAAGTCATCAGCACGATGCAGGCCGGCATCATCGTCACCGGCGTCTTCAATATCCTCATTGGTGCTGTCATCCGCGCCGTGGGCAAGGAAAAGATTGACATGGTCCTGCCGCCCATCGTCACCGGTTCTGTGGCCGCGATCATCGGCTTCGGACTGGCCGCCGCCGCATTGGGCATGGCAGGTGCGAATTGGGCAGTCTCGATCATCACTTTACTGGTAACGATCCTGGGTAGTGGTTAAGTTGAAAGTGATGATTTGGCGAGATTGTAGCGGACGATAAATAGTCGAGTAACCAGTTCGTGATAGAAATCGGACTTTGAAAACGATAAGGTCTTACGAACGTAGCGTGCGTTCGATTGGCGGCAGGT
>JACRLC010000051.1 GCA_016235425.1 Chloroflexota bacterium | reverse complement strand
GTAGGCCTTGAATTCGGCCTTGCCCAGCATCCCGGATACTTTCGTGATCGCCGCCGTCAACGTGGTCTTGCCGTGGTCAATGTGTCCCATCGTCCCCACGTTCAGGTGCGGCTTCGAGCGGTCAAATTTCTGCTTCGCCATCTCTCGTTCTCCTTTTTATTATACAAGAATGCTATTTCAGCAACTGAGCCCACGATGGGATTTGAACCCATGACCCCGTTCTTACCAAGAACGTGCTCTGCCGACTGAGCTACGTGGGCTTGACGTGCTGTTTTCCCGACAACGGGATTTTCCCAATAACAAGGATTCCCTGTTTCAGGAAGTGGGCAGTGAAGGATTCGAACCTCCGAAGTCTTCTGACAACTGATTTACAGTCAGTCCCCTTTGGCCACTTGGGTAACTGCCCATGCTAAATTGTTGACACCTGCACTTGCGTGCGGTGCAAGTGTTGCGGATTGTTGATTGTGGATTGCCGACTAAACAGTCTTCAATCAGCAATCAACATTCACCAATCTCTGGAGCCGACGACGAGAATCGAACTCGTAACCGCCCGCTTACAAGGCGGGTGCTCTGCCGATTGAGCTACGTCGGCGCGGCCTTTTAAGCAGGCCGATTATACCAAACTCAGGCACGTCGTCAAGATGAATATCTTTGGTGATTACCCACAAGTCCGTATCCGACATTCAAAGCCTCAAAGCCAGAACATAAGCCAGAACATTTTGCCGCGAATTTCACTAATTCACACGGATTTTTAAAACCAATTCGCGAAAATTCGTGAAATCCGCGGCTGAGGTTTTGCTTTTTTTCTCTGAAATTGGCGGGCGTAAAAGATGTGGGTAATCACCAGCCATTTCCTCTTGACATTCACATCCAACTTATGTATACTTAGAACAGGTGTTCTAATGACCGAAATGAATCGTTTTGCTTTAATGCTTGAGGCATTGACAGAACTTGTAGCAGAGGAAAAGCAGACGCCAAACGCGGGACATAGGCCAGCGCTGCCCTCTTTGCAAGATGTCCTGTCTGAGGCCGCGCCATTTCCAAGTGAAGCATTGTTCCTTGGTCTCGCGGAAGATGGGTTACCTGTTCTCTTGAATTTATACGACCCAGTTCCGGGACCATTACTCGTTACAGGCGACCCCGCCAGCGGAAAGACCAACCTCTTGAAGGTCATTGCACGCGCCGCAGAACTAATGCACGAACCGGGTGAAGTTGAATATAGTGTTATCACTTCCAATCCAGATGAATGGGTTGAATTTCAGGAACACGAGAACAACGCGGGCGTTTATTCCGCAAAGGATAATACAGCGCAAGACCTTTTGTATTCACTCGTTTCGTGGGCGCATAACAACAAAGGCGAAAAACAATCCGTCCTGCTTTTGATCGATGATCTTGAACCGGCAGCCAAACTCAGCCATGAGGCGGAACAAAACTTGCGCTGGCTTCTCCTGCGTGGACCAAGCCGCCGGGTTTGGCCGATTGTCACATTGAAGGCGAACCGCACGCAACAGATGGAGGCATGGCTGGGCTTCTTCCGTACACGCATGTTCGGCAACATCCAAAACATCCGTGATGTGGAAATTCTTACCGGCTTACAAAATATACCGCTCGATCATTTGATCAGCGGATCCCAACTGACCATGCGCGAAGGCAACAAATGGCTAAATTTCTGGATACCGAAATTGGATTAGCTCTTCATGAAAGGAGCGCCCCATGCACACCGGAATGTTATGGTTCGACAACGACCCGCGTACAACATTGAGCGTGAAAATACAAAAAGCGATGGATTATTACCGCCAGAAATACGGATGCTTGCCCGATCTTTGTCTCGTCCATCCAAGCATGATGGACAAGAATCAAAAGCAGTTGGAATTGGGAAAGCTGACCATTCGCTCCTATCGGCCTGTTCTCCCCGGCCACCTTTGGATTGGCGTTGAGGACCAAACTTAACCGAGTCCTTTTCATCCCCTCTTCGCAGTACTCCCGCGGCCTGTCCTGAGTTTATCGAAGGGAACGGCCCGCGGGAGATTTTTTTATTCAATGGCAACCACAAAAGCAATTGCATGTTCATGAGTGTGACTTAAACTGATCGACCAGGTATTCAGCCCCAGTTCCTTTGCCAGCTTTTGCGCCGCGCCGTGCAGGAGCAATAGCGGCGCTTTGTTCTCATCCCCGACGATTTCGATCTCCTGCCAACCCACAGTACCAATCCCGCAACCCAAAGCTTTGGAGACCGCCTCCTTTGCGGCAAAACGCGCCGCGAGCGAAGCGTTGTTATTTTTACAATATGCCAGCTCGCCGGATGTGAAAATACGTTTGAGAAAATGATCTCCATGCCGCGCAATGGCATCTTCAACGCGGGAGATTTCAATCAGGTCAACGCCGGTTCTAAGCTGCATGATTAATCAAATATCACGGGCCGGCTGTTGCAACGGCCAGTTTCTCCGGGTCAATATATTTTCTTGCGGCCGCCAATATATCTTCGCGCGTCACGGCGCGCACCATACCGGCATAACGCTGGTAATAATCGAGCCCCAGCCCATATCGTTCGATGTGCAATAACCCGCCCGCGACGCCGCCATTCGATTCGAGCGAAAGCGGCAAACGGCCAACGTAATTCGCCTGGCTGTCTGCCAGTTCTTCCGCAGACACACCATTTTTCACGAATCGCTTTAATTCCTTTTCGATCAAATTCAGGGCTGTCGATACATTCTTCGGGTTGACGCCCGCGCTCACTTCCCACGCGCCGGGACCGATCCCCGCGCTCAAACTCGAATACGCGTAATACGCCAGCCCCGATCTCTCGCGCACCACGCTTCCGATGCGGCCCATCATGCCGAATTGACCCAGAACCGAATTACCCAATGACGCGGCAAAAAACTCCGGGTCCCTGCGGCGCGGGCCGATCGTTCCAACCACCAAATCAGACTGCGACTTGCCCGCGATCTTATAATGACGCTTGACGGTCTTCTTCAAATTTTTATGCGGAGGTAAAGCGGGCGCGTCCTTCTGACCTTTGACCTGCCACCCGCCTAATGCGCGGTGAACTTCCTCGACAGCTTTCTTCGGTTCGATCCCTCCAACGATGGCAATGACCAGCCCTCTCGGTCCGAAATGGAGGCGGTGAAAATCAACGAGGTCCTTGCGTGTGATGGCGTGGATCGTCTCTGGGTAGCCGTCGCCCGGCCTGCTGTAGGGATGTCCCGCATAAAGGATTTGATCGAAGATCATCGAGGCCATATCCGACGTATCCTGTGCGCGGATGGAAAGACCGGTAAGCAGTTGCGCGCGCAGTTTCTCGATTTCGTGTTTCGGGAAGACAGGCTTACGCAGGGCTTCCGAGAGCAATTCGAGCAGGAGCGGCAGGTCTTCGGCAAGCGAACGCCCGCCAAAACTCGTGGCATGGACTCCCGAATCAAAACCCAGGCTCGCGCCCACGGCTTCCAGTTCGTTGAAGATTTGATCGAAGGTGCGCTTCTGCGTGCCGCGCATCAAAGCCGATGAGACAAAATCCGCGAGACCGAGTTTATTATCCGGTTCGGTCAGCGCGCCAGCCATAAGATAACCGCTCATCGAAATGGACGGGCTGTTGAAATTGGCGCGCGCAAGAACCGTTATGCCGTTGGGCAGGACCTCGCGATGGATATCGTCCGGTCCCGGCAGGCTCGGCAAGACGGGCGCAAAACGTACAACGCGCCTTCTGCTTGTTACGTTTTGCGTTTTAGGCATTTTGGGATTCTCCACTTTTCGGCAGGTAAATGCCGACCACACGACTCTTGCGCTGAAAATACTTGCGCGCCACGCGTTGAACATCCTTCGTGGTGACCCTTGCAAGTTTATCCAGATAGGTCAGGAACCAGTCATACGTGGCAAACATCTCGGCATACCCAAGCCAGAAAGCCTGATTGGTGATATTTTCACTGCCATAAGCAAAGAGGGCGCGCGCCTGTTTGATGGCACGCGCAACCTCCTCTCTTGAAACCAGTTCGTCCTGCACCTTTTGGATTTGGGCATCCAGCGCGGCAAGTGCCTCTTCGGGTCTTCGCTTGGGATGGACAGTGATTGTAAACGTATAAAGGAATGGGTCAATTGTGGCCGCGGAGCCGCCGGAGATGCCCACCGCGTATTCCTTATCCACGAGAGCGCGGTAGAGACGGGAGGTCTTGTTCGAGATGCCGCCGCCGAACATGTTGAGGTTGTTTGGCCCAGCCAGAAGACTATCCAGCACGGTCAACGCGAAGAAATCGGGATGCGCCGCGTTCGGGAAGTGATACGCGACCTGAATGTAAGCCGTCTCGCCAGGCCCTTCGACCGTGAGCCGCACTTCCCCTTCCTGCTCCGGTTCGGGGCGCGCCAGGCGTGGTAATTTTTTCCGGCGAGGAATAGGCTCAAAGAGATCCTTGATGCGCTTCAACATGGACTTTGTATCGAAATCCCCCGCCACCGCCATGACCGCATTGTTGGGGACATAGTGTGTGCGATAGTGATCGTAAAGATCATCGCGCGTCATCGAATGCAGGTCAGCCATGTCGCCGATGACTTCGTGATGATAAGGATGCACGCGAAAGGCGGTCTGTTGGATGGCTTCGCCTAATTTGAAAAGCGGTTCGTCCTCACTGCCTTCGCGCTCCGAAATAATGACCGTCCGCTCGGAGGCAACTTCTTTTGCGTCAAATTTGCTGTTGACCATGCGGTCTGCTTCGAGGCGCAGGGCAAGATCGATTTTGTCAGCGGGCAGGGTCTCGAAGTAGGTCGTCCAATCGAGGAAGGTGAAAGCGTTCCACGTGCCGCCCTCGCGCGAGATGGCTTTATCCAGCACAGCGCCGGGAAATTGCGGTGTGCCCTTGAATTGCATGTGTTCCGTCCAGTGCGAGATACCGGTGTTGCCGGTAACTTCGTCCCGCGAGCCGACGCGGTACCACAACCATGTCGAGATCAATGGCGCGGTGTGGATTTCCTTGAGCAGGACTTTCATGCCATTCCTGAGGGTGGTTTGTGTCAATTTGTCTTTCATTCAACTCCATTTGAAAATACAACCATAAAGCAAATGGTAAATAGGCAACTCCAAGTACTTATTCAGGATGCAGTGCAACTGCCCCTGTTCGCGAACAAAAATTGCGGCCTACTCACAAATCGGTGCGCCGTCCATGTTCACCGCGCTTTTGTTGATCAGGCAATAATATGGTTGAAGCACGTTTTGCAAGCCGACGAATGGCTGGTGCAAGTCTGTCTCTGACAGCGCAATATCCACGGGGACTTGCAACGTGACCGGCACAGTGGTGTCGACCGGGACGGTCAAGTTTAACACAATCGGGAGGTTTGTCCCTTGCGGCAGGACAATGGTGGTGCGTGCCCGTGTGATATTCAATCCGCCGGTCTGCACGGTGACGAGAGCGCCGTCAATGGTCACATCCTGGCTTAAGACAACGTTCGTGCTCTGGTTGAGTTGCAGGTCAAATTTCACAGGAATGGTGGTTTCCACCGGGATCGTGGTGGTGATGTGCGCGCGATCCATCAACTCAAAATTGGAGTACAGGCCGCCGAGCAGGCTATTGCCTATGTTCATGAGACCGCCAACCGGCAGGTTTCGAGCATTGGTGAGCAATAACGCCAGGACAATAATCAAAACCAGATTGACCGCGAGAGATAACGCGCCGGTGATCGTCCAGAAGGGAGGGCCGAAGTTGTACCGAGGTTCATTTATAACGGGATCAGGTTTGGGCGGGGTTTGATCGATTTTTTTCGAGGGAGTCTTAACCGTTCCTGTGGGAATGTCTGATGGCAGAGCCGTCTCCAGCGGAGGAGTCGCTTTTGCATCCCCCTGTTCCGGCAAAAAGGAAAGAACATCTGCCTTTTTGGGAAGGCGGGTGAGCGGGGACGTTTTTTCCTTCACAGGTTTTTTCTCCTCCCCGCTCGAAAGGAGAGAGCTCAACTTACTGCGAGGCTTATCGTTATTCGATTCGTCGGTCATATGGCCTCCTGTGGAATAGGGCGTAACCTAATCTTAGCATAGTTATGAATGACCCAATCAATTTAGTCATCCAACATGACAAATTGCACTGGGATTCCTTTGGGCAGATTTGTACAATCAATTTTAACAAATCGCCGCGAATATTTGAACATCTGGAGGAACCCATTCTCAGCAAACACTAATGGATGGAATGGTAACTTTGCCTAATTATGAACGACCAGTAGTATGATTTACCCAACGGACAAGCTGGCTTGTACAGCCATGATTTTTTGGCTATAATCACACAGTTTTTGTCCAATTTCACATCGCCGTGGAGGAATCATGTCGAATCAGTACTTCGTAGCCGTGATTGGAGCCGGGCCGGCCGGTCTCTTTGGAGCGCGCGAACTTGCAATGCAGGGAGTGCGCGTTGCGTTATTCAACCGCGATATCAAAGCGGGGGGATTGGCTGAATATGGAATTTACCCGGATAAACATACGATGAAGGAAGGGCTTCGCAAACAATTCCGCCAGGTGCTGGATAATCCAAACATTGATTATTATGGAAACGTCTCGATTGGAGCGCAGGGCGATTTGAGCCTCGATGACCTGCGCGCACTTGGATTTCAGGCAATTCTCGTCAGTGCGGGGGCGCAGGGGACGAAGTGGCTCGGCCTGCCCGGAGAGAATCTCGAGGGCGTCTATCACGCCAAAGACGTTGTGTATTTCTACAATCATCTCCCGCCTTTCAGCCAGAAAAAATTCCGCTTTGGAAAGCGATGTGCAGTGGTGGGCGCGGGGAACGTGATGGCGGATATTACCCGCTACCTGACCCGCGTGGAAAAGGTGGATGAAGTGATCGCGGTTGTGCGGCGCGGACCGGCGGAGGTCAAATTCGACAAGAAAGAGATGGAGCACATCATCGCCAGTTTGGATGTGGAGGCGCTGGACAAGGAAATCGCACGCGCGACCCCAATCATGCAAGCGGTCAATCAGGACCCTGAAACTGCGCGCGCTTCGATTTTGGAGGCTCTCCCGAAAGCAGAAGCCCCGATCTCAAATTCACGCTTCCGCTTCGAGTTTTTGGCCTCGCCCGTGCAAATGCTCGGTGAAAACGGCCTGCTGACCAAACTGGAAATTGAGGACAACATCCTCGTCCTGAAAGACGGTGAGACGAAAGCGAAAGGCACCGGCAACAAACGCACGCTCGACGTGGAGACGGTTATCTTTGCCATCGGCGATAAAGTGGACGATGCGTTTGGCCTGCCGGTTGAGTGGAATGAGTTCGTCAAGAATCAGGAACCAAGATATCCCGTGGATGGCAAGTCCTTCGAGACGCCATTTGAAGACATCTTTGTGGGCGGTTGGTCGCGCAAGGCCAGCGAAGGCCTGGTTGGCTATGCGCGCAAGGACGGCACGAACGCGTCGAAGGCGGTCTCGCAATATTTGCAGACGAAGCAACCCATCGCCGCAAACGTGGATGCCGTTTGCGCGAAAGTGAAGGGACTTGACAAGCCTATCGTTACAAAGGACGATCTTAAGCGGCTGGAAGTTGTCGAAGCCGAAGAGGCCGCGAAGCGCGGGCTGGAAGAATTCAAATTTTCCAGTAATGAAGAAATGTTGCAGGCAATGGGTTTGATAGAGACGGCGTAGCCCCACCCTGCCCTCCCCGACAAACGAGGAGGGTTTTATTTGAATATGAAGCGCGACCTCTATTTCCGTAAACCCCTCATGAACGCGGCAGGGACTTTGGGATTCGCGCCGGACTTCCGAGTTCTCCAAGAACTCGGAAGTCTTAACAACTTCGGCGCGTTTGTGACGAATCCGCTCTCCCTCCGCCCGCGCCTGCCGACTGCCCAACCAGCCTTGATCGAATACCCCGGCGGTTTCCTGCTGCATACCGGATTGCCAAACCCGGGTCTCGCGGCTGTGATGAAGAAATATGCCTCCCGCTGGGAACGCGCGGACGTGCCGGTCATTGTCCATTTGATGGCAGATAGACCGGAAGAGACGAAACGCATGGTTCAAATGCTTGAGGGCGTTGAGAACGTGATGGCGGTTGAACTCGGCTTCGCACCCCTGCTTGCGAATGATATTCTCCTGATTACGCTTGAAATGTGTCTCGGTGAATTGCCGTTGATTCTCTCTTTGCCAAATGAGCAGGTTTTATCTTTAGGCCCGCGTTTGATACAAAACGGCGCGGACGCTATCAGCATCTCTGCGCCACGCGGGGCTTTGACCACAGACGATGGACAATTGGCCACAGGAAGGTTGTACGGCCAATCTTTATACCCGCAATCATTGGAGATGGTTTATTCTGCCGCGAAGATTGGACTCCCCATCATCGGTGCGGGAGGCGTTTGGACGGAGAAGGATTTAACGGAAATGCTTTCGGCAGGGGCAATGGCCATTCAAACGGACGCCAGTTTATGGTCCGCGCGTGAGGCGATGTTTGGGTAGCATGTCACACCTGCACTTGCACGCAGGTGCAAATGTTGTGAGACGGCGTTCTCCCGTCGAAGCAATCCCCAGTTAAACAGTAAAACTACTCGATGAGAACTTCCATCAAACAGGAGATTGCTTCGCAAAATACGCTCGCAATGACATGTTAATAAAAAAAGGGCCCCGTCTTTCGACGAGACTCTTTTTGGTCAGTGCGTAATTAGAGAATTACGACGTTGGCGGCCTGCAAGCCCTTGGGGCCTTGCTCGATGGTGAATTCCACCTTTTGGCCTTCTTCGAGGTTCTTGAAGCCATCGCCCTGAATGGCGCTGAAGTGGACGAAGACATCCGGGCCGCCATCGCGAGCAATGAAGCCGTAACCCTTGGAACCGTTGAACCATTTGACCGTACCGACGACACGTTCTGACATTTTGCCTCCTAAGCAAAAGAAAAATAGACTGTGACGCAGTATGTCTTCTGTCGGGTCGGTCGTTAAACAAAACAGCCCAAAGCGTTGCTTTGAGCAGTCGTCCTTATACTTCCACAACGAAAACCTACTTGCATCGTACAAGGCCTAATTTATCATAGATTAAGGTTTTAAGCAATTATTTTTTGGGTTCGAGCACCATGACCGGGATGCTCCGTTCGCCCGCCCTGACCCGATAGGCATCATAGCCTGCATAAAATGAAACGGCCATGCGCCAGTAATGTTCGCGCTCTTCCCCCTGTGTTTCGCGGGCAATGAAATTCTCGTCTCTACCGTCCCATTGCACTGAACATTCCGGGTTGGCTTTGAGGTTGTGATACCAGGCAGGGTTAAATTGACGCCCAAAGTTGGATGCGATCAGGGCGATCTTCTCGCCATCCATAAACCCAATCAGCGGAAGTGCGCGCGGCATTTTGCTTTTTGCGCCAATGGTTGTGACTTTGAAGGTGGGCAACCCGGCGACGAGGCTGGTAATGGAGAAACGCCCGCCATTCAATTTCCATACGGCAGCATCGAGGTGGTGCAGGACGCGCGCAAGAAAGGCGGAAACGGGAGCTAACATGAGAAAGCGGTGCAATGCGCGCCGGAGTACGTTCGGTTTATGTGTCACTGCCAATTCATTTCTCCAGCCAAATGGTGACCGGGCCATCGTTATGGATTTCCACCAGCATGTGCGCGCCGAATTGACCGGTTTGAGTGGGTACGCCGTGGCCGCGCAATAATTCAGCGAAGCGCGTCACAAGCGGCGCAGCTGTATCGGGAAGGGCCGCGTCAATGAAGGAGGGACGGCGTCCCTTGCGCGTATCGGCGTAGAGCGTGAACTGCGAGACAACGATTGCCTCCCCTTTTACGTCGAGGATGGAGAGATTCGTCTTGCCTTGTTCATCTTCAAAGATGCGTAAATTTGCGATCTTCTCGGCGAGGAAGGCGGCCTGCTGCTCCTCGTCGCCGTGACCAATACCCAATAGAATCAACAGACCCTTTCCAATGCTGGAAATGGTCTGTTCGTTGACAACCACGCTTGCTTGAGAGACTCGTTGTAATAATGCGCGCATATTTGATTTGGTTTCGGCAATAGGGTTTTATTCGATCACGTATCCGGTCACTGCAAGAAATTTTTTTGTTCTTCGGGCGTCATGTGTTCATAATCGAGTTTGATGGTGTAACCACCAAGCAGTTTGCCGTCGCTTTCAACGATCATCCAATCAATGACATCTTTCACCGGGACTTCGATAAAATTCCCCGGGTGCAGGCCAATATCCAGTGTGAGACCATCCAGTATTTTTATGGTGAAGACATCATCATAGTAATCTATGGGTTCGTTCCAATGATCCTCGAACGCGCCGTCTTCTCCAGCAAAGCGGACTTTCAAACCGATAAAACGCGCCGTTGTTGGGGCGAGAATAGCCTGGCGGACAACATCCAACGTGTCATGTGCCTGTTGGACTGCCTCCTCAAATTCCTGGTCGGTAACCGTTGAAGATGGCGGGCCGCAGGAGACCGTCAACAGCACACCCAGGAGAAAAACGATTTTCAACCAGATTGGCTTGTACATGTAAATTCTCCAATCGGTGGGGAGAGGAAAACAGGTAGACGAGCACACAGGTGAGACCGTGTTTACCTGTGTACCTGTTCACATCTCTTATTCATGGCAACTGAATGGCTTCTCTCACCTCTTCCATTGTCTTTTCAGCAATGGCACATGCGCGTTTTGCGCCGTCGTTCAACACCTCCTCCACGTAACCGGTTTTGGATGCAAGTTCGGCGCGCTTGGCGCGGAACGGTTCGAGGTGCTTGTTCAGGTTCTTTGCATAAAGTTTCTTGCAATCCACACAGCCAAGGGCGGCGGTGCGGCAGTCGCGATTGACCATCTCAATTTCATCCGGCGACGAGAACAATTTGTGCATGGTGTACACGTTGCACACATCCGGGTTGCCGGGATCGGTGCGTTTGACGCGCGCCGGGTCGGTGACCATCTGCATCACGCGCTGTTGAGTCTCTTCGGGCGCGGCCGCAATCTCGATGTGATTGTTGAGACTTTTGCCCATCTTCTCCTTGCCGTCAATGCCAAGCACCTTGAGCACTTCGGTATGCTTGGCCTGCGGCTCGATCAGAACCTTCGTGTTGAAGCGATAATTGAATGAACGCACGATCTCGCGGGCAAATTCAATGTGGGGAGCCTGATCAATGCCGACCGGCACGACATCCGTCTTGTAGAGTACGATGTCCGCGGTCATCAGCACGGGATAGCCCACCAGTCCATAATTGATATTATCGGGTTGCTGGCGCACCTTTTCCTTGAACGTGGGCAGGTCGGTCAATTTACCGAGTTGCGTCACCATCGAAAGCAGGGTGTGCAGTTCCATCACCTGCGGCACGTGCGATTGGACGAACAGGATCGACTCTTCCGGGCGGATCCCCGCCGCCAGCCAGTCGAGCGCCATTTCATAGGTATTCTGTTTTAAGTCCGCAGTCGTCTCGACCGTGGTCAGCGCGTGAATATCCACGATGCAGTAGACGCACTCATAATCCTCCTGCAACGCCACATAATTCTTAATCGCGCCCAAATAGTTGCCAAGATGCTGGCGTCCCGTTGGACGCGCGCCCGAAAAAACACGACCTTTCTTTGCCATTCACTTATCCTTCTATGATTTTATTGACCAGCCCCACCAATTCACCGGGTTCGGCGTGACGATGAGTCTGAAGTTTTGAATAGATGAGCTTCCCGTTCACACTGACCTCGAACCTGCCTCCGTCCGAGGGAATCAGCGCCACCGATTCAATGACGTGCTCGAACTGCTTGAGCAGGTCATCCGCCAGGCTCACGGCCCGGCCGGTGTAATGTCAAACCGCGCAATAGACGATTTCGATTTTGAGCATGAGGCCTCTAATAATTGTTAGAAAATTATAACATGCCATCATACGTCCCTTGCTCATCCCTGTCATGCGCGCTATAATCCGCCACGCTGTTTGAAGCAAAGAGCAAGTGTAGTTCGTAAGCAAGAAAGCAAGGAGTTCCCAAATGCCCGTTTATACCTATCGCTGTGAATCTTGTGGAGTGCAATTCGAGCGCCAGCAATCCTTTCACGATGCGCCGCTCAAAACCTGCCCTGAATGCCGTAAAAAGGCTTTGAAGAAGGTCATCACCCCCACCAAGATCATTTTCAAGGGTTCAGGCTTTTACGCTACAGATCACAAATCCCCCTCGGGAAGCGAGAAGCGTGAAAGCAAAACGGAATCCAAAAAAGAAGAGAGCAAGCCCGCCGCAAGCAGTGAGAAGACTTCTTCAGAATAAAGATTTTCACCCGCAAAAAATGACGCCGAAGAGGCGTCGTTTTTTTGTATCCTACTTGAACCGATACAACCGCGTTTTCGATCTCTGGCTGACGAACGCGAGGCCGAAATCATCTTCATTGAAATCATCGTTGTAGATCGCGCTAAAAAATCCCCCGCGATAGCCGCTGTTCGGTGAAAGGACAAGAAACTCGATGCCTTGTTCCGCGCAGGCTCTTGAAAAAGATTCCCAGGAATCGCTGGGCAGGGACGGATATTCCCGGCTGTATCCCCACACCCAATCTTCTGCATAGCTTCCAATGTGCCTCGGCTGGTACGGAGGCAAACCGGGAAAATAAAAATCATAGCGGTCGGCATAAGCTTGATCCGGGCTGGTCAGTCCGCGCGTCGTTAGGACCTGTTCGATGTTTATGAATACGTTGTGTTCATTCCTGTTTCTTCTTATGACCTCAAGATCCTGGCGAACCCACTGGTAAATGGGATAAGCGCACGCCGCCGCGATCAAGACCGTCACTGCTCCAGGCATCCAATTGAGCGACCCGGCCGCGGCCCTGACCCGGTCTACGAACGCGATGGCGAGAAATGCAATGGACGACAGGAACGGGACCATGATGATCAACGGCGCGCGCGGGCTGTCCCCCAGCGCCACGGGAATTGCATACAAAACGATCACGAGGGCGGAGAACAGCGCATATTTTTTCATCCCACCGGGGCGGGCGATCAAAAAGCAGGCAAGCGCGGGCCACACGTATGAGACAAGATACCGAAACGGAATAATGTACGCGTTCATTACGCGGCGAGGGTCGGTACGCAAAGCCTCCAGCAGGGAAAAGTTTTCCATTTCAGCAGGCGAAGGAGAATACGTCCAATTGACGCCGTATAGGAGTTTGTAAATATTGAAGTTCTGGGCGGTCTCCAACATGCCGTGGCCGGAAATCAAATTCGCCGCGATTTGGATTGAGAACACTCCCAGAAACGAAGCGATCATCAACAACCTGCCCTGCAAAGGTCTAACTCCCGCCACGAGGAAGAACGAAAACAAAACAGCGCCCGCACTGACAATCGCATGACTGCGCCATAAAACCGAGAGTCCCAGCGAAACGCCCACCAGTACGGCGCGCAAAGTTGAAATGTCTTCAACCTTATTTGAGAGCAGGTCCTTCCAGAGCAGGTAAATAGCGAAGGCTGTGAACGCCACACTGCCAATATCCGGCCCAACAGTATTGCTGTACGCAAAAAGGATCGGCGCGGTCACGGAGGCGGCAAGCGTTAGGAGCGTTGCAGGAAAGTTCCGAAGGGCCGCGACCGTGCTTGAAACGGAGGCAGATAAAAGTCCCGCGAGAAGCGCATTGGCCAGGTAGGCAAATTGGGCAACATAGGAGTAGGGAAATTGTCCAACGAGAAAAGCATATCCAATCGGAAAGAATCCGTTGTAAAGCGATTCACTTTCCTTCCACGTAATGTGGCGGCCATAATACAGCACACTCCAAAAATCTATGCCAACGACGTGAAAACTTGTGCTGAGACCGGAAAGCAAAACGACGCCCGCTCCGATCACGAACGAAACGCCGAACCAGATTTGAGACCTGCCAAAAAACTTCCGCATGAGTTGATTATAACGGGGACAAAATTCAGGAAGCGACCTGCACGCGGCGCGCTGTTTTTTGCATCCACACGAATGTTGCAACAAAAGGGATCACTGCAAATATCGCGCTGACATAAGCCATCACATTGTAACCAAGCGCGGCAAAGATCAAACCGCTGCTCAAACTTCCCACCGCCGAAGCGAGGCCAACGAACAGGTCGTTCGTGCCTTGCGTGCGTGCGCGTTCCTGTGGGGAGAGTTGGTCTGCCAGCAAAGTGGAACCGCCCACGTAACAAAAGTTCCAGCCAAGCCCAAGCAGGAACAGGGCCACGCCAAGCGGAAGCACATCCGGCGAGATCGTCGCGGCAATGCAAGCGAGAATGAGGGTTGCCGAACCGATGAGGATCACCGGACCGCGCCCCAATTTATCGGCGAGCCGCCCCGACACAATGGAAAACGCAAACATGCCAAACGTGTGCGACGCGATCACGACTGAAATATCGCCAAGGCCATGATTATGCCCGCGCATGTGCAAGGATGTGATTACCATGACGAGGACCATCACCATCTGGCCGATGACCATACTTAAAAGGGCGACCAGCGCCGCGGGCTGGCGAAAAATCTCAAGCACGTTTCGCGCGGCGCCCGAACCTGCCGCCGTTTCAGGGAAATTTTCCGCCATTTGGCGGCCAATCTCGCGCGGGTCGGGACGCAGACCGAGGAACACAACCAGCGCGGCAATCGCGAAAAGCACGAGGCTCACAAGATACGCGCCCGCGAGTTCGCTCCCGGCAAACGGTTTGACGAACTCTCCTGCAGGCCCGGCCACGAACGGCCCAACCACCGAACCGACCGTCCCGCCGATCACCACGTTGGAAATGGCGTGGCCGCGATTTTCGGGCAGGTTCACTTCGGCGGCGGCAAAGCGTCCAAGCTGCACTGCCGCATTTGCAAAGCCCATCAACACCATGCCAACGAGAAAGAGCGCAAACGAAGATAGCGCGATGGCGGAAAAGGCAATGCCCGAACCAATCGAGCCGAGGATCAATCCCATCACCAATCCGCCGCGGCGGCCAATGGCATCGAAAACGAAGCCCCAGCCAAAGGCGGCAAACGCGCCGCCGAGAAGATATACAGCCGCCGGAACCCCCGCCCACGCGGCGTTATGACCGAGTTCTTTCCCTACGATGGAATTTAACGTGGAGGCAGCAATGAACCCGGCGGAAGCAAGGGATTGTTGTGTGAAGAGAATTGCAGTGATCTTGCGGGCAATATGATTAAGATTTTCCATTTGTCCTGTCTACCTATCTTGATTTTTTATGGGGCCGCAGACTTTTGCATTTTTCCAATTAAATCTAGCAATCCCTTCGCGTCGAGCGGAGGCTTTCGTGCGCATCCTGCCTGCACCGTGCGCCCTGGCCTGGCCGCCAGGACAGGCAGGCACGTGTGAGCAAAGCCGAAGGACGAAAGCCGCAGTCGAGACGTTTGCCTCAAGACCTGCGCTTCGACTGCGCTACGCTCCGCTCAGCGCGAAAAACCTTTTGCTAGGTTAATTTATTAATTTGCAAAAGTCCGCGCTCCTAAAACCCGAAGATTATACACTTGAATAAAAAAGTGATCCCGAAGAAGGTTTCGGGATCACTCTGCCTTACCAATTACGAGTTACGTTTTACTTCTTCCTGCTCTTCACTTCCTTCTTCGTTTCCTTCTTCAATTCTTCGCGTCCCATCGCGTCCATCACTGCCACCGAGGCAATCTGCACAATCGAATTGACATCGTCGCCGGTCTGCATCACGTGTACGGGCGCGCCCATGCCAAGCAGGATCGGGCCGATTGCTTTTGCATTGCCGAGACGAGCCAGCAATTTATACGCGATGTTCGCCGACTCAAGCGAGGGGAACACCAGCACGTTCGCATCCTTGACCGCGCTGAACGGGTAACGCTCATCCACAATTTCAGGAACAACCGCAGTGTCGGCCTGCATCTCGCCGTCATAAACGAAGTCCGGGCATTTCTCTTTGACGATCTTCACCGCCTTTGCAACCTTTTCTGAAAGAGGGTGCGGCGTGGAGCCGAAATTCGAGAACGAGAGGAATGCCACGCGCGGCTCGAGTTCGAGCTTCTTGGCATAATTCGCGGCGAGGCAGGCAATTTCGGCCAGGTCCTCGGCGGTTGGGTCAATGTTGACGGTGGCGTCTGTGAAGAGGTAGACGCGGTCGTCAACGATCATGATGTACACGCCCGCGGCACGCGCCGTGTCGGGAGCAGTGTGGTGGATCCGCAGGGCCGGGCGGATCACGTCGGGATACTCATACGTCAAACCGGAAATGAACGCGTCCGCATCTCCCATCTTGACCATCATGGAACCGAGGATATTGACATCGCGCACTCGTTTCAACGCAATCGCCATGTTCACACCCTTGCGCGAGCGGATTTCATGATAGGCATTGGCATATTGCTCAAGATTGTCAAAATTGGATGGGTCCACGATCTCCGGGCAATAGGACAGGCTAAGTTCTTCAACCATCTTCTTGATCACATCGGGACGGCCAAGCAAAATCGGGACGCCGATCTTTTCTTCCATGATCTGTGCGGCGGCGCGAATGACTTTGGGTTCCTCGCCCTCACCGAACACGATACGCTTCGTCCCGCCTGAGGAGCGCGCCTTATTCTGGAAGAAGTAACGCACCTGCTCACCCTTGCCCTGACGGTACGCCAACTGCTCGCGATATTCGTCAATGTCAATTGTCTTGCGGGCCACACCGGTCTTCATTGCCATATCAGCCACGGCAGGCGCTTCCCACAATAACACACGCGGATCGAGCGGCTTGGGGATGATGTATTCGCGTCCGAATTTGAGGCTGTCCAAACCATAGGCGCGCAGGACTGAATCGGGCACGTCCTCTTTGGTGAGAGCGGCCAGGGCCTGTGAAGCGGCAAACTTCATCTCTTCGTTGATCGCGCGGGCGCGCACATCCAATGCGCCGCGGAAGATGAACGGGAAACCCAAAACGTTGTTGATCTGGTTCATGTAGTCCGAACGGCCGGTTGCGATGATCACGTCCTTGCGGGCTTCCTTTGCCAGGTCGGGATTGATCTCAGGATCGGGGTTAGCCATCGCGAACACGATCGGGTCCTTCGCCATCGACTTGACCATTTCGGGAGTTAACACATTGGCGACAGATAGGCCGTAGAATACGTCGGCGCCGCGCACCGCATCGGACAGAGTCCGGGCATCGGTCTCGACGAGGAAGCGTTCCTTGTACTTGTTCATGCCCTCGGTACGGCCCTTGTAGACGACGCCTTTGCTGTCACATAACATGACGTTTTCGCGCTTCACACCCCAGCGGATCGCCAGTTCGGCGCATGAAATGGCCGAAGCACCCGCGCCGGAAATGACAATGCGAACCTCACTATGCTTCTTGCCCGCGAGTTCGAGGGCGCTCGCCAGTCCCGCTGACGAGATGATGGCGGTGCCATGCTGGTCATCGTGAAAGACGGGGATGTCGAGCATCTTCTTGAGTTCTTCTTCGATATAGAAGCACTCCGGCGCTTTGATGTCTTCGAGGTTGATGCCGCCAAACGTCGGGGAGATCGCCGCCACCACTTTGATGATTTCATCGGGGTCGTGGCTGTTCACTTCGATATCGAACACGTCCACATCCGCGAACTTTTTGAACAGCACGCCCTTCCCTTCCATGACAGGTTTGCCCGCCAGCGCGCCGCGGTCGCCGAGTCCCAGAATGGCGGTGCCGTTTGAAATGACGGCTACGAGATTGCCTTTGGAAGTGTACTCGTAGGCCAGTTCGGCGTCCTTCTCGATCTCCAACACCGGCACAGCTACGCCGGGCGTGTACGCCAGACTCAGGTCGCGTTGTGTGTCCATGGGTTTGGTTGGGACAACAGCGATCTTGCCGGGTTTGCCTTTCAGGCGATGATATTCAAGAGCGTCCTCACGTGTGATTTTAGCCATACAGCCTCCTATGATAGGGTCATTGGATTGCACTCCCCGAATTATTGCATGAGTTGTCTAATTAGAATAGTTCCGTTTGTCACAACTTTAAAGGGGGATTGCGCTTGCATATATAGTTACCCCCGGTCTTCAAAAAGGATTTGTTTTTATGGGAGCAATTTGGTCTACTTTTGTTTTAAAAATCACCTTACGCAAAACGTCCCGAAGGTATCCTTGAAAAACCTTGTTGACTCGTTCAAACCTTCGGGACGGTGTGGTAAATAACATCAGTTAAAAAATCAAGGATTGACCGACAGACTCTTTCCACATCCTCGTTACTCAACTCCGGGTACATCGGCAGGGACAATACCTCGCGCGCGGTCAATTCGGTGTTTGGCAGGCTGCCGAGAGAGTAACCCAGATTAGCATACGCGGGTTGCAAATGAACGGGGACAGGATAATGGATGAGTGTGTGAATGCCGTTCTTTTTCAGGTAAGCCTGCAAATCGTCCCGCCGCGAGTGACGGATGACAAACTGGTGAAAGACATGCAAGGTATCCGGAGCGTGAGACGGCAATCCCAATTCCGTCCCTGACAGCAATTCAAGGTAAAGATTTGCAGCCATCCTGCGGCGATCATTCCATTTATCGAGATGCCGCAGTTTGACTCGCAGAATGCCTGCCTGCAACTCGTCCAATCGGCTGTTGAACCCTTTGATCGAGCTGACGTATCTCTCCTTCCAGCCATACTGACGTAACAGCCGCACTTTTTCGGCAATGACAGGATTGTTTGTAACGACTGCTCCCCCATCGCCAAAAGCTCCCAGATTTTTCGTCGGGTAAAAACTGAAGGCGGCCGCGTCCCCTAACGAACCGACCTTCCGGTCCCAGATTATTGCGCCATGCGCCTGCGCGCAATCCTCAATTACTTGGATGTTTACTTTGCGCGCAAACTCAAGGATGGGAGTCATCTCAGCCGGGCAACCATACAGATGGACGGGAATGATCGCACGCGTCCGCGCAGTCACGGCCTGCATAAATTGATCCGGGTCAATCGTGTAACGCACAGGGTCAATATCCACCAACACGGGACGCGCTCCCGTCATCTCGATTGCGGCAACGGTGGCAACCGCCGTATGCGATGCAGTGATTACTTCGTCCCCTGCGCCAACCCCACAGGCCAGCAAGGCAAACTGTAAGGCGTCCGTCCCCGATGCCACGCCAATCGCATGAGAAACGCCGCAATACGCTGCGAACTCCCGCTCAAATGCAGATACTTCCTCCCCTAGGATAAATGAACCCTTTTTTAGAACGCGTTCAATGGCTTCGTCCATTTCGGATCGAATGGACTCATATTGTTTGTTCAAGTCTATGATGGGAATTTCATTCATAAATTACCACTCACCAATATTGCTCCCGATACTCGCGGTAAAAATCCAACGTCCGCGCAAGGCCTTCACGCAAAGAAACCTGCGGAGACCAGCCAAGATCATTTTTAATCAGGCGGTAATCTCCAAAATAATCGCCGATGTCAATCCGCTTTCGATCTGCGGGAAAAGGGACTCGGGCATAACTTCCACTCCCGTTTATTTCAACCAGCAGGCTTGCCAGATCAAGCAGATTGATCGGCTCCCCTCCCAGGTTATAAATATTTCCGGCCGCGGAGGGATGAACGGCGCAAATGAGCAACGCGTCCACAACATCGTCCACATAATTCAGGTCACGAATTTGTTTCCCATCGCCAAAGACTTGCAGGGTATTTCCATCCAAAAGCTGGCGGAACCACCAGCCGATGAAAGTAAGCCGGTCATCCTTCACGCGCATACGCGGCCCGAAAACATTGGTCATGCGAAGAACGGTTGTCCACATCCCATAGATTCGGTGGCAGACAATGTGATACATCTCCCCCGCGCGTTTGCTCACGCCGTTGTAATCCAGGGGCGAGAGCAGGTGCTTTTCATCCACCGGCAAATATTTTGCGCGGCCATACACCTGGCGCGTCCCCGCAAACACAATTCGAATCTCCGGGTTTTCATGCCTGCACGTTTCGAGGAGTTTGAGCTGGCTTACCGCATTGATTTCCAAATCCTTCAGCGGCTCCTGCATACTTCCGATGTGACTCATCTGACCCGCGAGATTGAACATGATTTGTTGACTGCGGACAAGCGGACTCATCCGCGCTTCATCCCGTATATCCACCCGCTCAATTCGGACCCGATCCCTGATCCCGTTAACGTTGAATTCGTTTGCGCCTGAATCAGGATCAAGCGAATCCACCAGCGTGATGTCAGCGCCGAGTTCGAGCAGTCTGCGCGCCAGGTTGCTTCCGATGAATCCCAACCCGCCCGTCACAAGAACCCGCCGGCCGGAAAATGTCTCTGTAAAATCCATCGCTATTTTTTTTCCCGCAAGTGTTCTTTTCGCACCACAAGTTTCCAATACAGGATCGCCAATTGACGGAACGTCCGAATGATCCGCCAGGGGACGAAGAATTGGGAGACGCCGTATTTTCGCGAATAATGATTCACCGGGACCTCCGCAAACACGTACCCGGCATCTTCGATCTTCTTGACCAATTCAAGACAGATCGCCCCACTGACGCTCTCCAACTCGATCTCATTCAGAACCCTGCGCGGGATCAGGCGGAAATCGCAATCCACGTCCCTGATGTGAAGGTTGAAGAAAAAACGGACAAGATAATGATACGCGCGTCCAATCATGATTCGGATGAGAGAATCATGGCGGGACATTTTGTAGCCATTGACCACATCCACCCCCTCGCGAAGCGCGCCGACGAGTTCCGTCAACTCGAGGGGGTTGTATTGTGAGTCACCGTCTGTGTAGAAGACCCAGTCTTTGGCGGCGGCAGAAAATCCCGTCCGCAGGGCCGCGCCATATCCTTTGTTCGAGGGGTGATGGATCACGCGCAGCTCAGGATAATGACATTCCAACTCAGCCAGGACGCGCGCTGTGTAATCCGCGCTTCCGTCATTGACGACGATGATCTCGTAATCATCCGAGACCTCGCGCAGGGCAATCCGCGCCGTGCTGATCATGCTTGCAATCGTGCCGCCGTCGTTGTAGGCCGGGAAGACTGCGCTGATGCTGGAGACGCGGGGTGAAGTCATGGTGTTCTTTTTCTACCCACCGCGATGACGCTTAATCCGTAGGGCAGGCCAACACCCGCCGCAAGGGGCGCTTCTGCCGCAAGGATTTTTTGCAGAACGCCGTTGAGCCGCCCGGCATCCAAAGCAAGATCGGACGATCCATCCCTGGGAGGAAATACTTTTTCAGCCAATCGCTTTACCAGCGCAATGGGAAAGAGGAATGTATTTGCGTAGGTCAGGTGTTCCACCGCGAACCCGCTCTCTTCGAGCAGGCGCGCGATCAGCTTTGCCGTGTACCTTCGTCCCGTGTGAACCAGCTTGTCGTGCTGGCCGCGGAGCCAGTCATAGGCGGGGAGACGCAGCAACACGCGCCCGCCGGGGACGAGAACGCGGGAAAACTCCCGAAGCGCACTGAGGTCGCTTGAAACGGCGCGTTCGTAGAGAACATCAAAGGAGGTGATCAAATCAAATTTAGCGGAGGCAAACGGCAGGTCCGAAACGGAGGCGAAGGTGAGGCGCGAGGCTTTTCTTTGGCGGCAAAATTTCAGGGCAAGGGGATGAACGTCACAACCTGTCACCGTCCCATAATCGGCGAGGTAGGTGGTGATCGCCGCGCCCGTGCCGCATCCCGCGTCCAAAATGCGAAGTCTCGAAGTTGAATGAACCCGGCGATCGAGAACCGCCCGCGTGACGGCCTCCATGCCGCGATACCACCAGTGACGGTCCTCCACCCGGTACATGATCTCATATTCGCGCGGGTCCAATCGGCCTCTCTATGGAACCCGGTATGCCAACAACATCGTTGTCTGGCAATCATAGCGATAGTGAAGCTGCCCGCCGGGATGCAAGCGCGCCCATGCTTCCAACTCCGGGATCCGGTCGGGGCTGGCGATGATGGTTTCGCCGGTGACCGGGGCCAGCGCATCAATCGGATCGAGGGAGTTGGTGATCGGCCTGCGGTCGCTCAGGAAATCGGTGGAGGCGTGGCTCCCATAAAAATAGATGCTGTCGCTGAGCAAATAGACCGGCAGTTCGTTGTCAATCGTTTTGGCGTATGCCCCGAGATAGGATGCAAAGCGGCCCTCAAGATTGCCTCCATAACGGCACTGGCCCGCGAAATCACCATAATAGGTCCACGCGTTGAAGATCAACAGACTGAAGAGGATGCTGGCCGTGGAAAACACGTAGGCAGTGCGTGCGGTTTTCCATCCCAATCCCAAAAACTCAAGGATTTGATCGAGGCCAATCGCCGCCATGACGAACGCGGGGGCAATCGCCATCAACATTCGATAGGTATCGGCAGTAGGAGGAATTGCAAAAATTCCGACGGCCAGGGTGGCGCCCCAAAAATATCCATTCAAGAGCAGGAAGCCGCGGTCACGCGTACGCCATAATGAGATAATCATTCCTATCAAGAATATTGTGGCCGAAATCATGCTGAGCATTGGCGTGGAGGAACCATAAAAATCTATCGCCGGATAATAGATGAGGGACATGAAGGCATGAACCACCCGTTCAAACAGGATTGCTATCGCGCTCTGCCCCGTACTTTGCATCGTATCCGCCAGCCATCCAGATTGGAAGGTCCCATCCTGCCCCAGGCGATTAAAAAACTCATTGGGATTCTGCCAGATATAATACGCCTCAGGCAGGATGGTGACCAGAAAACCGCCCCAAAATCCAAGAGCCTGGCGAAATGCCGGCCTGAACCAATCCCGAAGGAACAGAAAAGCAATCAGCATATACGCCAGGACAAGGGCAACGATCACCTGCGCGGTCAAATAGACGGAGAAGTGAATGGCGAGCAGGACTCCCCCCAAGGCAGTGCGCCAGGACTCGCGCTTATCCAGGCCGCTCAAAAGAAAATATAACTCAAGAGGCGCAAGCCACGTTCCGTGAATATAAGCAACGGACGCGATGCGGCTAAAGTGAATGTGCGTGTGTGAAGTTGCCAAAAGAATGGCCGCGATGAGCGCAATTCGTTGTCCGCCGATTTGGCGTCCAAAAAGATAAACGGAAGGGACCGCCAGAATTCCGCTGATCGCGGGCAGGAATCGCAGGGCAAACGGCGTAATCCCAAAAAACCTGAACACCATATTTATCATCTGCAAATACAAAGCGCCAAAGTTCTCCCACAAGGCGAATGGGTTGGCGAGACTGCCCGAGATGGTCGCTTGAGCATTGAGGCCGATCAACCCCTCGTCCCCGTCCAAGATTCGAGGAATGGAGCCAAGTTTATAAAAACGGAAAGCGGCCGCCAGCAGCATGATCCCGAGCACCGTCAGAATTTCGTTCCGATGGTTTTTTAGGAAGGTTTTGAATTCTTCGAAAGATACAAAAAATCCTTTTGAAAGGGCATAAATATAACAAACGGCGCTTAACAACCACACGGTAATGACTGGAATGTAATTCACGCGGGTAAATTGCCTGAACAAAGCGACCGCCGCTGTCGCCAGCACAGACAACAAAACTGCGGCCACGATCCAAAATACCGGATCAGGAATAACAAACCGGGCCGATACTTTTTGCCAGAACGCCGCGGGGCGGATAAACTGGCTGGAAGCAAACAACATCAGTCCCACAATGCCCAGCCAGGCATAGGGAGGAAGCAAAATTCCCTCCTGAACGGGCTGGGAATATACCAGAAACTGGCTGATCAAAAGAAGGAAGAAACCAAGGAAGGCAACGAAACGACGCAAGTTCTTTATTCCGTCGCTCAATTCAGGCTGTTTGTCGGTCATGATGTCTCCATGGATTGAAAATCAAATTGAAAATCCTGCACGGGCAAAAAGGATAATTGCCGGACAATCGAATAAATCACCCTGAAAACTATTTCGTATCGCTGTGACCGAAATTATACCGAAAAAATCGCGGCAAAAGTCATTCTGCTAAAACCAACTTCTGTCCATGGTCCGCTCCGGCGCGGCAACAAAAATGAAATGTTAACAAAACTTAAATTTCAAGTATAATTGCCCCAATTAGCAAGGATTTACATATACTTCTGCCGCCCTGGCGGCCTGGCTGAAACAAACTCTGGAATTTCGCGCACGAACCTCCCCGGATTTGGGAGTTTTTTGGGAATTCATTTTAGGATGAATTTTTTAAGAAGTGGATTGACTTCATCGCCACAACCTGTGCCGAACGTGACATAAGATTGGTCACGACAATTTGACCATTCCCCCACCCGCCTCACGCGGGACCCGGGGACTGGTCAGCTACCCAGAACATTTTTCACAGCCGAGGCCGACGGTCGGACCTTCGGCTGTGTGCTTTAACCCTCACCCCAACCCTCTCCCAACGAGAGAGGGAGTGAAGCGGAACATGCGAAAAATAACCGCCATCGAAGTGCAAAAGAACCGCCCCAACCGGGTGAACATCCACCTTGACGGGGAATTTGCCTTCGGGCTGGCGACAATCGTAGCCGCCTGGCTGAAAGTGGGCCAGGAACTGAGCGGCGAAAAAATCGCCAAACTACAAGCCGAAGACGCACGCGAACGGGCCTACCTGCAAGCCATGCTCTACCTGAGCTACCGCGCCCGCTCCGAATCCGAAATACGGCAGAACCTCCGCAAGCACGAAATCCCCGAAACGGTGATCGAGGAAACACTCGAAAAACTGCGCGGGGACGGGCTTGCCAACGACAATCAATTTGCCCGCGCATGGGTGGAAAACCGTAATACCTTCCGCCCGCGCAGTCGCCGCGCACTGGTAATGGAATTACGCCAAAAAGGTCTCAACGATGAGACAGTCGCCTCTGCTGTGGCAGGGGTGGATGAAACTGCCCTGGCGTATGAAGCGGCCCGTAAAAGGGTCAACAGGCTCAAAGGTCTGGAATGGAACGAGTTTCGCAAAAAACTCTCCGAATTCCTCGCCCGCCGCGGCTTCCCGTACTCCGTCATCGCGCCCGTTGTCAGCAAAGCCTGGAACGAGACGCACGCGGAGGAACAACATTCTGAAGATGAGGATCTGACATGAACCCGCTCAATCTGGTAATAGGTTTATTGGCGCTCATAGTGGGCGTTGCGGCTGGGTATCTGTTCCAACGGTATCAAGCCGAACAGGCCGCCAAGGCCCGGCAGGAAAAGGCTGATAACATTTTGAAGGTTGCGAGCGAGCAAGCGCGGCTCATTGAAAGCCAGGCGCGGGAAAGCGCAACCAAAATTGTCCAGGCGTCCGAGATGGAAATCAAGGAGCGCCGCCTGGAACTGAACCGGGAGACCGACCGGCTCGATAAACGCCGCACCGAGCTGGACAACCGCATCGAAAAACTCGAACAACGCGAACAAACCATCAACAAGCGGCAATCGCAGGTGGATCGACGCGGCAATGAAATTGACAAACTTCACGAAGAACAAGTTAAAAAACTTGAATTTATCGCGCAGATGACGCAGGACGACGCGCGCAAGGATTTGTTCGCCGCCGTCGAAAAGGAAGCGCGCGGCGACATGGCGCGCATCATTCGCCAGGTCGAAGCCGAAGCGCGCGAAGAAGGTGAAAAACGCGCCCGCAAGTTGATTGCGGATGCGATCCAGCGCGTGGCATCCGAGCACGTGGCCGAAGTGACGCGTGCAGTTGTCACCCTGCCCAACGAGGAAATGAAAGGCCGCATCGTGGGCCGCAACGGACGCAACATCAAGGCCTTCGAGCAGGCCGCCGGTGTGGACGTGATCGTGGACGATACGCCCGATTCCGTCACCGTCTCCTGCTTCGACTCGGTGCGCCGCGAAATCGGACGGCGCGCACTGGCGAAGTTGATCCTCGATGGCCGCATCCATCCCGCGCACATCGAAAAGATCGTGGAAGATGAAACCAAAGCCGTCGAAAAGATCATCAATGAATCCGGTGAACAAGCCGCCTTCGATGCCAACATTACCGGCCTGCATCCCGAAGTATTACGTATGATGGGACGCCTGAAATTCCGCACCTCCTACGGCCAAAACCAACTCGCACACGCGGTGGAAGTCTCGAAACTGGCGGGCATCCTCGCCGCGGAGATCGGCGCGAACGTGGAATGGTCAAAGCAGGGCGGCTTCCTGCACGACATTGGCAAGGCCATGGATCATAACCAGGAAGGCACGCACGCTTCGCTCGGCGCGGAGTTCTGCAAACGCTATGGAGTGCATCCTGTCGTCGTCAATGCGATTGCATCCCACCATCACGAAGTAGATCAGGACACTGTTGAAGCCGTGATCGCCGAAGCGGCAGACGCCATCTCCGGCGCGCGTCCCGGCGCACGGCGCGAAGATTTGGAAGCGTACATCAAGCGCATCCGTACGCTCGAGGAAATGTCCATGTCATTTGAAGGCGTGCAACAAGCCTTCGCCATCCAGGCCGGGCGCGAAGTGCGTATCCTCGTCAAACCCGATACGATTGACGACCTCGCCTCCGCAAGACTGGCACGCGACATCGCCAAGAAGATCGAAGAGACCATGCAGTACCCGGGTCAGATACGAGTGACGGTGATAAGGGAGACGCGGGCGACGGAGTATGCGAAGTAGGGGAATAGAGAGCAGAGAATAGTAATAGTAAAGGGCGGCTCGGTGTGAGTCGCCCTTTTTGATTTGGAAGAGTAAAAGCCTTGCGCTGGAGGGGCGAGTGGGGGTATGCTTGGCATTATTCGGGTTTTCATCTTCATGGTGGTCTTATGAAACAAATCGTCATCGAGAATCCAGTACTCAACTCCCCTTTTGAAGAGCCGAAGCGGCATTTTCGCTTTACGGACGATGGAATCACGGATGAGGTCGCCGAAGAACGGCGCATCAGCCAGTATTTCGTGCCAATTCCCCGCGCAAAGAAGAAGAGTGTAAAGCAATTATCTTTTGAAACCGAATGGACTGCGGACCGCGTTGAGGAAAACAAGGAGATCAACCGCATTCGCGAACGAGTTGCGATTTGGCGCAAGGGCGGTTATGTAGGTATTACAAAAACAACTTCAAGATTATTGGAATATTGGAAGCGGGAAGACCGCGAGCGAAGGTTGTTCTTCTGCCAGGTCGAAGCATTAGAAACTGCGATTTGGATTACAGAAGTCGCGCCGAAATATGGCGAAGCATGGGTGGAAAATTTATTGCGAGAGAAGAACCTGCAATCCAATCCCCTGCTGTACCGGATTGCCTTCAAGATGGCGACTGGTTCTGGAAAGACGGTCGTCATGGCGATGTTGATCGCATGGCAAGCATTGAATAAGATCGCCAACTCGCAGGATGCCCGATTCTCGGATACCTTCCTGATCGTTACACCGGGTATCACCATCAAAGACCGCCTGCGCGTGTTACTCCCCAATGACCCACAAAACTATTACAAACTCCATGACATCATTCCGCCTGATTTGCTTCCCGAATTGGATAAGGCGAAGTTCGTTATTACGAACTTCCATGCTTTCAAACTGCGCGAGCGCGTCTCTGCTGGCAAATTGACCAAGCAATTGCTTAAACAAAATAATGGAGATAGTCCTTTTACGGAAACACCCGACCAGATGGTACGACGGGTATGCCGTGAATTGGGCAATAAGAAAAACATCATTGTTATCAACGATGAAGCCCATCACTGCTACCGTCATAAGCCAGAGACCGAAGAAGAAGCATTGACGGGGGACGAACGCCGCGAAGCAGAGCAACGCGAAGAGGAAGCCCGTATCTGGATTTCAGGTATCGAAGCAGTAAAAGCAAAGCTTGGCGTAAAAGTAGTTTATGACCTTTCAGCTACGCCGTTCTTTTTACGCGGCTCCGGTTTCAGTGAAGGGACACTTTTCCCGTGGGTGGTCTCGGATTTCTCTTTGATTGACGCAATTGAATCAGGCATTGTTAAAGTGCCGCGTGTGCCTGTTGCAGATGACTCGATGGTTGGCGAGCAACCAACTTATCGTGACCTATGGCTTCGTATTCGTGAGCATTTACCCAAGAAGGGACGAAAGTCGGAAGAGCTTTCAACTGCTCCCACTCTTCCCGTCGAACTCGAAGGTGCGTTACAAAGCCTCTACAGTAATTACGAGAAGAAATTCAAGCAATGGGAAGCAAACAAGGATGGGCGCGAGCGCGGCATGACCCCGCCTGTGTTTATTGTGGTCTGCAACAACACCAATGTTTCAAAAATGGTTTTTGATTACGTTGCAGGTTGGAATAAATCGCTCAAGAACGGTGAGGCTGTTCCTGTTCCGGGTAGATTACCCTTGTTTAGCAATGTAGATCACGAACATTGGATGGCGCGCCCGAATACGATCCTGATTGACAGCCAGCAACTGGAATCAGGCGAAGGGATGACTCCCGAATTCAAGAAGATGGCGGCGATAGAGATCAATGAGTTCAAGGAAGAATATCGTCTTCGCTTTCCAGGCAGGGATGTGGACGCGCTCTCAGATGAAGACATCCTGCGTGAAGTGATGAACACAGTAGGCAAGGCAGGCAAGCTGGGAGAAAGCGTTCGCTGTGTGGTCTCTGTCTCAATGCTGACCGAAGGCTGGGATGCCAACACTGTAACGCACATACTCGGTGTTCGGGCATTTGGAACTCAATTATTGTGCGAGCAAGTTGTTGGGCGCGGCCTTCGCCGCCGCAGTTATGCGCCTAACAAGGACGGCATGTTCGATGCAGAGTACGCGGAAGTGTACGGCGTGCCATTTTCGTTCATTCCCAGCGCAGGCTCGGAGAAAGACCCGAAGCCAGGACCAACTCCAACAAGAGTTCGTGCACTTGAAGACCGTATCGCTTGCGAGATCACATTCCCGCGCATCATCGGATATCGCTATCAATTCGACAGCGAAAAACTGACAGCCAAATTCTCGAACGATTCGAAGATGGCAATTTCCACAGCGGACTTGCCGACCAAGACCGAGATGCAATCCATCATCGGCGAGTCGAGCTTTCATGAGCTATACGGCTTGAAGGATGAACGCCTGAACAAAGTGGACTTCTATCTCGCGGCGTTGCTGATGGGCAGGTATTTTGCAGAGGAAGGCGATACCAAACCCTGGTTATTCCCACAGCTTCTGCCCGTGGTACGCGAATGGCGCGAGAAGTATTTGACCTGCAAGGATAATGCCTTCCCGCAGATGCTATTGCTGGTGGCGTTTGCTCATACTGCCGCGGAGAAAATCTATCAGGCGATTGTCACTTCAAACGAAGGCAAGCGGACGCTATTGCCAATTCTTCGACCGTATGACACTGTTGGTTCCACCCGCTATGTGGACTTCGATACGGCGCGGGATGTGTATCGCACACGACCCGATAAGTCGCATGTCTCACATGTAGTCTTGGATAGCAGCTGGGAAGCCAAACTGGCAGAGATCTTTGACGATGAAATGGAAGAAGCCATCCACTACGTCAAGAATTTCCAGTTGGGATTTACCATTCCGTACACCTTCAACAGTGAAGAGAAATCCTATTTGCCCGACTACATTATTCATATTGACGATGGCCACGGCAAAGAGGATCTGCTAAACCTTGTCTTGGAAGTGAGCGGTGAAGCACGCAAGGATAAGGCGACTAAAGTCGCAACTACGCGAAATTTATGGATTCCCGCCATCAACAATCATGGCGGATTTGGCCGCTGGACATTTTTGGAGATCGTTGATCCGTGGGACGCAAAGAATACCATTCGCAAACACTTGAAAGGCGAAACAGTGGATGGTGTGGGTCCACTGCTGAGCGAGAAATAAATTATGCTTCAATCCATTCCATCTTCACTTACGCCATTTTTTCAGGAATACGACCTGACACAGCTACGCATTCAACAGGATTCCAGCACGATCATCGAGCGGACTTTGCGTTTTGGCACGCGCTCGGAATTGCGTTGGTTGTTCTCCACATATTCGCTTGAACAGGTGAGCCATTGGGTGCAAAAATGGGGCAGGTTTGGATTGCCTGAACCGCACCTCTCTTTTTGGAAATTGATTCTGGATATCGAAGAGGACAAATGAGCAACCTGTATTGGAACACCATATCGCCAGACATGCGGGTGGTCTTGAATGGTTTTGGCAAAAGCGAACTTGGAAGCCATTTCTACCTCGCGGGAGGCACTGCGCTGGCATTGCAAATCGGACATCGCACTTCTGTGGATTTGGATTTCTTTTCTCCTGACCTGGATATCCCAACCGCCAGAGAAACTCTCCAAGACTCTTTGCATGAGTTCTCCCCCGAACTCGCAGATAGTTCCTGGGGAAATTTGGTTTTTGTGGCGCGTAATGTGCGAGTGGGATTTTATGGATACGGGTATCCACTCGTTGAACCCCTTTCCAAAGCAGACAATGTTTCGCTTGCAAGTATGATCGATATTGGTTTGATGAAATTGGATACCTTGCTTTCACGCGCCAGCCGCAAGGATTTCCATGACCTGTACGCCATTTGCCAGCGAACCCCATTGAGGAATTTGCTGGATGCGGTCCCCCGAAAATATTCGCACGCACGCGATTTCGAAGCGCAGGTGGTTAAACATCTGGTGTATTTCGAACGCGCTGAACAGGAAGCGCCCGTGCCATTAATCGAAGAAGTAGATTGGCAAACGGTCAAAAATTATTTTGAGCAACAAGCAAAAGAGATAGGAAAGAGTTGGTTGTAATAATTCGTAGTGACGACTTCAGTCGTTCGTTGCAAGTGAAGAAGCGGCTAAAGTCGCAACTACGTGTAAAGGAAGATTATGCCTTACGAATATCGCAAACTCACCCCTGAACAGCGAGAGGAAATCGTCGCGCAAAGAAAGGCAATGGGATACCCGCTTCATGCGCCGCCGCATCCGTTTCGTGAGGCGGGGCACTACATGCTGACCGCCGCGAATTTCGAACATGCCCGCGTGATGAATTCTCCCGAACGGCGCACTTATTTTCAGAAACGCCTGCTCACTGCTTTTCAGGAAATAGAATCAGAAGTGGCAGGGTGGGCGGTGCTGGCGAATCATTATCATATTTTGACGGGCGTTCAATCTCTCGACCACGTTTCTGCTGCGCTCAAACAGTTGCATGGATCAACTTCGTTTGAGTGGAATCAGGCTGATGGTCTGAGAGGGAAGCGGAAGGTTTGGTATAAGTTCGCAGACCGCATGATCCGCGACGACGCGCATTATTATCGAGCGTTGAATTACATCCACTACAACCCCGTCAAGCATGGGTATGTGGAACATGCGTCTGATTGGCAATGGTCGAGTTTATCTTTATATTACGAAGACCACGGGCGTGATTGGCTGCTCGAGAAATGGCGCGCATTCCCGCCTGAGGCAGACTTTGGTAAAGGTTGGGATGACTTTGATTAGTGTTGCGTAGTGACGATTTTAATCGTCCAGGATTATCAAAGATGAACGGTAGTAATGATTTCAATCGTTCACAAAAAACGACTAAAGTCGTTACTACGAAGGATTTACTTTATGCCCCCTAAAAAGAAACCCTCCTCCCCCACCCCTCGACGCCGCTCGGGGAATCTCCCCACCCCCGTAGACTCCGTCAACCACAAAGACAAGCGCGCCAACATCCCGACGGAGGAACTGCGCGACTTTATCGCCGCGGAAGAGAAAGCGCCGAAGACGGTGTTGTATCCACGCGATCCTTCGTTGGACCCGCAGTTGGTGTGGAAGGGGAAGGATGAGCAGGATAGCCAGGATTTAGCCGTGCCTGCGGTGCCGATCTATATTCAGGAGCACATCAAGCCGCAGGCGATTATTGAGTTGGTGCGCTCGCGTAGTGACGACTTAAGTCGTCACTACCAGCCTTCTTTGTTCGGCGATTTCAACGGACTATCCTTCGAAGACCGCGTGGACTTTTACCACCACGAACAGCACTGGTCAAACCGCATGATCCTGGGCGATTCGTTGATGGTGATGACTTCGCTTGCCGAGAAGGAGGGACTCAAGGGCAAGGTGCAGATGATCTACTTTGACCCGCCTTACGGGATCAAGTTTGGCTCGAACTGGCAGGTCTCGACCCGCAAACGTGACGTGAAGGATGGCAAAGCCGAAGACGCCACGCGCCAGCCCGAACAGGTGAAGGCGTTTCGCGATACCTGGCAGTTGGGCATTCATTCGTATTTGGCTTACTTGCGTGACCGTTTGGTGACGGCGCGCGAATTGCTTGTTGAAAGTGGAAGCATATTCGTGCAAATAGGCGAAGAGAATGTCCATCTTGTGAGAACGCTTCTTGATGAAGTGTTTGGAAGTGAAAACTTTGTTTCACAGATAGTTTATAGAACTAAGAACATGACGTTTGGCTCTAAGTATTTGGAAACAATCGCAGATTTTATACTCTGGTATGCGAAAGATAAAGACAACTTAAAATACAGGCAACTTTATCGCAACATGGAGACAGAAGGCGATAGCCATTGGAATTTGATGGAGTATGACGATGGTCGCCGTGTACAAATGACTTCCGAACAAATCGAGAATCATGCACTCCTTCCAAAAAATGTTGTTGCTATATGTCAACTTGGTTCGCTTTATCCTGCTGGTATTAATGCAAGCGGAGTATTTAGTTTTGATTATCGGGGTAAGAAATATACACCACCGACTGGAAAGAGTTGGAAAACAAACCCTGATGGAATACGAAGAGCAGTTCTTGCAAATAGGCTTGAACCATATGAGGGCGGCAATACAGTAAGGTACGTGATGAAAGCAGAAGATTATTCAGTTTCCACCTTGCCATCCCTTTGGCATGATACTGCGCCTCCGAGTGATAAGTCATATGTTGTTCAAACATCGGACAAAATTATTCAAAGATGTATGCTCATGGCAACCGACCCAGGCGACTTGGTAATTGATCCTACCTGCGGCTCAGGCACCACGGCATACGTCGCCGAACAATGGGGACGTCGCTGGATCACAATGGATACATCGCGAGTCTCAATTGCGTTGGCGCGCACGCGGTTAATGTCTGGGCGTTATCCATACTACCTTTTGGCTGATTCAGCCGAAGGTCGCAGGAAAGAAGCGGAAGTCGGTAGCGGCGACTTTAGTCGCTTTGGGGCAACGACTGAAGTCGTTACTACAGGCGACATCAAAAAGGGCTTCGTCTACGAACGCGTCCCGCATGTCACGCTCAAATCCATTGCCAACAACGAAGAGATAGACGAAATCCACGCCAAGCATCAACCCGACCTGGATACACTGCGCGCCGAGATCAACAAGGTCGCAAAGAAAAAATGGGAAGAGTGGGAGATTCCAAGGGATAACGTAGTGCCGACTTCAGTCGGCGATAACGAACGACTAAAGTCGTTACTACAAAAATATTGGGAACTGCGCCGCGCCCGCCAGAAGGAAATCGACGCATCCATCGCCCGCCGCGCCGATACCGAATTCCTCTACGACAAACCCTACGAAGACAAAAAGCGCATCCGCGTTGCGGGACCCTTCACCGTCGAAAGCCTCTCCCCGCACCGCGTGCTCGCCAGTAGTGACGACTTAAGTCGTTACTACGAAGACACCCTCAACACCCAGGACTTCACCCACACCATCCTTGAAAACCTCAAGACCGCGGGCGTGCAAAACACCATCAAAAAACAGCGGCTGAAATTCGAACGCATCGAACCCTACGCGGGCGTCTGGATCCACGCCATCGGTGAATACATCGAATTTTCCCCCTCTCCCACCGGGAGAGGGGCCGGGGGTGAGGGCGAGGTCACGCGCCGCGCCGCCATTTCAATTGGTCCTGAACTGGGAACCGTCAGCGCCGAACAGATCAAAGAAGCCGCCAAAGAAGCCGTCCGCGGCGTAGGCTTCGACCTGCTCATCGTCTGCGGATTCGCCTTCGATCCGCACGTCAGCGAAGAAGCCAAACGCTACGGGGCGCTCACCGTCCTGCCCACACGGATGAACCCCGACCTGGCAATGGGCGACGAACTGCTCAAGAAGACGGGCGCGGGCAACCTCTTCATGGTCTTCGGCGAACCCGATATTGAAATCAAGCGTAGTGACGACTTAAGTCGTTACTACGTGAAATTGAACGGCCTCGACGTCTACGACCCCACCACAGGCGAAATCCGCTCCAACACCACCGACGATATCGCCTGCTGGTTCATAGACACCGACTATAACGAAGAAACCTTCATCGTCCGCCACGCCTACTTCACCGGCGCCGATGAACCCTACGACAAACTCAAACGCGCCCTGCGCGCCGAAATCGATGAATCCGCCTGGAGCGCGCTCTACACGGACGAATCCATCCCCTTTGAGAAACCTGCGAATAAAGGAAAGGTTGCGGTTAAGGTGATTAATCACTACGGGGATGAGGTGTTGAAGGTGTATGAGGTGGAGTGAGGAAGATGGCAGCAATGGCATTATTTGATGACTATCTACGTGTGGTTGAACAATTGCTGAGGGAATTAACTCCTGAGCATCCGCGTTATGCCGACTTGTTCACTCTCCAAGGGCGATTGAACGAGAATATTCAAAATACAAATCTGCATGGCGATACGCCAGAACTAAGAGCTGACCGGAGCAGGATACTAGGGGAATTAAATAAAATTGCACTTGAAGCAACAGGTCAGAGTTTCAATGAGCTAGCTACTAGCACAAGGAGAATACACCTCAATAGAATAACTCAACAATATTCACCTGCAATACAATCGAGAAATCCTGCTCCATCTCCGCACACACCACTAATGTCCCACAACGAGAACGATGAAGAAGGTCAGATTACTAATCTTGGTAGCCCAGCCTGGCAAGGTGTTGGAGCAATCGCAACCATAATCTTCGGAATACTGGGCATTGCAGTCGCCATCATTATTGCCCTTATTGAATTCGATATAATAGATATTCATTCACTCACTCCCTAAATGAGGAATTCCAGAATGAGCGAACAGACCTTCTCCGATTATCTGATGGGCATCACTACATTACTAAGCCAATTGGGAAAAGAACACGAAAGGTATTTCGATATACTTGAATTTCAAGCTCAATTGATTGAGAATATTGAAAATACTAGAAAAGCAGACACTCAAGAGCTAATGGCGAAACGCACTCACATTATCGATCAGCTCAATCGAATTTCCGAAGACTCCCTTAATAAGTCGTTCAACGATATATGTTTTTCAAAGAAAAACAAAGGGAATACTGATAACATCGTTGATGCTCAGGAAAATATGCCGAATCCAATTCCTGAATTAGTAGTGTCAAGACATGACTCATCACAAACAATAGACTCAACGTCGAAAGATATTATTGAAGTATTTGACAGGGATTTTGTCTATCCTGGTGAATGCGATGATGTTAGTTCGTCTTTGAGAAAACTAGCAGAAACTCTGTCCCTAAAACAGGAGTATCTCTACCTTGAATTTTCATTCACAAGGAAGATTCTGGCTTTGGCGAATCAAATAGACGAATTCAGAAAAATATGTCAAACTGGTACTTTGCAAGTAGAAAGCGAAAGAAGGAATATTCTGAACAATATGGAGAATCTTTTTGAGGAGCTTAATGACATACAGAATGTGTGATTGATTCTAAGGCTTCGGTTAAGTGAGTAATTCTTTGACAAGCCAGCCATCTCACAATACTCAATCTTATTACAAAGTGAATGTAGCATGGGTCGAGAAGTCAGTTTTGGCTTCAGAATCGCAAGCATTCAAGGACTTATTTATTTCTTTTTTGACAATAAAGCGTTATCGCGATCTGCTATTCGACCCCATGGTACATCTAAGAAATGATATAACGCCAGAGTTTATAAATAAAGTGATGATTCCTGATTTCGGAATAGTTATCCTAAAGCTTCGGGATTATGATGGGAGAGATCGAAGAGGTGTACAACAATCCTATGGGCTTATGGATGTAGCCTTGAGGGAGTTGTACAGTGCACATAATGAAAAAGGCTTAGTGGATGCCGCAATGGATTGCCGTAACAAACTCCATACTGCTTATCAACAACTTGAACATTTGCGACAATATTTATCAAAGCTGCCCCCCGTGATAAGATAGGTATTCTGATAACTATGCTTACAACTGACAACCCTTCGAATATCCCTTTCCACTATATTTCTGCACAGACAGTTGACTCAAATTACATTCTCGCTCTTGAGATTGATAAAACGCTCCAGGGTCTTCATTCTGCCAAGGGATTGCTATTAACTACACCATTTACAGATGAACAAGGAGAATTTATCCGACCTACAGAATGTGATCAGCTAATGGATATTTCAAATGAAATCAAAGAGTCGGCCGAAGAAATTTCATGGAAAGTAAAGTCAATAGATAAACTGCAGGCATTATCCAATGGCAATTTCTACAAATTGCTGATGTATTTGTATTCGGCAATTGATAAGTCCCGTAAATTAAATAAGCAGTTGATGCATTTTCGTTCGATATGCACGGACACCACAAGTCAAAAGCGCAATATCTTTATAAAAATACAAGAAGAGATATCAATTATTGCACAAACTTGCGACCAAATAGTGGTGGAAACTGAAGAATTAATTGACTCTCTTCTTTTGAAACATTTACCAGCAAATACCGGCAAACTCATCAGTTAAATACTAAAGGGGTGGATGTGGCGATCGAGTTCCGTAGTGGGTGGCCAATGAAATGACGCGAGCCCAAAATATTAAATCTCGTTTCTAATATTTACTTTGAGGAAACCTGAACAATGTCCGAAATCAAATACGAAATCATCAAAAAGATTGGCGTGCTTTCCAAGTCCGTTAGCGGCTGGGCGAAGGAACTCAACCTGATCAGTTGGAATGACCGCGAACCGAAATACGACCTCCGCGATTGGTCCGCGGATCACGAGAAGATGGGCAAAGGTGTGACCCTGTCCAAGGAAGAGTTGTCTGCACTGAAAGAGTTGCTGAATACAATGGAGCTGTAATTTTAATGTGGAGGCGAGCATGTCCCCTGATTATTATTTTCGCGGAACCCTTGTCCAATACTGGAACACAATCTATGCCGAGTATCAGCGGCTCTTTTCAGTTTATGGAAGGGAGCCTTTTGAATTTACTTCTCCTGATCCCAAAACATCCCCGCTTGCAGAATATGCGCCCAAGTACTACGATTTTGTGGAAATCCTGTTTTGGGAGGCAGATCACAGGGACTTCATCGTCAGAGTAAAAGCCGACACAGTGCTGGATTCAGACTTGGTAAATTTGTATGTCACCCAATCTATGGGTTAGCCGATTAACGCGAGCTTGGTAGATGTTGTAGAGGCGAAATAGCCAAGTTGAATTTATCATACTGCCAAATGCAGTACGATAAAAAGGAAGAGCGTGAATCTTATGTTATCAGGCCAAGAAAAAGCAGAGTGTATGGGCTAAAATGCAGGTAGCAACTCGTACGACATAGCCAGCAAAACTTCTACCTCTTGGCCGTTCAACATTGAATACGGTTGATAAAGTGCTAAAAACAGTTTCAACGGCGTGTCGGAAGTACCCCAAGGCTTTTTGTACACCTTTCGGCCACTGTTTTTTCTGGTTTTCTTTCCGCAAAGGGAGAAGCAAAGTGCCACGCTTACGCCAATGACGTTCTTCTCGTTCCGTGTCGTTGTAAATCTTGTCACCAATCAACACCAAATCGCGCTGTTCTAATACCAATTCGTCCAAAACTTGTGGGTCTGGAACCGAAGAAGGTGCCAATACCCATTCGTCAATCAACTGATCTACAGTGACAGTCGCATGCAAGCGGAATCCGTACACTTTGCCTTTTTTGCTGGTCACTACACCGAAATATTCGCTTCCAACCACGCTGCTGCAACGCGCACCCCGTGTGTAGGTGACTACAGTTACTGGAGCACTATCCACCAGGCGAATAGGATCAGCCCAGTTCAACTTCTGATCGCGTAAATCACGTCGAATCGCCTCAATAACGCCAACCAATTCTCTGCGCCGAGCATTGAAGTGATCCAAGTCCAACAATTTTGGAAACATGCCCAACAAGTATTGGTAAACAAAAGCATAACCAAGTTCTTCATTGCCATGAAAAAAAGTCTCGATGATCAATGAAACGGTAATTACTTCGCTGTCGGGAAAACTTGGCTCTGGGCCACTCGCCCGAAAACGCCGTCCACGCTTGGTTACAATTCTTTGATAAGCATCATCTACCAAGACAAACCAGGCTGTTATGGTATCTTCCCAAGGTTGTTCCGTGATATAGTCGGTTAGGCCGTTCATGAGCGCTCCTTTGTGGGTCAGATACTCAAAGATTCTCTCTGAACGGCTGTTTTGTCAAGGTTCTATCACACCTTATTCTCGAACCCATAGATAGGGTATGTCAGTATTTATGTCGATCCTTTGAAAAAGTATGGCGAATCCAATCTTTCAACGTGGAAGACTGTGGAAAACTCACTGGAAGAACAGGGCTTGCTAATACACCCCACGGCACAGCTTGTTGCAAAACCCCAAAAGCCTTCCAAACCTAAAAGGGGAAGCAGTATTATTGTTTGGTTTGATTGGTATCACAATATGTTGGAGGCTGGTCATAAATGTGCCTTGCGGGAAATTGCAAAAGAGACTGCCCATAGTGAATCTTATATAAGAAGATTGCATGCCAATTATGTCAGAAATAGGAAGGACATGGCGGAATAAAAGATACAAAAAGTAACATCCCTGTTATTCCCAAAACAGCATCCCTTCATTATCATAACTTCCAGGATAAAAAAAACATCCTGGAAGTTTTTTTATGAGGTATCCATGCCGAAAAAACGCAGGGCAAAAAAAAGAAATTCCGACTACAAACCTGTCTTCACCGACGCAGAGCATAAACTCATGCAGGAGTATGGCATTGGCGATCTCATGGATGAAGTCGGCGTAAATCGTGTCATGCTCATGCGCACGCTAGACAAAATGAATGAGGTAAAGGAACAGCTCACCTTCCGCGATCATCTCGAAGCATTGCGCGCCGTATCTTACACTACGGGTCGTATCGCCAGTCTGCTGGATACACGCGAAAGGCTGTATCAACCCTATCAGGAAGTGGAAAAACAATACAAGGAATACTTTGATCAAGTCGAGGAATTATTTGAAGAAATGGGTCCAAAAATCTATGGGCAGAAAAAATGGGACGAGATGCAATGGGATTCGCTGAGAAAGGCAATGGACATCGCTGAGAGCGACAAAAGAATCAAATTTGGTAGGCGATGAGCAAAGAGTCAAAATGAATCGTAAACGCGGCGCGCAACTAGGTAATCGCAATGCCTTCAAACATGGCTTTTATTCAGACCAGTTTAAACAGGCCGAAAGGATTAATCTCAGCCAGGTTCAAAATACAGACCTTACCAACGAGATCGAACTTCTCCGCGTGCAGATTCGTCGCTATCTCGAAGCCGAAACTGTGGCGTTGAACCAAATTGACTACGAAACACGCCTGCAAGCCCTGCGTACAGTCAGCCTTGCCACTGAAAGCCTCACGCGCCTAATTCGAACGCAGGTAATCCTAAATGCCAATCCTCTCGAATTGAAAATTGATCAGGAAAGAACTCAGCCTTTGGATGATATTGTGGATTAATTCGCACAAAATATTCGTTCCTCTTTGTTCCTCAGGAACAAATCATCTGGCTTGTCAATGCACCTTAACAGCCAAATATCGTAAAAGTCTCCCCCATTTATGTTCTCTAAATGGGGGAGGTCGGAGGATGTGGGCGCGGTGTAGTCGTACCAGTATTTTACAATCTCACCACCTCCGGCCTCACCCCCACCTCCTCGATCAACCCATTCAACTCATCATCCGTCAGCCTCCTGCCCTTCCCGGCGTAAGCGGTCAGCGCGGCTTCCATCATGTTCGTTCCGAATGACCGGCCTTCGTAGCGCGGTGTCGTAGTAATCACGGTCTTCACGCCTCGTTCTCTAAGCAGGGCAATATTCTCTTCTGTGGTGGTGTTCGTGACCACCGTCTTCCCCGCCAGACTCGCGGGCATGTATTTCCGCATGAAGAGGAAATCGCCTGCGATCAAATCGGACTCTTCAAAGTACTTCACATATTTCGGCTTCTGCTCCGCGCCGTCACTGCCATAAAAGAGCATGGACATCGGGAAATAACTGACAATCGGCAGCATGATCCGCGCGACTCGTTTGAATGCAGGGATTCCATAAATCGGGATCGGGACTCCCAGAGCCACCATCAGATCCCCAAACACGCATCTTCCTGCGACCTCCGAAACTGCTTCCGCTAAACCAAGCCGATCCACAGCGACGGGGACAAACGCCTGCTTGAATCGCGCTTCCCCCAATTGCGGTTTTGCCAGCTCGAAGACGCGGCGTTCAAGCGTATGTTTGAGTCCGCGGCCGTCACAGAGGGGTGTCTTCGTCACGCCGGAAACCATTTTCAGGGCGGCGCGAAGCGGGTACTCGCGTTTGTCGAGCCGCAGGTACAAGTCCACGCCGCCGACGCCGAACGCGTCCACTTTGCCGTCGAGGTCGAGGTACATCTGGCGCGCTTTGGCAACATCCCCATCCGTGCCAACGCGCTCGACGGAAATCTCCTCGCCGTTAAGTTTGATGGTCACTTTCTTGTCACGTTTGGAACTCCCCAGGCTGATGCTGATCGCTCGTTTCATTCTGCCCTCCAAAGTTGATATCGGAGTCCGAAGTCAGGTCCCCTTCGGGGATGATAAGACTTCGGGCTCCCAACGACAGGAGTCGTTGGACTCCGTTATTCCTCTCCCACAAAAGGATTAAACCGCTTCTCCTCCCCCACCGTCGTTTCCGGGCCGTGGCCTGAGAGCAGGCGCGTTTCATCGGGCAGGGTAAAGATTTGCGTCTTGATGCTGTTGACCAGCGTATCCCAATCGCCGCCGGGCAAATCGGTGCGACCGACGCTGTTGTGAAAGATCAGATCGCCACAGAAGCAAACTTTTTGTTCAGGGACATAAAACACACAATGACCCCTCGTATGCCCCGGTGTGTACCGCACTTCAAACTGCACACTGCCTAACCGCAAAACCTGACCTTGAAGCAGATCAATCGTCGGTTCGGGGCCGGGATCAATGTCAAAGCCGAAGATCGCACCGCCGCCGCCCGCGCGCCATAATACGTGATCATCGGGATGCAGGGCCACCAGGGGCAGTGGATTCAACGCGTCCGCGATGGCCGCCGCGCCGCCGATGTGATCGAAGTGCGCGTGCGTGTACCATAGGTGGGCAATCCTCCAGCCGAGTTTCTGCGCCTCGGACAGGATCAACTCACCGTCCCAGGAAGGATCGATAACTGCCGCGTCGCGGGTATCTGAATCAGCGACGAGATAGGCGTTCGTTTGTGCGGGGCCGAGGGTGAAGGTCATGATTTCAAGCATGGCAGGCTCCAGTTATCAGGGATCGGTTGCGAGCGGGGCGGGTTCCAACTGTGACGTGTGAGGAATAAAAATCAAAGAGACGAATACTGCAAAGAGGATCAATCCAAATGCAAGCGGATAGATCAAGGCCGGGTCTCTTTCGTAAAGATAACCGGCAAGCAGCGGCGAAAGGATGGCCGCAAAGGAATTGACCGTTTCCGTCAGGCCATAAGCCAGTCCCATTTGCGCCTGGTGGGTGATCGCCCGCACCTGCGCGAAGATAAGCTGGCGCGCCACGCGATAACCGCCAAACATAAAATAACCGAGCGCATACCAGAAGGGAAGGTTCCCCCACCAGAACACGAGCGCGGCAAAACCCACCGATCCCAGCCCAAGCATGTAACCGAGGCGCGGGTTGAGATGGCCCACGAAAAGATTGAAGGCCGCGTTGCCGAGGCTTCCCACCGAGCCGATCCAGCCCATTTGTGTGAACGAAATGCCGCGTTCGTTTTGAAGATAATTCGGCGTGAGCGGCTGGGGCAGGAACATCACAAAAGTTCCGATAAAGGCAATGACCAAAAACGAGACAAACTTTTTGTTTTGAAACAGACTTGCGCGGCTCCCCTGCGCGTCGTCGTGTTCGTCCAACGGCTGGGGCTTTAGAAAAAATATCAACGCGACCGAAACCAGAAAGACGCAGGCCGCGATCAGGAAAGTTGTTCTCAATCCAAAGTGATCGCCCACCCAGCCGCCGAGCAATGGCCCGACCACCGCACCGATGTTGAACATGGCGGAAGACAAGGTCATGGCTCGCCCCGCGGAAAGATTGCCGCGCGCCGCGGTCACATAACTGAACAGAGGCGACGAAACGAAAGCGGTGATGCCATACATCAAATATCCCGCCACAAAAAACCACAGCGACGGAGCCAGCGCCATCGTCCACGCGGCTGCCGCGCCCATCAGCCACGCGGCCACCAGCAACGGCCTGCGCCCAATTCGGTCGGAAAGGTACCCGGCAGGAATGTGCGACACCATCATCATCAAACCGAACACGCTGAAAATCGAGCCGATCATCAACGGGTTTGCGCCCAGTTCTTCAAGGTGAAGCGGCACGAAAAGAAGAAACATCCCCTCGCCGATTCCCCAGGTGAGAAGCGCGGCACTGATCAGAATGAAAGATGGACTCACGAATGCTCCAAACGATTAATGAATTCTGCGGCGGCTTTGAAAGCGGACTCACGAGCCGCATCACGCGGGACAACGTGGCCTGATCCCGTTATATAAAGTTTCGTCTTGTCTGACGCGCCGAGGCTGCTGTAGATGTGTTCCATGTTTTCAGGCAGAACGTACTGATCATCCTTGGAATGGATCATCAACACAGGCACACGCACATTCGGCAGGGCCGCGCGCATTTTTCCAAGCAGGGTCTTCAATTCAGCCGCAGAACGGATTGGGTTCAATGGATACGAAACGTGTTCCTTAAAAGCGGACTTGTCAAACCAGCTCGCGCCCGGCTCTCCCTTCGCCTTCGGCAGGTAAGGCCTGAAGTAGCTCAGGATTTTTATTTGCCAGGCGGGATGTTCCTCCGGCAATTGATATGGCGCGGACATGGTCACCACCCCCTTGATCCTTCGGGTTTCACCCTCAGGACAGGCATCCAGCCGCGTGGACATGAGCAGGGACAACGCCCCGCCCATCGAAAGTCCAATGAGGTAGACGTGATCCACCATGCCGCAGAGCAGGTGATAACCGTCTTCAACGGAAGCAGTCCAATCTGTCCAGCGGGAACGGATCATGTCCTTCGGGCGCGTGGCGTGCCCGGCGAGGCGAATGCCGAGGCAGGTGAATCCATGTTCGCGGTTTAGGTACTCACCCATCCAGCGCATCTCTTTGGGTGCGCCGGTGAATCCGTGAATGAGGAGACAGCCTACCGAGCCTGTCGAAGCATGGCTGCCGGGGAGAAGAAATGGTTCAGCGGTTTTGATGATTTGTGGCATGGTTAGGTATGCAGCGCGGCATTCATGTCGCTGGCTTTTTGTGAGAGCGGCATGAATGCCGCGCTACAAATTCAATTCCAATGCAGAATACAACCCATCCAGCACAGGAGGGGTAGGCCAAAGTAAGTTGTAGATTTTTTGAAGCGTGGAAGTGGTTTCGAGCACGAATGAATCCATCTCGGTTGCAGGCAAATAGATAAATGGACGGGCAACCATTTCATCTATCTTTTCATCGCGGCGCTGGTAATAAGTTTTGATGTGCTTGAGTTGGTGGGACAATGCCCGGGGTGGGAGGAAATCCAATTTAGCGGAGGCAGGCTCGGCGTCGAGAAAGACGCGCCAGAAGAGACAATCTGCATGTGCGCGCACGTAGATATGATCGAGTCCGTACCAGTCCTTTTTTACTTCCCAGATAAAATTCTTGTCCGCCGCAAATTCAGCGGGATAACGTTCCTGCGTGGGCTTGCCGACGGCAATTGTCCAAAGGTTATCGGTGATGAGATGAAAGAAATACCCGAGACGAAACGAGAAGCGCGGCGCATCCTGCAGAGAAATACCCGCAAGATAATTTCGATAGAAATCGAGGTCGGCGATATCCTTGTGAACGTTATCCGACCGTTTGAAGTGAGTGACCTGCGGAGGAGGATTAAAGTTTTCCCAATTCTCATCCGGGATGCCTGAATCGGGGGCGATATTGCCGATGGCAAACTGCACCGCGTCGAGGCCGGGGATGTGGGCGAGCAGGTTTTCAGCGATGCGGAGGTGCGCAATCCAGGTAGCCATTTATCCGATTATAGCCGAGGGCGGGATGAAGCGAGTGTTACAAAGTACCGCATAAATAACCAAACCAGAATTGCCAAATCTTCTCGTGATTTTTATAAAAAAGTTCAGTTATTTATGCAACGAGCGGTAGAATAAGGAAAACCTTCCAGCATTAGAAATTTTTGGGAGGAACGATGAACAAGAAATACACAAAAGGCGAAATGCACGGCTGCATTGTGTGCGGAAAGTTATATGAGCTTTACGTGGTCTACAACGCGCAGGGAAAATTCTTCGACTGCAAGGTGATGAGCGCGGGCGGCAAAAGGGTAATGCACGAACACCGTCCGCTCGTGGCGTGTGAAAAGCATTCGCAGGAACAAATCGAATCGGCGGTGGTAAAGGTCTACGGCAAACAGGAGGAGGAAGACTGACCGGATTTTTGGCATTGACCAACCCGCGAACCTCCCTTACAATCCTGAAAATTATATATAATTTTCAGAGGATATTTCATGGCAAGATATCGCATCTTTTACTGGAAACACATTCCCTCCTCCATCACCGTCGAGGGCGATGGACGCACCATCAAAAGACAACTTTCCCAAAAAATCCAAAATGCAATTGACGCGTACGCGATGGCCGAAGAATTAACTTCGACCGGAAATTACGCCGCACAATATCGACGCGGTGATTGGATTGAACGCGACGGCACGCCCGAAGAAGTCGCCCAAACGCTTCTTGCGGACCTCGAGGCTGAGTTCGCTAAAATAGAGATTCCCCGCCGACAAATTCCCTCGCGCTGAGCGGAGGGTCGAGTGTTCTTCGAGACCCGTAGTCGAAGCGCGAGGCACGTGGAAATATAGACTGGGTGCGTTTCAAATGAGTTGAAAGAAAGAACGTCCCGAAGGTTTTGTGGGGAAATTTCGGTCGTTTTAGCCAACCTTCGGGACGGTTTCAACTAAAATGAAACACACCCATATAGACTTTACCTGGAACCCGTCCTTCGACTTCGCTCACCTGTGCCTGCCTGTCCTGGTGGCCAGGCCAGGACGCACGGTGCAGGCAGGACGAAACTATCTCATGACCAAAAAACACAACATCATCCTCCAACCCTCAGGCCGCCGCGGACAGGTGGACGAAGGCAAGTCCGTGCGTGAGGCCGCGCGTGAATTGGGGGTGGAGATCGAGTCCATCTGTGCGGAAAATGCCACTTGCGGAAAGTGCATCGTCGTCGTTGAAGAAGGCCGTTTCGAGCGATACAACATCGACTCCAAACGCGAGAACCTCTCCCCTGTCGGCGAAAGTGAAAAAGCCTACTTTGCGCGCAGACCCAAGCTTTTGCAATCCAAAGGCTGGGAAGTAGGACAAGTCCGCCTCTCGTGCCAGTGCAAAATACGCGGCGATGTGCTCATCAACGTGCCAGAAGAAAGCCGCGGCAACAAGCAGATCGTCCGCAAATCGGCGCGGCAGCGTGAGATCGAGATCAAGCCGTCCATTCGCAAGTACCTGGTCAAGATGTCGCCGCCCAATCTGGAGAGACCGATTGCAGATTGGGAACGTCTCGCCAAGGGACTCGAAACATCCATGGGACTCATCCGCCGCGGCGAAGAAAATTTGCCGCGCTGGTCTGATTTGAGAATTGATTACGCTTGTCTAAGAACACTATCCGATACGCTTCGCAGAGCAAATTGGGATGTGACCGTTTCTGTGTGGCAGGATAAGGAAGTCATCCAAGTCCAGCCTGGATTGGTGGAGGAAAGTTACGGCGCGGCGGTGGACATCGGCTCGACGACCATCGCATTGTATCTGTGTGATTTACGTACAGGCGAGGTTCTTGCGGCGGAATCCGAGATGAATCCGCAGATCGTGTACGGCGAAGACATTATGTCGCGGATTCAGTATACGATTGAGCATGAGGACGGACTAGCGAAATTGCACAGGGCAGTGATTGATACGCTGAATCAGTTGCTCAAGCAAGCGGTAAAGTCTGCAAACATGTCGTTGTCCCGCCAAAGTGCGGCGGGATTCCGAGCGCAAGCTGCGAAGCAATCTCCCAATGAACATGAAAATCCCGTCGAGGAGAATTCCCCAATTAACAGGGGATTGCTTCGGGCGGAAGAGCACCGCCCTCGCAACGACATAGGACTCGAAGACATCCTCGAAATGGTGTTGGTTGGCAATTCCACCATGCACCATCTCGTGTTGAACCTCCCGCCGAAGGATTTGGGACGCGCGCCGTTTGTCCCTGCGATCCATCATTCGGTGGACATCAAAGCGCGTGAACTTGGATTGAACATCAACCCGTCGGGCAACATCCACGTCCTGCCCACGATTGCAAGTTTCATCGGCGCGGACACGAGCGGAGTCATTCTCGCGGAAGAACCGCACAAGCAGGAAGAAAACTGGCTCATCATTGACGTAGGCACAAACGCGGAACTGGTGCTTGGCAACAGCAAGAGACTGGTTTGCACGTCCACGCCGACAGGCCCCGCGCTCGAAGGCGCGCACGTCGAGTATGGAATGCGCGCCGCGCCAGGCGCTATCGAACGCGTCGTCATTGATGAAAAGACCCTCGAACCGAAGTACAAGGTCATCGGCGAGGAAGAGTGGAATTCGGGAAACGTCAAAGGGATATGCGGCTCGGCCATCATTGATGCAGTGGCGGAGATCTTCCGAACGGGGATCATTGATTCTCGGGGCAAGTTCAATCGTAGGGGCGGGGCGACCCCGCCCGTCCTTGAGTCAAAGCGTATTCGAGAGGGCGCGAATGGCTGGGAGTACGTCATTGCCTGGGCGGAGGAAACATCCATTGGCCGCGACATCCCGATCACACAGCAGGATGTGAGACAAATCCAACTGGCGAAGGCCGCGTTGTTCGTTGCGGCGCGCACGTTGTTGAAACGCAGTGGGTTGCAGTCGCCTGATAAAATTATTCTGGCTGGCGGATTCGGCAGTTACATTGACAAAGAGAAGGCGATGCTGATCGGGCTGATCCCCGATTGCCCGCTGGAAAATATATATGCGGTCGGGAACGCCGCGGGCGACGGTGCGCGGATCGCGTTGTTGAATATCGAAAAGCGCCGCGAGATCGAAACGGTGACGCGCCGCGTGGAACGGTTTGAACTGCCCACCGACCCTGAGTTCCAGAATCAATACATGCTCGCGACGAGCCTGCCGCACATGAGCGAACCGTTCCCGCACATCGCGCATTTGATCCCAAATCGCAAAGTTGATCCGCTGGCGGAGAAGTTTACGACAAAATAATTTAGCCACAGAGACACAGAGAGCACGGAGAAATATTAACCGCGAAGAGCGCTAAGAACGCAAAGATTTTAAAAGGTTTTCTTCGCGACCTTCGCGTGCTTCGCGGTTCAAAGTGGTGAATCTTGAGGAGAACCAATGAACAAATTTTTGGAACGATTGAACGGCGGGGAAATTCTCGTGGCGGATGGGGCGACTGGCTCCAATTTGCAGAAGATGGGATTGAAAGCGGGACAGGCACCTGAAGATCTCGTGATTGACAACCCCGATATTTTGCTCAAGCTCGAAGGCATGTTTGTCGAAGCAGGCTCGGACATTATCCTGACCTGCACGTTCGGCGGGACGCGCATGAGGATGAAGGACTCGAAATATCAGGACCGCGCGCTCGAGGTCAATATCCGCGCCGCGGAATTGGCGCGCAAAGCCGCCTCCGCGCGGGACGGGGTTCTGGTCGCGGGTTCGATAGGGCCGATCGGCCAACTGGTCAAACCCTACGGCCCGCTCGAAGCGGACGAGGCCAAAGCAACCTTCGCCGAGCAAGCCAAGGCACTGGCCGATGGCGGCGTGGATTTGCTCGTGATTGAGACCATGTTCGCCTTTGAAGAGACAGACGCCGCGTTCGAAGGTGCGCGCTCTGTGACTGATCTCCCCATCGTTGTCTCTTTCAGCTATGACCGCGGCACGCGCACGATGATGGGTGTCAAGCCAAAGGATGTTGTCAAGAGATACAAAGAAAAGGGCGCAACAGTCGTTGGAGCGAACTGTGGTAACACGCTTGAGAACATGGAACTGGTGATCAAGGAATATTGCGAAACAGTGCCAGGCTTCCCATTTTGGGCCAAACCCAACGCGGGTCTCCCGCACATGGACATCGAAACCGAGCAGGCGGTCTACGATATGGGGCCTGAGGATATGGCAAACTTCGCGAAGAAGTACGCTGCGCTCGGAGCGAAGATCCTCGGCGGATGCTGCGGGTCTACGCCAGAGCATGTGGCGGCGATTGCAAAGGCGGTGAAGCAGTAACCAGTTATCAGTGAACAGTAAGCAGTGGTAATTGGTAAAGAGTAATTAGCCCGAAGGCGGTGCCTGATCTCGTCGAAGTGGCTTTGTAAGATTAGCATGGGATTTTGCGCGTGAAGCCGCGGGCGGAACGCCAGTCCCGTGCGGGCATGGTGAGAAATGAGTCAGCGCGCAGAGATTTTAGAATTGCTCGACGGCAAAAGGATTAATTCAAACCCCGCGTTCAGCGGGTTGATTCACGTCACATCGGCGGGACTCGAAAGCGAGGGATTGTCGTTGCCTGAGGTCCATCGCGATGCGGAGAAAATGGCGCGGGCCGCGGCGAGTACGTTTTGGTTGACGGGATTCCCGTCCGCAGTGGCGCCGCTGGATATGCTCGTGGAAGCGGAGGCGTTGGGCGCGCAGATTGATTTTCGCGAGAACGGGGAATATGAATTTCCACGTGTAAAAAAGTTTTTGTTCGAGAGCGGAGTCCAATGTCTCCAGACATTGGAGGGGCTGGAAGTAACTCCGAAGTCAGGAGACCCTTCGACAGGCTCAGGGCAACGCTTTGGAGTCATTTCCCGGGGGCGAGTGAAATTGGTGTGTGAGGCCATCGCGAGGTTGAAGAAGGATATCGGAAATGAAGCCGTGATCGGTGGACTAATCCCTGGCCCGTACACTTTGCTCCTCTTCCTAGTCGAGCCTGCGGCGATGTTTGCTGAAATGAAGAAGGAACCGCAAGCCATCCTCGACGCTCTCTTTCTTCTTTCTTCTTTCCTCTCGCAAGTCGGGCAAGCCTACCGCGACGCGGGCGCGGACTTCATTACCATCCACGATATGGGCGGGTCACCAGGTTTTATCGGGCCAGCAAAGTACGAGCAATTTGTGTTCCCTGCGGAAAAACATCTAATTGAGAAATTACCGAAGCCGCGCGTGCTCTCGGTGTGTGGGAATACGAACAAGTCCATGCACCTGCTGGCGCAAACAGGCGCGGAGGCGATATCCGTTGACCAGACGAATGATTTGTCCGCGTCGCGTGAGGCATTGAAAGACACGCTGCTGTTTGGGAACATTGATCCCGTGCAGACTCTCTGGCAGGGAGATAAAGGTCAAATAACGGAAGCAGTACTCAGGGCGGAAGGAAGCGGAGTCGACGCGATTTGGCCGGGCTGTGATTTGGTCCCGCAAACATCGCTGGAAAACATCAAGGCAATGATTGTCAAAAAATAGGAAACTTGTCTCCTTTTCAAGTGTTGAGAAAGTCATAAAATAACCCGACCATTGATGCCGTTTCAGGAAGGCGGTGGAATCCCTTTACAGGCAGAAACATGATCGAGTACGAGAAATTCTTTAATTACTCGCTTGACCTGTTCGTTATCGCCGGGGCCGACGGCTATTTCAAGCGCGTCAATCCCGCTTTCTGTAACCTGCTGGGCTACACGGAGGCGGAATTATTATCCAAACCATATTCGAGTTTCACCCATCCAGACGACATTTATAAAGTGGATCAGGCTTTAAAATCCCTGAATGCAGGTCATCCGGCCTTTTTGGTCGAACTGCGGCTGCTTGCAGAGGACGGGACATATCGTCTCCTGCGCTGGTCGGGTTATCCCGACCTGGAAGCGGGATTGATCTTTGCAATCGCAAAAGATCAAACTTTGCAAGACCCGGAGACCCAGCAGATCAGATTATTGCTTGATTCCTCCCCAACGGCAGTTTTTCTTGTGGAAAAAAGCGGCACAATTACTTACGCCAACCAATTGGCTGATCGAATATTTGGTTATCGAAGGAATGAACTGATCGGCAAATCGATAGAAGCTTTGGTTCCCCCGCGCTTTCGAAAAAAGCACATCGGCCATATCACCCAATATATGGAAAAACCAAGGCTCCGCACCCTGGGAAGCATCGTCAACCTGGTGGGATACAAAAAGAACAAGGAGGAAATTCCTCTCGATATCGGCTTGAACCCGGTCTGGCTAAGTTCCGGCATGATCATCATTTGCTCGGTCATTAACGCAGGCACGAACAACGTTCACCTGCAAAATTTGATCGAGGAAAAGAAAAACCTGGAAAAATCCAAAACGCGGCTCGAACGCCTTGCAAACCGCGATACCCTCACCGGCTTGCTCAACCGCCGCGCCTTTGAACGTACTTTTGTCAACGACCTTTCCTCAGCCCGTAAATCTGGAAAGTCCATTTCGATCATCAGCGTAGATCTTGACCGTTTCAAGGAATACAACGACAGGAACGGCCACCTTGCCGGGGATGCGCTTCTCAAGAAGTTCGGTGAAGTTCTGATCAAAAATGTCCGCCGGGGCGACTCAGCCGCGCGCATCGGCGGCGATGAATTCATCATTATCCTGCCCGACGATGGGTACGATCAGGCAGTCAACTTTGGAAATCGTTTTCACAGGATTCTCAGAAAACATAAAAGCTTCGGTATCCATGTAACGATCAGCATGGGGGCCTCAACGTACGTCTTCCGCTCCAAAAGGACCGAGCTGAAACGGATCATGAAGCAATTATTGTCAGAAGCGGACAAGGCCCTGTATCATTCCAAGAACGCCGGCCCGGATTTGTTCACACACTTTGAAGATATTTCGTCAAACAGCAATGTGTAGATCGGGCCGGGAATGCGAACAAGCAAGAAAATGGCTCGAAATTATTTTATTTTTTCAACCAATCTTCCATTGCCATTACAACTTCTTCAGGGTGGTCGGCCTGGACATAATGACTCGCATCAGAAATGAGAACATAAACAGAACCGGGCTTCCGCTCGGATAACGCCCTGGCCGCATTTGCAAATTCGCCAACCGGTAATCCCGGCACATTGCTTTTTTCTGCGGCAATAATCAAGAGGGGGGAATTAAGTTTGGTTTCAGCCGCGCGCAGCTCATCTCCGGCAGTCTCTGCGGCTATGGCTCCTTCGTCGCCAATGGCAATCAGGGATTTCGAAACAGATCGCAAAACCAACATCTGGCGTCGAACTTCTGGAGGATAAGCAGGATAAGACATCATCTGCCCCAATGGATACATGAGTCCCAAACGAACGAGCGGTTCCAAAGATCGATAACTGCCCAATCGTTGAACGACGGTATCCGCAACGTCAGTCGTCAGCCCTTCCACCAATATCACACCCGCAGCTTCATATTTAGCCGCATAGATCTGAACCAGTGCGCCTCCCAGCGAATGACCGACAAGAACAGGATTCTTTATTTCCAATATTTCAAGCGCTGCATGTAATTCATCAGCGGCCATGCTGAAGGTTCGCGGAGATGAGGCAGGATCACTCCAGCCCTGACCAAACCGGTCAAACGCGCATACGCGGTGGTTTTCGGAGAGGGCTGGCATGATCGGACTCCAATCCAAAACGTCACCGCCGATGCCGGCTTCCAGGACCAACGTCGGCTCTCCCTCCCCCATGCAAACATAATGCATGCTTGAATCATTGACGGTTACAAAATCACCAGGGGCGGGGAAGTCCATGAGCAACCTGCTCGAGGCGTAGGTATCATGGACTTTCGCGCCCAAAGTCAGGATGAGGGTCAATCCCATTAGCCAGCCCAAAATTCGCCAGAGACGGTTTAGTCGGTTATTTGTTTTCATTTTTCGTTCTCCTCAAATAGGATTTACAGAATTCCAAATACTGTTCGGTTAATCGTAAAAAAATTACGTTCCAAGCCCCTTAATGAAAGTCTCAAATGCGGAACGATTTACTTTATCAAAATCAGCCTCGAACTGGCTTAGATGAGTGTTTTGAAGGGTTGCCATGCCATGCGCCAAAGACCACAAACTGTAGGTAATCGCCTCCAGGTCGTAACCACGACTCATCACAATACTTCCACTCTCAATCGCTTCAACAACTGCCTGCCGCACAATTATATAAGGGGAAGCGGCATTTATTTCCTCGGATGCTGTGGAACGTTTCGATGGAAGACGGTTGAAAACCAAATCATAATGCTCGGGATTCTCCCGCGCAAACTTCACATAAGCCATACCGATCTCAATCAATCGTTTATCAGGAGGGATATTCGTTGGCGGCTGGCTGAGGTAGATACTTAGACGATCAAATGCCTCCGCACTTAATTGTGCAATGATCTCATCCTTGCCTTCAAAGTATTCATACAAGCTGGCAGGGCTATAACCGGCCTTCCGCGCGATCTCTCGCAGTGATAATTTTGCAATGCCCTTGTCAATGATCAATGCCATGGCAGTCTTCAAAATGGACTGCTTTACACTGGCGTGGCGGTTCTGGCGGGTTTTATTTTCAGGCATAATAAACGGCTGCACTTTTCCGAACAGTGTTCGGATTTTATCATACAGAATTATCTGAGTCAAGCGGTGCTTCGCGGAGGGAAAGCCAACTTCATTATTGGTTATAATTTCATCAATGCGCCGCTTCTTCGACTCCTCCAAATCAATTCCCCTGCTCTTTGCAATTATCACCGTCGTTGGTTACGGTCTGCTCCTTCCCCTCACCGGTTTCTATTGGGACGACTGGCCGTTCGCTTGGATTGCGAAATTCCTCGGCCCGCGCGAATTCATCCCGGCTTTTGCACCCTTCCGTCCATTCCTTGGGCCGATATTCTTCGCGACCACCAGCCTCATTCCCCCCGTCCCGCTCTACTGGCAAATCTTCGCGCTCGTCATTCGCTTCCTCCTCGGCCTCGCCGCGTGGTGGATGTTCAATCAAATCTGGCCTGGGCAAAAACATCTCGCGCTCACCGCCGCCCTTTTCATGCTCGTCTTTCCCGGTTACAGCCAGCATTGGGTAGCGTTCACGCACATCAACCAGGAACTCATCCCCTTCATTTTTTATCTGCTTTCCTTCGGCTTCACGTTCAAAGCCTTGCGCTCCCCAAACCCGCGCCACACCATCATCGCGCTCCTGTTCCAATTCTGCGGCATATTCCCCACCGAATATTTCTTTGGCATCGAAGGTATCCGCGCCCTCCTTCTGCTTTCCTTCTTTCAAGGCAGCCTCATCGAACGATCCGCAAAAACCATCAAACATTGGCGGCCCTATCTCCTCATCTGGATTCTCAACGCGGGCTGGCTCGTCTATTATTATCGCTTCGGCCCGTACAACTCCTACGAAGTCACCGCTTCGCAGACATTAACCCTCTCCACCCTCCTGATTGATATTTTGGATTCCCTCTGGAAGACAGGCTTCTACATTTGGATTCAAATCCTCGTCCTGGCATTCTCCTCCATCACAGCCCCCACCTCTCTCCTGACCCTGGGCCTGGTCGCCGTTTCATTTGCATTTCTCGCCTTTGGGCTGCGTACACAGGCAGACAGGTATACAGGTGCACAAGGAGACAACGGAACACAGCACTTCATCCTTCATCCTTCATCCCTCATACTTATCTCGATTCCCGCCATCCTCCTTGGACGCATCCCCTCTCTCGCGGCAGGGCTCCCTCTCACCCTGCAATCATCCTACGACAGGTTCATGGTCTCGATGATGATCGGTGGAAGTTTATTTGTTCTGGGTCTCATCGAGCTTATCTTCGGCAAAAGCAAATTCAAAGTTCATGTCATCGCGTTAATCATCTCCCTCGGCATCGGACAGCAATTCTTCAACGCCAACATCTTCCGCCGCGATTGGACAAGACAACAGGAAATCTACTGGCAGCTCGCGTGGCGCGTCCCTGCATTGGAGCCGGGTACAGTCATCCTCACGCACCAAATGCCCATTGACTACGAGACCGACATCTCTTTCACTGCGCCAATCAACTGGACGTACGCGCCAAATTTTGAACGCGCAGACTTACCCTATTTAATGCTCTACACCGAGAAACGACTCGGCGGGACAACCCTGCCATCACTCGAACCAAATACGGAGATCAGCTTTCCCTATCGCACTGTGACATTTCACGGAAACACATCTCAAGCCATTGTCATCTTCATGCCTCAAAACGGATGCCTGCGCGTGCTCGATCCCGCGCGCGGCGATGAAGAGATTTATGGCAAACAATCTCATTTCCTTGTGGATGCCATTCCCCTTTCAGATCCATCGCGCATCATCACCGAAACGGACTCCCCCGCGCAACCCGATTTCATCGCGGAACCGGAACATGGCTGGTGCTATTACTTTGCCAAAGCCGAGCTTGCTTTTCAAACCGGCGATCTAGAACAAGTTGTAAAACTTGGAAATGAAGCCATGTCGTTTGGCTATTCACCAGAAGACTCAAACGAATGGCTGACCTTCATCGAAGCGAATGCCTTGACGGGAAATGTCGAAGATGCGGAGAAACTATCCATGCGCGCGTTCGCCGAAGATCCGCGCACAGATAAAGGCTTGTGTACTGTCTGGAAACGGGTGCAGGCCAAGGGCCCCGCGGGAAGCGAGGGGCAAATCGTCGACATATTGTCTAAATTTGGCTGTAGTCCTTAACGCGGCTTGACGCTTTAAAGGTCATGTGCTACCATCGAATCTTGAATTTGATGGAAGAGGAGAAACTATGAGTCACAAACAACGCGGCTTGCTTATGGTCGCAATCATGCTTGTAAGTGTGATGTTGATTTCGGGTTGTACGCAATCCCTGTCACAATCGCCTGCATCCACCCCAACTTTAATTCCGACCGGTCTATTCGTCTCGCCATTCCCCTCGGTTGAAAACCCGATGGAGATGATCGAGGAATTCGCCAAAGCGACTGCTTCTGCGCAAACAGCCGCGGTATCGAGCGGGACTCCATCCACACCAATTGCCGTTGTGACGGGAACAGTGCTCACCCCGCAAACCGGAGAGACTCTGACACCCGGCACACCGTCCACGCCGACCAACGCAGTGCCGACCACACCCGTTGTTGTTGTCACAACAGTCACACCCGGCGGCCCTACAGCAACGCCCATTCCACCGGGAAGCATCCCGGCATCCTACACCTTGATGAAAGGCGAGTTTCCCTACTGCATCGCGCGCCGCTTCAACTTGAACCCGGATGAATTACTTTCGCTCAACGGCATTACCGACGGCGGCATTTTTATGCCCGGGCTTGTGCTGAAGATACCGCAAACAGGCAACCCGTTCCCCGGCACACGCGCTCTGCAAACCCACCCGGCAACGTACACGGTCTCCTCCTCCGATGAAACGGTTTACGGTGTGGCGTGCAAATACGGCGATGTCGATCCCGCCGCAATTGCCTCGACGAACGGAATTTCGGTCTCGGCGGTGCTAACCACGGGGCAGCAAGTGAAAATTCCGTAGGATGATTTTCAAGGCACCCAGCCCAGGCAAATGCCTGGGCTTTCTTTTATAATCAGTAGATCACGAAACGATCAGGAGAAGCCCGAAAACAGGGGTGCGGGCGTACGCCCGCACCCCTGTTTTCGGGAATTCTTTCAACTTTCGTGAAGTACTGATAATGAACAGCAGGCCCGTTGCAGACAAAAAGGAAAAGACAATGCCATTCGAACTCATCAAATCCGAACCGTTATTCAAAGGGCGCGCTTTTGCCATCCGGCGCGACACCATGAAAACTCCCGATGGCCGCGAAACAAAATTTGATATTGTCGAACATGGCGGCTCGGTGATCATCATTCCAATCGATGGACAGGGAAACCTGTTGTTCGTCCGCCAGTATCGTCACGCGGCGGGCATGGACCTGCTCGAACTGCCTGCCGGGACGCGCGACGGGGATGAACCCCATCTCGAATGCGCGGCCCGCGAGATCCGCGAGGAGACCGGCATGGAAGCGGGTACGCTGTCGAAGGTGGGTGAGTTCTATCTCGCGCCCGGTTATTCCACCGAATTCATGGCAGTCTTTCTCGCAACCGACTTGAAACACAATCCCCTCGACGCGGATGATGATGAGTTTTTACAGGTGGAGAAAATCCCCGTAAAGAAAGCCCTCGCGATGGCCGAGCAGGGGGATGTGCCGGACGCCAAATCACTGGCGGCGTTATTGCTGGCAAGGCCGCATTTGGAGCAATATCTTTAATTTCAAACACAAATCAAATCGTCCCGCAGGTTGACATGAAATCCGCAAGTTTCCCGGATCAAACCTGCGGGACGCTGGTCTCATAAACATCAATGCGCCAACCTACTCAGCCAAACACTCACATCAAAGCCGTGTTGCAGGCTTTGTTCGTAACCTTTCTCTGGTCAACATCCTGGGTGCTGATCAAGATCGGACTGAAGGCCAATCTGCCTGCGATCACCTTCGCAGGATTGCGTTACACACTGGCGTTTCTTTGCCTGGTCCCCTTCATCCTTTTTAATCCGGTCCATCGCGTCGCGTTACAGAGAATTTCCAAACGAACATGGGTTGAACTCGTTTTGCTGGGAATCCTGTTTTACACGCTAACCCAGGGGGCGCAATTCGTCAGCCTGGCATTCCTGCCCGCCGCCACATTGAATTTGCTCTTGAGTTTCTCACCTGTTCTCATCGCAATCCATGGTAGTTTGAAAAGCCATGAACACGCCTCAACTGGGCAATGGGGTGGAATGATCTTATCCGTGTGCGGCGCGCTAATTTATTTCCTTCCACTTGTCATTCCCGCGGGACAGACAATTGGCCTGATTACCGCGCTCATCGGTCTCCTGGCAAATTCCGGTTCAGCGATTTTTGGCAGATACGTAAATTCGGAAAGCAAGTTATCCCCCATCATTATCACTTCCATCAGCATGGGCGTGGGCGGATTAATCTTGCTGATAACCGGCGCGTTCACTCAAGGCCTTGGACAGCTTAATCTCACGCAATGGCTGATCATCGGCTGGCTGGCGCTGGTCAATACTGCCTTTGCGTTCACGATCTGGAACAAGACTCTTCAGACCCTCACTGCGGTTGAATCCAGCATCATCAATGGGACGATACTGCTGCAGATATCAATCCTTGCATGGATATTCCTGGATGAGCCGCTTGGCCGCAGACAGATCCTCGGCTTATGCTTGGTGGGCATCGGCACATTGATCGTGCAAGTGCGGCGATACTTACCGATCCGTAAGGAGAAGACACGTTTGAACAACACGAATTAATTTCCACAATTCTTGTCCAATATGTGACAACTCGCAGGGGGATTTATGTCATATATAACTAACGTATTTTGTCACCGGGGGATACACTTGCAGATAGGAAAATAATATATTTACAGGCCCTCAGCCTGTTTGCAAAGGAGCAAGAATGAAGCAACCCATCATCACCATTGACGGCAATGAAGCCGCCACATCAGTAGCTCACCGCTTGAGCGAGGTTATCGCGATTTATCCGATTACGCCATCCTCCACCATGGGTGAATTCGCAGACGAGTGGTCTGCCAAAGGCAGGAAGAATCTTTGGGGCACAGTCCCCCTCGTAATCGAAATGCAATCCGAAGGCGGCGCGGCGGGCGCGGTCCACGGCGCTCTGCAAACCGGCGCGCTTACCACCACCTTCACCGCCTCACAGGGCCTGCTGTTGATGATCCCCAACATGTACAAGATCGCGGGTGAACTCACCAGCACGGTTTTCCACGTCGCGGCGCGCGCCATCGCCGCGCACGCGCTTTCGATTTACGGCGATCACCAGGATGTGATGGCGGTCCGTCAAACAGGTTTTGCCCTGTTTTCATCTGGATCGGTCCAGGAAGCGCACGATTTCGCCGCCATTTCGCAGATGGCTACGCTCAAATCCCGCGTCCCGTTCCTCCACTTTTTCGACGGCTTCCGCACCTCCCACGAAGTGACGAAAATCTATCAGATTACGGATGAAGAACTCCGCCTCCTTCTGGACGAGGAGCTGGTGCGCGCTCATCGGGCACGCGGCCTGTCCCCGGAACATCCCGTTTTACGCGGCTCCGCGCAGAATCCCGATGTCTACTTCCAGATGCGCGAAGCGGCGAATCCGTATTACACCGCGACCCCGGGCATCGTCCAGGAAATGATGGACAAATTCGCCCAGGTCACCGGCCGCCACTACAACCTGTTCGATTACGTCGGTCATGCCGAAGCCGAACGCGTGGTTGTCGTGATGGGCTCCGGCGGCGAGACAGCCGAAGAGACCGTGAAATATCTCGTCGAAAGAGGCGAGAAGGTCGGCGTGGTGCGTGTGCGTTTGTACCGCCCATTCTCGTTCGAACATTTCGTCAAGGCACTGCCGAAGAGCGTGAAAGGTATCTCCGTACTCGACCGCACGAAGGAACCCGGCGCATCCGGCGAACCGCTTTATTTGGATGTGGTCAATGCGTTGGTCGAAGGCAATCGCCCTGGCATCAAAGTCATTGGCGGGCGATACGGCCTTTCATCCAAAGAATTCACTCCCGCGATGGCAAAGGCCGCGTTGGATGAATTAAAGAAATCCAATCCCAAGACTCATTTCACCGTCGGCATCAACGATGACGTGGCCCACACCAGCCTCGAAGTGGACGCTTCCTTCAAGATCGAACCCGAAGAGACAGTCCGCTGTGTGTTCTTCGGCCTCGGCTCGGACGGAACCGTCGGTGCGAACAAGAACTCCATCAAAATCATCGGTGAAGAGACCGAAAACTACGCGCAGGGTTATTTCTATTACGACTCGAAGAAATCCGGCACAGTAACGATGTCTCACCTGCGCTTTGGGCCTCACCCCGTCCGCGCGCCGTATCTCATCGAAATGAATGAAGCGACATTTGTAGCCTGCCATCAGTACACTTTCCTCGAGCGCGTGGACATGCTCAAATATGCCAAGCCGGGCGGCACGTTCCTGCTCAACAGCCTGTACGGCCCCAATGAAATTTGGGACAACCTGCCTGTTGAAGTCCAGAAAGACATTATCGAGAAGAAACTCAAGTTCTACGTGATCAACGGTTACGATGTAGCTGAAAAGACAGGCATGGGCGGGCGCATGAACACGATCATGCAGACTGCGTTCTTTGCCATCAGCGGCGTGCTTCCACGCGAGCAGGCCATTGCCGAGATCAAGCACGCCATCGAAAAGACCTATGGCAAACGCGGTGAGGCTGTGGTGAAGAAGAATTTCGAAGCGGTGGACGCCACCATCGAGAATCTTTATGAGGTCAAAGTTCCAGCGGAGATCAACTCAAAGATGACGCGCCGGTTCCCGGTCCCGAATGAAGCGCCTGCTTTTGTACGGGATGTGCTTGGGCCGATCATCAACTCAGATGGCGATAATATCCCCGTCTCCGCGTTTCCCGTCGATGGCACGTTCCCGCTTGGAACCACGCAATGGGAGAAACGAAACCTGGCGCTGGAAATCCCCGTTTGGGAAAAAGACTTGTGCATTCAATGCGGCAAGTGCGCGATGGTCTGCCCACACGCAGTCATTCGCCACAAAGTGTATGACGAGAAGTTGGTTGCGGGCGCGCCAGAAACGTTCAAGCACATGCCGTCGAAGTTCAAGGAATTTTCGCAGGGTTTTGCCTACACGGTGCAGGTTGCGCCCGAGGATTGCACGGGCTGTACGCTGTGCGTGGAAGTGTGCCCCGCGAAGGATAAATCACAGGTTGGCCGCAAGGCGCTGAACATGGCCCCGCAACCTGCCTTGCGTGAACAGGAAGCCAGGAATTGGGATTTCTTCATGTCGATTCCCGATTTGGATCGGAAGTTGATCAATCCGTCCACGATCAAAAATTCGCAATTACTCCGCCCGTTGTTTGAGTTCAGCGGCGCGTGTGCCGGATGCGGTGAGACACCCTACGTGAAGCTGGTCTCGCAGTTGTTTGGCGACCGCGCCATCATCGCGAATGCGACGGGTTGTTCCTCGATTTACGGCGGCAACCTCCCCACCACCCCGTGGGCTGTGGACTCGAACGGCCGCGGACCTGCATGGTCGAACTCCCTATTTGAAGATAACGCCGAGTTTGGCCTGGGCATGCGCCTGACAATCGACAAGCAAAATGAATACGCGCGCGAATTACTCGCTCAATTCGAAAAGGAACTGGGCGCAGATTTGGTCAGCGCGATTTTGAACGCAAACCAGGCCGACGAAGCAGGCATTGAAGCCCAGCGCGAACGTGTTGCACAGTTGAAGGACAAACTGGCGAAATCGAGCGACAGCCGCGCCAAGGACCTGGTCAGCCTCGCGGACAGCCTTGTGAAGAAGTCCGTGTGGATCATGGGCGGTGACGGCTGGGCGTATGACATCGGCTACGGCGGTCTCGACCACGTTCTGGCCAGCGGACGCAACGTCAACATCCTGGTGCTCGATACCGAAGTGTATTCGAACACAGGCGGGCAGGCGAGCAAGTCCACGCCGCGTGCGGCAGTTGCCAAGTTCGCGATGGGCGGCAAGGGACTTCCAAAGAAGGACCTCGGCCTGATTGCGATGTCCTACGGTTACGTCTACGTTGCTAGAGTCGCGATGGGCGCCAACGACCAGCAGACCCTGCGTGCTCTGCTCGAGGCAGAATCATATGATGGGCCGTCTCTCGTCATTGCGTACAGCCACTGCATTGCGCACGGCTACGATATGGCGAAGGGTCTCGAACAGCAGAAGCTGGCAGTGCAGTCCGGTCACTGGCCGATGTATCGCTACGATCCGCGCCTCGCCGAGCAGGGACAGAATCCGCTCATAATCGAATCCAAGGAGCCGAGCATCCCGATCTCGCAATACGCATACAACGAGACACGCTACAAAATGCTTACACAAATTGACGAGGACCGCGCTGAAGAGTTGATGAAGGAAGCCCAGCACGATGCCAAGTCACGCTGGACGCTCTATCAGCAGATGGCCGCCATGCACTACGGAAATGAGAACGGCAACGGCGGCGACAAAAAAGAGTAAAACCTAAAATGGAGAGTGGATGATGAATGATGTCCACTCTCCTTTCAAACTTGGCAAATACGGAGACAAACATGACTGACCTCTCCACGACTTATCTTGGTTTGGAATTACAAAATCCGCTGGTGGCTTCAGCATCCCCCCTTTCCAAAAAACTGGATAGTGCGCGCAAACTTGAGGATGCAGGCGTCGCGGCAATTGTGATGTATTCGCTCTTCGAGGAGCAGGTCATCCACGAATCGCTCGAACTGGACCATTATCTGACCAGCGGTTCTGACGCATTTAGGGAAGCAATGAGCTACCTGCCGGACGCAGGAACCTACAGCCTGACGCCCGATAAATACCTGGGCCAGGTGACCGCCCTGAAAAATGCCTTGAAGATACCCGTTATCGGCAGTTTGAACGGCGTCTCCAAAGGCGGCTGGACGCGCTACGCCCGCCGCATTCAGGATGCGGGTGCGGACGCGCTGGAACTAAATCTGTATTTTATGGTTACAGATCCCAACATGAAAAGCGAAGATGTCGAGTCTGCACAGGTGGAGTTGGTGGCGGAAGTAAAGTCAGCCATCACCATTCCGCTCGCCGTGAAATTAAGCCCATACATTACATCCCTGCCGAACTTTGCAACAAGGCTCGTCCAGGCGGGAGCAGATGGTCTGGTTTTATTCAATCGCTTCTACCAGCCTGATTTCGATCTCTATGAAATGGAGATCATCCATAGTCTCGAATTGAGTTCCTCTGCTGAAATACGATTGCCATTACAATGGATTTCGATATTGTATGGCAAAGTCAACACCGATTTTGCGTTGACCAGTGGTGTTCACACAGCAAAAGACGCTCTCAAGTCCATGATGGCGGGAGCGAAGGTCGCCATGATGGCATCCGAACTTCTCCATAACGGCGAACGAGTTGTGGCGTCCATGTTGAGTGAGATGAGCTGGTGGATGGAAACTCACGAGTATGAATCCATAAAACAGATGCAGGGAAGCATGTGTCAGAAGTCGGTAAGTGAGCCTGCGGCCCTGGAGCGCGCGAATTACATGAAGGTACTCAGTTCATGGAGAGATTTGGTGTAAACTGCTGGAAAGCCAAGGAATCAAAAAAAGGCTCTCATAACGAGGGCCTTTTTTCTTGGATAAATTCAGATAGGCGCTTGGCTAGACTTCAACAGGAGCCGGAGTCGTCTTGCGCTGACGGAAGGTGATGCGGCCGCGAGTCAAATCATAAGGAGACATTTCAAGCGAAACACGGTCCCCCAGCAGAATGCGGATGTAATGCTTGCGCATCTTACCGGAAAGATAAGCAAGCACCTCATGGCCGTTTTCAAGCCGCACACGGAACTGGGTTCCAGGCAGAGCCTCGATCACAACACCATCGGCTTTGATTTTATCTTCTTCTTTTGCCATACACGCCTCTCGATCTATTCAACATCCTTGAAGGAGCGTCGCTTAATGCGACGAATTGCTTTCTTCTTTTCCATGCGGCGCTGTTCACTCTTGGAGACGAACCAGCGTTTGCGGCGAACTGTGCTCAAAACACCGCTCTTGACGACTTTCTTGCGAAAACGTTTGAGCAAAGAGTCCTGAGATTCGCCATTACGTAAATTTACACTTGCCAAAGAAATTCACCTCCTTTCCGCATGGAAATGGCACAAAAAATCGGCCGCAGACAGACTCGGCCGAGGTTTGTTTCAATAAGACCAGAAACGACAAATGATCGAACGATCAAAGAAGACGCTTCACACTCCTCGATTTTGAACATGAGGACAAAAAATGTGTCCTCCAACCGAACCTGCAAATTCGATTATACACGATTCACGCGCAGACGAGAAGATGCCGCCGTTATAGGTTAAAGAAAAAGTCCCTTGGCAATGACCTACTCTCCCAGGAGGTCTCCCTCCAAGTACCATCGGCGCTGACGGGCTTAACTTCCGGGTTCGGGATGGGACCGGGTGTACCCCCGCCGCACAAATCACCAAGGGACTAATTCACAAAGTTGTTCCTGAACAGCAATTTTGATGAAGGTTTAGAAAAGTACCAAGTTCTCCGCACCACAGGAGGAAGCCCTCGACCATTAGTACAGTTTAGCTTAACACATTACTGCGCTTACACATACTGCCTATATAGCAGGTAGTCTACCTGCGGTCTTACTCCCTTATTGGGAATACAGGGATCTAATCTTAGGGCGAGTTTCCCACTTAGATGCTTTCAGCGGTTATCTCTGCCAGACATGGCTACCCAGCGATGCTCCTGGCGGAACAACTGGCACACTAGAGGTCTGTCCACTCCGGTCCTCTCGTACTAGG
>JACRLC010000044.1 GCA_016235425.1 Chloroflexota bacterium | reverse complement strand
CAAACGCTGGGCGTATCCTTTCTTGAAACACTAACCGACATTTATCCCCCATATCTGGCGGTTTCCACACACTTTTTGTCAGCACTTATCTGGCGGTACTCCAGGGCTTTTTTGGGTCAGGGATGTGCTGTCGGTTCGGAATTTGTAAAGCCCAAATACGTTGAACTTATGTTGGAAGTATTGGATGGCATAAAAGAGTTGGAAGATGATAACAAAAAATGAGGCTGGAATGGCCGAAAAAACAGTCGAAGATTATTTAAAACTCCCCTACCATATCGAAATCACCCGCGACGATGATGAAGAAAACCCCGGTTTTGCAGCGCGCGTGGTTGAATTGCCCGGTTGCATCACGCAGGGCGATACGTTTGAAGAACTCGGCGAAATGATTGACGACGCCATGCGCGGCTGGATTACCGTAGCGCTCAAAGATGGGATTCCAGTCCCTGAACCCGCGCCTGACGAAGATTACAGCGGCAAATTTGTTACCCGCGTGTCGCGTTCCCTGCACCGACAACTCGCCAAAGCCGCCGAACGCGAAGGCGTGAGCCTGAATCAATTTGTCAACGTGGCGCTGGCCACCGCTGTGGGGCAACGAAATCCCGTGCAGATGACCTATTCCTCTGGCGAGAAAAAACCTTCCTTCTCGGTTGCGGAAAAGCGCGGGACATTCAAAGCATCGAGAACACAAACCAAATCAAGGCGCATCAAGAAATAAAAATTTTCCGCGCTCCCCGCACGGACATCCTTCCCCAACGCGGCGCCCAATGGCATTGGCAGGGCGTGCCTTATTTCATCCCAACGCGCAATATAGACATGATGCTTACCTTATAATCCAATCATGACAACAAAATTCGACCCACAGAAACCCTTCGACAATGCTCAGGGCAGGCATCACCGCCGTTCCATTCGCCTGCCGGGATATGACTATTCACAGGCTGGCGCGTATTTTGTGACCATTGTCGCGTACCAGCGCGAATGTTTGTTTGGGGAGATCGTGGATGGCGAAATGGTGTTGAACCACGCGGGGAAATCGTTCATTGGGAATGGGTTGACTTTCCGAAACGTCACCGATTTATTGAATTGGGTGCGTATGTTGTCATGTCAAATCATTTTCATGGAAGTCTGATTTTTCATGAAACCGTAGGGGCGACCCGCCAAGGATTAACCAATGCGCCTTCCAGCAAGACGCCATCCACAACCATGACCACCGACAGCCTCGACGGGTCGCCCCTACCCCGCGGCCCCAAACCCGCCTCATTGGGCGCAATCATGTCGCAATTCAAATCACGTGTCACCAAACGGTTATGGAAAATCCCGTCTTTGAATGAGACACCTATCTGGCAACGCAACTATTACGAACACATCATCCGCAACGAACGCGAAATGGACAACATCTGGCGTTACATCGAATCCAACCCCATGATGTGGGAGGATGACGACGAGAACCCACGCCGCACCCAACCGTAGGGGCAACCCGCCATGGTCTGATATTCTGGTTATTCAAGATACTTTCATCTGTGTTGTATAATGCTGTCATCTCAACACGGGAGACCGCCATGCGTCAACAGGAACGCAACAGACTCAAAGAAGATTTCAAACAGAAGTTGAGTGGATTCGTCGAAACCCTGAAAGGGCATATTTCCACGCCTGACGACCAGTGGACAATCAAAGGTTTCATTGATGTTTTCCGAAATATCTACACTATTTCAGCGGACACAAAAATCGTTTCCAAGATTTTGGAGATTCATCTGTTCCCCAAACTGCTGGAATTTGCAAACGAGAACAACTTTTATATCGTGCTGGCCGAACAACAAAACTACTACCCAGATCTATCCTTCGTTCACGCCAAAGATGAACACATCAAGTTTGCAGTAGATTTAAAAACCACCTACCGCCTTCCAAACAAACCCGAATTTTGCAACGGTTTTACGCTTGGCTCACATGGCGAATACTTCACGAACAGAAAGAGCAACAAGAACATTCAATTTCCCTATGGTGAATATCTCGGACATTTCTGCCTTGGCATTATTTATTCACGTTCCACGCTTGAGCAAGTTGACGAAACCAAAACCTACAAATTGGACGAATTGAAATCCATCGTTTCCGTCATCGGAGATTTTCAATTCTTTGTCCATGAAAAATGGGAAATTGCCAATGACTTGCAGGGAAGTTCCAACACAGCCAACATTGGAAGCATCACACGAATTGACGACATTTTGAATGGCAACGGTGTTTTCAAGAATTTGGGCGAAAAGTGGTTCGACGATTATTGGATAAATTATGGCAAAATCCAAATGACCATGCCCGATGGCAAGGTCAAGAAAATAACCACCCTGAAAAATTACTTGTCGTATCGTGGGCAAGATCCGAAGCTGGCCAATTCAACTCCGCGCAAGCCCGCCCGAAAGAATAAACGAGCGAAAAAATGACCGTAAAAGTTCCGCCTTTGAAATGTCAGGGTATCAAAACAAAATTGACTGAATGGATTAAAAGCCATGCCGCTCTGGAAAAAGATGGCACATGGTTTGAGCCGTTCATGGGTTCTGGCGTGGTCGGATTTAACGTGCGTCCGCGCAAAGCGGTCTTTGCCGATATCAACCCCCACATTATTAATTTTTACAATGCCGTCAAAGATGGAAGTATTACTGCGGGGATTGCCAGGGAATTTCTCGAACACGAGGGTGAAATCCTGCAAAAGCAGGGTGAAAGCCATTATTACGAAGTCCGCGAGCGCTTCAATAAAAATTCAAAACCGCTGGATTTATTGTTCCTGAACCGCGCCTGTTTCAATGGCATCATGCGCTTCAACAGGAAAGGCATGTTCAACGTCCCATTTGGACACAAGCCTCAGCGTTTTGCCAAAGCCTACATCACGAAAATTTCAAATCAAATCAAATATGTCTCGCAGGCGGTCAGCCAATATGATTGGACATTTGTCTCCACTGATTTCCGTAAACTTATTCCCGCCGCCACGCAAAGCGATTATATCTACTGTGACCCGCCTTACATTGGCAGGCATGTGGATTACTATAACTCATGGGGCGAGCAGGAAGAGCAGGAACTCTACGATTTGCTGAGCGCGACACCCGCAAAGTTCATTCTCTCGACATGGCACAGCAATCGCTATCGAAGCAATTCTGCCATTGAAAAATACGCGTATCGCTTCACGATTCTGACCCGCGAGCATTTTTATCACGTCGGCGCGAGCGAAGAGAATCGCAATCCCATGCTTGAAGCAATTGTGTTGAACTACAACCCATTGACCCCGATTGAAGTGAAAGTGGAAAAGCAACTGGCGCTAATGGAAAAGCCAAAAGAAGAATACGTGGTGTATTCAACGCCGCAAGCGTAAGACTTGCTCTCCCGCGTATTTCTTTCATCCTTCCAAATTCATCCTTCATCCTTTTCCGTTATAATCCCCCCAACTAGATCCAATTCAGGAGAGAGACATGCCCAAAAAGAAGGGTAGTGTTGCGTTTCCCTTTTCCAAAGAAGAGCTCCTCAATGATTACCGCCTCGCCTACAAGAGCAGGCAGGCATCCATCATCGGCAGACGTGAAGTTTTAAGCGGCAAAGCAAAATTCGGTATTTTCGGCGACGGCAAGGAACTTGCCAACCTCGCCATTGCGCGCGCCTTTCGCAGAGGCGATTGGCGCTCAGGATATTATCGTGACCAGACCTGGATGTTCACCCTCGGGGTGATGAGCATCCAGGAATTTTTTGCCCAACTCTACGCACACGCGGACGTGTCCCACGAGTCCAACACGGGCGGCCGCGCCATGAACGCGCACTTCGCATCGCGCTACGTCAACCCCGATGGCTCGTGGCGCGGCCAGAGTCAAATGTACAACGTCGTCGCGGACGTTTCCCCCACTGCCGCGCAAATGCCGCGCGCGGTCGGGCTGGCGTACGCGTCCGTTCTGTATCGCAAAGTCGAGGAACTCCAGGAGTTCACGCAATTCTCGCACAACGGCGACGAAGTGGCATTCACATCCATCGGCAACGCATCCACGGCCGAGGGCATGTTCTGGGAAACCGTCAACGCCATCGGCGTGCTCAAAGCGCCGGCCGTCCTCACCATTTACGATGACGGCTACGGCATCTCCGTCCCCAACCAATTCCAAATGGTCAAGGAAAACATCGGCGCGATTCTGCAGGGCTTCCAGCGTGACCCCTGCCCCGGCAAAGATTGCGAGCGCGGCTACGACATCTACACCGTCCGCGCCTGGGATTATCCCGCGCTCCTCGAAACGTACGCGAACGCGGCCGAGATCGCGCGCGAGTATCACATCCCCTCGCTGATTCACGTCATTGATGTGACCCAGCCGCAAGGGCACAGCACGAGCGGTTCACATGAACGATACAAGACTCCCGAGCGACTCAAATGGGAACAGGAATTCGACTGCGTCACAAAAATGCGTCAATGGATGATGGACAACCGCATCATTTCGGACCTCGAACTTGCCTCCGTTGAAAAAGAGGACTACACCGCTGTTGAATCCATCCGCAAAACTGCATGGGACGCGTACCTTGCTCCCATCATTGAGGAGCGCAACCAGGTCATGGACATGCTCGACGAGATCGCGGGCAGTTCGAGTCATGCGTCAGAGTTGAGAATGCTCAGGGAACGGCTGGCAGGCCTCCCGTCGGTGACGAGGCGTGATGTCCATGTCGCCGCGCATGAAGCGTTGAGGATCCTGCGCGACGAAGCGAATCCATCCAAGGGGGTCTTAATCCAATGGAAGCACGAACAGGACGCGATAAATATCGAACGATATGGTTCGCACCTTACCAGCGGCAAGGGGCTTGGCGTGAAGGAAATCAAGCCCGCGTATTCGGCCGCGTCGCCGACCGTGATGGGCTTTGAGGTGATGAACGCCGCGTTCGACGCGATCCTTGCGCGTGACCCGCGCGTGATTGCGTTCGGTGAAGATGTGGGTTTTCTTGGTGACGTGAATCAGGGCTTCAAGGGCATGCAGGAAAAATACGGCGCGCTGCGTGTGACCGACACGGGCATTCGCGAGGCCACGATTTTGGGACAGGCGATTGGCATGGCGATGCGCGGCTTGAGGCCGATTGCCGAGATCCAGTATCTCGATTATTTGCTGTACGCGTTGCAAATCATGTCCGACGATTTGGCGACCCTGCACTGGCGCACCGCAGGCGGACAAGCCGCGCCCGTGATCGTGCGCACGCGCGGTCACCGGCTGGAGGGCATCTGGCATTCAGGCTCGCCGATGGCGGGGATTATCCATCTCCTGCGCGGCATACACGTGCTCGTGCCGCGCGACATGACCCGTGCGGCGGGGTTCTACAACACGTTACTGAAATCCGATGAACCGGCAATCATTGTCGAAGTATTAAATGGATATCGCGTGAAGGAGCGGCTGCCCGATAACATCGGCGAATACACCACACCGTTGGGTGTGCCTGAAATCATCCGCGAGGGCAACGACGTGACCGTCGTCACCTACGGCGCGTGTTGCCGCATCGCCCTGGACGCGGCGGAGAAATTATCGAAGATCGGCATTGGCGTGGAAGTGATTGACGTGCAGTCGCTTCTGCCGTTTGATATTCACGGAAAAATTGTCGAGTCACTCAAGAAGACATCGCGTGTTCTATTCGTTGATGAAGACGTCCCTAGCGGCGCGACCGCGTATATGATGCAGGAAGTCATCGAAAAGCAATGCGGCTATTTCCATCTCGATTCCCCGGCGCGGACGTTATCAGGAAAAGCTCATCGTCCCGCGTATGGCAGTGATGGCGATTATTGGTCAAAGCCGAATGCGGAGACGATATTTGATACTGTCTATGAAATGATGAATGAGGTTGATCCCGCTCGTTATCCTAAAATTCATTAACCACAAAAGAATTAACCGCGAAGAGCGCAAAGTACGCGAAGATTTTAAAGAATTTTCTCGGCGGTCTTAGCGTGCTTCGCGGTTCAAAAGGAGAATTTATGGCAACAAAAGTTTTGGTTCCCCTGCTCGGCGAAGGCGTGGATGAAGTAACCGTCACAAAATGGCTCAAAAATGAAGGCGATACCATCAATGAGCTGGAGCCGTTGCTCGAAGTTAACACGGACAAGGTAGATACCGAAATCCCCTCGCCTGCGTCTGGGACAGTTTTGAAAATTGTCATGCAAGAGGGAACTCCCGCGAAGGTGGGAGAAATTCTCGCGTTCATTGGAAAGCCGGGGGAGAGTGTGGAAAGCGGCGACGATGGAGTCCGAAGTCTCCCGACTTCGGAGAATCAACCTATTAACAGTCAACGTCAGCCCGCCCTGGCGGTCGGGCCAGGGAAGACATTGACTCCCGTCCCCACAACTGACCTTGGCTTCATCTCCCCTGTCGTTGCAAAGATCGCCGCGGAACATGGCGTGAATTTGTCGCAAATCGCAGGCACGGGATTGAATGGGCGGATTACGAAAAATGATGTGTTGAATTTTATCGAAACAGGCCAACGTCAGCCCGCCCTGGCGGTCGGGCCAGGGGAGACGTTGACTCCACGTACCACGCAACACGCAACACCTATCATATCCCCCGCCATTGGCGACCAACTTATCAAGCACACAACCATCCGAAAACAAATCGCCGCGCACATGGTTGAGTCAAAGCACACATCGCCGCACGTGTTGACCGTCATGGAGGCAGACATGTCGCGCGTGTCCAGGCATCGCGCCGCGAACAAGGCCGCGTTCGAGCGCGACGGCGTCAAACTCACATTCACAGCTTATTTCATGATGGCAATCGTGGCGGGACTGAAAGCCTACCCAAACACCAATTCATCCTGGACGGATGATGGTCTGCTCGTGCGCAAGGCCATCAACATCGGCATGGCGACATCACTGGGCGAGGAGGGGTTGATCGTGCCTGTCATCAAGGGCGCCGATAACTTGTCGCTGCTGGCGATGGCGCGCACAGTCAATGATTTGGCAAACCGCGCCCGCACGAAGAAACTCCAGCCGGATGACGTCAAAGGCGGGACGTTTACATTGACCAATCACGGCGTAAGCGGGTCGCTGTTTGCGTTCCCTGTCATCAACCAACCGCAGTGTGGTATTCTCGGCGTCGGCGCGATGCAAAAGCGCGTGGTAGTCATTGACGACGCGATTGCCATCCGCCCGATGGTGTATCTCTCGTTTGTGTTCGACCATCGCATTCTTGATGGCGCATCTGCAGATTGGTTTTTGATGAAGGTGAAAGAGACTTTGGAGAATTGGAGTTAACCTGTCATGGCTGAAAAACCACAAGATCACCCGAACATTAATAAAAACGTCCACCCGCCGATCCTGGCTTTGATGTACATTGCAATTGCTTACCTGCTCGGATGGTTCATCCGCATCCCTTTTACCGCGCCAGCCGTCTTACGCAATATCGGTTTTTCCCTGACCTTCATTGGCTTCCTGTTGGGCGTGGGGGCATTCATTGAATTTAGAAAGGCACACACCACGCTCGACCCGCATGGCTCGGTCAAGCAGTTGGTTACGGCGGGAGTGTATCGCATTACTCGCAACCCAATTTATCTCGGTTTTCTGTTGATGGTCATTGGCCTGCCATTGAACTCAGGTTTCTATTGGGGCATTCCGATTGCGCCATTCTTCGCCGCCACGATGAGTCGCCTGGTCATCGAGCGGGAAGAGGCCTATCTGGAGAAAAAATTCAAAGATCAGTACACCAGCTACAAGTCCCGCGTGAGGCGGTGGTTGTAGTAGTAAAATTGAAATCATTCCGTCATTGCGAGGCCGGCGGTTGAGCAGCCGTGTTTTGGCGTATCGCCCGTCCTGGCGTTCGGGCCAGGGAAACCCGGCCCTCGCGATGACATCGTCAAGGAGAAATGATGCCTGAAAATTTTGATGTCGTTGTGATCGGCGCTGGCCCTGCGGGATATGTTGCCGCAATCCGCGCCGCACAGCTTAAACAAAAAGTCGCAATTATTGATAAGCAATGGCTTGGCGGCGTGTGTCTGAACGTCGGATGCATCCCATCGAAGTCACTGCTCAAGAATGCGGAAGTGGCTCACACCCTGCGCGAACGCGGCAAGGATTTTGGCTTCTCGTTCGACAACCTGAAACTGGATTACAGTGTGGCGGTCAAACGCTCGCGGCAAAATTCGGACAGGTTGACCAAGGGCGTGGGCTTCCTGATGAAGAAGAATAACATCGCAGTCTTCATGGGCGAAGCGCATCTGACCGCCCCGACAACTGTCTCCGTCAAAGACAAGGACGGCAAGCTGACAGAGTTGACCGCCAAAAACATCATCGTCGCCACGGGCGCGAGCGCGGCCGTGCCTGCCGCATGGAAAGTGGATGGAGAGAAGGTTGTTACCTATCTCGAAGCCATCTTGCAAGACAAATTGCCCAAGTCCGCCATCGTGATTGGCTCCGGCGCGATTGGCGTGGAATTTTCAACTGTATGGAATTCCTACGGCGTGGAGGTGACCATCGTCGAAATGCTCCCGCACCTTGTGCCACTCGAAGACGAAGAAGTCTCGAAGGAACTCGAAAAGGAGTTCAAGAAGCGCGGCATCAAAAGCATGGTTGGGCATAAAGTCGAATCAGTCGAAGCGACTGCCACGGGCGTGAAGGTTGTCGTCAGTGCAGACGGCAAGCAAACGACCCTCGAAGCGGACCAAGCCCTGGTCGCGATTGGTTTCCGCCCTAACTCAAAAGGACTCGGCCTCGAAGAAGTCGGCGTCAAAATCAGCGACCAAGGCTTCGTCGAAATCAACGAGAAGATGCAGACGAACATTCCCAACATTTGGGCCATCGGTGATGTGACCGGCAAACTCATGCTGGCGCACGTCGGCTCGGCGATGGGAATTGTCTGCGCTGAAAACATCGCCGGCGCAGAAACAATCACACTCGATTACGAGATGATGCCGCGTGCAACCTACTGCCAGCCGCAAATTGCCTCATTTGGAATCACCGAAGCGCAAGCCAAGGAACGCGGCATCAACGTGAAGGTCGGCCGTTTCCCGTTCCAGGCGAATGGCAAGGCACTCGGCATGGGCGATTATGCAGGCTGGGTCAAAATTGTTGTGGATGACAAATACGGTGAACTTCTCGGCGCATCCATGATCGGCCCCGAAGTCACCGAGTTACTCCCCGAACTCACCCTCGCGCGAATGATGGAACTCACCCCGCATGAAATCGCACGCAACGTCCACGCGCACCCGACGCTTTCCGAAGTATTGATGGAAGCCGCGCACGGCGCTGAGGGGCACGCAATACATATCTAGGAGATTTCCGTGGCCGAAGAAAAAACATACACACTGTCACAGGCACAGCTTCACTTTGCCATTGATTTCAACAATCAGGCCTGGGAGCTGCTGGAAAAACCAGACCGCACCAGCGATGAAAATTTCAGGATGCTGGATTTCGCCCATGCCTCCCTCGCCCACTGGCGGTCAGCCGGAACAGCCGCCCGCCACCAGCGCGGCGAGTGGCTGCTGGCACGCGTCCATACCGTTTTAAAAAATCTCGACCAGGCGCTTCTGCACGCAAAACGCTGCGAAGAGTTACTGGAGGCTAACAAGGCCGAGATGAGCGATTTCGATTATGCCTTCACCTACGAGGCCCTTAGCCGCGCTCACGCGATGAGAGGCGATAGATTTGAGGCAAAGAAATTCATCGAACTGGCGAAAAAAGCCGGTGAAGCCATCAAAGACGCCGAAGATCGGGAGATCTTTTTCAGGGAATTCGATGGCGGGGAATGGAACGGGATGAAGTAAAAGGCGCACTTTGCGGGAAGGATATAACGAAAATCGGGCAGAGAAATTCCCTGCCCGATTTTGTCTCATGGTACAAGAGATATTTGTTGGAAAATTAGCGCGGATCACTATCAAGGGATGAAGGTTCGTTGCAAGAAGACCGCCATTTCTGCCCGCGACGTCCAGTTGTTTGGGCAGTACATCAATGGATTAATACTGCACCCGCCCGTGATTCCCTCCGCATATAACTGCTTGATCCATGCCGCTGCCCAGTGGGTCACAGGCACATCCGCAAAACCAGTACTACTTCCCACCGGGGGAGGCAAATACGAACTACCATGCTCTGCTTTCAACAGAAATACCGCCATTTCCGCCCGCGTCACCCCATTTCCCGGACAGTATCGCAAGGGATTGATGTAGCATCCGGCCGTGATACCATCTGCGTACAGTTGCTCGATCACAGCCGCATTCCAATAGTATGTGGGCACATCGCTGAATATGCCTGTTGGCGCCGGAAACTGATAATTAGATCCGCGCATACCGCGTTCGAGAAAATACGCCATTTCGTCGCGGCGTACGGAATAATCCGGACAGAAAAATCTGTAAGTGGTGCATCGGTTCTGGATGGCTATTGGATCCATGATACCGACCTGATACATCGGTTCGATGTAATAGTAGGCCCAGTGACTGGTCAGGACGTCGTTGAAGGTTGTACCGGTGGGAGCATTCTTGTTTATTGTAGCTCCATCGGATGCATACCCGCTATCCTGCCAAAAATGCTGGATATAATTGGTTCGGCCTGGAGTTCGATTTGGCTGACAGTAAACATCGTGTTGGGTCATGGTGTCGCCATAAGATCGTGTATCGTACTGAATCATCCATGGCTGGTTCGCGCTTGTGTACTGGACAACGGTATCATATTGAATATATCCGCCACAAGTATCATAAGTTGTCCAAACAGTCATACCGAGTTGATCCATGTATTGGTAGGGATTGGTTGTATAGTCAATGTGCGTGGCTCCCCAATATAGCTGTCCAGAAAAGTTTTTTCCAAAAACTGAAAGGTCTTGCGATACACTCTGGGTAAAAAACTTCAGATAATATGAGGCAACCCAATGAGCAAAACAGAAAAACAAGTCAAGATTGCGCGTCTGCGAAAAATGT
>JACRLC010000100.1 GCA_016235425.1 Chloroflexota bacterium | reverse complement strand
TGCACCAGTTCAGGAAATTCCACCAAAGGTAGCATGTTGCACCTCCAGAATCGGGATCGTTACGAATTGTACAACTGCTCCCCCTTTTTGTCTGGTTGTTGGAGTATTTGGCTGGTAATGTGCTGCAAAAGTCGAGTTACATAACTGATATCTTGCAGATTCAATAAAATTGTATAATTCCCCCGATTTCCGTCTCTGATAGCCAAACCATTAACGAGGTGCATGTGATGTCCAACTTTGACTTTATCGCATTCGACGCAGACGATACCCTCTGGCACAACGAGCGGTTGTACGCCGACGCGCAGGCCAGGTTTGCAGGGCTTCTCAGTCATTACCATAAACCGGAGTGGGTGCAGGACCGTCTCTACCAGACCGAGACGCGCAACATCCAGCATTTTGGCTATGGCATAAAAGCATTCGCACTCTCGATGATCGAGACCGCCGTGGAGCTTACCGAAGGCCGCATTTCGGGACGGGACATTCAAGCAGTCATTAATCTGGCAAAGGAAATGTTGAGCGCCGACGTTCAACTGCTGGATCACGTGAGCGAAACGATACCGCAACTGGCAAACGATTACCGCCTGATGGTCATCACGAAAGGCGACCTGCTCGACCAGGAGACAAAAATCCTGCGCTCCGGGCTGGAAGGATATTTCCAGCATATCGAAGTCGTCAGCCACAAAACGCGCGAGAGCTATGAGCGGGTGCTGAAAAGATATTCCATCGCGCCGGCGCGATTCATGATGATCGGGAATTCGCTCAAGTCCGATATTTTGCCGATACTGGAGTTGGGCGCGAGTGCGGTTTACATTCCATACGAGTTAACGTGGCTGCACGAAAGGGCCGAACCGCCAGCAGACGGTCACGCAGGATACTATCCGCTCGAACACACAGGACAGTTACCGGTGCTCTTGAAAGGACTTGAGCGCCAAAACAAATAGTCTGTGGAAGGCACGGAGGAGAGAATATGAATAACCCTGGCGGGATCATGACGCAGAACGTCCCGAAGGTTCGGCTGAATCAGCAGGGGCTTACGAGAAAACCTTCGGGACGGTGCGTAAGGAGAGAATATGAATAACCTTGGCGAGAGCATGGCAATTTTAAGGCCATGCTCTCCCGCCTCCATCCCCAACAATAGCGTTAAGTGTAATCAGACCGGTAACCCAGCATGATCAACTGCCAAAGTGTATAATCGCCGCAACAAAGTCCATTCCCCAACCTGGAGGTAACCCATGCCTTTCAAGCTCGTCTACTATTCCCAGCAGGATAAGCAATGGAAGAATGAAATCCTTGGTTTCGGCGACCCCGGCGATACCATCGGCTACCTCGGCTGCGCGCTGACCAGCGTGGCGATGCTCATCTGCGGGCATGGATACACCGAAACTCCCAGGACCCTCAACCAAAAACTCAAGAATGTGGGCGGCTTTGCAAGTGCGGCAATTGTTTGGGGCGCGCTCAGTCAAATTTATCCCCAGGTGAGTCTCAAGGCATTCATCCCCTGCAACAACAGCGACGCGCCGCTGGCGCAGATCGACGCGTCCCTCGCGGCGGGCCAGCCGGCCATCGTTCAAGTGGACAGTTCACCCGTGCAGGGCATCCAGACTCACTGGGTTGTGCTTTATGCCCGCAAAGGCAATGACTATCTCATGCTCGATCCCTGGCCTTATCAAACCGATGTCACCCAGGAAACATTGCTCATGCCGCGCTATGCACAGGGCAGGAATCTCAAACGCGCCATCTCGCACGTGATCCTGTACGAATGCTACACTACGACATCGGACACGCCTCCGACTCCGCCGGTAACTGATCCCATTTCAGGAGTCTACGCCCGAGTCAAAGCAGACGTGACTTGGGGACTCAACATCCGCTCCAGCACCGACACATCCAGCAAGAAGAATATCGTGGCTGTAGCCCCCGCAGGAACGCAACTGCTCGTCCTGGATTCAGACGGCTTGAACAACATCGGCGCGATCAACCAATGGATACGCGTCCGTGAACCCGGAGGCAGGGAAGGCTTCTGCGCGGCGTGGTATTTGGAAAAAGTCCCGGAGGCCGAACCTGTTCCAACACCGGAACCAACTCCAAGTCCCGAACCGGAAGCGCCTGTTCCAACGCCCACTCCTCCCTCGGAGCCGGAAAAGTTAATCGTGCGGGTTAAATCCACGGGAGCGAAAGTCTACAAAACGGCTTCGTCGAAAAGCGCGGTCGTCTCCACCGAAAAATCCGGCGCGAGGCTGGTGGTGGTCGAAGCCGCGTCGAAGGCGAGGGAGAAAATTGGGCAGGCGGGAAGCTGGCTGAACGTGAAGGCGTCGAACGGCAAGCGCGGCTTCGTGGATGCAGGGAGGGTGAGAGAGGCCTGATGCGTTTCGCCGACGCCACCACCCCGCTTTGGACGTGCCCGCATTGCGGCCATCGTTTTGTGACGAGCAACTCGTGGCATTCGTGTTCCAAACATAAGCTCGAAGACCATTTCAAAGACAAGCCCGCGCGCGTGCGCAAGTTGTTCGACGCGTGGTCGGACTTCGTACTGCAATTCGGCGAAGTGACCGTCATCCCGCAAAAGACGCGCATCAGCTTTCAAGTGCGCGTGCGATTCGCAGGCGCGGTCATTCGCAAGAATTGGGTGGAGTGCGCGTTCTGGTTGAAACGCCAGGTAAAGGATGAGCGATTCCATCGCGTGGAAAAAATCACCGCGCGCGACTACATTTATTATTTTCGTCTCACCGACGAATCGCAACTGGACAAGACGATGAAGGAATACCTGCGCGAAGCCTATCAGGTTGGATGCCAGGTGAAACGAGTTTAGCCGCGGAGACACAGAGTCACAGAGTTTTTTATGCGGCACGTTTTACGGGAAAAACACAAACTTTAGCCGCGGATCCTTCGACAAGCTCAGGACAGGTTTCGCGAATGTGCGCGGATTTTTAACCAATTCGCGAAAACCTGCCCTGAGCCGTTGGGTTGAGCCTGTCGCCCGTCCTGGTGTTCGGGCCAGGGAAACCTTGTCGAAGGGTCCGCGTAATCTGCGGCAAAGATTTTGCTCTTCGTGATGCAATCTCGCTCAAAGCGGAAGAGCCAGTTGCCCCGGTCACTAACTGAACTGACGGTAAAATCATTCGCATGAAAAACGGGAACACGCCTTTCAAAACCGCCCTGCTCCTTTGGGGAATCGCCAGCCTGCTCGTTATCGCAGCAGTGATTGGAATTTATCTCCTGCGCGGCGCAGAAGGCTTCGACGCTGCCATCCAGACCGGGCCGTTCAGCAGCCTGCCGGTCACGCTGTCATCCGTCGCAGTTGCGTGGTTACTGGCCGGATCGCTTCTTTACCTGCTTGCGGCGAAACGAATCAACGCATCGAATGTTTTCACGATTGCAGGGTTTTACCTCGTTGCCTTTGTTTACCTGAACTTCCTGCGCGAACGTCCCGATTACGGCGACATCGAATATTACATCCAGGCCGCCGCGCACCTTTACAATAACCAGCCGCTCCCGCCCGAATATCTTTACCCGCCGCTGTGGGCAACACTGCTCGAACCACTCGTGCCGCTCGGCGAGACGGCCATCTTCGTCATTGTTTGGATGGCGAATCTATTTGGCTTATTCGTGTTTTATTTCCTGCTCACGGCTGCGCTCCGGCGCTACGAGTTTTCGCCGCGCCTCGCCGCGCTCGTCACCACCGGCTTCCTGCTCGTCAACACGCCGCTCGTGCGGACGCTCGTTTACATGCAAGTCAACCTGCACACGCTGAACTTCATCCTGCTCAGTCTCCTGCTCTTTCGCAGGCGCCCATTTCTCTCCGCGTTTTTTCTTGCGCTCGCAGTGCATCTCAAAGCCTCGCCCGCGGTGCTTGTGCTTGCCTTCCTGCTCGAAAAAGACATCCGCTGGATCGTCTACTTCGGCATCTCGCTTTTATTGGTTTCCATCCCCACCCTCGCCCTCGACGGCTTCGGCCCCTACGCCAACTTCCTCCACAACGCCGTCCTTTTGACCGCTCCCCACGAGGTCAGTTTTCGTGACAATTCCTTCGACGGATTCTTCGCCGCAATCGGCCTTTTTCTGGACCTCAACCCGCTCCCGATCAAGATCATGGTCTACGCCTCCAAACTGACCTTAGCCTGCTTCACCCTCATCGGCATGATCAGCGCCCTCAAGCGACGCGTCTTCGATTCCAAATCCGACTCGCCTGCCCTCTTCAATTCACTTCCCCTTCTGTTTATCCTGATGACCCTCTCCGCGCCGGTTGTGTGGGAGCATCACGGAATTTTCCTGAGCCTATCCTTCCTGCTCCTGCTGAAACGACTCGACTCAACCCCCGACTGGCTCTGGTTCGGCGCGGCATATTTCCTCGAGTTCATTTTGCCCACGTTTGACTTCTTCCCCTTTTCCTATGGACGGCTCCTTGCCCCGCTCATCATCCTATGGCTGACCTGGCGCGCCTCACGGCGGGCTGAACCATCGGCCTTGTTCATTAATCTCAACAAAGAGGTATCCACATGATTACCTGCCCCTGGTGCAATACATCCTATACCTTGTTCCAATCGAGTTGCCAGAAATGCGGCGGCCCGATCCCGCCGCCCGTAACGACGCCCCTCAATGCCGGGGCCAGAATCTCCCCGCCCCCGCCGCCCGCGCCGCGTCCCTTCGCGGATAACTACGCCTGGAAACTCGCCCTCTCCGATGCCTGGACGGTCGCATCGCTTGTGTTCCTCCTGCTTGGCGGCATATTCACGCTCACAGGCATCCCGTTGACACTCGGCATCATCACGTCATTTGTCGGGTTTCCCTTTTTGGGATTGGGACTCATCTTCCTCGCCGCCGGTGGCGTCATCTTCAACAAGGGTTTCAAGAAGGCGCGTACCACGGTCAAGGTTTTGCGCGAGGGGCAATCCGTGCTCGGCCAGATCAACAGCGTGGAAATGAACTTCGCGGTGCGCGTCAACGGCCGCCACCCGTGGACCATCAAATACGCGTTTCAAGCCGCCGGAAATAATTACGAGGGCCAGGTCACGACGCTGGAAAAACCGAACTTATCCATCCAGGGCGGTAAGTCCGCTTATGTGTTGTACCTGCCGGATGCGCCGGAGAACAACGCCTTGTATCCCCATCCGTGAGAAAAGCCATGAAGTTTCTCGAAGATTTTGTCCTTGCCATTCCCTACCTGTTCCTGAAAAAGATACCCTACGCCTGGGTGTTTGTCGTCATGTTTTGGGCCTGGCCGCCGGTGGTCTCCGGCATTATCACCGCCATCATCCTGATCGGCTTGTTCTTCATGGCCGTGCAGCAACGCGCCTGGGAAGCAATGATCAGACGCGAATACCGCGTACTGTACCGCGACGAACCGCGCGCGCCGCTGTCATATCAAATCCGCAACGCGGCTTTGGTTTGCGCGGCGAGCGCGGCCATTGGTTTTCTCTTCGACGGACGTCTGGGCTTTACCGGCCTGCAATGGTTCCTGCTTCTGGCTGGGATCATGTTCCTGTACAAAGACGCGCTCCTGCTGGGCGCATCCACGGTGTACCTCGTGACCAACAAAGGGATTGCCATTCGCTACGTCCCCGGCCACATTGATTATCGCCTGTTCTTCCGCTACGACGAAATCCTCAACGTCACCCGCAAGGACAAAATCGAGAAGGTCCCCATCACGTGGAGCGTGATCACGCCCGTCCGCAAAGTGACCCGCGGCCTCCTGCTCAACCCCAAAAGCCTCGACGGTTTTTCCAGGCAGATAAAGGAAGTCCTGCTCGTCCCTACAGATATGGATGAATTCAGAAAACATTTCCCAACTTCGGTGGTTGTCAATTGATGCTGTTCAACGCCCGCACAAAAACTTCCACCATCTTATCCAGGTTGATCTCCTCCGCCACAATTCGATAGGATTCGTTCCCCATCTTTCTCAAACGCGTTATGTCAGATAACGCGTTTTTCATTGTGGCAACAAGCGCATCGAAATCATCCGGCGGGATCTGCCACCCGTTCCCTTCGCGGACAAGGTCATCCTGGGTCCCATCCCCCTTTGCGACAATGACAGGCAGGCTGTAACTCATCGCCTCCTGCACCGCCAACCCCCCGGTTCCGGGCAGGACGAAGAGGTCTGCTTCCGTGAAATAGGGTTTTAGCTCCGCCCCATGCTTTGCCCCGATAAACTCCGCCGACGGATACACCTGCTGTGCCAGCGACTCTAAATTTGCGCGCTCCGGCCCATCGCCAATGATTATCAGTCTTGGGGTTGAGTCCATTTCAGCACATGCACGCAGAAGTGAATCAACGCGCTTGCGCGCCTGCAACCTTCCTACGAATAAAATGCAGGGCCGAAGGCCGAAGGTCGAAGGTCGTATCGGAGGAGGAAAAGCGGGACGCGGTGAGACAGAATTATGTGCGACGAAAATTTTCTCGCGCGGGAAACCGAGCGCGGCATACTCGTCCGCGCCGCGCTGACTGTACGCGATGAGCGCGTCGAATTGGTTGAGGAAGCGCGACCAGCCCCTCACCCTTAGTCCCTCTCCCAGCGGGAGAGGGGTTGGGGTGAGGGGGGGCGCACCCAATCCCCAGCCGATGACTTTGCGCCCGCGTGCGCGCATCCATTTCACAGCAGAGGGAGTCGAGATGCAGCGCGGGTTCGCTTCCACAATCAACGCGTCGGGATTCCATTCGTTGAGCCAGTTGACGACTCCGCGTTGGTAACAAAGATATAGCGGGCCGCGAAAAAGATGAATATTTTTCCCTAATTTGTAATTCGCAATTTGTAATTTATTTGCAGGAGTGATTCCTTCCGCGGGACGAGGCAGACCGGTAAACAGGGTCAGGCCCTCGCCACAGGAAGAGGCGAGCAATTCAAAAAACGGGGCGCGGTAATTGGGCAGGACGCGCTGCTGCACCGCGAGGCGTCCGGGGAAATTCATCACGGCCTGGCCTCACAGCGCGAAAAGATGACGGCATAATCATCGCGGTATTCCTCACACCAAACATCACTGGATGAAACGGCCTCAATCAATTTTTGCTGGGAAGAGGTGGAGAGCATGAGCAGGTTGATCCCCGCGCGGTCGAACATTTCCTGCCATTTTTCGGCGCGGTGGACCTGTACGTATTCCTCCCACTGCTTTGAAGGATATGCGTTAAAGCGGCTGTCCATCCAGGGTTGGCGTGATTGCAGGGCAAAGGAGATGTAGCCGCCAAAGGCATATTCAGTCCACAAGGGACCGTGTAATTCAGGATGATGGGACAGCCATTCGGTCGCCGCGAGAGGCGTCGTTTCCATTTCGTAGATGGGAGGAAATTGATTCGCAAGGTTTTCACTGCGAAGTCCCGGCAAAAAGATGAGCGAGAGGCTGATGATAAAAACCCCCGTCACGTAATTGATCGCCGGACGGAGATGGCTGGTCTGTGTTTTTATTCTTGTCCACCCGGCGAGAAGGGCGGCAATGAGAATCGTAACAATAAAGAGGAACCAGATCACATACCGAAGTCCTGTGAGCGCCAGCCAGCCAAAGCCAATGAACCAGACCCATTCCATCAGAGACAGCTTGCGCGGTGAATACGCGGCCAGTGCGCCAAACGTGAGCATGGACGCAAAGAAAATATTCATCTGCCAGCCTTCGTTGGTGGGCGGCGCCCATTCAAATGCGAAGAGCTGATCGGACGGTGAATTGAGCATGAAGACAAAGTATTGCCACACGCCAAAGCCGCGTGGATTCAGTAATGTGGAGAGGAGCATAATGCCAAAAGTGATCAGCATTAGCCTGCGCTCACCTCTTCCAAAGAGAAGGGCCGTCCCCGCAAGGATCAACGGCAAAATGAAAGACCCGTGTAAATTTGCCCAGAGGAACGTGCAGAGAGGCAAAACCCACAAATATTTGTTATTGCCGCTTTGCCAGCGAAACAAACTCCATAGACATAAGACAAAAAGCGGGTACGCAAAAAGTTGTGTCCGCACCGACCAATTGTTCGCACTCGCAAGCCCAAAGACAACGACAAGGATGGCGGCGAGCCGCGAATTTGAAACCTCACGCGCCATTATCCAGATCAAACCATAAGTAACCAGGATCAAGACGGCGCGCAGTAGAAAGGTGAGCGAGATGCCGCCCAATTTGTAGATGAGCCAAAAAACGACTCCCGCAAGCCAGGGCTGATACACGATCGGCTTTCCATACTGACTCAAGCTGATGGTGTCAATGACAGGCACCGCTCCATTTTGAACCGTATCCTGTCCCACACGCAGGACCCACCAGAAATCCTGCGGTTGAACGGCAAGCAGGAACGATATGGCAATCAGCGGCAGGAGCGCAAGGCTTAACCACAGGAAATCATAAGATCGGGAAGAATGATTCATCGTTTAGCTTTGCACGTGCGGCGCCTGCCATGCCGGTGACTTGTGTACGTGCACGACCTTCCACGCGCCGTCCAGTTTCACCATCACACGGCTTTCGTTGTGTGCGGCCACCGTCACACCCGTGGACAGAGCTGTGCTGATGAGCAGTGTGTAACTGGCAATGGCTGTATCGCCGTAACGCTGGATGCGCAGGTTGGAGAGGTCGAAACGGGACCGGGCCTTCTGTCCCTGATCCTCCGCGCCAAAGACGGAGCCGCGCGTGTCGTTGGCGGTCATCATGAATTCGTGGAAGGGCAGGCCGTCCAACCTGTGCGGCGTGACCCACCATTCGTAGAGTGTGAGGTCTTTGGCGGTCGTTTCGTGATAGGAGGCGATGTCGTTTTCGAGAATGCCTTTGAGATGTTTCAGCAGAAAGTCGCGAATTTCGTTGTCCATTTATCCTCTTCTCTTGGAGTCCGACGACTCCTGTCGTCGGAAATCCGAAGTCGGGAGACTTCGGACTCCATCACCCTAGCAAGATTTTCAAATAATCATCCGCCATTTTATCCAACCCCAACACGGACTCGGCCTGGGCGCGCGCTCCGCTCCGAAAACGAGGCTGGTCTTTCAGGATTTCGACCGCGGCTTCGGCAAGCGCGGGGATATCCGGCTTTTCGATTTTCCATGAGTCGCTTCCGTAAGGCACGATCCTCCCGGAATTACCAATGACCAATTCCTTCAACGCCCCCGTATCGAATGCAACCACAGGCAGTCCGCAAGCCAGCGCTTCGATGACGGAGTTGGGGCAGGCGGGATGCAGATCTGACGAGAAGAAAAGGTGCGCGGACTGCATGATCTCAGGGATGCGTTCGCGCGGCTGGCTTCCCAGCCATTCGATGGGGATGCGGGCGCGGGAATCAACGCGGGCGCGGTGCTCGTCTGTGATCTTGCCAACGACGGTTAATTCAATCGGCAGGCTGTGTTTTTCCTTGAGCGTTTCGGCCAGTTCAATCGCGTTGTCGAGTCCCATTTCGTAGCCGCCGCCGAGACTGCCTTCGACGAGGAGGAGCTTGAATGGAGGGCCGGCCCTTCGACTGCGCTCAGGGCGGGCAGAATACGCGTTCAAGTCAATGCCATTGTGGATCACGGCGGATGGAACAGGCATTGTCCCGTACCAATCGTTCCACCAGTTGCGGGAGAATTCGCTTTGGTAGATGATTTTCGCTGCCATACGTGAGCGGATGAATGACAAAATAAAGTTGCCGTATTCCGCGCGCAGGTAATGTTTGAGTCCCGTTTTGCGTTTTCGATGCACCCAGTTGATGCCGTCGAGGCGCTGCACGATCCTCTGTCCGCGGCGGCGGGCTGTCCATAGCGGAAGCAGGTTTCGGGTCCCCGCGAGAACGAGGGTGGCGTCTGATAACGCGGAGGGGTCGTAGGTGATGTCAATGCCGCGGGAGCGGAGTCCGTTTTCAAATTTGAGTCGAAAGGAAGCCACGCCTGCCAAGCCTTCCACGCGGGGAACAATGCAGATACGAGTCATAAGATTATTATAACGCCCTCACCCTAACCCTTCGCGAAGCATCCCTGTGGGACTCCCAAAGGGGGAGGGGATTATGGTATCCTTAGCCAACCTCACCATCGGAGCTTGTGAATGTACGTAGCCATCGAAGGGGTCATCGGCGTCGGCAAGACAACCCTGGCCCGCTTACTGCAACCCGTTTTTTCAGCCGAAGTATTGCTCGAGATCTTCGAGGAGAACCCGTTCCTTTCGGATTTCTACGCAGACCGTGCGCGTTACGCTTTTCAGACGCAGATCTTTTTTTTGCTCAGCCGCTACCGCCAGCAGAACAACGCCGTGCCGCAGATTTTGGCTGCGGGGAAGAACCTGCTTTCCGATTACACCTTTGCGAAGGACGCGCTGTTTGCAGGCATCAACTTGAGCGGCGATGAATTGAATATGTATCATAAAGTCCATGAGGCGCTGGGCGAGAAGATCGTGAAACCGGACCTGCTGGTTTATTTGCGGGCCAGCACCGACGTGCTGATGGGACGCATCGCATTGCGCGACCGTTCGTACGAACGCCAGATGGAACGCGAGTACATTGACGAACTGAACAAGGCATACGAGGCTTTCTTCTCGAAGCCTTATGACCATACGCCCGTTTTGAAAATTGACACGAACGGACTGAACATCGTCCAGAACCCCGAGCATCTCAAGCTGATCGAGAACCGCATCCGCGAGACTTTGGGCCTGCACCCGTTCCAACCGGCATTGCCATTAACGTAAACGGACTCAAACGTCTCCTGACGTTTGAACTTCGAAAATCGGGAGATTTTCGACTCCGATACCGACCAAAGGAAATCACCATGCGAGTAACACGCGACTCCCTCATCCGCATTGCCAAAGAGACCGTACAGCAGCGCGTCTACAACGACAAAGACATCGTCGCGGCGTACCTGACCGGTTCCCTGCTTGCCGAGGAACCAATGCTCGGCGGAACAGCGGATATTGATCTGGTCTTCGTCCACAAGATCAAACCGGCGAAGGGACGCGAGTTCGTCAAGCTGACGCCCGATTTCCATTTGGATATCAGTCACCGCGCAAAAGACGAATTCAAAACGCCGCGTGAACTGCGCGGCGATCCGTGGCTCGGCTACGAGATGTACGACCCAATGCTGTTGTACGAACGCGAGAAGTTTTTTGATTTCGTTCAAGCCAGCCTGCGCGCCGGGTTCGAGTTCGAGCAGCCGCCGCTCATGCTCCAGCGCTGCCGCAAGTTATATTCGCATGGCCGCCAGATTTGGATGAATTTAACCGAGGTCGGCGACAAGGCCGGGCCGAAGGAACTGAGACAGTATTTCAAGTCGCTGTATCATGCGATTAATGTCATTGCCGAGTTGAGCGGGCCGCCGATCCAGGAGCGCCGCCTCATGCTGGAATTTCCGGCACGCGCGGAAGCGGCGCAAAAGCCAGGGATGGCCGCGGGGGCATTCGGTTTGATCGGCGCCAACAATGTAACGGCGGATGAAATCAAAAGCTGGGTGGGAGATTGGAAGTCCGCTTTTGTGAGCGCGAGCGAGAAAACCGGCGCGGATCTGCGCGTGCACCCGGCGCGGGTCAATTATTACGAGAAGGCCGTCAAGTTCATGCTGGAAGGCGAGACGCCCCTGGCCGCGCTCTGGCCGCTTTTGCACACATGGACTCTGTCTGTGGAAGTGCTGGAGGGTGACCAGGTGCAATTCTGGCAGAAGGCTTGTGAAAAACTGGGGTTGTTGGGCACGGTCTTCGAGGAACACGTGCAGGGGCTTGACCAGTACCTGGATGAGATCGATATTTTGCTGGAGGAGATTGCGAAGGAGAACGGAATTGGGGATTTTTGATTTTAGATTGTTGATTTTTGATTGCTGATTCCCCACATTTAGGGGTGGTTGTCTAGTCGAGTCTAGCCTAAATGAGCTCCTGCCTGTGGATAACCCGCGATTATCTGTGGATAACAGCCTCTGCCTGTGGAGAATCGGCACAATTGTTCGAGAAATCTCATAAAAACTCCAAAACGCCCACCCCCATATATGGGTACGCGCGTGGGACAAATCCTAAATGTGGAAGCTGTGGAGAACTGTGGATAACTTTCCCGTGAGCCGCATCTTTTTTTCGGAATTTATCCACAAGTGTGAGTCTGTTTGAAAATGGGACCAGGCACAAGTCTGGGGGGACGCGGGAGAGGTCATCCTGTCTATGGTGTGTGAGCGGGGTTATCCACTTATCCACAGTCCCTACTATTATTACGAATCCCAATAAAAACTTAAATATAATGCTTGAATATATGGTCTGAATCCTGTACAATCGCACTAGAGAGATCGTGCCCCCTTCTTTGCCAACCTGGGAGGTTGCTATGGAGATGATCAAAGTTTCTGCCAACTCCCGTACGTCTGCCGTCGCTGGGGCGATCGCGGGAGTAATTCGCGAACATAAACGGGCAGAAGTGCAAGCCATCGGCGCAGGAGCTGTGAACCAGGCCGTGAAGGCGCTGGTGCTGGCCACCGGTTACCTCAGGAACGACGGCATCAACGTCGTTTGCGTCCCGGAGTTTGTGGACGTGGAGATTGAGGATAAGGTGCGCACAGCAGTCAAAATGGTGATCGAACCGCGCTAGAAATGAGACTGTGAACTCGGGCGAGCATTGATTTAACGGTTTTTCGCCCGCACGAGCGGATCGGCGCTTTTCTCACCCCGTTTGACCAATTGAACCTGGGCGGCGTTATAATCGAACCGTCGGGCTTTTCGCTTCAACCCGGACCGTTGTGTTTGATTCCGCCTCGATGATATTTTTTATACTGACACATGCAACCATCAACCCGCATCGCACGCAGTTTACTGTTATTGGCCTTGTTGTCCGGCCTTTCTGGCGGACTGGCAGGGCCGAGATTAACGTCCGCGCAGGCGGCACCAGTGATGCAGGGGCCATTGTGTTCTTCTGGTACAACCATTACAGAGTGGACTTTTGACGGGAGTGTACAAACGCCGTCAACAGGAAGTGGGACATTGTCTAACGGGACCGGTTTAACCGGTCCGACCTTTCCTGTCGGGTCGTTAGGTTCTCCGGATGTTTCAATCAGTTTTACCGGCTGGACAAATACTTCCCTAGATATAAATGATTATATTGAATTCGATGTTAGTACCGTTGGACAAAGTTCAATATCACTCGGTTTTGATTACAGAGCTTCACCTACAGGACCGGCAGTTCTTGAATTATATTACTCCACAGACGGGACAAATTTTAGCTCATCCGGTTTAACCTTATCTGTGCCACAGGATTCAACCTGGTATTCAACAATTTTTGACTTAAGTGCAGTTAGCGCGCTAAATGACAACCCCAACGCTAAATTCAAACTTTATGGATATTTATCTGGGGGTGGCACTGGTACATTGAGATTGGATAATGTTGTTTTTTATTGTGTACCTATGGTGACGATTGATAGTGTAGTTCCCAATCTGACCACTGCGGGAACTACTATTACTTGGCACGCTTATGATAATGGTGATTACGAACTACGCGTTGGAAGTACAAATTGCACCAATGGTGCAGTGGTTAATAGCGGAACCTATTTAACCAGCCCAAATACAGCCTCTTTCACTATTCTCGCTAATGATCTTGCAGAGGGGGCGAATACACTCCGTGTGTGTGTGACTGACGCATTAACAAATACTGGTTCTGCCACTAGCTCTGTTACAAAGGATACTACTGCCCCACTCATTAATTCCTTTACACGCCAAACTCCTGCCACAAGTCCCACCAATGCTGATACGCTTGTCTTTCGTGTCACCTTCAACGAAAATGTGAGCAACGTTGATGCAGGTGACTTCGCTGTGAATGGCACTACGACTGCCACAGTAACGAGTGCGAGCGGTATCGGCAGTGTGTACGATGTGACGATCTCCGGTGGAAATCTTTCTGGTCTCAACGATGATGTGGGGCTGGATTTTTCTGCATCGCCGAATATCACCGACACGGCGGGCAATAGCTTTGTCAAGGCCGAACCGTCCACTGATGAGGTTTATACCGTGGACAATACTGCCCCAACTGTAACTATCAATAAGGCCAGTGGGCAGGCCAACCCGGCGAGCACATTGCCAATCAATTTTGCGGTTGTTTTCTCCGAACCCATCAGTGTCAGTTCATTCACATCGGCTGACATCACGCAGGATGGAACGGCAACAGTCAATACTTGGAGCATTACAGATTCAGGTGATCAAACGAACTTCACCCTGTCTGCTACAGCGGTTGCGGGAAGTGGAACATTAAAACCTTCCATTGCCGTAAATCTTTTAACAGATTTGGCAGGAAATGACAACACTGCTGGCACAAGCACAGATACGGTCTCGTATACTCCAATACCCACCTTAACACCCACTCCAACAAGTTCAACCCCCACCCCAACCATCACCCGAACAGCCACCCCGGTAACCGCCTGCGTTTCCAGCCTTAAAGTTGCCATCAACGAAGTGGCCTGGGCCGGCACTGGGGCATCTTCATCCGATGAATGGATCGAGCTGTGCAATCCCGGTACGACTGCCGTTGATCTTTCCGGCTGGCAATTAAAGGGGAATGCCCCCGATTCATCTCCCGATCCGGTTATCAACCTGACTGGCACGATCCCTCCGGGCGGTTATTTCCTGCTCGAGCGCACGGACGAAACCACTGTTTCAAATATCACCGCGGACCAAATTTATACGGGTGACCTCCTGGATGCCGGCGAGATACTGATTTTATATAACGCCGTGGGCGAAAGGGTGGATACGGCCAACATTGACGGCGGTTCCTGGCCGGCCGGAAGCGCCACCAATCAGCGCAGCATGGAGAGACGCTCCAGCACCCTGGATAGTCCCACCTCGTGGGTAACCTTTTTTGGAACAAGCTCATACCAGAATGGGAAAGACGCGAAAGGGAATGCCATCAATGGCACGCCGAAGGCGAGAAACTGGACGACTATCATCACGCCTACCTCCACCGCTGTCTCCCCCACCCGCGTTAGAACGGCCACACCCAAACCGGTTGGCCGCCCGATCATCAACGAATACCTGCCTCGCCCCGGCTTTGACTGGAACCAGGATGGCACAATTGATGTCTTCGATGAATTTATCGAGATCACCAATGTTGGGCCGGTGGACATCAGCATAAGCGGCTGGAAACTGGACGACGAGGCGGGCATCGGCTCGAGTCCGTTCACCCTGCCGGATGTCACCTTGAAGCCGGGACAGCACCTCCTGTTTTACGGATTGGAGACGAACATCCTGTTGAGCGACGGCGGGGACACGGTCCGCTTGTTGAACTCCAACGGCCAGGTATGGGATGCGCACACCTATTCGATTGTGAAGGAAACGGACAAATCGGTGTGCCGCCTGCCGGATGGCTACGGTTCGTGGTTCGAAGATTGCCTGCCGACGCCGAATATGGTCAATTCACGGGAAGGGGAAGTTCCCGCCATGCCGCCGGGAAATGGATTGCAGCCCGCGATCTGCAACCTGCCCGATACCCTGCCCGCAGACTTCTTGGTTGCGGAATGTCACGGCTATGGGGCAAATATGTGGCGTTCGATGTATTGGGATGAAAAAGGCTGGCAGGGCGATAATTTCGTGCCCGAAAATACAAGCAAGTGGCCGTCGTTTGTGGAGTGAAAATAATCACGTCACTGCGAGGGCGTTTCCCCCGAAGCAGTCCCCCAGTTTAGTGGAGATTGCTTCGTCGGCCTACGGCCTCCTCGGAATCCCGCCGTAATTTGGCGGGGCAATGACATGTCCCGGTTAATCCTCAGCCGCCCTGGCTACTTCCTCCGGCTCGAAGACGACTTCCTCTTTTCCCGTCAACTTATCATTGACCTTTGCCACGATCAATCGCAAGTGACCGGGGTGTTCCACGTAATCCAGGTCATCGGCTGGGACAGCGAGAACGGGGCAAAGCGTGAAATTCTCGATCCAGCTTTCGTACAGGTTGTTCAAGCTGTTGAGATATTCCGGCGCGATTTTGCGCTCGTAGTCGCGTCCGCGGCGGGTGATGCGATTCAGAAGGGTCGGCACGGATGCGCGCAGGTAGATGACGAGATCGGGCGGCGGCAGGAATTGCACGGCGGTCTCGTAGAGTTCGCGATAGGTCTGGTAATCGCGCGGGGTGATGTGTCCCTGCCGGAACAGGTTCTGCGCGAAGATTTCCGCGTCCTCGTAGACACTGCGATCCTGGATCACCGAGTTTGGATGTGATGCGAGCTGGAAGTGCGAGCGGAGGCGATGCGTGAGGAAAAAGACCTGCGAATGAAACGACCAGGCGGACATATCCTTGTAAAAGTCTGCGAGGTAGGGGTTCTCAGTCACGGGTTCGTAGAACGGCTCCCATTCCATTTCATCGCACAGCATTTTTACGAGCGTGGATTTTCCAACACCGATGTTTCCGGCGATTGCAACAAATTTCTTCATAATCCCTCTCCAGGTGAAGGCCCTAAAGGTTTAAAAATCCTTTAGGGTCTCTTGTGATTGATTAATTGGTCTTTGCCAGTTCGGCATCGATGATCTGTTTGAAATATTCGATCGGGTACGCGCCGCCGAGGCGATGACCATTGACGAAGAACGTGGGCGTGCCTCCCACCGCGGCCTCACCGTTCGAGTCGTAGGGGAGATTGCTGGCATAGGACATATCGTCAAGGATGAATTGCTGGTACTTGTGAGCGGTCATGCACTCTTCAAAGGCGGTGACATCCAATTCAAGCTCGGACGCAAACTGATTGTAGGCGGGTTGGTCGAGGATGGTCCCTGCCTGGTCGTTCAGTACGGCCTGCTTGTCGAACATGAGATCGTGGAACTGCCAATAGGCGTCCTGGTCTCCGGCGCATAGGGCGGCTTCGGCTGAGGCAAAAGCATTCTGGTGGAAGTTAAGCGGGAAGTTGCGATAGACAAAGCGGATTTGTCCGGGATACGCCGCCAGGAGCGCGTCGTAAACCTGTACGTGCCAGCGATAGCAGAACGGACACTGGTAATCGCTGAATTCGACGATGGTGATCGGCGCATCTTCCGGGCCGAGGCTGGGATAGCCTTCAGTCTCGATCTCGTAGATGCGCGGTTCGGGAGTAGCCTGCGGGGTCTGCGCGGCGGGCTGAACCGCGGGGGCCGCCGCGACGGGCGCGGCCTGCGAGGGGCGTCCCCATGCCACGTACCCGACCAGCACGCCAACCGCAAAGGCCAGCACGACCAGTACCGAGTAAAAGTGACTGCGTTTGAATGTGACTGTTTCTTCTTGTAGGGTGGGATTAGGGTTTTCGTTCATGGGCGGGATTATAGTTTATTTGAAGGAATTGGGAAGAGGAGACATGTGGTGATTACCCACAAGTCCGTATCCGTCATTCAAAACCTCAAAGCCAGGGCATTTTGCCGCGAATTTCGCTAATTGCCGCGAATTGGTTTTAAAAATCAGCGTGAATTAGCCTGTCCTGGCGGATAGGCCAGGGCGAAATTCGCGGCTGAGGTTTTGCTTTCTTCTCTGAATGGGCGGACGCAAAAGATGTGGGTAATCACCAGGAGACATCTGACGATGTTCTTCGCTGGATTTGATAAGGGTGCATTTCAAATGAGTTGAAGGGAAGAACGTCCCGAAGGTTTTCTCAAGAGATTTTGGCCGTTTTTCAAACCTTCCCTGTCCCGTCCGGGCCAGGACGGGGCGGGACGGTTGTTTCAACTGAAATGAAACACACCCATTTGATAATCCGGGAAAATTAAAAGTATTCGCGTGCAACTGCTGACGAATTAATGTCGTATATTGAATACGGAGGTACGAATGACAACTCAAACAAAACATCATATACCGTGGTTCCTGTGGCCGTTCGCGGCCCTTTGGCGTTTACTGGCGATGATCGTGGAGCTGACCGGCCGCTTCGTGGCAATGGTGCTTGGCATTGTGTTTATCGTGGTCGGTATGATCGTGAGCCTGACGATCATCGGTGCGATTGTGGGCGTCCCCCTCGCAATCGTCGGTTTGTTGCTGTTCCTGAAAGGGCTTTTCTAAAAGCCCGGGTTGCATCCGCAGTTCAACTGCGGATGCAACGCATTTTAAGGGTTGGTGCCTGGTTGGGGATTCTGTTTGGGTAACGGCGGCCGGACGCGGGTCCGGAGGGAGGCGAGAGCTTTTTTTATCGGGGAAATGCGGAGAGTCAGCAGAATCAAGAGAACGAGTCCATAAATCAAAGGCCGGATGATGTCACCTTGCAGGCTGAAGATGTCACCTTTTTTGCTCCAGGCAAAGTGCAGGATGGCGAGCGGGCCGATGAAGTAAACAACCCGGTGCAGGCGTTTCCAGTTTTTGCCGAGGCGGACTTTCCAAATGTCGAACGATGTGACGGCGAGCGGAATCAGCAGAAGAAATGTGGTGACGCCGACGATGATGTACGGCTTCTCGAAGATGGTCTGGACGATGAGACTCCAGGCGAGGCCGTAATCGAGTTCCACGAAGATGAGCACGTGGATGGCGGCGTACATGAAGGCGTAGAGGCCAAGGGTGCGGCGTCGCTTGAGGAGTTCGCGCCAACCGAAGAGACTGTTCAGCGGTGTGCAGGCCAGCGAGAGGACGAGCAATGTGATGGCGTGACGGCCTGTGCGCTGTTCGAGATCCTGGATGAAATTGGGGGAGAGACTGCCTGTGATGGCGTCGAAGAGCAGGTGCGCGAGAACCGACCATGCGAAGAGGTGAATGATAATTTGGAGGGGAGTGTAGGGAGTTTTTTTCATGGAGACTTTGGAAGTCCTTTTATTTTGCCCTGCATCGGAAACCTTTACGAGAGATGCTCTACCGTTTTTGCAGGAAGCTCAAAACCCTTTAGCCACAGATTTCACCCTGGCCTGGACGGACAGTCCAGGGTGCAGGCGAATTCACACGGATTTTAGATCGAATTCGCGAAAATTCGCGTAATCCGCGGCGAAGAAATGTTTTTCGTGATGCAACCTCGCCTAAAACGGGAGGATTGGAAAGATTTCTGAAGCTTGGTTGGGCTAATAGTTCTTTGCCAAATCCATTCCTTTATAAAGATAGGCAACCTGTTCTTCGTAGCCGTTGAACATGAGCGTGGCGCGGCGGCCAAGCTCGCCGATGCGGCGCTCGGAGGACTGCGACCAGCGCGGGTGATCCACGTTCGGGTTGACGTTGGCGTAGAAGCCGTATTCGTTCGGCTGGATGGCTGACCATAACGTTGACGGTTCCTCGCCTGTGAGTTCGATCTTGACGATGGACTTGATGGATTTGAACCCGTACTTCCACGGGACGATGATGCGAATGGGTGCGCCATCCTGCATGGGGAGCGCTTCGCCGTAGAGTCCCGTGCCGAGGATGGCGAGGTCATTCATGGCTTCGTCAATTCGCAGGCCTTCCTGATACGGCCAGGGATAAAGCGGATTCTTTTGCCCGGGCATTTCCTCGGGACGGTAAACGGTCTCGAAGCGGACGTACTTCGCGTTCGAGGTGGGTTCCACTTCGTTGAGCAGGCTGGCGAGCGGGAAGCCCGTCCACGGGATGACCATGCTCCAGGCTTCCACACAACGCAGGCGGTAGATGCGCTCCTCCTGCGGGAATCTCTTGAGCAGGTCTTCGATGGCGTAGGTCTTGGGTTTGTTGACGAGACCGGTCACTTCCACCGTCCAGGGATGGGTTGTGAATCCTGTTGATTCCGGTGCGACGGATCGTTTATCCGTGCTGAACTCGTAGTAGTTGTTGTAGTTGGTGATGTCTTCAAAAGAGTTGACCGGGTTGCCCAGTTCGTCGGTCTTGCCGCTGGTGGCGGGGTCGGGCGTTGACATGGACGATCCCTCCGCTTTTGGGGCACAGGCGGCAAGCAAAGCCGAACCCGCAGCGAGTCCCGCGGCTTTGATGAAATCGCGGCGCGAGAGATAGTGATGCTTCGGTGTGATCTCAGACGGCTTTATCCTGGCTGATTTATAAGTTGTACCCATTAAGATGCTCCTATTCTAATATTTTTCCGCAAGCAAGGCCTGGATTGCGGCTTCTGTTTGAGCGTAAGCGCCTTCACCAATGCGGACGTAACGGATGCGGCCGCGCTTGTCAACCAGGTAAAGCGTGGGCCAGTAACGGTTATTGTACGCGCGCCAGGTTAATCCTTCATTATCCTGGGCCACAGCGTATTGGATTTCATAACGCGCAACTGCATCCTTGAGATTATCCAGGCTGGCTTCGTAATCAAATTCGGGATAATGATTGCCGATGATGACGAGCCCCTGTTCGCGGTATTTTTGGTCCCATTCCTTCAATGAAGGAATCACATGCTGGCAGTTGATTCAGCCAAACGTCCACATGTCAATGGCAACGACTTTGCCACGCAAATCTGTGAGGCGCAGGGGTGAATCTACATTCAGCCAGGTGTCGCTCGTTAGTTCGGGAGCAGGCCCGAGGTCCGAAAGGGCGGCGGGGATCGAAGAAGGGGTATTCATGGGTTGGGGTGCAGATGCGCAGGCGGTCAGGGTCAAAAATAATCCAATCAGTAAGAGGCGCTGCATACGGTCTCCTTGATGCCCTCATTCTAAAAAAACTTCCTTACGAAAAGATTACGTGGGAGTGAGAGTTTTGTTAAGGCAGGACGATCGTGAATTGACTGCCGCGCCCCGGTTCGCTTTGGACTTTGATCTCACCGCCGTGCGCCTGTATGATGCCGCGCGAGATCGCAAGCCCAAGCCCTGCGCCGCCCGTGACGCGGCTGCGCGACTTTTCGCCCCGGTAAAAACTTTCGAAGACGTGCGGAAGATCATCGGCGCGGATGCCTTCCCCGGTATCGGAAACGGTCACTTCGACGCCCGAACCTGTCCGCCGCGCATGGACTTTTACTTCCCCCTGGGTGGGAGTATGCCGCAGGGCATTGCCGATCAGGTTGTTGAGCACGCGCCCGATGCGCTGGGTGTCCATGGTAACGGGATCGATGTTTGATTCGACACTGCCCTCGAGTTTGACACCCTGCCGCGAGGCCAGCTCGGAGAATGATTCAAGCGTATCTGAAATGAGATCGGCAAGTGAGGACTGCGCGCGGTCGAGAGGAATCCCGCCCGCGTTGAGTTGCGCCATTTGGAAGAGATCGTCAATCAACGCGGAAAGCGATCTCACATCGCGTTGCGCGGTGTTCAGGTAACGCCTGACCGTTTCGGGATCGTCCACCATGCCATCCTCCAGCGCTTCAAGGATGGCGCGGATGGATGCCAGCGGCGTTTGCAGATCGTGGCTGACCCAGGTGATGAGGTCCGCGCGCAGGCGCTCGAGTGCGCGTTGTCTATTGTCTGCCGCTTCGAGTTGTTTCGCCATTTGATTGAAAGCGCGCGCCAGCGCGGCCACTTCGTCGCGTCCCTGCACAGGCACGCGCGTTTTTAGATCGCCCCCGGCCAGTTTTTCCGCCGCGCCTTTGAGCAGGTGGATGCGGTCGGTGACGGTGGTTGAAAGGAAATATCCTAATGCCATGGCCATGCCGCCTGCAAACACGAGCAGCACGATTGCGAGCAAAAGATCGTGTTCGCTGACAAACATCAATTGGGCGGAGAACCAGACGTTAAAGAATGTGAGGATGCTCGAAAGCGCGTACCCACCGAGCAGAGACCAGCGCAATGTCGGGGAAAGATTTATCCAGCCGAGGCGGTACGCACCGTATCCGATCAGCGCAGAAACGAGCGCCGTGATGCCGAGGAACAAGGCCATCAGCCCCAACTCGGCCAGTGGCGGCGCCATTACCATTTTGAATATGGCAAGCGAAATCGCAACGATGAGCAAAACGCCCAACGCGAAGCGTGTGATCACAGGAATGGGAGAGATGGATGATTTCACGGTTCGAACTTGTAACCAACGCCCCAGACGGTCAATAAGTGTTTGGGGTTGGATGGATCTTCTTCTATTTTTTCACGCAGGCGGCGCACGTGCACGGTCACTGTGCCGGGGTCAATATATTCCGCACCTCCCCACACGCGTTCCAATAGTTGATCGCGCGTAAAGACCTGCTTCGGATAATGTGCCAGAAGATAGAGCATGTCGAATTCCTTGGCGGTTAAATCCACCTCTGATTCCTTTACCGTCACGACGCGCGTACGCGGGTCGATTGCCAAACCATCGAAGGACAGCGCCCGATCAGACTCCGCCCCAGCCTGATCCCGTCCAGTGCGCCTCAGCACCGCCCGAACACGACTCACCAACTCCTGCGGACTGAACGGCTTGACCACATAATCGTCCGCGCCCATTTCGAGGCCAGCAATGCGGTCTATCTCCTCGCGGCGCGCGGTGACCATGATGATCGGCACGTCGGAACGGTCGCGCAGCCAGCGCGTCAAGGAGAGACCGTCCATTTCGGGGAGCATGATATCCAGGATCACAAAGTCCGGGATCTGTTTCTCCAAAAAGGATATGGCCTGTTTGCCGTTGGAGGCGGTCTGCACTTGATAGCCGGCGCGCTTCAAATATAGGCTGACCACTTCTGCGAGGCTCGGTTCGTCTTCAACCACGAGGATGCGTTTATCCATGATCAAATCATACTTGATTCCTGGATGACAGTGATTAATAAATTATTACGGCCGGGCGGAGATTTCATACTTTCGTAAGGATTTGGCAGGGCTTTTGTAAGAAGGCTTTGCTACCATCGTGTCACCAACATTCAGAAAAGGATTCCCATGAAAACAAAAAACACACTATTCAGCATAATGATCTTGATGGCAGTCATTCTCACTGCCTGCGGAGGAACCCCCACCCCCGACGCAATGATGGACAAACCCGATGCCATGATGCCGGACGGGACCTCCACTACCGATGCCATGATGCCGGACGAGACCCCAACACCCGATGCGATGATGCCGCACGAAACCCCGTCTGCTGACGCGATGATGGACGAGGCAACCGCCATGCCGGAAGCGATGATGGAAAGCCCGGACTGGTTTTCGGCCTCCTTGACCGACGCGCGCACGGGCCAGGCATTCACGGTCAATAACTTCAAGGGCAAGGTGGTGCTGGTGGAGACAATGGCCGTCTGGTGCTCGAACTGCCTGTCCCAGCAGGAACAGATCAAGGCCTATCATGAAGTGCTCGGAAGCCGCGATGACCTTGTGAGCCTTACGATTGACATTGACCCAAATGAAAGCGCGGAGACATTAAACGATTACGTAAATCGCACAGGCTTCGACTGGCTGTATGCAATCGCATCCGCAGATGTTTCGCATGAGATCGCGGCGTTGTACGGTGATCAATTCCTTAATCCTCCGTTCACACCAATCCTTGTGGTTGACAGGCACGGCGCGGCTCATCCCCTGCCTTTCGGTCTCAAGAGCGCGGACGATTTGATGAAAGCCATCCAGCCGTATCTGGATGAAGGTATGTAAAAGGAAAAAAAACAGGTGACAGTCACTTCGGAAGTGATTGTCGCCTGTTTAAAAAAATGGAAATCATCATCACTTCACTTTCTCTTGGCTTGTTGGCAACGACCAGTCCCTGTGTACTGCCGCTCTATCCCGGTTATCTTGCCTACATCAGCGGCGGGCAGGAAGGTCTGCAAGGCAAGCCTGGCCGCTATATGCTTGGGTTCTTCGTCCTTGCCGGCGTGCTGACGATGATGCTCGCGCTCGGCGGCGTGATCGCTTTGCTCTCGGTTTCAATCGGAAAGGCGCTCTCGTTCGTTCTCCCCCTAGCCGACCTGACCATCATCACGCTGGGCGTATTGCTGTTGCTGAACATCAATCCGTTCAAACAACTTCCCCAGGTGCGAGTGCCTGTGCTGTCTCACCCGTTTATCAACGCGTTCGTGTACGGATTGTTGTATGGGCCGATTGCGCTACCCTGTTCAGGCCCGCTTGTGGTCAGTATTTTTGCGATCTCCCTTACTGCCGCGGAAGCATTGAGCAAACTCAACATTTTCCTGTGGTTTGGTTTGGGCTTTGGGATGCCGCTTCTCGTATTGTCATTTCTCTCCGGCGCGGCTCAAAGATGGATCACGCGCCAGTTCGCGATGCGGGCGCGGTTGATCAATCTGGCAAGTGGATTGTTATTGTTGAGTGTCGGAATTTACGATCTGACAGTCAACTGGCCGTTGATTGCCATATATTTTTAATTGTGTTCAAATGTTTTCAAAAGAATCAAGGGCGGCCTGCATGCTTTCGTAGTTCGGAATGTTTTGCAGGAAGCCCGTCACACCCAGGATGTGATAGATCTGCGGCGGCGCGTTGCATATCTTGACGCGCTCCACTTCGGAATGTTCACCCGCGGGCGAGAACATTTTATACACTTTTTGGATGGCACGCATCCCGGCGCTGGTCAACGTATCCATATCCGCCAGATCGAGCAGGAGATGGCGCGAGCCGCCATCATACGCGTCGCGGGCGGCGGCCAGCAATTGCTCCTCGCTATGGGCATCCAGCCAGCCGCGCAGGTGAAAGACCGTCACCGGAACCTTGCCCTGAATTTCCTCACTCGTGATCTTCAAACCGACTTCCATGATTGACCTCCATTTTATAAGCAGTACTTCACGAAAATTGAAAGAGTTCCCGAAAACAGGGGTGCGGGCGTACGCCGTGCGCCCGCACCCCTGTTTTCGGGCTTCTCCTCGTCGTTTCGTGATCTACTGATAAGGATAAAAACGCGTTTCACAGACGCGGATTACAGGACAAAATCATCGCCTCTCGCGTGGACCTCAATCTGGCCGCCGTTTCTATAAAGTGTGACCTCCCCCGCGCCGGATACCACCCACCCGCCATCCGCAGAGTTGATCATTCCCGTCCCTTCGTCAATGCCGATCAACAGGGAATTCGGCAAAAGCGCGGCCAACTGCTTGGCCCACGTCTTCCCGGCGCTGTTGTGATGCGGCAGAACGCAGGCATTTGGGACCAGGTTCAGGCCGCGCAATAATTTCTTTTCATAAGGATCGTAATAATGCTCGCACAAAACCATCGCGCCCGCACTGGAGCCGGCAATCACCGCACCTTCCTCCCAGGCTTCCAACGCGGCCTGCCAGGCGCGGCTGTTCGCGAGAGTCTCTCCCAGATGCCGCGGAAAGCCTCCGAGAAGGTAGATCAGTTTCGAGGTCCGAATGGAAGCGGAGAAGGCCGGGTCGTTCGCAGTGGCGCGGTCGATGATGTCTACAGATTCCACGTCCCGCGCTCCCAGCGATTTGAACCAGCGCACACCGCTGCCTCCGGCGCGTTTGTGGTTGCGATCCGGCGCGGCCGCGGCTGGGATGATGCAGATGGGCGCGTCGAACCCGCCTGCCAGTTCGATGGCGCGCAGATCCGGCCCGGACATTTGTCCGCCGAATTCCGCGCCGCCTTCAAGAAGAAGATGGCCCATGTTTATACTTTGCTCCCAACGCCTCGGGGCGCGGCTTGAGCAATTCTTGCGCAGTTGTTTGGGGGGATCGGGTTGTCGGGCATGGCGGCTCTCTCCTACCGGTAAAAATTGCCATTCCAACTTACGTTTTGATTGCGGGCATTATACCCCCAATCAAAACCCCTGCGCTCATCGCGGGCGCAGGGGCGGGTTTCGGAGTCCGAAGTCTCTGTTATACTGAACACGGTCACTTTCTGCGCTTTTAATTTACCGCTAAGATCGCAAAGAGCGCGAAGGAAATGCGTGTTCTTTGCGGGCTTCGCGGTTTAATTTCGCCGATTCTCAAAACCGCAATTTGTGACCGTGCCAAGTATATTACAGAGCAGTGACGACAAAATCGTCGAACGTCACGTTGACGGAATTCGGTGTGTCGTTGCTTCCGGCGAACAAACCGACTTTGCCGTTGGTGTAGGTCGAATCCTGCACCGAGGCCACCTGCTGTCCGTTGATGTACATGGTGATCGTGCCGTTGCCGCAGTCTGCGCCGATGGTGAAGGGTGTGCTGTCCGCAGGAACGAGTGTGCTGGTTCCGCTGGTGAGGCTCACGTCATCCTGCGCCACTGCGGACTTGGAGATGGTGTAATAGCCGTCGGATGCTACGCCGATGTAGTAGAAGGATTGCGTGACCTGCTCATCGCAGATGATGCCGTACACGGCGAGGCGGTCGGTGCTGTCGTTCTTCGCGGTCACTTCCACGTGGACGTTTTCGTACGTCTCGCTGTCGGGGTTTGACCACGTAATATAACGCTCCGAATACACGATGAACTGCAAGCCGCCGTTTGCGTATTCCACCGAGCTATCGGCGTCTGTGCCGGTTCCCCAGGTGCCGGTGAGGCTGTTCGAAAAATCGTCGCGTAGGATGGCGTTATCCCCGCCGCCCACCCCCGGAATGGAAAATGAACTGCAAGCCAGCATTAACGAGGCCAGGCTGAAAATCGAAACAATGAATTGCCAACTGGACTTTCTCATTTCTTATCTCCTCGAATTGGTTAGTGTGGGGGCGATTTTAGCATCGGAGTCGTGGGGGAAAAGGGTACTTTGCTCCCATTGAATGACGGTCACTTTGAGTGAGTGACAACTTTGCCGCTAAATCAATTTTAAAATAAATTCATCCGCCTCTTCGCGGCGATTGTTGGTTTGTGGGGTAAGTTATTGGAGCGAGGTTCAACTTTTCAATGCAGACTCGGCTTCATCCAGGTGTTCGCCGCGATGCAAGGCGCGCACGACCCAGCGCTTGTTGTACGTATGGATTTCCTCGAGCAACGCGGGCGGAAAGTCTTCCAGCCGTTTATCCAGTGTCTCGGCGGTTTCGATGGCGATCCGCGCGGCCTCGCGCGGCGGGATGGCGGCCCACAGCGGCAGGGACAGGTCGTTCACAAAAATATCGATTTCCGGGATGAACAGTTTGCCGCCGCGTTCGGTCATATCCAGGACGTACATCGTACGCCTGTCCCAGAAGGCCAGATGAGCCAGGGTAATTGCCACGGTCCAGTGCTCGCCGACCGGGTGCTGCATTTCCTCATCGGACAGGCGCGCGGCCAGTGCGCGGATGCGCCCGGTGGATGCGCGGTTGAGTTCGATAAAAGAACGATCCATGGTCATGGGGAAATCTCCTTTCAACGGATTCTCAGGCTTGTGAGATGATTAGTCAAGCCTTGGGATTTGCGGGTGACAGGGCTTTGATGAGGTTTATTTTTCCTCGGCCGCGCCCAACCTCCATGCGGCCAGGATGAAGAACAGTACTGCATAGCCTGCCAGTGCCCCGGCTGGGAGCAATACCGATTCAAATCCCAGGCCTCGTACACAGATGTTTTCGAATCCATCCATGCCCCAGGCCACCGGTGAGAGGTGCCCGATAATCTGGAAGGTTGCGCCGGTAAATTCCAGTGGAACCCATGCTCCGCCCAAACCGGAGAGCACGAACATGGGGATAAGCGAAAAGATGATGGCCTGTTCTTCGGTGCGAGCCAGAATGCCGATCAGCAGGCCCATGGCTGAGATGCACAGGGCCGCACTGAACGCCACCAGCAAAGCCGCGTTGGGCACGCGCAGGTAATCCACTTTCAGGATGAACTGGCCGAAAGTAATCAATAGTGTGAATTGGGCAAAGATCAGGATGAAGATCGCCAGGTAGTGGCCGAACAGGATGTGGACCCGGCGCGTGGCCGTCGTCAGCAGGCGTTGCAGGGTACGCGACTTTCGTTCGGTGACGATGATCTGCGCGGCAGTTAACAGCCCGGCGATGGCAAATTGAAGCATCATGCCCGGGGATGTGTGCGCCAGCGACATGCCCTGACTGCTTGTCTTTTTGATGGCAGGACTCGTCGTTTCGGTCACTGCGATTGGTGGTTCATCCCATGCGGAGAGGGCTTGTTTGAAGGCGTACTTGAATGGCGTCCGCTCCCCGGCGAGTTCATCCATGATCGCCGCTGTGCGGACGGCACTGTCCAACCGGCTGGCGGTTGCCAGGATGTCAGCCTGGATTGTCGTCCATGCGGATGAACCGGTATCAGCTATCAGGGTGAGACGAGCGGTTTTGTCCTTCAGGACGGCTTTTCCATACCCGTCCGGGACGATGATGGCCGCCGCCAGTTCATCGTCCGCGACCAGCTTCTCCAAATCGGATGCTGAGCGGAATACGTTTTCATCGAGGCGGATCACGTCTGACTCTGCAAGCAGATCGTGTAACGCATCAGTTACCCAACTGTCATCCTGGGACAGATATCCGACCGGCAAGCGCGAATCCGAATCCCCGCCGCCAAACCCGCCGAAGGCATAGCCGAAGAGGAACGTGAAGATGATCGGCATGATGATCAGGAACATGAAGGTCTTGAAGTCACGTGATAATTGCAGAAGGTCTTTGAACGCGATGTCGAGGATGCGGATCATGGTGTTCTCTTAATTCTTATCATTTTCCGGTGGTCGAGTAGGCGGTGTTCGTCCGCCGTATCGAGACCACCAAGCTGCAAGAAAACGAAAAATTCCTTGCTTGAAAGTGGTGGTCTCGATACGCCCTCAGCACACCGTCCTGCGTTCGGTGCAGGGAAGAACGCTTCGGGCTGCTCGACCGCCGATTACTGGTGGAAATGGGAAGTGCTAAATCTCTTTTTTACACATATCGCCTATTGAAGCGCCATACGCCGATGGCGAAGAAGGCCGCGCTCCACACAAACAGGATCAGTGTGTTGATCAACACACTGCTGAACGGCTGTCCGTTCATTGCCTGCATCAAGCCGCGTATGGCCCAGCCTTGAGGCACCAGCAACGAGACGGTATCTCCCATGCGCGCGGCATTTGGCGAGTTCATGGCGAAGATGCTGATCATGCCGACCATGCCGGTCACGGTCAGTACTCCGCCAAAAATTACACCGCCCTGTCTGGTGTTTTTCAGAAAAGAATTGACGAAGATGCCGAACGAGGATGCGCCAAAAATTATTCCCGCGGCCATCAAAGCCACGTGCAGGAAGTCTCCCCATTGGATTCCGAAGATCAAGCGCGCGGCGACAATCAGCACGACGACTTGCACGGACACGGTCAGGAACACGGACAGGAGTTTGCCGCTCAGGATGGTCGCTTGGGATGTGGGGGTGGTGAACAGGCGCGGCAGGGTGTGCTCTTCCTCCTCTTTGAGGATGCTTTCGGCGGTGGAGGTGCCGGTGAAGAAGGCGTAGAAGACCATCATCCCGCCCATGATGGGACTGATGATGCCAAGCAGAAGATTCTGGCTGTTAGCCGATTCGCTCTGTGGTGTGCTGGACGGGGCGCGCACATCCAGCAGTTCCCCTTCCAAGTCCTCCGTCAGCGCCAGGGAGGTATCAAGATATTGCTGGACAACGAGGCTGGTCAGGGCGTAGTCGCTTGTGTCGGCTTCATCGAGGAACACGTTTACGGCAATTTTGACGCCCGCCATCCCGTCCATGAAGCGATTGAGGATGGAACGCATGATGGCCGGCCCGATGGTCAGTGTGGGATCCTGATAAAACTCGATGACCGCCTCCCCTTCTTCCAGGTCCGCGAACTGTTCGGAAAAATCCGGCGGGATGATGATCGCAACCTGGGAGGCCTGGCTGTCCACGGACGCGCGAGCCGCCTCGGCGTCCGGCGCGAACGAGACCTCGATCAGGTCCGCCATTTCCTCGCTTTGCAGGATGCTGACGACCAGGTCGCCCATCGTCTCCGCTTCCTTGCCGCCGGGGATATTTTTCGGGTTGACCTGGAACTTGGGCCCGCCTTCATCGAGGTTGGCAATTACGACTTTTGTCTTTGGAAGGTTGAACCCGCCATTGCTGGCAATGCTGCCGAACATGAAATAGAACATGCCCGTCACCAGCAGTGGAATCCCGAACATGAAGATGACTGCGAACGCACTGCGAAAGGAACGCGTCAGGTCTTTAAGAGCGATGTCAATGATTTTCATAATTATCTTTCAACCGTCATTGCGAGAAGCGTTCGCTGCGACAAAGCAATCTCCGCGAAACATGAGATTGCTTCGCTTCGCTCGCAATGACGGAATCAATCGCGCAGGGCGCGGCCGGTCAGGTGCAGGAACACGGCTTCCAGGTTTGGCTCGCGGATATCCACGGAGGTGATGCGGGCGGATCGGCGCGTGGCCGCCTCGAACAAACGCGGCAGGACGCGGTTGCTGTCTTCCACAAGCACGCTGATCCTGTCCTCCTCAGCGATGACGCGCTCCACTCCTTCCAGGGCCCGCCATTCAACCATCACACTTCCGGCCTCCACATTCAGCGTCAGGTCAATGCGCGTCTGGTGGCCCACCAGTCTCACCAGTTCATCGTGCGTGCCGCAGGCGATCATCTTGCCGTGATCCATGATGGCAATGTGGTCGGAAAGTTCCTGGGCTTCCTCCATGTAATGAGTGGTGTAAAGCACGGTCATCCCCTGATCCTTCAACGCGACGACGCTATCAAGAATGTTGCGCCGCGACTGCGGATCAATTCCGACTGTCGGCTCATCCATGTAAATGACTTTTGGTTTGTGCAAAAGCGCCACACCGATGTTGACACGCCGCTTCATTCCGCCCGAATATTTGCCCACCCGTTCATTGGCCCGGTCACTCAGGCCGATGACATCCAACACCTCGTTCACGCGTGACCTGAGGGCTGATCCGCGTAACCCATACATTTTCCCCCAGAAAGCCAGGTTCTCACGCGCCGTCAGGTCCTCGTACAACGCCAGATCCTGAGGAACCACCCCCAGCACAGACTTGACTCCCATGGCATCTTCCCGGATGGAGTGCCCCATCACGCGCGCGTCGCCATCGTCCGGGCGCAACAGACAGCACAACATGGAAATCGTGGTTGTCTTGCCCGCGCCATTCGGACCAAGCAGGCTGAAAATCTCGCCTTGCTGTACATCAAAACTGACGCCCTGCACAGCTCGATTCTCCCCGAAGGATTTGTGCAGGCCCAGGACCTCAATAGCAGACAGGTTGTTCATTGACTACTCCCGTTTCGTAAGCATCATCGTTGAGTTCGTTCGCGTTTATACACCATTTATACGTGAATTTGTTCTCCGGGTCTTACCGCCTGCATTGTTACTCGAATATCAAAAACCATCTGCAATTGTTGAAAACGCTTCTACTACCAATGGATCAAATGCTTTCCCCGATTCCTGTTCCATCCATTGAAGTGGTTGTACCATAAAATAATCGGCCCTGCAAAGTCACGAATCTTTGCAGGGCTGATACTTTACTCAATCGCCTCTCTCAACTTCCGCGCCAGTTTCCCAAAATGCGGGGTGTAACGAATATCCTCCTTGCGCGGACGCGGTAGATCAACTTTCAAATCCAGTTTGACCCTGCCCGGTCTCTGCGTCAGCACCAGCACACGGTCCGCCAGAAACAGCGACTCATTGATCGAATGTGTCACCATGATGACCGTCTTTCCTGGCCCGTCTGTGACGGGCTGGCGCGCCTGCCAGATGCGGGATAACTCCGTCCACATGCGTTCGCGGGTGATCGCATCCAGCGACCCAAAAGGCTCATCGAGCAGGAGCAGGTCAGGGTCATGGATGAGCGCCCGGGCCAGGGCCACGCGTTGCGCCATCCCACCGGACAAATCCCGGGGCCAGTTGTCCTCAAAGCCTTGAAGTCCAACCAATTCGATCATTTCCTGCGCGCGGACGCGCGCCTTCGATTCACCCATCCCCTCCAGTTCAAGAGGAAGCTTGATGTTGTCCATCACCGTGCGCCACGGCATGAGATTGGACTGCTGAAAGACCATGCCAATCTTCGGCTGCTGACTGCGGACAAAATGCACCTGTCCCTCAGTGGGTCGCAAAAGCCCCGCGAGGATTCGCAGGAGCGTCGTCTTGCCCGAACCCGACGGCCCGAGAAAACAAATGAACTCCTGCGGACAAACCTCAAACGAAACGTCATCCAGCGCGTTCAATCCGCCGTTGTTATCCGGGAAGACAACGGATAAATCCTGAACTGTGAGGATGGGGAATTTGGAAACTGTCATCTCAATAAACCTGCGTAAAATACGCGCCATACTTAATTCGTGTTGCGTGTTCCGTAACACATAAACGGAACACGCAACACGCCACACGTAACTACGGCACAAACTCGTTCGTAAACGCCTTGCTCAAATCCAACGCCTCAGTGAGCAGCCCCATCTTGAGCAGCGTATCCTGCATATTCTCCCACGCTTGCATATCCGACAAACCCACACGCTCGGCCTGCCACAACTCAATCGAACGCGCCAGCACTTCCTTTTGCACGGCCTCGTCCGCATCGGCAAGACCTTCCACGTGCGCCTTGCTCAACTCATACGCGTCATCCGGATTCGTAATCGTATATTCCAACGCCTTCACCAGCGCCGCGACCATGCTCTTCACGAGTTCGGGATTTTCAGCAATCGTCTTTTCATTCGTGATCAAGCCGTTTGACGCCAACTGCACATGATCGGCCACAAGGATTTCATTGATCTCATAACCCTGCGCGCGCAACTGCACCGGCTCATTCGCGGCATACACCGAAACCGCCTGCTCCTGGTCTGTTGCCAGCGCTTCCACTTGATTGAAACCAATCGAGTCGAGCGTCACGTCCGCTTCCGTCAGACCCGCGGAAAACAGCAGCGCATCCAACCCAATGTAATTCGCGCCAAACAAACCGGGCAGGCCGATCTTTTTATCCTTCAAATCTGCGGGCGTCAGGATTCCCTGCTCGGCTTTCGATACCACCGCCACAGGATATTGCTGATACCACGCCGCCACATACACCACGGGCAGCTCTTGCGCGCGCGCCAGCAAAATCTGCTCGCCCGAAACCACCGCGAATTGCAACTCACCTGCGCCCACCAGCGCCATCGCATCGGTCTCGAACGAATAATCAAACTCGATCTCAATCCCCTCGTCCTTGAAATATCCTTTTTCGACTCCGACATACAACGGTGCGAACTGCACATTCGGGATATATCCAAGCGGCAGTTTAATGTGGACCAAGTTCCCCGCTTCATTCCCGGACTGTGAACTGCCACAGGCCGAAAGAAAGAGTGCCATCCCAAGCATGATCAAAACCAACTTGCGTAACATAATGAATCTCCTTTGATGTGTTGAATGTTTAACATTGAACATTTGACGTTCAACGCTCCTGCCAATTCAAAAACTTCTTCTCCAACAGAATCACAAAGCCATACAACATCAACGCCAGTGCAATCAGCGTGAACACCGCTACAAAGACCAGCGCCGTGTCGTATTGACCGCGTCCCACGTTGATGAGAAATCCAAGTCCGCTATCTGCGCCGACGAGCTCGCCTACCACCGCGCCGATGACCGAAAGTGTCGCACCGATGCGAAGCCCGCCAAGGAATACAGGCAAAGCCGCAGGCACTTCGAGTTTGATCAAAATCTCACGCCGCGAGGCGCGTAACGAACGCATCAAGTCATGCAGGGCTGGCGGCACAGCGCGAACACCCACAACCGTATTGACCAAAACGGGAAAGAACACAATCAACGCGCAGATCAACATCTTCGAGAACATCCCCGGCCCAAACCAGATGACGAGCAACGGAGCAATCGCCACCAGCGGCACCGCCTGACTCGCCACAAGATACGGCGAAAGCGCGCGTTCCAGTGCCCGCGACTTGGCTACAAGATAACCTAAAACCGTCGCGAGAAAAACACCCGTCCCCAACCCCAGCAGGATCTCAAGCAACGTCACCCCCGTATGGACGAACAGACTGCCATCCAGCAAAGCCTTGATGAAGCGCGTCCACACATCCGATGGGGATGGCAGAATGAAGGCGGGCAGGCCGGAAACACGCGCGGCCAGCCACCAGCAAAACAAACCGAGAAGCAGGGAACCAAGCCCCAGCCAGTGACGATTCTTGCTGGCAACGCGCGGGAGGTTACGGAGGGTAGGTGATGTCATGTTGGTTGTTTGGAGTGCAAAGTCTCCCGACTTTGCACCAACGACAGGAGTCGTTGGACTCCGAAAAAAAATCGCCTCGCAGAGATTAAACCGCGGGGCGTGAGGACAGGCCACAGGTCACGCGTGAGGCGGCTGAGACGAAAAACCCCGAAAACAACGTTCGTTTTCGGGGCGTCAAAACAGCCTGTCCGCGTGAACACACGGCCAGCCAAAGGAACCTTCTTCTATCCAGACTATCACTGTCGGCCCCGGAGTTTCACCGGGTCATGCTTGCTTTATGCGGCGCCTGTTTCCCAAAAAGGAAACTGTCACTGCCCAAAGAGGCTCGTGGGCTTTACCACCGATCGGGAATTTCACCCTGCCCCGAAGGTAAATATTCGATTGTCAAAAATTATACCGCAGACTATTCAGCCTTTACAATGCACTCCACCGGGCAAACCGAAACGCACTTGGGCGAGTCGTTGTGACCGACGCATTCGACGCAGGTGGCCTGATCAATCACATAGAGAATGCCATCGCCTTCGCTGATGGACTCAGTGGGGCATTCGGGCATGCACGCGCCGCAGGCGATGCACTCTTCCAGGATCTTCATTGACATGGGATGTGTTCCTTTTTGAAGCTTGAGATTTTGCGTGCTTAAGGTACTCCCTCGCATTTTGCGCGTCAATTGACTATCGTCTTATGTTTGGCAAATTTTGTAATAAAAAAGCGGATGATTTTGGTCTAGGTCATTGTTTGCAAACGAAGAATATCTTTTCGAACCAACCACAACGGAATGAAGCCGAAAATCCCAAAAGACATATCAATCAATGTCCAAAACAGAGGAATGTCGCGCACCACTCCAAATATCAGCGCCCAGGGAATGATGAGGATGCAGGCAACCATCCCAAACTCAATCACCCAGATGTTTTTCACGGGATCACGCAATGGCCCAATAAACGCAACCGCAATGACCACATGTTCAAAAGCAAGCCAATCTGTGCCATACGCAAGCAATGGATATTGTCCATAGCCATTCTGAACGCTGTTATTCACGCGGCTGATCCATTCCGCCATGGACGGCCATATCTGTGACATGAATGAATTTACTCCAAACCATTGATCGAGCAAATCAAGTTCCCACCGCAAAGGAATGGCTGTCAGTCCGCTCACAGTGAGAGCAAAGGCAAAAAAGAGAAGCAGGAATCGAATCCGTCGTTGTAATGCTGATTTGTTTGTCATGTTGACCTCCGCTAATAAAATGACAAGCCGAAAGTCTCATTTCCTATCACGAGGCTGTCGACTGTTGTATATCATTGCGAACACTCGTCGAGTAATCTACATTCGCTTATCTCAATGCCTTGCGCATCAGGCGAATTGAAACGAGATTGCGATTTCAAGATGATTTGCCGTAAGCATACACTGCACTACTCGCTTTTCAATATTGTAATTTATGTTGACACAGACGTTTTTTTTGCTACAATCATTTCAGGTAAAGTTTACGCGGTGGGTAAGTTGTGCGGGTGGGCAGAATTAAGTACTGCTAATAGACAGATATTTACAATTACCGGAGAAGGATGTATGAACCGCAAGCTCCTGCTCTTTGCATTTCTTGTACTAATTCTTCTTAACGCGACCTCCTGCATCGGGCAAGGTGGGATTCAACCGACCGCGTCCCCCAATTACACCCCATACTTCACCTTGACTCCCATGACGCCTACTGTTGCTGTCACGCCGTCTATCCCCAATACGATTACACCGACACAGACGAACACCCTTACCGCCACTCCTGAACCTGGCACCCCGCCCGGTTGCACGATTGTCAACGAAGATGGGAAACTGTATGTCCTAAGCAGTGATGAAATCTTTGCCTGGGGAGTAACAGAGGAAGAACTAAACCAGGCACTTACAAATAATTTCCCAGAATGGGCAAATTACGAACAAAATGTTCGATGGGATACAAAACCTGCAAAGCTAGGTGAAATTGTTCTCAATGCTTCA
>JACRLC010000062.1 GCA_016235425.1 Chloroflexota bacterium | reverse complement strand
TCTTGTCTTCTCGGATTGCCTCCAAGACGATCTGTGCTTTTTGAATAGCAGATAGGCGTTTTCTTTTGGGCATGGTTTTCTCCGGAAACTGCACCTTAATTATGCCCGTTTTTGTGTCTAAATTCCCTTATCCACTATAAGCAGGTCACCGGCAATCGACTTAACCTTCAGGGACAATTTAGGGTCCACACCGCGATAGACTACTTTGTGACTCTGATGTTCTTTTTCCCACTGACGGTTGCGCTTGCGGGGGGCAGCCACGCGCAAAGAGTCATAAATGCTCGGCGGGATTGTCACGCTTGGGGCGGGTTCGGGGGTTTCAAATGGATTACGTCTCTTCGACATGACGGTCTCCTAAAACTTCAATACCATCTGAGTCAGGGCTTGATATTGTTTGGCGGCGCGGCAAAGCGGATCCATCTCAAAAATAGTCTGGCCCTGCGCGGCGCATTCCCGCAACAGGGTTGCACGATGAATGGGAGACAGCACACTTGTGTCGAATCGCTCGCGCAGGTCTTCAATGGTGGACTTGCTTTCGCGAGTTTGTTCGTCATAAAACGTCGGCAGGATTCCCAACAAATTGCCTCGCCAATTTTTCTTCTCCTGCAGAATGCTCAACATGAGCAGAATCTTGCCGACGCCATCTGCGGACAGGAATTCGGTCGCAGTCGGTACGATCACCAGGTCGGAAGCCCAGACCGCACGTTCCTGGATGCCGCCCACACTGGGCGCCGTATCGAAGATGATGTAATGCAGTCCATCTTTGAAAAAGCGGTTGATTGAATGGCGAATGGCCGAGATGGGTTTATCCTGCGCATTGAGCACGGTTTGTGCTGCCATCGTTTGCTGATCACCGGGCAGGAGATACAGACCTTCCCGTCCCGAGAAGCGCACCCAGGATTGCACGAAGGTGGTCTCCTGTGGGGTCATGCCCATCGTGAGCAGATAAAATACGCCGGGCTCCGGGCTGCGGCCCAATGCAGTCGCTGATTGTCCCTGTGGATCGAGATCGATCAATAAGACCCGTCTTCCTTTTTGAGAGAGACCATGAGCGAGGGAAACGGCAGTGGTGGTTTTTCCCACCCCGCCCTTTTGATTTGCGATACAAATTACTTTTGTGGACATTTCATTTCCTTGCTGAGAAGCCTGATTCTGGCATCGCTAACACAGTCGTTTCCACAGTAAAACAACCGCAATCCCAATGAGGATGGGAGCGCAGAACAGAATCAGTCCGATCAATATCCCTTCAAACATGGGGACTAGCCTTGCTTGTTTTCCGGGAGGGAAGCCACATCTATACTGGGGGGTAGTGCGGGTTTCCTTGAAGCAGTCATTTCATCAGAGCATGCAGTCGATTGAACCTGTTCGGCTATTTTTCGGGGCCAGCTCAAAATCAAGCGGTATGCCTTTGCAAGCAGCTTGCGTTGTTCCGGGGTGTATTCTTTGATTTCAGGAGGCGCATCGTTCGTCATGTTTTTCCTCCTGATTTTCCGCACCCGTTTCCAACAAACCAAGCCTCTCCAATTCCTTGCGAATGATCAGGGCCGCCTGAGCCTTGGGCGCGCGGTATTCCTTCGTCGCCAGTTCGTACAGCGCACTGCGTTCCTGTTCCCGCAGATAAACAATTACTTTTGCCATAGTCTCCTTTCCGCGGCATGGAATGAAAAAGAGCCGCGCATCGGCGGCTCTTTTAACATCTGGGGCTATGGTAATAGTATGGTTTAGACTACGACTATTCTACGAGATTGTGACAGGCGAAAAACGATACAGATTATTCTGAACTGCATCATTTTCTTTTGGATTGTGCATGTTTATATTTTTTCAATTCCTTGAGAAACTTATTTCGCCATCCATAGAAGGTTTGGTTGGGAACCAGCGGCATCCCGGTTTCGGGAGCCGTGCCAAAACGCTCCTCCAGGAATTGCTGCAAAGTGACGGATGTACCATGCGACTGCATGATCATCCAGTCGCGCGCAGTCCGAAATTGGGTTTCGTCCGGATGCAGGCTTTTCTTTCCGCCCCGCTTGCGTTGTCCGGTAATAACCAGTAATTCCTCAATGTCGGTCATCGTAATTCCGGGTGGCATTTCGTCCGATGGCACTTCGACTGGCTGAGACGCTGGAATTTCTTCAAACTTGTGTCCCCATAGCTTTAGAAAAAGTTCAAGCCTGCCGCCTGGCAGGGGCTTCCTTTTGAAAATCAGGAAACGCCTGCAAACGGCCCATTCGAGCACGCCGCCAAGTCCCATCCCAACCAGAATTAGAAACAGAATTCCAATGGTCACTCCGGCGACAATGACAACAGCCAATTCATTGCCGAAGGAGGATTCCACAAGATGGTGCAGACGGGCCAGCACTGAGTAAATGATCACCCCCAGACAAATGATGAGTATTAGAAGGAGCAGTTTTCTTTTGGGAAAGCTAGAACCACCCCGCACGGGAAGCTCTTGATTCATAGGGCGTTTATTTTACCCGAAAATTTTTTAAAAAAACTCGTAGTCCAACTCATAGGCATACGATAAAGAAACCATAGTGCCGCAGGTTAAAAGGAATGCGGCACCTTAAAAACAGAATAGCGCCAGACAACATGGCACGGTTATAATTGGCATGGAGATCATATGGAAGACTGGTTGACCACCTACGAAGCGGCGCGTATCAGCAGCTACGAATTGGATTACATTCGTAAGTTGATTCGCGCCAAAAAAATCACAGGACGCAAGTGGGGGCAATCCTGGCAGGTCAGCCGGCAATCCCTGTTGAAGTTCATGGAAGACCGCGAGACGCAAGGGGAGAAGCGCGGACGAAAACCAATTCACCGTAACAACGAACAGTAGTGCAAAGTTTTGGGGGTTGATATTTAGAATGTATGTGCTATAATTTCATTACTGGCAATGAAATAACCAGTGAAAGAAACGGGCCGTACATGTGCGCTAACACAGGCACGGCCCTAACCCAAACCCACCGACGCGGCGGAGGGAAGGGCTGATTGCATTATATCAGCCTGACGAAAACGCCCTGGTGGATTCCATCGGGGCGCTTTCGTTTTCCTGCCGGATGAAAACAGGCGCTCCCCAACCTAAAAGGAGTATGCCTATGTTTCAAACACCCCCCAATCAACAACTCCACCTTATTGGCACGCTTGCCAATCTCCGCAAGGAGTGGCAGACCGCCGCTGGCAACGCCAGCCTATTGTCCATCCGAGGAAGTGTCGGTCTGATTCTGGCGGACCTGGTCAACGGACTGGGTCTGCCTACGGATATTCAGATCGAAATCCTGGGCGCTGATCTGTTTACGGAAGTTCAGGAAAAGCTGGACTCCCCGGAACGGATGTAAATCGGACAGGCAGCTTTCCGGCACGGCTGCCTGTCCCTGACTGCCTTTCATTTATAAAACCATTGAATGTTGGAGTGATACCTAATGAACAAGCGAGCCGTTATTTATGCACGTGTTTCCACCGATGAACAAACCAAGGGATATAGCCTTCAGACACAGATCGAATCTTGCAAGCAATACGCCGCAGAACGCGGTTATGTCCTGCTGCATATTTTTTCAGAGGATTACAGTGGCGCCAGTCTTGATCGTCCGGAATTGAACAACGTCCGCGACTTTTTGGCTAATGAAGATGTGGATGTTGTGATTGTGTATGACGTGGACCGCCTTGCACGCAAAAGCATCTATCAGGCATTAATCGAAGAGGAATTTATGCGGGATGGGGCGGTCATTGAATATGTCATTGGTCAGTATGATGACTCGGATGAAGGTCGCCTTCAAAAACAGATTCGTGGAAGCATCGCAGAGTATGAAAAAGCAAAGATCCTCGAACGCAGTAAACGCGGCAAGCGCGGTAAGGCAATGAGTGGATTTGTACTGGTCGGATCACGACCACCCTATGGGTACAGTGTTGTTTCAGAACCACACAAAGCCTGGTTTGAGATCAATGAGGAGGAGGCGGAAATAGTCCGCGCCGTTTTTAGCTGGTATTTATATGGAGACGAGACAGGCAAGCCGTTGTCCATGAATGCAATAGCAATAAAACTAACTAACATGGGTGTGCCAACACGTGGCGATAAACAGAGCCACTTCTTCAAGAAACGGGATCAGGGCGTCTGGGCCGCTGCGATGATCCGTCGTATCCTTGGAAATGAAACCTATACCGGAACCTGGTATTACGGTAAGACAAAGATGATGGAAGACGGCAAAAAACGTAAACCCAAGCCTAAATGTGGCTTTGGGAAGCAAGTAGGACGACCTCGCGATGAATGGATTGCTGTAACAGTTCCAGTCATCATCGATGAGGAAACATTTAAGCGGGCAACAGCAAGAATAAAAGTGAACGCTGAACAGTCTGACAGAAGCGCAAAACATAAATACTTGTTGGGACGCCGGCTTCGGTGCGCCAAGTGTAATTACACTTACAAAGGAAGAACCCGTCACCAAAATCATTATTATTACTGCGGCGGAAAAGAGCAGGTTCCTGTCAGCTTATGTGACGCGCCTGCTTTTCGAGGTAAGGATGTGGATTTCACCATGTGGAATTGGCTTGTAAGCCTGATCAAAAATCCACAGGCACTAATCGCAGGGTTGCAGGAAAAACAAAGCGACTCGGTTGAAGAAAATCAAGTCTTACTGGATCGCCTTGCCATGATAGAAAACCAGGTCGCCGACCAGGAAGTTCAACTTGGGAAAATTCTTGATCTTTACCTTACTGGTGATTTTGAAAGAAGTATGCTAACTGAGCGAAAGTTACGCCTGGAAAACAACATCATCAATCTCAGGAAGGAACATTTGGAGATTTCATCAACCATCGAGAAGTTAACTCTTAGAGATAGCCAAATCTCGGAAATACAGGAATTCTGCGATGGTATTCGTGATCGTGTTGATACAGCAGATTTCGATGAAAAACGTCAGCTGTTAGAACTGTTTGACGTTCGTGGTAAACTGGCAACAGAAAATAACGAAAAGGTGATTTACGCAACATGTCTACTTCAACCTCAACCAGTGTCGCTTGCGCTAACATCGCATTCATCAAATACTGGGGCAACCGCGATAATGCCTTGCGCCTCCCCTCAAATGGCTCCATCTCGATGAACCTCGATGGATTATTCACGCGCACGACAGTGAGCTTTCAACCGTCACTGCCATTTGACGAGTTGATCATCAATGGGCATGAAGCGACGGGCAAGGGGCTGGAGCGCGTTTCATATATTCTGGACATGGTGCGTGAGATGGCGGGTATAAAGGCTAATGCCGAGGTGATGAGCGGGAACAATTTTCCCGCAGGTGCAGGGATCGCATCGTCTGCCGCGGCGTTCGCGGCTCTTGCGTTGGCTTCATCCACAGCGGCAGGACTGAATTTAAACGAAGCGCAACTCTCACGCCTGGCGCGACGCGGTTCCGGCTCGGCTTCGCGTTCGATCCCATCGGGATTCGTGGAGTGGAAAATGGGCACAGGCGACGGCGACTCGGTGGCCGAATCTTTTGCGCCGCCCGAACACTGGGATTTGGCGGATTGTGTGGCAATCGTTGATACGAGACATAAAAGGACAGGTTCCACCGAAGGCCACGCGCTTGCATGGACCAGCCCTTTGCAGGCCGCGCGTGTGGATGATGCGCCGCGCAGGCTGGATATTTGCCGCAATGCGATCCTGCAACGCGACTTCGACGGGTTCGCAAATATCATCGAACATGATTCAGACATGATGCACGCCGTCATGATGACTTCCAATCCGCCGCTGATGTACTGGCAATCAGCGACGATTGAAATATTTCATGCCGTCCGTGAATGGCGCGCAAGCGGATTGCCCGCGGCTTACACGGTGGATGCGGGGGCGAATGTCCATGTGATTTGTCTTTCCGGGCAGGTTGGGGCGGTCGAGAAGCGATTGAGAGAATTGCCGGGGGTCAGGGATGTGCTCGTCGCCAAAGTCGGCGGGCCGGCGCGAATCGTCTAATCCGATACTAAAGTCTCCCCAATCGAATCGGGATATAATCGCCTCGGCACACGCAGGTGTGAGAAAGGATATGATAATGGTTTCAGGTTTAACGACATTTTTGGTGTTCCTGCTTGCTTTAAGTGGAATGATCTTTCTCCATGAGTTGGGACATTTCATCGCCGCGCGCTGGGCAAAAGTGGAAGTGGAAGAATTCGGCTTTGGCCTGCCCTCTTACAAATTAGCCACGCTCTTCAAATGGCAGGGGACCGAGTTCACGATCCACGCTTTGCCGCTCGGCGGATTTGTGCGCCCCAAAGGTGAAAACGATCCAAACGTACCCGGCGGATTGGCCGCGGCCAGCCCGTGGCGCAGACTGGTTGTGCTCTTCGCCGGACCCCTCATGAATTTGCTCACGGCAATCATTGTCTTTACCGCGTTAATCGGATTGGAAGGCGTAGCCGTTTCCGGTCCGATCGGCGTTGCCGGTATTTCCCCTAATTCGCCCGCCGAACAAGCCGGCATACAATCAGGCGACAGGATTCTTGCTTTGGACGGGGAAGAGATCACAGATGTAGGCCAGGCCATCGGCATCATCCAGGCAAATCTCGACCAACCCATTGAAGTGGAGGTCGAACGCGGCACGGAGAAATTGCTCATTACAGCTACGCCGCTTTCCAGCCGTACAAAACAACAAGGCGCTCTTGGCATCAGCCTGACCCCCGCAACCCGCCCCGCAACGTTCAAAGAAATGGTCGGCGGCGGCTTCACGATCACGGCTCTTCAGGCCGGAAGCATCGCCTACCTTCCAATTGCGCTCGTTCAAGGCGTCATTGCTCCTGAAGAGGCGCGCGTGGTGGGTTTCAAAGGCATCTACGATTTATTTGGCGTCGCGGTACAAGAAGACGTTCAGACCCGCCAGGAGGCCGCCACACCTGGCACGAGCGAGCGTCCATCCAATTGGACACTCCAACTCATCGGCATACTCAGCGTTTCGCTTGGCGTTATGAATCTCATGCCCATCCCCGCGTTGGACGGCGGGCGTATTCTTTTCACCCTGCCCGAAATCCTCTTCCGCAAACGCATCCCGACGGAATGGGAAAACATGGTCAACGGCATGGCGATGCTCCTGCTGATCGTCTTCATGCTGTTCGTCAACGCGATGGACTTCATCAACCCCGTGCAGGTTCCATTTCCATAAATCATGGCCCAACAGACTTCATTCCAAACCATCCTCGATTCATTGATCGATACCCAAAAGGACTTCCCGTCCCGTTACCTTTCCTATTTTTCGGATATCGACCCCGCCTCCCTGAAATTACTTTTGGAGACGTGGCCCCGCGTCAAACCGACCCGAAAACTGGTCCTGCTCGAAAAGCTTTTATCTCTCCTCGACTCGGACACCCTCGTCTCCTTCGATGACCTGGGACGCGCCCTGCTGACAGACGCCGACCCCGGCGTGCGCGCCCGCGCCATCCGCCTGCTCGCGGAATGTGACGATCCCAAACTCGTCCCCACTTTTATCAAAATCCTGAAAGATGACTCGGAGCTTGAACCGCGTCTCGAAGCCGCCACCCTGTTGGGCGAATTCGTGATGCTCGGCGAATTGGAAGAACTGCCCGAGAAACTTCACCACGATGCGGAAGATATTCTGCTCGCGATTGAAAGCGGCGACAACCCGCCATCCCTGCGCCGCCGCGCGCTGGAATCACTGGGCTTCTCGGAGCGGCCGGAGGTGACTACGGTCATTGAATCTGCCTTCAACCGCGAAGACCCGGAATGGGCAGCCAGCGCCCTCCTGGCGATGGGACGCTCCAGCGATGATCGCTGGGAGGATGAAGTGGTGGGCATGTTGCTGAACGAAGATCCGCGCGTCCGCCTGGCCGCCGTGGAAGCCGCAGGCGAATTGAGATTAGCCTCCGCGCGCGCAATCCTGCTCAAGATGTTCGAGGATGAGGATGACGATGCGGTTGCCAGCGCGATCATCTGGTCGCTTTCGCAGGTCGGCGGTGAGGATGTACGCATTTATTTGCTGAATCTGCTCGATCAGGCTGAAGACGACGAACTGACGGCATATCTCGAAGAGGCGCTCGAAAACCTCGAGTTCACCGAGGGACTCGAACAATTCGACCTGCTGGCCCTTGATTCGGACGATGACCTCCTTGATGACGACGAAGAGTAAACATTCGCGTCGAGCGGGGGACTGAGTGCGTCCTGAGCCGCCGCGTTGAGTTTATCGCCCGTCCTGGTGTTCGGGCCAGGGAAACGTTGTCGAAGGGTCGAAGGATGAGGCTTCAAATGCGCTTCGACTGCGTTCAGCGCGAAGTAATTGCATCCTGAACCTGTCGAAGAACATTCAGCGCGAATCTTCTTTCATCATGACCCTCTCCGCACTCTTAACAACCTTCGCCAACAATCTCCTGCCCATACTGCTCATCGGTGGGGCGGGATTTTTAATTGGAAAGACCCTCGTCGTTGACCCTCGCACTCTGGGACGTGTGGTCTTTTATCTTTTCAGTCCCTTGCTGGTGTTCAACCTTCTGCTGAACAGCAAGTTGAACCTTCACACTGCAATCCTGACGATGGGTTTTACCGCAGCGGTGATCGCCGTGATGGGCATCCTGTCTTTTTTGCTCGGCAAACTCTTTCAGTTGGAACGTCCACTCCTGCTGGCGGTGATCCTGACCGCTTCATTCGGCAATACGGGCAACTACGGCCTGCCGCTGGTCAAACTGGCTTTTGGCGATGAAGCCCTGGCTTATGCCTCGTTGTATTTTGTGACGACCACGATCCTGTTCAACACCGTTGGCGTGGTCATTGCTTCCCTCGGCCGCATGGACTTGAAGTCCGCTTTGCTGGGCCTGTTCAAAGTACCGACCGTTTATGGAGTGCTTTTGGCCGCGTTGCTAAACGTTATGGATGTGAACCTCTCCGCCCCGCTGAGGAGCGCGGTTGAGATCGCCGCGAATGGCAGTATCCCGGTGATGCTCGTCCTGCTTGGGCTGGAGCTGGCGCGCGTCGAATGGTCGCATAGTTTCCGCGCGCTGGGCTTGAGCGCCTTCATTCGCCTGGTCGCCGCTCCCGTTGTTGGCCTGCTCCTGGCGACCCCGTTCGGCCTATCCGGCGCCGCGAAACAGGGAACGGTCATTCAGACCTCCATGCCTGCCGCGGTAGCCACCACCGTGCTTGCTTCGGAATATCGCCTTGAGCCGCCGCTTGTCACCGCGATTGTATTCGCAGGCACGATCCTGAGTCCGTTCACACTTACGCCGTTGCTGGTCTATTTGGGGAGTCCATGATGAAACTAACACAGTCATTTATGAATCGCTGTTCGTCACTCGTTTCCCGCCGCTCGTTTCTCCCGGTAATTCTTGTGATGGCCGCGTTAATTCTTTTTAACGCGCGGCAGGTTCAAGGTCAGGGTGGGATCGAGGTGAAGGATGCCCAGGTGGTGGTCGTTTTTGGGGAGCAGATCACGTTCCAGGCGCGGCTGAATGCCCCGGTCCCCATTAAACAGGCTTCGATCTTGTTCCGTGAAGTGAACGAGGAAGTGACGCGGGTCGAGACGCTTGAGGTGGGCGAAGACGGCACGGTGAGTTTTCGATACGACGCGTCGCAGAATGTTTTGCCGCCGTTCAGCACGATCGTGTTTTGGTATCAGGTGACACTGGCCGACGATAAAACGTACACCAGTGTGCCAATCCGCTTTCGTTACGAAGATAATCGTTTCCCGTGGCGCGAGGCCGTTTCCGGCCCGGTGACGGTTCACTGGTACGATGGCGACGACGCGTTCGGCCAGGGCGCGCTCGATGCGGCGGGCGCAGGCCTGCTGGCAATGAACGATATCATCCCGCTCTCGCTCGATGCGCCGCTCGACATTTACATTTATTCGAACATCGGCGATTTGCAGGGCGCACTGGAATTGGGCGGCGAAACGTGGGTGGGCGGACATGCCAACCCTGAACTCGGTGTGGTGATGGTTTCCATCGCGCCGGGTGCGGGCCAGTCCATTGAAATGGAAACCGAGATCCCGCACGAGCTCGCGCACGTGATGTTGTACCACCTGCTCGGCGATGGGTATGACCGTTTGCCTGTGTGGTTGAGCGAGGGCATTGCATCAATGGTGGAACTCTACCCAAATCCCGATTACGCCCAGGCCCTGACGATTGCCAGCGAAAACGATTCCCTGCTTCCGTTTGCAGACTTGTGCGATTCATTCCCCCCCGATTCTGGCCGGGCGTTTCTGGCCTATGCCCAGTCCCAGTCATTTACCACCTACCTGCACAACACTTATGGCACAACCGGATTGATGTCACTGGCCAATGCTTATGTGGACGGTTTAAGTTGCGAACTTGGCGCGGCGCGCGCTTTGAGCACGCCATTGAGCCAGCTTGAGACGCGCTGGCGTGAGTCTGTGCTGGGGCAGAACGTGACAGGCGTCGCGATGCGAAACCTTTCGCCGTTTGTCCTGCTTATGATTTTGGTGCTGCTTGTGCCGATCTGGGGCGCGATCGATATATTCCGTGAAAGGAGGAGGCGTGAGCGCGAATCAAAATGATTTGATACGGGCGCACGTGTGGGTGAAGGGACGCGTGCAGGGCGTGGGCTTCCGCGCGCACGTGGAATACTGCGCGTACCAAATTGGCGGGATAACAGGCTGGGTGCGAAACGTGGGCTATGACGAAGTTGAAGCAGTTGCCGAGGGGACGCGGGAAAAGGTGGAGCGATTTATCGAGTTAATGAAACAAGGTCCGCGCGCTTCGCGGGTGGATGAATCGAGAGTGGATTGGGAGGAAGTAACGGGGGAGTTTTCCGAGTTTGGAGTGCGTCGAAGCATGTAACTTTGGGTTCAAACAAAACCCAGCCCCTTCTCTTTCAACGAAACCCACCTGCCCTGTCCGATCACCAGATGATCGAGCACGTCAATATCCAAGAGCTTTCCCGATTGCACGATGGCGCGTGTGATGGCTACATCGTCGGGGCTGGGGGTTGGGTCGCCGCTGGGGTGGTTGTGAATGACGATCAGCGCCGAGGCATTCTTGCGGATGGCCTCCTTGAATAATTCGCCGATCCGCACCTGCGAAGAATTGACCGAGCCTTTATAGATTTCCTCGATATCCAGGACTCGATTCCTGCGATCCAGCAGGATGACGCGCAGATGCTCCTGCTCCAACGCAGACATCTCGTACTGCACCAACGCGGCCGCATCTGCGGGACTGTTGATTACCGGCCGTTCTTCGGGCGATTCCAGCGTAAGCCTTCTCCCCAACTCAATCGCGGCTTTGATCTGCGATGCCTTGGCCGTGCCCATGGCATGTTGGTTTTTCAGGTCATCGAATTGTGCGCGGTGCAGGCCGATCAACCCGCCGAATTTATTCAGCAGGCGCTGGCCCACGTCCACAGCGCTCTCGCCTTTCACGCCCACGCGCAGGAGGATGGCGATCAATTCGGCGTTGGTCAATGCCTGCGGGCCAAGCGACTCAAGCCGCTCACGCGGGCGGTCGGTTTCGTGCAGGTCGGCTATTCGGTATGCGGGGCGGGGCGTGGATTCGGTCATGGGATTCCCTCGATGGTTTTCCACCACTATACAATGAGAAACCCCGGAGGGCAAGAGGCAGGATAAAAATTCGGCGATGGAAAATTCCACCGCCGAAAGAATTAACTCGTCTGTGTTTTTGCCCTGGCAGGTTTTCTTTTGAGCAATTTCGAGACCACGACCGCGATAAACGTGATCACGGAAAACATCACGAAACGACGAATGACACCGGCCAGCGCGTAGAGACGGATGCCCCGATCGCGGTCCCTTTCGCCGCCTTCAAAGCCTTCAGGCCGATTCTCCTCGGGGCGGAGGCTGGATTCGCCGATCTGACTGTTATCCCCTTCAAGCCGGACCCTGGCATCTCCTGGATCGAAGCTGGGTACATCATCGGGGAGCATTTGGACCGTATAGTAGAGTCCGACGCCAAGCCCAACGGCAGCGGCAAGTACGATAATAAAGCGGAATAGAAATGTCATCACAACCCTCGATTAAATGCCATCTTCTTCGGCAAGGACAGGGTCTATTTTACGCGGTTTCCTGAATGGGTCAATCAGGATGCGGGTAAAGGCGGCCACCACCCAATCCCAGCGCAATGCCACATGGACCGCGGTCAGCAAAAGGGTCAGGTTGGAGGCGAGATCGTGGATGCGCCGCCATGCAAACCGGGCCGGAACGTCCAACCCGAAGAAGGGCAGGACGCGCTCGGAGATCATCAATCCGCTGACCATGATGGAAATGAAACCGATAAAGACGAGAATCGAAAGCAGGTAGTTGAGGCGGGAACTGTGAAATAACTTCACGAAGAAGCGCGAGGTGAGCTTCATGAACCAGTCCCAATGCAGGACGAAGTGGACGATGAGAGTTCCCACCGCGGCGACGGTGAACCATTCGTGAATGGTAATGCCGGTGGCGCGCGGTTCCATTGCCACCAGGAACCCGGCAAAAGTGGCGAGATCGACCCAGAAGTTCAATTTGACGTTCATTTATCCTCCAAAAAGAGTACCAGAAATATAAGTGACCTACATGAACAGAAGATGACAAGTTAAACACAGGCTTTGGAAGCAGGTTTCCGAAGTCTTTATCTAAAATTTGCTTGACATCCCCCTACCCCTCAGGTAGAATGTCCTTCGCCTTAAAGATGGGCCTGTAGCGCAGTTGGGAGCGCGCCTCAATCGCACTGAGGAGGTCAGGGGTTCGAATCCCCTCAGGTCCACAGGACAGTGATCAGTGAGCAGTAATCAGTCACTGTCCGTCAAAGCTGTTCACTGATTACCCTTAATAACTAATTACTGAAATCCGGGCCCATAGCGCAGTTGGGAGCGCGTCTCAATGGCATTGAGAAGGTCGGGGGTTCGAATCCCCCTGGGTCCACTATCGTAGGTCGAATTTAAATTCGACCAACAAAAGTCATGGCAGGAGTAGTAGGTCATCCCGTCAGCGAGTTGGGAGAGTGAGGTGGAAGCCCTTCAACGGCATCGAACGGGAATGCCAGAAAATAAGACCGAACTCGCCTGTTTCTCGAAAGAGGGACTTCACCAGTGAAATCAAGTAGCCGGTGACGGAGCAGCCCGTTATAGCAGCCAAAGTGACGTTAGCAGGTTTGAACGTTGAAGCGTTTGAACGTTCCAGCTTGAAAACGTAATTCGGGTGGTACCGCGGAGAATCCTTCGTCCCTGAGTGGATGAAGGATTTTTTTATTGTTTAAGGAGAGACGAATGGCGATACCGAAATCGGAATGGATCTGGCGTAACGGTGAGTTCATCGAATGGGACGATGCCAACGTGCACATTACGACTCATGCCCTGCACTACGGCTCAAGTGTGTTCGAAGGCATTCGATCCTACTCAACCAAAACTGGTCCAGCGATCCTTGGACTTAAGCCTCACGTCCAGCGACTGTTTGACTCGTGCCGCATTGTCCGCATGGACCTGCCTTACACACAGGAACAAGTCTCTTCCGCCATTATCGAGACCGTCCGCCGCAATGGACTGGGAGCCTGCTACATTCGTCCGCTCGCTTACAAGGGCGTTGGGACGATGGGATTGGACGCCAGAAACTCACCGACCGAGTTTGCCATCATGGCCTTTGAGTTCGGACGCTACCTCGGTACAGATGCAATCGAGTAGGGCGTGGATGTGATGGTCAGCAGTTGGCGGCGCATGGCTCCCAACACGCACGCGGCAATGACCAAGAGCGGCGGGAACTACGTCAACTCGCAGTTTGTGACGATGGAAGCGAGTGACCTGGGTTTCGTGGAAGGCATTACGCTGGATGTAAATGGTTACGTGAGCGAAGGAAGCGGCGAGAATGTCTTTGTGATTTATCGAGGTGCGATCTACACGCCGCCTGTGGGAGCGTCCATCTTATTGGGTGTGAACCGTGATTACGTCATCACCCTGGCACGCGGCATGGGCTACGAGGTTCGCGAGCAGACTTTTCCGCGCGAGATGCTCTACGTGGCTGATGAAATCTTCTTTACCGGTACTGCTGTGGAGGTTTCACCGATCCGTTCGGTGGACAAGATCAAGATAGGCAACGGTTCACGCGGGCCGATCACGAAGAAGATCCAGGATCAATTCTTTGGCGTTATCAGTGGAGAAATCCCTGATCAATATGGATGGATGACGGCTGTGAAATAATATATCATTGCGAGGGCTTCCTCCTGAGCAGAGCGCAGCGAAGTCGAAGGATGAAGCCCGAAGCAATCCCCTGTTTAGGGAGAATGATTCATCGAGAAGTTTCCACCGTTTAGGCGGGGGTTGCTTCGACGGCAGAACGCCGTCTCACAACGACATAAATTCAGGGCTTTCGCCTGGAGTGCAAAATCTCCTGATTTTGCGCCGAAGTCGGGAGACTTCGGACTCCGTGAAAGCGAAAGCCCTAAAATTATAAAAGGAGGCATGAATGAACATGAAGATAAACTTTAGTTTTGAGGCGGTGTCCTGCCTTCTCGCGCGCCTCCTGAGAAAGTCAAATGTCGAAAGTCGAAGGTCAAGCGCAGAACTTGACCTGTGATACTGGAAAACCTGATACTTTAAACCAATGAGGTAAGAATGGCTGTAACGAAAAAGAAATCAACTGAAAAGAAGAAGGCCGCGCCGAAGGCAAAAAAGGTTGTGAAGGCGAAGAAGATCGTGGCAAAGAAGATCAAGAAAGTGACCACATCGTCCCCGAAGGGGAAGAAGCCTGTTGCAAAAAAGGTAACCGCCAAAAGGACCGCGCCTGCGAAGAAGGTTGCGGCCAAGAAGGCCGCGCCCAAAGCGAAAGTGACAAAACCTGTCGCGAAGAAAGCTGCATCGAAACCAAAGCCGACTACACCTGCCCTGGCGGGCAGTGCTAGGGAAGTCGGCACTCCGAAAAAGGCAACGAAGGCCATTGTGGCTGTGACGGAACAACCCAAAGCGGTGATGCCTGTCGAGAAGAAGGAAACAGCAATCCAGCCAGTGGCAGAGGCGAGGCCCGCAAAGAAGGAAACCAAACGCGACAACGCCTTCAATCCACGCGAGATGGAACCCAAATGGCAGGCCAAATGGGAAGCGGACAAGTTGTATCGCTCGGTGATTGACGAGAGCAAGCCGAAGCACTATGCTCTCACGATGCTGCCGTATCCCAGCGGTGACCTGCACATCGGTCACTGGTATGCGATGACACCGTCGGATGCGCGCGCAAGATACATGCGGATGAAGGGCTATAACGTGCTGTTCCCGATGGGTTTCGACGCGTTCGGCCTGCCCGCGGAGAACGCGGCCATCAAGGACGGTGTCCACCCGATGAAGCGAACAGCGCAGAATGTTGAACGGATGCGCAAGCAGTTGCGTTCGATGGGCGCCATGTTCGATTGGGAACGCGAAGCAGTTTCGTCGGATCCCGAATACTACAAGTGGACTGAGTGGTTCTTCATTCAGTTGTTCAAGATGGGATTGGCCTATCGCAAGATGTCTGCTGTGGATTGGTGTCCGAACTGCAACACGACGCTGGCGCGCGAACAAGTCTGGGGCGACGACCGCCATTGCGAACGCTGTGGCACGCCCGTCATCAAGAAGGATTTGGACCAGTGGTTCTTCAAGACCACGAAGTATGCCGATGAACTGTTGAACTTCGATGGCATTGACTGGCCGCAGACGGTCAAGACTCTGCAGACGAATTGGATTGATCGCAGCGAAGGCGCGTCGGTGATTTTTCACACTGCACCGCCCTCACCCCCTGCCCCTCTCCCACAGGGAGAGGGGAGACACCCCATCGAAATCTTCACCACCCGTCCCGATACGTTGTGGGGCGCGACGTTCATGGTGTTCTCGCCTGAACATCCGTTGGTGGATGAAATCACCACGCCTGAAAACAAGGCCGCCGTCGAAGAATACAAAGCACAAGCCGCGCGTCAATCGGATATTCAACGCGGCGCGGTGGACAAGGAAAAGACAGGCGTGTTCACCGGCGGCTATGCCATCAACCCAGTCAATCAGGCGCGCATCCCGATTTGGATTGCGGACTATGTTTTGATGACATACGGCACGGGCGCGATCATGGCTGTCCCCGCGCACGATGAGCGTGACTTTGCATTTGCCCGGAAGTATGATCTGCCCATCGTACCGGTCATCAAGCCTGAGGTCCAGAGCGAAGCGGATGAAGGTGAGATAGAGGCCGCTTATATCGGTGACGGCGTGATGATCAACTCAGGTCCGTTTAACGGGACGAAGGTCAACACAGAAAAAGGTCGAAAGAATCCCGGCATCAGCAAAGTGATTGACTGGTTGGAAAAGGAAGGCATTGGCAAAGAGTCGGTGAATTATCGTTATCGCGATTGGTTGATCTCGCGCCAGCGCTATTGGGGCGCGCCGATCCCGATGATCCATTGCAATGCGCATGGCTGGAACCCCGTGCCCGAAGACCAGTTGCCCGTGATGCTGCCCGAAGACGTTGAATGGAAGCCGACTGGCGAAAGCCCGTTGAAACTGCACCCGACGTGGAAGAACGCACCGTGCCCTGTGTGCGGCGAACCTGCCACGCGCGAAACCGATACGATGGATACGTTCATGTGCTCGTCGTGGTATCACTTGCGTTATCTGTCGCCGCATTACGATAAGGGGCCGTTCGATGAGGCCGAGTACAACTACTGGATGCCCGTGGACACGTACACGGGCGGCATCGAGCACGCAACGATGCACCTGCTGTACACGCGCTTCTTCCACAAGGCACTGCGCGATGCGGGCATCACCGAAGGCAACGAGCCGATGTTGCAATTACGCAACCAGGGTATGGTGCTGGGCGAAGACAATGAGAAGATGTCGAAGAGCCGCGGCAATGTGATTGCGCCCGACGTGCTGGTGGATAAATACGGCGCGGATACTGTGCGCGCCTACATCATGTTCTTTGCGCGCTGGGAGATGGGCGCGCCGTGGGACTCGCAGGGCATTGAAGGAAGCGCGAGATGGGTGAGGCGCGTGTGGACTCTGTTCACCGACCCTTCGACTACGCTCCGCTCCGCTCAGGGCGGGCCGATAGTTGCTTCCGATGAAGTGAAAAAGAATCTGCGCCGAAAGGTTCACCAGACCCTGCGAAAGGTGACGCGTAACTTCGAGCAATTCGAGTTCAACACGATTGTCTCTTCGTTGATGGAATTGATGAACGAGATGTACAAGGCGCGTGAAGCGGGCGCGGTTGGAAGCGGTGAATGGAAAGAGGCGCAGGAAATTTACTTGAAGATGATGGCCCCCGTCACGCCGCACATCGCCGAAGAACTGTGGACGAATTACCTGCATAAGCCTTATTCGATCCACCAACAGCAGTGGCCGCAAGTGGACGAGGCCGCCGCGAAGGAAGACGTGATTGAACTGCCCGTCCAAATCAACGGCAAGGTGCGCGACCGAATCAATGTCCCTGCTGAGGCGACGGAGGAGGAAGTCAGGGCCGCGGTGCTGGCTTCGGCAGTGGTGCAGAAGTATCTGGAAGGCAGGGAGCCGCGCAAGGTGATTGTGGCGAAGGGAAAATTAGTTAGTTTGGTTGTGTAGTTGGATAGTTTGGTAGTTGAGTAGGGGCGGGATCTTCCCGCCCAAAGTGAAAGCCCCTGAAGGTTGCGAGACCTGAAGGGGCTTTGAGTTGGGTTTATAATTTTTGTTGTGTATAGCTGTCCAGAAAAGTTTTTTCCAAAAACTGAAAGGTCTTGCGATACACTCTGGGTAAAAAACTTCAGATAATATGAGGCAACCCAATGAGCAAAACAGAAAAACAAGTCAAGATTGCGCGTCTGCGAAAAATGT
>JACRLC010000048.1 GCA_016235425.1 Chloroflexota bacterium | reverse complement strand
TTGGGTCCTGGTTGTTGGGGTGCCTCTTTTGGCCATCTCACCGCTCAGCGGTGCCATGAGACGGTTATACCGCCTCTACCTTGTTCCCTCAACCTGGACCCTTCCTTTTCTCTCGTCAGTCTGAGACGTAGTCTCGCTAGATATAATGAATATACTTCATGGTTCCCATCGAGTGTCTTTTTGAGAAAGGCGATTAGATCATTTGTGGGCGACCAAACCGGGTATGTATTATCGCCCTCATCGGTAATTTGTTTTACCTTTCCAGAACGCATATCCAGTATATAAATGTCAAAATTGCCCATGGGCTAAATGCTTCCCATGGAGAATACCAACTGCTTGCCACCTGGCGACCAGGAAAATCCAAATATAGTTTGGTCAGTTTTCGTTTCAAAAATCACGGTTTCTTTCCGAGTCGTTCTGTCAATCCAAACTAATTCGGTCTTTTCTTGCCCTGATTCGGTTTTTCTAGATCTTTCTATTGTAAGACTCTTTTCATCGGGTCCCCAAATGATTTTGTCTGTTTCAGCCTGTAAAAATATAAATGTATTATCCTCAAGACTTACTTCCCATAACCCGCCTTTTTCAAACCCCGCTGTGTCTTTGTTGGCTGCCATGATGATGCTCTTGCCATCGGGCAACCAGGTTCTTATCGCGAGGAAACCGTACTCGGTCTGCGCGAGAATTTGTTTTTCACCTGTTTCGGTGTTAAGAACATAGTTTTCTCCACCGCTAAAGTTCACATAACCAGAGCTGACCAGGATTTTATTTTGATTTACAGGTGACCACAGTATTTCATTGGCAGGAGGCTTTCCCAAGGATACCAAGCGTCGTACGTTAACCAAACTTGACTGTGACGACTGTCTACACCCTCCCAGGAAAGCTACAAGAAGAGTGATCATGAAAATCAATAATGATTTTATGGCATTTAGTGTTGTTTTTTCAAGAGAAGAACCGGATATATACATAATTTACTCCTGCCTATATTTACGGCCATGGATAAGGCAGACGATAAGGTGGAAGCAACCTTAGACCTTGCCAGTATCCTGGAAGGTATTGCTTCACTTTCTGACCATAATCCCAACCCGATGTCGAATTATACATTTCCTGCTGGTAGGCCGGTAATTGAGATAAGGTCTTCCCTTCCAGTGCCATATCGACCCGTAGCCCGACTTGATATGCTTCTAATTCGCCACCTTTAGTAAAGGCCACCAAGGGTCCTTGTTCTATATGCCATGCCTCATGCACAATAATTGAAAGATGCCAATCATCAGGCATTTTACCGGAGGTGTTCCTGTTGGGATTAAGGACAATATAGCCATTTTCATACCAACCGGAAACATCGCCCATAGCTTGCCAATCACTTTTGAGCGGGTCAGTTACTTCAAACGGTGTTCCGACCTTGATATGGATTCCATTGGCAAGAATGTAGTTCACCCCATGCACAGCATCAGACCCTCCGTTAAAGTATAGTCTTGAGAGAATGTCATATTCCCATTGAGAAATTCCTAAGTTGCCTAATGCCCAATCCAAACATTCTGCATCATTGCCGCAACCAAAGTATTGCCCATAATCCGGTAAATCGCCCTGTCCAGATAATGCTTTTTTCAAGTCCCTGTGGCATTTATATCCACTTTCCGCCCCACGGCAGGGATTATGTCCTGACGGATCAATGTATTTCAGCGGCGAATTATTCACGTACGCGTACCTGTCATATCCCTGCGCCCCGCCAGGGACGATCGTATCCGCCTGGGCAAAGCGGTTAAGATAATGCGCGGCTACCTCAACCCAAACTTCGGAAGTCTTTTTGGATGGCCTTACGGTCTGACCGACTCTCGAAAGACTTCCGAAGTTTCTTTGAACAAGCATCCGCCCAAAGGGATTCACCTGTCCGTAAGGTGCGACGCATTCATTGGGAAATACAGTAATTCATACGAGACCTCGGAGCTGTTGCTTATATTCGTCAGAAGTCGGTAAAGGGCTCTCTAATACAGCATCAATAAACTCTTGTGGGGGAAGGTACTCATGAGCAACAACATAATGATAAATTAGATTAGGTGATGCAAATATTTTGTCGTCTCCAATAATCCGTATCTCGGCTGAACCTAAAAATAAGATTGTATCGGCATTAAATTCAACCTTGATTGGCGCGCGCTCTTCAGTATTACAAAATTCACATATATGCCACCCTCTTGTTTTGCACACACCGAATGCACAAAACTCTAATAGCCTCTGATGAAATTGTTCTGGACTTTTTCCTCTCTCAAAATCATAATCGCGACTCAACCAACCTACATTGAAAGTATTTGGACGAACACATTCCTCAATATACTCATATAGTGACATGTCTACATAGTACGTCATAGCAAACTCCTTAATCGCCAGCGGCTGAAAATTGTAATGTTTAGCATTGATGCTAACAGTCTGTAAGTACCAGACAAGCTGCCCAATGTACGTCGCCCATATCAGGCACAAGAAGATCACTTAGAAGAGTGGGAGAATTGACCGTAGTTGGATCACCCATAATTTTTAGCCCTGTTGGTGGATAAAGCGTAAGGTTTGGGACCTGTTTGCTTGGCCCAAAAATATACTCGCCAGAGTTAACAACTCCAGTCTCAATTGCGTTCCCTAATTTATCAGTAATTGGTTTACCCAATGGGGCATAAGTATGAAGCGTTGTACCATTAGGTACAGTTGTAGTGCCATTAGTAGAACTGTACCCACCGTGACCGCTTAGCACGACCCGGCCAGTGCCCGCCCCACCCGCCATACCGGTGAGCCATCTGCAAGCCGTACTGCGAATGCACGATAAGCCAGCTCTATAAATTGCTGTATCTGCCACAGCTGCCGCTCCACCGCCGAGGATTACAGTCTCTGTGGCAGCACCGCCCATGAGGGCAGACGCAGTGAATGTCGCGACTTCTATAGGGTGTTTTTCTCCATATGAACAATAGGTGTCATTTCCTGCCTGACATTTAAGAGCATCATTTCTCTGTCTGTAATATTCGACTTCTTCCTTTGTGTCATCACCGCCATTCCCTTCCCAAGCCATGTGCCCGCTTGGATCGGTGTATCGAACAGGATTATTTAGCGTGTACGCATACCTATCCCAGGCTTGAGGGTTATAGAGGTCAGGTATAATCGAATCAGGCTGGGAGAACTGGGTAATATAAGGGTCATACCAGCGCGCCCCGTAGTACATGAGACCGAAGGACTCGGTATAGCTCCTCTGCCCGGTAAAAGTGTACTCTGTGGGCGTCACCCCCGAATTGTAGCGGACTTCGCCCCAGGCGGTATATCTCAATTCAGAGATGATATTTCCGCCTGCATCTGTGGTGAGACTGGTGCTTCCGAGATGATCGGAGAGCAGGTAATAGAGTGTGCCATCTCGTCTCATTGCGATCCGTTGCGCGCCGGCATAATAATACTTGGTGACCACACCTCCAGTCACTTCGTAGTAATTGCCGACGAAGTAGGTGGTGACGCCGTTGAGGGTCTGCGCCACGCGCCTGCCGTCACCGTCGTAGAGGAACGATGCTTCTGCGCCGAGCGGGCTGGGCATGGCCATGACTTTGGGCGCGTGGTAGGTCGGGTCAACAATGCGGGGTGTGGGCGGAAGTTGGTTTTACGAGGAGATTGCTTCGCAAAGTGCGCTCACAATGACATGTTGAGAATTGTTGATCTTATGGGGGAGCAACAATTCTCAATGAAAACAGTAAGCCAAGAATAAGCGCTCCGATTCCAATGATTAATGATACAACATTCCACATATGTTCACTGCTGGCCTTTTGGGTATTGATTCTTTTCTCCTTCTTTAGAGCCAGTAGTGAGCGGATTATTAAGTATATTCCATCAATTATAAAAAAGGGCGCTAACCATGTATATAAAAAATATGTCATGTGACACCGCCTAGTGACTGTCATGCCAGTCCGGATGCGACAAATAGTCTGCGCCGATGAGGAGGGTGGGTTCACTTCTCATCACTGACTTTACCTGCTTTCCCATTGGTGTCGCTGGTGACATTGGCGCGAGGCAGACACCGAAAACAGACAGAAGTGGATCGCACCGCATCATAGTACAACCCACTCCAGTCGTTGAGAGCTTTGGTCACTGGGGAGTCTTCGCAATTGCAATTTTTATTTTCAACCAAATGGTTATACCTTCTGAAAATATTAAAACAGAATCCACTGAAAATAATGTTAATTGAAATATTTCATCCATAAATGATCTTGAGGCAAAGTCAGCCAATAAAAGGAAGGCATATACAATAGAAACGATAGTGAGTGCAACAGGTGTACTTAATATTGTTCTTAGCCTTATCCAAATAACGCATATAGCAACACTCCACGCGAAAGCGCTAAATGCAATAATATACTTTCCACTATACATGGACTTAGAAAGATAAGATAATATAGCCAAGGCGAAGAGTAGAGTTCCTGATGACGTTGCCAGTATGGCTTGAACTCGATGAATGGTGGTGTTTGACATAATGATCCTTTCAGTATGGCCGCCGTGGAATTTGATCATAATACACGGGTATGACTTGGTCAGGGTTTTGCATTATTGTAATATCAGTTACCAATGCGACTGCCAGACCAACTGGCCCACCAGCTATGCCAATAGTTGTTAATATCACTCCGCCTTTGTGTTCAATATTAAATTGTTTCTCCATCATCACAATACCTTTCCCGTCAGAAGCCATCTTCCAGTCATTGGGCAATTTATAGTTAAAGCCATCGAAAGAGATCCCAAACTGGTGCGCTGGACTTGGGAGACCATATGTCCCATTCATGTTGTCGTCTCTAAGTATGCCTGCACCTCTTGAAAAGTACCAGAACCAGATGTGAAACCGCTTATATCACCAGTGCTGACAAAGTAGCTCGGTTCGTCTTTGAAGTTTGGAAATTTTGGGCAGTGCTGGAGCGCTCACTACCCAAAAGAAATATGAGTTTGTTAAAGCTCAAACAAAATCTCACACCGAGCAGAACAAAATCATTCCCAATCTCGACGTTTTCGTTTTGAGATATATTTGTCTAGGTAAATATCAAGGTATTTTCGCTGTATCGACATCAGTTCGTGTTTATATTTCTCATAATCCTTTCCAAAATAGGGAGTAATCTGATCGATATATTGTTCCAATAAACTTGCCAATGTTTCAAATCTCTTCCTTCTGGCATTGAAGAAATTCTTTTCCAATTTGCCAATAAAGATTTGCTCATGGCTCAAGAAGTAAATCATGCCTTCAAGACCCACTCTATACTTCATATTTGAATCGACAGGCGAAAATAACGCACTTATTTCGCCCTGATCGCTAAAAATCACTATACCGCAATTGTCTAAAGCGAGTATTACTTGCCAATCTCCCATAGAGAGTTCTTTCACACAATGAATCTTGTATCCTTTATCAAAGAGAAACTGGAAGTAATGTTTAATATCTCTCAAGATAGGATCCAATTTTCTGTTGCTCATATTTCTAATTCCTTTGTCATTGTATCCATTGCCAGGTAGAAGGCTGGAAGATTTTATCAACACCCATCCAGTTACCCGTACTCTCAATGTATTGCGCAGCGCGTAGCATGCCTATTTCCATTAAGGTCCCTGGACCCGGTTTAGCTGGATCTAAGAGTGAGACAATAACCGATTTTTCTTGGGCGATTTGATTGTCTATCACAGAAATGTTTATTGCTCTGGCCAATCCCACTTTATTAAGTATATTATAGACTGATTCTGGTAACTGGAAATACGTAAAACCCGGTTTTTGATACAAGCCATTGCTTCCTATGCTGACCATTTCTGCTTCAGCGCCTGTTGTGGCATAGCTCACCAAAGCTCCGTATCCAGCCCTTAATAACCCTGCACCACCAACTGCCGCAACGGCATATATTGCAGGATCATGTAATGGATCAGCTTTGCTTACTCCGCCGTGAGACACAAGATCGTTGAATGCCCCCTCACTCCATCCTCCCTCAGATAAAATTGACTGTGCAGTTTTATCTCCGTATGGCAAACCTGCCCAGTAGACAGTACTTCCAGCTCCTGTTCTAGGATAATAACGTATAGCGAGATCTGTAGCTCGCTTTTTTACATTCAGCTTGCCTGCTTCGCAGTATGATTCACCTACTCCGCAATCAACACTATGTCCTGTCGGATCAGTATATCGAACGGGGTTGTTTAGCGCGTACGCATACCGATCATACCCCTGCACCCCGCCAGGGACAATCGAATCGGCCTGGGCAAAGCGGTTAAGATAAGGGTCATACCAGCGCGCGCCATAATAGAGCAAACCGAAGTCCGGCACGTTCGAATATTGCCCGGTGAATTGATATTGCGTAGGCGTCACCCCCGAATTGTAGCGGACTTCACCCCAGGCGGTGTAGCGCAATTCCGAAATGACGTTGCCGCTGGCATCCGTGGTGAGACTGGTGCTTCCAAGATGGTCGGAGAGCAGGTAGGTAGGGGCGGAACATGTTCCGCCCGTGCATGTCCGCATGGCGACGCGGGTCGAACCGGCGTAGTAATACTTCGTAACTGTGCTTCCAGTCACTTCGTAGTAGCTGCCGACGAAGTAGGTGGTGACGTTGTTGAGGGTCTGCGCCACGCGCCTGCCGTCGCCGTCGTAGAGGAACGATGCTTCTGCGCTGAGCGGGCTGGGCATGGCCATGACTTTGGGCGCGTGGTAGGTGGGGTCAATGATTCTTGCCTCTGGCATGGTCATAGTCGCCTGCGGTGCGGCAGCCACAGTGGAATCGCGCCAATCTCCAGTTCTCCAGTCTCCAACATCCGGCGCGGCGGCCCTCACTGTTTCGACAAGCTCAACACGACGCCCCGCCCCCTCTCCCACAGGGAGAGGGGTGGAGGACATGGGAATGTTGAAGGCTCGCACGACAAAGACGGCCACGTCCCTGCGCAGGATGGGGCTTGTGGGGCAATATTTGTTTGCACTGCAGCCCAGGGAGGCCATTGCCGCTCCGCCGATTTCATTCGCGAATTGTTCGATCCACGCGGCGGCCCAGTCGTTCGCGGCCACATCGGTGAACAGCGCACCGGTCGCGGCGGGCGGGACGTAAGCGGCGCCGTGTTTCGCCTTCAGCATGAAGACAGCCAATTGTTCGCGTGTCACAGGTTCGTCGGGACAGAAATTGCCGTTCCCGCAGCCGGAGGTGATGCCCTCGGCGGCGAACTGCTTGATCCAGGCGGCATAAGCGGAGTTGATGGGGACATCGTTGAAGCCGGTCGAGCTCCCCACAGCAGGCGGAGTGTATCCGCCGCCATGCTCGGCCTTGAGCAGGAAGACGGTCGTCTCGGCGCGGGTGGTGTTGTTCTCCGGGCAGTAGCGCAGGGGGGCGGTGCCGCACCCGCCGGTGATGCCGTTGTGATAGAGCGTCTCGATCGAGGCTTTGTTGGGATAGCCATCGGGCACGTCGGCAAAGACGGGCGGGATGGGGGTGGGCGTGCCGGTGGGCGTGGGCGGTGTGACCGTGGGCGGGGGCGTGCCTGCGCCGGGCTGGACGCCGGACAGGCGGCCCTCGGCATCGTAGGTAAATTCGGAGACCTGGCCTGCGGCCTTGCGGTAGGTCATATTGCCGTTCCAGTCGTAGACGAAGGAGGTGTCTGTCCCGTTGACGGTAACGGCGTGGGGGTGGGCTGGGTCTCCGTAAACGAGCTGGCCGTTCCTGTTTTGAGCGAGATTGCCGGTCGTCGGGTCGTAGCTGTAGTTTTCGGTGATGCCTCCCAAAGTCCAGGAGGTGAGGCGGTTGAGAGAGTCGTAGGCGAAGTCCTGGGTTTCGCCGGCCGCGTCGTTCTGGATGGAGATCACGCTGCCCGCCGCGTCGTAGAGGTAGTTCAGGTCTTGCAGGGAAGTCGGATTGCCTGCCGTGCCGGACTGGATGGCCTTCAGCCGCCCGCCTTGCGTGTCCCAGGCGTAGTAGTCGTAACCGGTCTGCGTGCCGCTGCCGTAGGAGCGGGAGGTCGTGCGCCCGGCGGAATCATACCGGCTTCCGCTGACGTAGGTGTTTATGCCTGAGGAGACGGTGTCCAATAACATGCGGGAATTATATTCGTAATCCACAAGCTCTCCGCCGCCGGGATAGGAGATGCGGGTGGGCAGGCCGGCGGAGTTGTAGTTCCAGCCGGTGGTGAAACTGCTGCCGCTGATGTTCCTGGTTTCAGAGGACATGCGCCCGCGCGCGTCGTACGTCCAGGAGGTGGAGCCGGAGGCATCGGTCATTGAGGTGCGGCGGCCGATGCCGTTCGTGCCCTCATCATACGTGTATGACGTGTTTACTTGTGTACCGCACCCTGTTCCGCTGGAGGCTTTGTTTGTCAGGCGGCTCAGATCGTCATAGGTCATCGTGAGCGTACAGCCGCGCGCGTCGGTTTGACGGATAAGGCTGCCCGCGCCGTCGTATTGATATTGCCAGGTGCCCATGTCGGGATCGGTCATTTTTATCTTCTGCCCGGCGTAATTGTAAAACAATTGAGTGGTGTAGTTGCCGCCGTGCACGGCGGTTTCCAGGCGGTCGAAGATGTCGTAGGTGTAACTTATCTCCGGGCCGGTGGGCGGGATGATGGAAACCGCACGTCCCCAGGCATCCTTCATCGTTATGGTTGAATGAATGCCGCCGCCTGTATCCGGTTCGGTGACGGTGGTCTGCAGGCCGTCGGTGAAGGTAGTGACTGTGGTTCCATCCGGTGCCTGAACGGCGACGCGCCGTCCTCCCAGGCCGGTGGTCGTAGTCGTGTAATAGACAGGATCGCCGGAAAAATACGGCAGGCTCTGCCGGGTTACGGAGGGGCTGTCATAAATGGTGTCGGTGATCGCCCCGCCGTTGATCGTCTGCGTTTGGCGTCCCAAACCGTCGTAGGTGCGCACGACGGTATAGGAAGTTGTATCGTCAATTTTCTGGGTGATGGTAGCCTGGAAAGGATTCCATTGTGGGTACGCTATCCTCAAGGTCGGGCTGTCTGTCGTGTCGCCGGGGCGGATCAGTGCGGTCATGCGTCCCAAGTCATCGTATTCGGCGGAGGTGACCGTGCCGTTGGGGTCGGTTTCACTCAACGGCACGCCTTTGGCATAGTCATAGGTCAGGGTTGTCTGCTGGTTTAGGGCGTTTTTAATTGAAGTTGGGTAGGTGTAATAGTTATTATCGTAAGTTGTGGAAGTCGTGCGCGCCGTACCTGGGTCCGGGGATGTATTCCAGCCGCCAAAGCCGGTATGGGTGGTCACAGAGGTGCGGTTGCCCCAGGCATCGTAGCCGTAGGAAACCTGGCTGTACTGACCTGTATCTGTAACCAGGGCGCGTGCGGCCGTCAACAGGCCCTTCGTTGGCGCTGTTTGGTGATCTCCATTATTATTGTCGTACAGGTTGATGGATATTCCCATGAGCGCGGCGCTGCCTTCATAGATCATGGTTTTGGCAGGCAATCCCACCAGGTATACGTCCGTATCGTTTGGCCAGAAATAGGTTTGCGTTTTGCGATAGGGGGACCAGTCACTGCCGTTCCAGGTGTAATCCTGCCGGGTGGTCAGGTTGCCGTATGCGCTGCCGGATGGCTGCATGGCGGTTTCATCGTAAAAGAACGCGCTTTTTGTCGCGCCGGAGACGGCCCCATAGGTCCAATTTTCCTGGGATGTCTGGTAAACCCAATATCCCTTCAAGTGTAATTCACCCAAGCTGGAGTACAAGACTTGTAGTTTGTTATCATACTGATAGATGGTCTCGTTCATCTTGGGCCCGCCTGCCGAAGCGAACGTCTCGACCTTGCTGGAACGGCCTTTGTAGATATCGTCCTGGAAAAATGCCGTGACCACCTGGCGTCCATCCGGCCAGGTTTCGGTAACGGCTGCATGGCCGCGGAATTCGGAATAGGGTTCTACGTAGCATTTTTGATCCGTCTTGCAATCTGCCGCCATTTGGGAGTGCCCTGTGCCGGTAAATATGTCGTAGGGATCGTTGACCGCCGCGCCGCCATAGGTGTAATTGTAGGTGTAGGTACGGCCCTGTCCGTCTGAAATGTGTTTGGCTGTTACCCGGTAGAAAGAGGGCAGGAGCTGCGCGGAAAATTTATTGATATTAACGGGGCCGCCTGTGACGCGCAGGTTTGCGATAAGCCAGCTCTTACCATCCGCCGGCATCTGGTAATAATATTCTGTCGTTGTCCAATTATCGGAAGTATTTTCCGGGCCGAAATGGGAGTAGGTTCCATCGTATACGCCCAATCCGATGCCGGCGCCTGGCGCCAGGCCGTCATGCGTTACCGAAATCCTGTAGATCCCGCCGGGACGAAAAACGGAAGGGTTCTCTACGCTGGATAAATATTGTTCCCCCCCCGTGCCGTTGACCGTGAGGCTGCTTCCGTTGCAATACACTCGATTGCCCCCCTGCCACGTCATGCTCCCCAGGTTTTCACGGCAGGGCGAGTTCCGTGGTTTGTCCGTGAAGTCATATTCCAGCAAGTACGTGTTGCGGGCTTCGCTAATGGAATACCACGGTTCGGTGTCATAGTCGAATACCACGAAGCCGCCATAGCCGTTCTCGGCGCGGGTCAGATGCAGGCCGTCATATGCAAAGGTGTATGCCGGATAGGCCGCGCCATTCAATCCCAATTGCTGCGCACCGGTCAGGGTGGATATTTTGATGCCATTTGCCTGGGAATTCGGGAAGATGGCGTTCCCACCTTCGTTGTAGCTGAACACGTATTGTTTGACATCCGTCCAGCCTGTGCCATCGCTTCCCTCTTGAATGTGGATGGTCTTCAGCCGCTGTGTCTGGAGGCTATGGTAGATATCGTCATTCTTCCAGGAGGTAATATAGTCCGGGCGGTTCTCGCGCTCGAACCAGATGCGGTACCTGCCGTGCGGATAGATAATGGTTTCCGGGTAAACTGCGGTGTCGGCTTGTTTCTGAATTCCTCTATTACCATGGGAAACCAATTTGTGTTCTTTGAAATAGGTAAATACCAATTCCTTTCCGAAGATGTTCTGGACGCGCGTCAAAGACCAGCGATAGGTCAGTTTCGGCGTTGAGTTATTGGCCATGACCGCCTGGTCTTCAAAATAATAAATATTTCCCTGTTTATCCCATACGGTCCATGTGCCGGGCAATGGATAATACTGAATGCGGGTAAAGTTTTCGTCCAGCGCATGGTACTTTCCATCCGCTCCCATGGCAAAGTGCGCGCTCATCCCGCCCGCCGAAAGCGCAAAGGTGTCGTCGCCTTCAAAGGCGGTTGTGCCGTGTGTGTCTCGTTCGATCGAACCGGTCTCCAATGACCAGCCCATGCCCACCCAGGATGCCTGGGTTAGCGCGTTGGCTTGGTCTGCCACCTGGCTGTTGTAACTCAACGTCAGATCGGGCTGTAAGCCCCCAGGTCCGGCTGGGACTTCGATGGGCAGGGAAAATGTGCCCGCGCCGGTGAATTGCGATACCTGAAAAGTATCCACTGTGGGCAAATGCGAGGCCTGCCAGTCGTTCACCGCCATATTGAAGACGGTAAAGTGATTGACGAATGCGCTCAGTTTCTTTGTCCCTGAGTCGGTAACAGAGGCAATTCCCTCCCAGCCGCTCGTCTGCGGGTTGTGCCAATACAAGAACAGGTCGCCTTCTTTTTCAGCTGGCAGGTTCAGTTCGCTGTAATCCACCTCGATCCTGACTTCCTGGTCGAAGACGTTCAGTTCGCGCTGGGATGTCTGTCCATAGGCCTTGATCTCGAATGGCAGTCCGCTTAGAGAGGCTGGCGGCGCGGCCTCTTCCACTGATTGGCCGATCTCCACCCGTGCATCCTCCGGCAATGCCCCCGCCGGGAAATCCACTTTAATGCGCCCGTCCGCAGTTTGAATACTGCCCCCAGCCTTCTCCACGAAAAACTCCTCGCGGGTGGCAAACGTCAGTGTTGCCACAGCCAGCGAAACTTCCGCGCGGCGCAGCTCGGCTGAGATCAGATAGTTTCCCGCCAGGCTGTCGTCTGTGCGCAGGCGCAGGGTTCCCTGGGGTTCCGTCACGGCCAGGGTCAATACCAGCATACGTGTGCCGGCGTCATACTCACTGGAGCGCCATTTCTCCTCCGGGAGGATGCCTTCCGGCAGGCTGACTTGCAGCAGGGTCTGTCCATCGAACTCCACCCCGCCGGCCTCCCAGTTCAGCTCAAAACTCATGTTCTGCTTCAATTGCTCCGGTATGGTTGAAAGCATCAGGCTGGGTGCCGCGATCTGTTCCCGCGCCGGGCGCGGGATGGCGGGGTCGTTGGCAGACGGCGTGCTGATGGTTGGCGCGGATGGAGTGCCGGTAATTGCCGCAATCAGCGCGAGCGGGGTTCCGCTGACTGCCGCGAGCGGTTCCGTCTCCACTACAGCTTCAACAGCGGCAGGAGGTTCGGTTACAGCCGGTGCCTCTGCCAGGGGAATATCCTCCGCGGCCTGCAAATCGGGTGCATTCGTCATAGGTGCAGTTCTCACAGGCAGGGTTATCTGCCCGGCAACCAGGCTGACCGCCATCAGGATGTTAAAGAATGTGTTCATGCCCACCACCTTTTTCCGTTATGTTGTCTGTATTTGGAGCTAGGAAGTTCGCTCGCCTAAGGATTTCTTTTTGGCTGCCCTTTTTGGTTGTCCCCGCAGTTCAACTGCGGGGACAACCAGCCGGAATCAGGGCAACGGCAAACCCAACGCTCGCTGCAGGAAGACCGCCATCTGGGCGCGGGTCACGCTGTCCTCTGGACAGTAATTCCCACTGCCGCAGCCGCTGGTGATGCCTTCAACAGCCAATTGCTCGATCCATGCCGCCGCCCAATCGTCCGCGGCCACGTCGGCAAAGACACTGCCGGTCGCGGCGGGCGGGGCATATCCCGCGTCATGCCCGCTCTTTAGCAGGAAGACTGCCATTTCGGAACGCGTCACGCTTGCCTCCGGGCAATACTTCCCATTGTCACAGCCGTTGGTGATGCCTTCAGCGGCCAATTGCTCGATCCACGCCGCCGCCCAGTGGTACGCAGGCACATCTGTAAAGACGTTGCCGCTGGCCGCCGGAGGTGCGTAGCTTCCTCCGTGGCGGCCGTGCAGCAGGAACACGGCCATCTGGGCGCGCGTAACGGGCGCATCCGGGCAGTAGATCAGCGGATTGGACAAACATCCGCTGGTGATGCCCGCCTGGTAGACTGATTCAACCCACTTCCAGGCCCAATAACCGGTTGGGACGTCTGAGAAGGTGGCTGTATCAATCAGGTTGTTAACCTGGATCGCCATGGTCTTGGTGATCTCCAACAAACCGCTATCCGTAGAGCGAACGCAGACGCTATAACTGTTTCTGGCTTCATAGTCAAAGAGCGCCGCAGTTTTGAGAACATTTCCATCCAGGACAAAGGCTGCGTCGTCTGCGCCGCCGCAGAAGGAATACGAGAAGGTATCGCCCGGATTCGAGTCCGCGCTGGATAAACTGCCGATCACCGTTCCGGCTGGCTGGTTTTCATCAACGCTGTTTTTAGACAGGGCGATGTCGGTCGGGGCATCGTTCGGGTTTTTCACGTTGATCGTGAAGTCCTTGCCGATGCTTTGCCCGCCGCTGTCCGTACTGCGCACGCAAATTGCATAACTTGACCTGGTTTTATATGCAAAGATCTGCGCGGTTTTTAATTGGTTTGCCGCAATTGTGAATGCCGCGTCATCCGCTCCGCCGCAAAAGGAATAGGTAAAAGTTTCGCCGATGTCCGGGTCAACGGTGGATAGTGCGCCGATGAGCGTACCCACAGGCTGGTTTTCCAACACGCTGTTTGCGCTCAAATACAACCCGGCCTGAGGCTGGTTGCCGATCTTGATCAGCACCGCGTCGTAACCGCCCGTGTAAGGATTCAACGCGGCCGCTCCTCCCGGTCCGTTCCATCCTGCGGCGCTCTGTCCGGCGAGCCATACGTTCCCGCTCCCATCCACTGCAATCCCATAACCGTCGTCTGCCAGCGGGGAACCGTAGAAGCTGTGCCATAGATAGGACCCTGAACCGTCCAGCCGCGTTGCTACAATTTCATAGCCGCCCGAATACGGATTCAACGGCGCAGCGCTGCCAGGCCCATTCCAAGCCGCCAGGCTGTCGCCGGTGATGGTGATGTTCCCGCTCGGTTCGATCAACAAGCCGTATCCATAATCCCCGGAGGCCGAACCGTAAAAAGTGTGCCACTGGAAAGCTCCGGTGGAATCCAATTTGACGACGGTCATGTCTGAACCGCCGGAATAAGCGTTCACAGGCGCTTTCCCGCCGGGTCCGTTCCAGCCGGCACTGTTGCGGCCTATCACAAAGGTGTTTCCGCTCCCATCTACTCCCACCCCTGTGCTGTAATCTGCCGAGGGGGAACCCAGGAAGGCGTGCCACTGATAGGCTCCCGTCCCATCCAGTTTCATTACGGTCATATCGTAACTGCCTGTGTAGGCATTCACAGGCGCGGCGTTTCCCGGACCAGTCCAGGCGGCGAAACTATCCCCGGTGAGCAGCACATTCCCGCCGCCGTCTGCCGCAATGGCCGACCCGCTGTCGGAAGCGCTTGATCCATAAAACGTATGCCACTGGTATGCCCCGGCGCTATCCAGTTTGACTGCCATCGTATCTCCGCCGCCCGCATATGGATTTAACGGCGGGGCGTTGCCCGGTCCGCTCCAGGCCGCGTTGCTATATCCAACAAGATAGATGTTCCCGCTTCCATCCACGGCAATTCCATTCCCATAGTCCGTTGAGACCGAACCGTAGAATGTATGCCACAAATATCCTCCGGCACTGTCCAGTTTGAGCGCTGTAACATCATAGTTTCCCGAATACGCATTTAAGGGTGATTGTCCGCCTGCCCCATTCCAGGCCGCGGAGCTGTCTCCTGCGATCAGCGCGTTCCCGCTTGCATCCAATGCGATATCATACCCGCCATCCGAACCCGCCGAACCGTAAAAGGTATGCCACTTGTATGCTCCATTGCTGTCCAGTTTCACTACCAGAATATCCCCGCCCCCGGTGTAAGCATGCAAGGGTGCTTTATCGCCCGGCCCATTCCAGGATGCACTGCTGTACCCTGTCACATACACGTTTCCGTTTCCATCCACTGCCAGGTCGTAGCCGGCATCAGAGCCATTCGAACCATAGAAAGTATGCCAGGAAAACACCGGGTCAATTGTCACTGCGTAACCTGGGTTGTATGTTCCCAGCGCAAAGCCCGCCTCATTTTCGGCCAGTTTCTCAAAGTGCACAGCCACTGCCACATGCTGTCCGCCGATTTCCTGCCAGGCCGTCGGCGCACTCTCGGTAAGATACCCGTTCTCAAAGGCAAATTGCAATGTGCCATCTTGCATCAACTCCACTGGCACGTTGTACCTCAAGCGGATCGAATCCACCTTCGCACCGGGAGCCAGCAGGTAGGTGCTTTCTGCGATCCCACCGTCTGGCGCAGTATAGATCACGTCTACACCTGGCCAGACGTTTTGATAGCTGACCTTTCCCAGCGATGCGGTTTTTCCGTGTGTTTTCCCGCTTCCAGCTTGACCTTCCGGCTGGCCCCGTTTCCCGTCCACGAAACTCACAGTTAGGACATGATCCATCCCCGTCAGGTATACCTTGTCCGCAGAAAAACCGAGGAGGTGCCCGCTGGTCGTGTATTGCAGCAAGCTGTTTGCAGGATCAGGAATCGCTTCCAGCATGGAAGCCTGTTTGCTTTGCATTCCTCTTGCAGAAAGAAAAAAGCTCAATAGCAAAACGGGAATCAACAACCAGCGTATGATTTTCTTTTTCATGGCTGCACCTCTCTGAACGCAGAGAGGAACAGGCGCACAAACACCGCCGTATTCGTGGAATACCGCGCGGGAATCATCGCTGCGTACTGTTCTTTTCTGCCCATTCAGTATCTAATTGATTTGTGAGGGTCGTTCCGGTGTTTTTCCCCCACTTGGGATATTATTGAGTGCGAGTTTACAAGACCAGATAAGATTCTGTCAAGCAGAGAACGCTGTCTGTCATCTTTTTCTCTTTACAATCTTGTTAGGCCCGCGCTTCTTGGCTTCCCACCAAAACAAAAACCGGCTCCCTTTGCCGGTTCTTGTTACTATTTATTACCTGTTCACTTTCCTCCCTAGCTCAGCCTCACATCCCAAAACTTTTTGACGTCGTTCTCGAGCGCCTTGTTGACATCCAGCTTCTTCATGCCGGCCACTTTGAAGGTGATGACTCTGGTGCTGGGATCGGGGCCGGTGAATTGGCCGAAGGAGACGAAGTTGCCGCCTGCATCTGCGATGTGTTTGGTGATCCTGGCAAGCTGGCCGGGCTTGTCGTCGATCAGCGCGGTGACGCGGATGGCTTTTTCGCGCGCGCCCATCAGCTCGAGGAAGATTTTGAACAGGTCGGTTTCGGTGATCATGCCGACCACTTTGTCGTCGCGCACGACAGGCATGCCGCCGATCTTGCTGTCGGCCATGATGCGCGCGGCTTCTTCGATGGGAGTATCGGCGTCAACGGTTTTGACTTTCTTGCTCATAACCTGCTTTACGGTCACTTTGCTGATAAGGTAGTTCATCTCCCACACACTCAGGGTTGTGACGGGGGAAGGGGAAGCGTTGAGCAGGTCGCGTTCGGAAACGATGCCCACCAGCTTGCCGTCTTTGATAACCGGCGCGCGGCGGATATGCTCCTTGCGGAACATGGCTAACGCGTCGTGGATGGGTGTTTCAGGCGAGACCGAGATCACGGGATGCGACATTCTTTCACCGACAAACATTTGAACCTCCTATGGTTTACTGAAAGGCGGGAAGCTAAATCGTGAAATTCATTACAATCAGATTATATGCTGATTTGCGAGAAAGGAAGTCACGAAATTAGAGTGTAAAAGGTCACTTTGCATTTCGCGCTGAGCGAAGCGCAGCGAAGTCGAAGCGCGCACCGAGCCAGGTATTGTCCTAAGTCACTGTGTTGAGTTTTTCGGCTCTCCCGTTTAGGCAGGATTGCATCATGAAGAACCAGTTCTTTGCCGCGAATTACGCGAATTTTCACGAATTGGTTTTAAAAATCCGCGTGAATTAGCCTGTCCTGGCGGATAGGCCAGGGCGAAATTCGCGGCTAAGATTGCTGTGGGTCTCAAAATTGTTCGTCACTTACACCTAACCATCATCCGACGTTTGGTTTACAAACCCAGATACGCGGCGCGTACGTGCTTGTCTTTTATTAGTTGGCGGGCAGGGCCTTCCAGGTGAACTTTTCCTTCCGAGAGAACATAGCCATAGTCGCTCACAGCCAACGCCATTTGCACGTTTTGTTCAACCAGCAGGATCGTAATTCCAAGCTCGCGCAATTGGCGCAGACTCTCGAACAACGCTAAGACCAGCACCGGCGCGAGGCCGAGCGACAATTCATCGATCATCAGCACTTTGGGGTCGGCCATGATGCCGCGGGCCACCGCAAGCATCTGTTGCTCGCCGCCGCTCATCGTACCGGCCTTCTGGCTGTGGCGTTCCTTGAGGCGGGGAAACATCTCGTAAACGCGCTCCAGGTTATCGGTCAATTTGGAGCGTGCCCGTTTGTTGGATGCTCCCATTTCCAGGTTTTCCGCCACGGTCATGTCGGTAAAAAGCTGGCGTCCCTCGGGAACCAGCACGAGTCCCATATCTGCTTTGGTGTAGGGTGGGATGCGGCTCACATCCTGGCCTTCAAACAAAATCGTACCCTGCCAGGGGCGGATCGATCCCATCAGTGTTCGGAGCAGGGTTGTTTTTCCAACTCCATTGCCGCCCACAAGACAGGTCAATTCTCCCTCGTTCAGGCTCAATGTGGATCCCCACAAGATCTGTACCTCACCGTATCCGGATGTAACGTCTTTGACTTCGAGGATATTCATGCTTCCTCCTCAAGCAGTTGTTCGGCGAGGCGCGGGTCACCCAGATAGGCCTCGATCACGCGCGGGTCGTTTGCGATTTGATGGGGAGTTCCCTCGGCGATCTGCTCGCCGTAATCGAGAACGATAATTCGATCTGAGATATTCATCACGGCTTTCATCAGGTGCTCGATCATGATGATCGTGATACCCTGCTTGCGGATTTCCAGCACAGTCTGGATCATCCCATCGATCTCGGAGGAATTTAGTCCCGCGAGGACTTCATCCAGCAACAGGAGATACGGACGCGACGCCAGCGCGCGCGCCATTTCGAGCCGCTTCTTTTGTGCGACGTTTAGACTGCCAGCCAATTGCGAGACGCGTCCTTCCAAGCCGACAAATTCCAGCACTTCATCTGCGATTTTTGAGGCTTTGTCGAGACCGTTATTTTCGCGCCCGAAACACGCGCCGACCATCACATTCTCGCGCACCGATAGTTCATTCAACGGCCTCACGATTTGATGTGTGCGCGCCAACCCCATGTGGGCGAGATCGTAGGTCTTTGCTTTGGTCACGTCTTTGCCGCGGAAGATGATGCGTCCTTCTTCCGGCGGATAGACTCCGTTGATGGCGTTGAAGAGCGTCGTCTTGCCTGCGCCGTTTGGCCCGATGAGACCGAGTATCTGGCCTTCGGGCAAGTCAAAAGTGACGCGCGTCAGCGCCTGGAGTCCGCCGAATCTTTTGGTGATGCCCTGTACGGAAAGCAGGATTGTCATGCCAGTGCCCTCCTGAGAGTTGGGATGCGCTGCTTGAGCCAGCCAATTGCTCCCGCGGGGATGAACAACACGATCATCAATAACAGCGCGCCCGAGACGGAGAGTTGAATGTCCTTGAAGATGGGACTTGTGACCAAAAATCCGCGCATGCCCTGGTAGGCGAAGGCTCCAAGAATGGGACCCAGCACGGTTCCCTGTCCGCCGAGCATGACCATGACGAGCAATTCGATGGAAGCATGAAGTGGGAATGCATCGTGGGGTTCGACGTTCCCATTTTTGAAGAAGAACAGAACACCCATCATGCCGGGGATGATGGCGGAAAGAACATACGCCCACGTCTTTACGTTTGGGGCGGTCACGCCCATGACTTCGGCCGCGTCTTCGTTCTCACGAATGGCGAGCAGTCCCAGCCCAAACTTGGAGGTTCGGACAATGTAACTTGTCACGAGCGCCAGCAGTGCCAGCCCTGCGGCGATGTAAAAGGAAAGTTGCAGCGCCTGTGCCGCGCCGCCGTAAGGCTTGTATACGCTGAAATTCAGGGTGATGCCCGTCGGCCCGCCGAACAAATCGAAATTGTTTATAAAGGCCTTCATCGCTTCGTTGATGCCGATGGTGGAGAGCGCGAAGTACGCGCCACGCAAGCGCAGGATGGCCTTGCCGAGCAGGAACGCCAGGATGCCGGAGGCGAGTCCGCCAGCCAGCATCGCAGTCCACAGCGGCCAGTCCTTTTCGGTTAGCAGAAACAAGCCGACGTATCCGCCGAAACCGTAGAAAACGATGTGGCCGAAGCTGACGTATCCCGTATAGCCAAGCAATATATTCAAACTGGACGCCAGCGCGACAGCCTTCAAGATGGTGAAGGCGCTTTCGCGGTTTGCGGCTTTTCCCGTGATGGTGGGCCATAGAACCATGGCGGCGACCACCAGGACGGGAAGGATCATTCCGTTGTATCGCTGCCAGATTTTCATTGTTTTGCTCCGAACAGGCCGCTTGGACGCACAAGCAGGATAACGACGAATAGGGCAAATTCAATGACCGGAACCCAAGACGTTTCGAGGAAGGCAGGGATGATGCCCTCCAGCACGCCCAGAACCAGCCCGCCGAACAGCGCGCCGATGGGGTTGCCCAGTCCGCCCAGCACACCGATGACGAAACTTTTCAATTCGTAACTTCCGCCTGCGAGAATGCTGAACGGAAAGAACGTGGCGATCAACGCGCCCGAGACGGCCGCGAGCATTGTCCCCAAACCGAAACTCAAGGCAAGGATGCGTGTGGACGGAATCCCCATTAACTCTGCGGCCGCGCGATTGTTGGCGACTGCGCGGATGTATTTGCCGGGTCTCGTCCTGTATAAAAACAGGTACAGCCCGCCCGTAAAGAGCATGGCGACGAGGGCCGCGATCAGGCGCGTGCCCAAGATGGTCGCTGACCCAAGTTTAAATCCGCCCGCGTTGAAGTCCACATTAAAAGGAGACGTGGTCAGTGCGGCGGTTCCCAACCCGATGATGATCATATTGACGGAAAAGGTCGCCAGCAGCGACGACAGATGCGGCGCATTGATGACTCGATGAACTGCGACCACATAGATCAGGATGCCAAGCAGCAGGCCGAAGACCGCGACCGGAATCAAACCGACATAAGGATTAATGCCCATGCGGGAGAAAATGAAGAATGTCCCAAACATTCCCAGCGCGATGATCGGGCCATGGGACAGGTTGATCACATTCATCACTCCCCAGATCAGTGTCAACCCCATGGCGGCCAGCCCATACACAAATCCCAGCAGGATGCCGTCTGGCAGGGAGGTCAAGAGAAGGTTGAATTGTTGCATGCTATACTCCCGGATAAGTATGGATGATCCCCTCAGGAAATAAACCTCCCGAGGGGATCTGTAGTGCAGGAATTATTACGGAGCAGGAACCGGGTAGAGCGGATCGGCGGTCGCGACATCCGCGGGCCAGATGACCTGGCGAACCAGTTCACCGGCGTCGTTCTTCTGCCATTGCGCGACAACCATCTGGTGGCTGGTCTGCAAGCCGTGGGCTTCGGGAGAGGTGTCGAACTTGATCCCGCCGTAGAAGGTGAAGATGTCCATTGCTTCGAGGGCGGCTTTCACTTTTTCGGGGTCAACCGAGTCGGCGTTTTCGATGGCCTTTTGCAAAATGAGTCCGGCCGTGTAGCCGCCGGCTACGTGATAGGTGGGCTTTTCAGTGGTGGCGGCTTCGTAGGCGGCGGCAAAGTCCTCGCCGGTTGGACCGTACCACGGAATACCGAGAGCCGCGGCTTCTTCTTCAGTATGGGTGGCTTTGAGTTCCCACTGGCTCGAGGTGGATACACCAAGAGCGGCATCACCCAATTCGGGGAATTTCGAGTCGGCGGGCGCGACCAGCAGGGAGATGAATTTCAAACCAGCCTTGCGTTCGTAGAGCTGGCGGGCAAAGGTACTGCCATCGGGATAGTGTCCGCCGCCGAGCAGGACGGTCGCGCCGGAGTCCACGAGTTTATTGATAACGGGACCAAAATCGGTCGTCTCAGTGGCGTAGCCTTCTTCAAGTACTATTTCAAATCCCTGTGATTCGAGATAGGGCTTCAGGCCCTCCACAACAGAGGTGGAAAATTTGTCGTTTTCGTGGACGATTGCAACTTTGGCTTCAGGATCCAGCGTCTTGAGCATGTCCACGGTGCTGATGAGGTACAAACTGCCGGGCGTATAGAGTTGGAACAGGCCGGTATTGCCGGTCTTATACGCGTCATCTTCCGCCGCGCCTGCCGTGATCATGATTTTGCCATTCTGTTCTGCAACGATGGACGCGGCCGCGGTTAGACCGGAGGAATATGGGCTGATGAGAAAGTCGGCGTTGTCTTCCGTGACCAGGCGGGTGTACAGTTCCTGCACGCGCTCCTTGTTGGATTCATCGTCGTAGGTCACGGCCGCGAATTTGACAGTTGAGCCGTCGCCCAATGCGATGCCGCCTGCTTCGTTGACCTGGTTCATCCACAGGTTGAAACCGGCCACCTGGCGCTTCGAGGAAACTTCCTGCGAGCCGGTCAGTGACGATGTGAAGCCGATGGTGATCGTCTTCTCGACCGGGGCGGGCGGTTCGGTTGCGACGGGCGCTTGTGTGGCGGCGGGTGCTTCCGTTGCGGCGGGCGGCGGTGGTTCGGTAGCCGCCGGTCCGCAGGCCGTGAGCAGCATGGCGGCGACGAGCAACAGCCCCAGAACATTCAAGAACTTGCGTTTCATGATTTTGCCTCCTCCAGGCATGGACTTGGATTGGTGGAGACTCGTGATCCGGGATTTACAGCAACACGAATCTCCTGTACGCGGTGCATACAGGAGCATTATAGAAATTGCGTGGAAATTTTTACTAAAAAATGAAAGGGCGAGTATAAAAAATTTATAAATTATCCTTCAAAAACATATCCAATCCCATGCTCCGTGCGCAAATACTTTGGCTTCAACGGATCAACTTCGATTTTTTGCCGCAGTCGCCCAATATACACGCGCAGGTATTCCGCTTCGTGACCATATTCTGCGCCCCACACATTTTGAAGAATGGCGCGATGCGGCAGAACCTTCCCCGCGTTGCGCATCAGGTAAACCAGCAGGCTATATTCCGTCGGTGTGAGTTCGATTTCCGCGCCGCGCACAGTGACGCGGTGCCGGTCTAATTCGGCGAGAATTTCACCGCGCTGGATGCGTTCATCCTTCACGTTGGGTTCGGACCAGTGCGAGCGCCGCAGTACGGCCTTGACGCGTCCCAGCAGCTCGCCGACGCCAAACGGCTTCGTCAAATAATCGTCTGCGCCGAGATCGAAGGCGCGCACTTTGTCCGCCTCCTCTCCCAACGCGGTCAGGATGATGATCGGCACGGTTGAATTTTCACGAATGCGGCGCGTGGTTTCCAATCCATCCAAATGCGGCATCATCACGTCGAGAATCACCAGGTCCACCTGCTCGTTGTTGAAGATCGCCAGCGCCTCCAATCCGTTCGACGCGGTCAACACTTTATAGCCGCGTACCTCAAGATTCTTTCGCACAAAATCGAGCAAAGGTTTTTCATCGTCCACGACCAAAAAGGTTGTTGTGTTCATGGTTTTATGGCCCGTAATTTTTTTCGCGGCTTTCCGACCGCGCTCGTATTCAATGGAATAAAGAAGGCAATGCACGCGCCGCCTTCCTGCGGCTCCACCCAAATCTCGCCTCCGTGTGCGCGCACGAGTCCCTGGCAGATCGCAAGTCCCAGCCCTGCGCCGCTTGCAATGCGCGAAAAACTATCGTCCACGCGATAGAAGCTGTCGAATATCCGCTTTGCCTCCTCGGGCGGAATCCCCGGCCCGTTATCCGACACGCGGAAGACAATATTCTTCTTATCCCTTTGAACGGCCACTCGAATGACCGCCTCCGCGCCCGCATACTTGACCGAGTTCTCGATCAGGTTCCGCAGGATGGACTCGAGCCGCGGCGGATCGGCATACAGAGGAGGCAGCCCCGCTTCAATCTGGACCTCGAACCTGTTCCCGTTTTGCAGGGCCTGTTTCGCCGCCTTTTGGATCATCTCGTTAAGCTGGCACTCCTCGCGAGACAGGCGCAATGACCCCGCTTCGATGCGCGACAGGTCCAGCAAATTATTGACCAGGTTGGAAAGCCTGTCCGTTTCATCGGAGATGACGGAGATGAACTCTCTTTGCGATTTGCCGTCCCATTGGACATCCTCCGCCAAAAGCGTGGACGCGTATCCCTTGATCGCGGCCAGCGGCGTCCGCAGTTCGTGCGAAACCGTGGACACGAGGCTCGATTTCATGCGATCCACTTCGCGGTCGGCGGTGATGTCTTGCAGGATCAAGCCCTGTCCAATGGACGTGTTGCGCGCATCCAACACGTCGAAGGCCTCCAGCCGCAGGTGGATGACCTTGCCGTTCAACTCCAATGCCAGTTCGGCTTTTCGTTTATCCTGCCTTCCGAGAATGTTCCTGATCCCCTGTTTGGCGCTTCTTGTATCCAGCGCGTTCGCGACGATGCGATTGAGCACATTGTCTACAGGCGTGCCGGACAACTCCTCGGGTGAAAGGGCGGAAAGCTCGCTGATGCGGCGATTCGCGTAAACAACCTTGCCTTTCAGGTCGCTCAAGATCAAGCCGTCCTCCATGGACTGAATGAGCGCTTCCAAACGGCGGCTTTGTTCCTGCAAACGCATGTCGCTTCTTTCAAAGAGGATGGCGTTCTCGATTGCCATCGTGGCCTGGTTCGCAAAACTGGAAAGGATCTGGATTTCGTTATATGTAAATTCATGCGGATTCGGATGAAAGACCAATAGCGCGGTAGGCGGCGCATGTTGTGTGTTCAAAGGGACTGCAAGGATGGCGCGGTATCCTTCCGCGCGTGAAAGCGAGCGGCGGACCACGTAGGATGGGTCTGTCTCCGTATCGCTGACAAAGATCGGTTCCTTCGCGTGCAGGGCGCGCATCGTCACCGAATCAGGTTCGGACGGCAGGATGGATAATTGCTCGGTGAATCGTTTCGAGAGTCCGCGGCTGGCTCGGATGCGGAAAGCGCCGTGTTCTTCATCGAGTTGGATGATGGCGTAGATTTGAATGTTGAGCAGGCGTCCCATCTGTTCGAGGATGCGGTCCAGCACGGTTTGCAGGTCCAGGCTGGAGACGACGGCGGTGCCGGTTTCCAACAGCGTGGACTGTTCCCTCATCCGGTCCGAAATGGAATCCTCCATTCGCAAAATACTGCGGATGAGATGCCCGATCTGGTCCCTGCGTTTGGACATTTTCACGATCTGCCCGCGTTCCTCCGAACTGATCGGTTTGTTCAGCCCAATCGCTTCGCTGATCGGCGCGAGTTGTTCGATGGGCCTGATCACGCGCACAGAGAGCATTCCCCAAAAGAAAAGACCGATCAATATAAATGTAGCCGCCGCCACCTGCGTGATCTGCTGCAGGATGATCTGCGTGCCAAACGCCGCGGAGGTTGGCCTGCTGACGATTACGCCCCAGTTGATCTTTGAAATGGGCGCGTAGGTATAAAGCCTTTCGATGCCATTCGGTCCCTCGGCAATGTGTGAACTATTTTCATTTTCAGGAGCAGAGACATAAATTTCGGGAAGGATTTCCTGCGCGGGCAGGAGCAGGAATTCGGGTTCGGGATGGGCAATGACCTTGTAACTGCTATCCAGGATCACGATCTGCAATCCCTCTTCTGCCTGGTGCTCGGAGATGATTGCCGAGAGGGTTTCACTCAAACTCTCCAGTTTGATATTGACCCCGACGAGGCCGAGAAACTTTCCTTCTTCGGACCAGATCGGCATCACCGCCGTAGCCACGGCTTGATTCGTGGTGGGTGAGATGCGTCCCTGTGAAACGAGCGGGGAATGCGTCAGCAGTGCGCGCTGGAAATAATCACGAAAAGAAAAATCATCACCCACCGTTGAACTGGGACCAGGGGGGTAGTGATAAAGCATGGTCCCAGTTTCATCCAGCCGGTAAACGAGATTTGCATCCGGCCGCGTGTCGAGCATGACCTTGAAGAGGCTTTCCATCCCGGAAACGTCTGCATTGACGACTTCCTGATAATTTGCCAGTTCCGCCACTGCCCTCAGAGCGTTATCAATCGAGATGTCTGTTTCCTGTGCGATGGCGCGCGCCAGCGAGAGATCGTTGGCTTCCACGTCCGCGCGGATACGCAGGCCCACAAGGCGGTCGAATACCAGCAGTGTGATCAGGAATGGCACGATCAACAGCAGGTATAACGCAAAAAGTTGCAGGCCCAGATCGCGGTGGATGGTCAGCCAGCGTTTCATGTTTCCATTATTTTGGAGTCCAACGTCTCTCGACGTTGCGCCAAAGTCTGGCCCCACTGGGGTGCTTCGCGAAGACTTTGGACTCCAACTTTATTTCGCGAACTCTTTGATTACTCTCGCCATATGCCGCGCGTGCTTGAGATACAAGTCAATGCGGATGTTTTCGTTGGGGGCGTGGGCTTTGGTGTCGGGATAGCCCAATCCCGCGGTCGCGACCGGCAGATTGAGGTCGTGCACGAATGGGTAGTTTGGTCCCGATCCGCCGACGGTTGGCACAAGCTGCATCGGCATTTCGAAGACTTCTTCCGACGTTTTCACGACCAGTTTTACAAACGGATCGTCCGGGTCGGTGCGCGCCGCGGCTTCGCCTCCGAGAAATTCGATTTGCACATCGTTAAACCCTTCCGCGTCCAGGTGGGCGCGAAGCTGTTTCAAAACGGTATCAGGCTTCTGGTCCGGTACGAGGCGGAAATCCACTTTGGCGGAAGCGCGTGCGGGTTGGACCGTCTTCGAGCCGGGACCCTGATATCCGCTTGTGATTCCACAAATTGTGCAGGTGGGCGTGAAGACCTCCTCCATTTTGAGATCAATCCCGCCTTTCAAACCTTTGATGAACTCTTTGACGCCGTAACGCGATTTGTATTCCTCAGCCGCATCGGGAAGGGCTTCCATCAATTCGCGATCGCGTTTGGATGGTTGCTTGACATCGTCATAAAATCCGGGGATGCGGATCCGTTCATCCGGCCCCTTGAGGCTGTTCAGCGCCCAAACGAGACGCCACGCGGCGTTGGGGAAGATACTGCCACCCAACCCCGAATGGACATCGGTTCCCAGCGACTCGACCGACAGCTCGACGTAACAAATGCCGCGCAGGCCGAGATATTGCATGGGCACGCCGCGATGATCCACACCGCCAAATTCCCAGATGCAGGCGTCCGCGCTGAGTTTCTCTTTGTGGTTCCTGATGAAATCGTGCAGGTGGACGCTCGCCGTCTCCTCTTCGCCCTCGATGATGAATTTGATGTTGCAGGGCAAATCGCCTTCGGTTTCAAGGATGGAATCGATGGCATGGAGGCGCGCCATGAGGTGGCCTTTGTCGTCGCTCACGCCGCGGCCATACATTTTCCCGCCGCGAATGGCCGGCTCGAAGGGCGGCGATTCCCACAGCTCGAGCGGCTCCGGCGGCTGGACATCATAGTGGTTGTAGATCAACAGGGTCTTGTCGGATTTGCCCTTGCGTTCCGCGAAGACAACCGGCGCGCCTTCAGTGGGCATAACCTCGGCTTTAAAGCCGCGTGCTTCGAGCATCTCCTTCACCAACTGCGCGCATTCCCTCAGACCAATATTTTGCGCGCTGATGCTCGGCTGTGCGACGTAACGCGAGAGTTCGGCAAGGCTTTGATCGAGGTTCTTTTCGAGATACGAGTCTATGTTTTTGTAATCGCTCACAGTGGACTCCTTTGTTGATTTAACCGGAAATGAACAAAGATAAACAGAGATTCATTATCGTAAAAAATTCAATAGGACGGTGACTTATTTATACAGCTTCTCGATCCAATCAATCGAATACATGCCCGCGTAAGCGAACATCGCCATTTTGATCAACTGGCCGATCCAGCAAAAAAGCAGGAACCGCCCGACCGGGATCTTGGTCACGCCCGCGGCGATGCCTGCTATATCGAAGAATGGATTTGGAATGGCTGAGAGCACGAGGATCGCCCACACGCCATATTTTTGGATGAAGGGCAGGAAACGGTTGTAGATGTCCGTTCGTTCAACGACAGCTTGTCCGCTGAAACCAGCCAGGTAACCGGAGAGTTCGCCAAGCGCGCCGCCTGTCCCTGCCGCAAGGGCAACGCCAATGGGATTGAAAACACTTCCCATCGCGAAGACCACTGCCACGCCGGGCGCGGGCAGAAGGACTGTCGCGTTTGCGAGCAGGGCGATCAGGAAAATGCCGGGATACCCATACGCGGCAAACTCACTGACGCGGTCACGGATGCCATAAATGTAGATCGTGATCCCGACGACCGCGATCAAAGCAAGCAGGCGCAAAATATTCTTGAAAAAATTGGAAGTTGAAATTTCCTTTTTTTGAATTTCAACTTCCACTCGTTCCTTGTTTCTTGTTACTCTTCCAGCTTTTGGCCGATGAGCCGCTTTTTTGCTGGAAGGTTTTGCAACCTGCTTAACTGCTTCCTTTCTGCCCTTACTCTGTTTCTTCAATGGTCACTTTCAAAATTTTCACAGCCGGGGCATTGACGTTGCCCGGGTCGCGGGGCGGAATGGACATCAACACATCCAGTCCCTCAACCACCTGGCCGAAGATGCTGTGTTTGCCGTCCAGCCACGGGGTGGGAACGTGGGTGATGAAGAATTGCGAGCCGTTCGTTCCGGGGCCAGCGTTCGCCATCGAGAGCATGCCCTGCTTATCGTGCTTCAACGAAGGATGGAACTCATCGCCGAATTTATATCCCGGCCCGCCGGAACCACGGCCCGTCGGGTCGCCGCCCTGCACCATAAAATCAGCGATCACACGATGAAAGGTGATGCCTTCGTAAAATCCCTCGCGCGCAAGAAAGACAAAATTATTAACGGTCTTCGGCGCTTTATCGGCGAAAAGCTCGATCACCATTGTGCCTTTGTCGGTTTCCATCTGAGCCTTGTATTTCTTCTTCGAGTCGATCTGCATTGCGGGTAGGGTCGTCCATTGTTTTGCCATCTAAATATCTCCTTATTTATCTGTGATAAGTTCTTGAATTCAGAAGCGCCCATTGGGCAGATTCATTTTAACAGAGCCTCGATCCGCGCCGCCACCATGTCCAGCGCGGCGGCGTTGAATCCGCCTTCGGGGATGATCACGTCCGCGTATCGTTTGGACGGTTCCACGAACTCAAGGTGCATCGGGCGCACCGTCCCTATGTATTGCTTGATCACCGATTCAGTTGTCCGCCCGCGCTCGGTGATGTCACGCTGGAGGCGGCGGATCAACCGCAGGTCCGAGTCGGTGTCCACGAAAATCTTTACGTCGAATAATTTGCGAAGTTCAGGCTCGGTAAAAATCAAAATCCCCTCCACGATGATCACCCTGCGCGGCGCGACCTTGAAGGTCTCAGCAGTGCGGCTGTGCTTGGAGAAGTCGTAGATTGGCACCTCCACAGCCTCACCGTCGCGCAATGCTTCGATGTGTTTGATCAATAATTCGGTTTCGAGGGAATGGGGGTGATCGAAATTGACTTCCACGCGTTGCGCCGGTGGAAGCCCCGTGAGGTCTTTGTAATACGAATCGTGCTGGATGTATGCGATTCGATCCGGGCCGACACGGTTGAGGATTTCCTGTGCGACGGTCGTTTTGCCGGACCCCGAACCGCCCGCGATGCCAATGACTAATGGGACGCTGTGACTCATGCGGCGATTATAGCAAACAAAACGCCTCCAATCGGCCCCTCAACCTGCCTGCCGTTAAACTGACTTTTCCTTCCCCTTGAATAATCCCGTTATCGCCCGCCAAATTGGACAGCGATCATAAATTCCCATGAACGCCAGCACACCGCCGATGCCGGCCGCGAGCCAGTTGCCTGTTGAAATACCGACCATCATGAATAATGCGCCCGCGCCGAGACGGAGCATACGATCAAAAGGAGTGAGCGGCACTTTGACTTCGCGTCCCGTTGCCAGCGCTTCGAACATGCCGCGATAATTTTGTTCGTTTTGCGCGCCGACCACACGGCCCACTTCCTTTCCGCCGCGAAACGTGACAACGGTGGGGATGCCAAATACCTTCATGCTTTGCAGGATTTCCTGCGACTCGTCCGCGTTGATGGGCAGGAAATCCACCCTGCCTTGATATTCAGCAGACAATTTTTCGAGAATGGGTTTGGCGGCGCGGCACGGCGCACACCACGGCGCCCAGAAATCAACCACGATGGGTATTTGATTCTTCGAGACTTTTTCTTTGAATTCAGAAATTTTCATGATTTATGAATCCGCCGCAGGATCACTGCGGCGGAACGATGCTGTGTTGAATTAGCTTTTGTAAGTGCTGAGATTGAAAGGCAGGTAGAGCGGGCAGAATGCAAGCACGGCGGTCAGGATGAACACCGCGCCGAGGATGACGAGTACAATGCCAAGCGCGCCGGTGACGATACCGCCAAAGTACAGATAGGCGAATACAGCCGCGAGCACCACGCGCACAACGCGGTCAATGTTGGACATATTGCGTTTCATAATCATTTCTCCTTTGGAAAGCGGATAAATTTGGACGATCTAATGTCTTGGATGCGGCTAATTAAAAAAAGTTGCACGCGAAATGGTTGACGTGATCTTTGTCGCGAACAAACAGAAATGTGTCACAAACAAAATTCCCTCTGTGCAGAGGAAATTTTGTTTCATTACAAACGATTTTTCAAAAACTTACAAATCAAACATGTAAGCCAAACCGACTGTCCCCGGTCCGGCATGATTTCCCACCACCGGACTAACTTCTGTGAGAATTGTCTCAACAGGGCTGAGCTCACTGACCGCGCGTGCCAATAAAGCCTTGGCATCTTCCGCCGCGTTGGCATGAAGGGTCGCGATTCGGATATTTGATTTTCCCCTGACCTGCTCGGCTACCAATTCAAGCACGCGCTCATGAGCCTTGTTTTTCGTGCGGATGCGTTCAATGCCCTCCACGCGTCCCTCCTTGATTGCCAGGATGGGCTTCATGTTGAGGACCGATCCTATGAAACGCTGTGCGCCGCCGATGCGTCCGCCGCGATGCAGGAATTCGAGCGTATCCACCGCGAAAAAGACTCCGGTGTGTTTGTGTCCGTTTTCAGTGATCCGAACACACTCCTTCATATCTGCGCCGCCTTCCAGCGCACGCGCGACTGCAAGCACCTGAAAACCCATTGCCATCGCCGTGGATTGGCTGTCCGCGATGGTGACTTTTTCCCCGGCGCTTCCCATCGCGTCCTTTCCCTGCAACGCAGATTGGATCGTACCGGAAAGTTTCGCTGAGATGAAGATGCCAAGCACATCATAGCCTTTGTCCACCAGCGATTGGAAGGTTGACTGCATGGCGGCAGGCGAGACCTGCGATGTAGTGGGCAGAACCTTCGCGTCCTTCAAGCGGCTGTAAAAGTCGGTGGGCATAATATCCACGCCGTCCTGATAGGTTTGGTCGCCCCATATGAGAACTTGCGGTGTGACGGTAATGTTATATTTTTTTACGAACTCCTCTGGAATGTAAGCAGTGCTGTCTGTGACAAGCGCGATTTTGGACATGATCCCTCCCGGACGGGTATGGTATTGGTTAAGGCAAACATAATAACCCAAAAGTGCGCGCAAGGTTTCACAAAATGATTCATAAATGCTCATGGTATAATAACCCGCGCAAAGGCTGGTTTTTGCGTAGAATCTCTTCGAGGAGCCTATTTTGGCCTTCAACCCAATCAACTGGCTGTTAGGCCTTTTTTCTCTGGATATTGCCATCGACCTTGGCACCGCGAACACGCTTGTCCATGTACGCGGCAAGGGGATTGTTATTAATGAGCCTTCCTGGGTAACTGTTGATAAAAAATTACGCCAACCCCTGGCCATCGGTCTGGAGGCCAAGGAAATGGTTGGCCGCACTCCCGGAAATGTGATGGTGGTGCGCCCGATTCGCGACGGCGTCATTTCTGAATTTGACGTAACGCAGGTTATGCTTGAATATTTCATCGGCAAGGTTCACGAACAAAGCATGGTTCCATTGCCGCGCCCGCGCGTGGTGGTTGGCATTCCCACAGGCGTGACGGAAGTGGAAAAGCGCGCCGTCTATGATGCGGTGATGGCCGCGGGCGCGCGCCAGGCCATGATGATCGAGGAACCAATCGCGGCGGCGTTGGGAGCGGGTCTGCCCATCGGCGAGATTCGCGGTTCGATGGTGGTTGACATCGGCGGCGGGACCACCGAAGTGGCGGTCATGTCCATGAGCGGCGTTGTCGCTTCGCGGTCACTGCGCGTTGCGGGCGATGAAATGGACCAGGATATCGTCCAGTATCTGCGGAACAAATATAACCTTTTGATCGGCGAAGGAATTGCCGAACAAGTCAAATGGCAGATTGGCTCCGCGTATTCGCTGCAACCCGAAAAGACGATGGAAGTGCGCGGACGAAATCTGGTCACTGGCCTGCCTGAAACCATTGAAGTCTCTTCCGTGGAAATTCGCGAAGCGCTTTCTGGTTCCGTGCAAGTGATCCTCGATACGGTGCGCGACGCCTTGGATGAGATTCCCCCGGAAATCGTGGCTGATCTCATGGATATTGGTATCTGCCTCGCGGGCGGCGGCGCTCTTTTGCAGGGACTTGCCGAACGCCTCACGGACGATCTGAAACTGCGCGTGTGGGTTGCGGAGGATCCTCTTACCTGTGTGGCTCGCGGCGCGGCTACGGTCTTTGAAGATGAAGCCTTGATGCGTTACCTGGTGGGGTTGGAACGCGGCAGTACGCGTCATAGTATTTAAAAACGCGCCGCACTGTGTGTGGTTTTGCTGGTATAGTACGTTGATATGAAGGATCTATTTTCACGCTCTTTGCAAACGACGATCATATTTCTTGTAGTGGGGGGCATCCTTGTGCTTGCGCTCGGCGGCGCTTTCAGCTCCGCGTCCAATCAATTCACTACATCCCTGGTTGGCATTCAAACCTGGATTTCCACGCGCTACCAGGGCATTCAGGATTTCGTCACTGCCCCGCGCGATATCGTTTCCTTGCGAACGCGCAATGCCGAGCTTGAATCGCAGGTATCCCAATTGCAGGCACAGGTGATCGAACTACAGCAACGCGTAAGCACCACCGAGATACTCGCCGCACTGGTGGATTTCTCGCGTGCCAGCCCGGAGAGCACCTACAAAGCCGCGGCGGTGATCGGGCGCGATCCCAGTCCGTTTTTGCATTACATCATCATCAACCGCGGCTCGAATGATGATATTCGCCGAGGTATGCCGGTGGTCACCAATCAGGGTCTGGTTGGCCGCGTGGACGCGGTGATCGCAGATGCGGCGCGCGTTCAGTTGATTACCGACCCTGCCTCGACGGTCAACGTCCGCCTGCAAAACGCGAATACCGACGCGGCCCTGCTTGGTTCGGTCACCGGGGATTTGACCCTCGATATGATCTCCCAGAATGTGGTCGTGGAACCGGGCGATCTTATCCTGACCTCGGGACTGGGCGGCGGTTACCCGCCTGATCTCATCCTTGGGCAGGTTGTGACCGTTCGCAGTTTTGAGTACGAGTTGTTCCAGCAAGCCACGGTCCAGCCCGCGGTGGATTTTACCCGGCTGGAGATCGTCCTGGTCATCACCAACTTCCGCCCGGTGGATATCTCCCCGCTCGTGCCAGAAACATCCCCTTGATCCAACATGCGTAACCTGGTCGCGTTTCCTTTGCTTGGGCTGGCGGTCATGCTTCAATCGGCCATCGTCAGCCAGGTCAGTTTGCTTTCCGGCTATGCGGATTTGATCCTGATCCTGCTGGCGGCGTGGGCATTGCAGGAGCGCGTGGCATCTGCCTGGCATTGGGCGCTCCTGGCAGGTATCCTCGCCGGTTTTGTAACGCGTATGCCGTGGCTGATCGTGCTGATTGGCTACCTTGCTGTTGTGTACCTGGCGCAATTATTGCAACGACGCGTCTGGCAAGCTCCGTTACTGGCAATGTTCAGTGTGACCCTCATGGGCACGTTATTCATACATTTTATGTCGTATGCGTTTCTTACCCTTTCCGGCACGCCCCTGCAATTGGGCGATGTGCTTGGCCTGGTTACTTTACCGAGTCTTCTATTGAATATGTTGCTCGCCATTCCAGTTTATGCGTTCATGCGCGACCTGGCGCGCTGGGTTTATCCCTCCGAGGAGGCAGAATGAGCTCCGGTTCCGTGCCGAGATCTGCCAGGTTTGAGACCTGGCGGCTGGCCGCAGTGTACGTTGTTGTAATCCTGGTTCTTGCAAGTTTGCTTTTTCGATTGGTCAACCTGCAATTGATTGAAGGACCGTCCTGGCTGACGCGCGCCGTTGATAATTACACCAACGAAGTGAGCATAGCGGCCGCGCGCGGGATCATCTACGACCGCAATGGATATATTCTGGCACGCAATCTGGCCTCATACAATGTTGTCATTACCCCGGCCAGCCTGCCGGACGATGATTCCGACATTCAGCGTATTTACCGGGAAGTCTCTGAGTTGACGGGCGTTCCAGTAGGCGGTCCGCTCACAGATGCGGCGCTCGAAGAAGCCAAGTTATATGCCGCCTGTGTGGAGGGGCCGAGCATCACGCAATTGGTCGGCTTGCAGGATTCGAACGCTCCATATAGCCCGGTCAAGATCAAGTGCAATGTTTCGGAGGAAATTGCGCGGGTGGTGGAGGAAAGATCGGTGGACTGGCCCGGTGTGACAGTCGAGATCGATCCGATCCGCGACTATCCGACAGGCTCGTTGACCGCCAATATGGTCGGTTTTCTTGGTCCCATCCCTGCTTTGCTTGAAGAAGAATTACGAGCGCGCGGCTTCATTCCCAACCGCGACAAGATCGGATATGCCGGTGTCGAAGCTTCCTTACAGGGTATCCTCGCCGGTTCGAATGGGCGCCGCGTGGTGCAAATAGACGTGGCTGGACAGGAACTTCGCAACCTCGAACCGCCTGTTGCCGCGGTTCCCGGCTATAACGTTTACCTGACCATTGATACCCGCTTGCAGGCCGCGGCTGAGGCTTCGTTGTTGCAGGAGGTCAACTTCTGGAACACGTATTTCGGAACCATCCGCATTTCCAGCGGCGTTGTGATCGCCATGAATCCGGAGACCGGTGAGATACTTGCCATGGTCTCGTGGCCTACCTATGAAAACAACCGCATGGCGCGCCTGATTCCTGCGTATTATTACCAGCAATTGAGTGAAGACCCCACACATCCTTTGCTCAATAACGCCATCTCGGCTGAGTTCCCTCCCGGTTCCGTATTCAAATTATCGACTGCCACGGGCGCTTTCAACGAAGGCGTGGTAACTTTGGACAAGATCATCGCCGCACCTGGCCAGCTATTGTTGTGCGAAAAGTTTGCGGCAAATGAAGAATGTACGGACCGTAACACACGCCCCTTTGTGGATTGGATTTTCGAGACCAACCCGGATGGCTTTGGTCAGATCGATTTCCTGCATTGCATCGCATACTCAAGCAACGTATGTTTTTATAAACTTGGCGGCGGTTTTGAAGACGAGATCGAGCAGGGGTTGGGCATCGAGCGCCTGGGCGAATACGCGCGTGCAATCGGCTACGATCAGCGCTCCGGCATCGAACTGCTGGGTGAAGCCGATGGATTGATCCCTTCACCGAAATGGAAGCGCCTCAACACCGGCGAGAACTGGTCCACCGGCGATACTTATATCGCCAGCGTGGGACAGGGCTATGTGCTGGCTACACCGTTGCAGGTTCTCATGTCCGGTGCGACAATTGCCAATAATGGAAAGTTGATGCAGCCGACAATTGTACGAGAAGTAACCGATGGCGAAGGCAAAGTGCGCGAGGTCTGGTTCAACCCCGAGGATTATACGCTCTGGGTTCCACAGGATAATGTGGATGGCCCGGGCGACACGAACCGCATTTGGGTTAACCCCGCGGATCCGGCGATTACATTGGACTCCCTGCCGGCAGGCAGTTACCAGATCTCCCCCTTTGTGCCAAATATGAAATGGGACATTACCGAGACACCCATGATCGAAGGCTACAGTTGCGATGCCGGGTATTGTTCCCTGATTGAAGATCAATTGAAAACGGTGAAGCCTGAGACGGTGGCGGCGGTGCGCACGGGCACGCGCCTCGCAGTGACCGACGCGCGAGGAACACTCCATAAAGTATTTCTTGATTTTCCGATTGCGGTTGCAGGAAAGACCGGGACGGCCGAATACTGTGATGACGTGGCGCGCAAGGCGAACCAATGCCAATTTGGCGCATGGCCCACACATTCATGGACCCTGGCTTACGCGCCCTACGAAGACCCGGAGATCATCGTCATGGCATTTGCCTATCATGGCGGTGAAGGCGCAAGTGTGGCCGCTCCCATTGTCGCGCGCGTGATCCAGGCTTACTTTGAGTTGAAGTCAATTGATATCGCGCAGGGAGGCGCGCCAAGTCCGTAAGCCTGAACATTCGATCCACGCGGCCGGGCGCAATCACCGTGTCCGGCCTTTTTGTTTTCGCCTGAAAACATCTGCTATAATTCAGCGCAACTATCGAATGGATCCCATGCAAGAGACCACTACTCTCGTTCAGATCAAGGGATTGCGCGACGGCCTCCTGGCTACATTGTCTGATGCAGCCTGGGAAGAACAACGTATTGCATTACTGTCGCAAATTGACGAACGCCCGGCTTTTTTTCAGGGTGCGCGCCTTGCCATGGACGTTGGCGCTCAAATCCTCAAAGTGAATGATCTCGTTGAATTGCGCGACCAGCTTTCGGAGAGGAACGTCGCGTTGTGGGCAGTGGTGAGCGAATCACCGACTACTGAAAAAACCGCACAATTGCTCGGGCTTGCCACCCGCATCTCCAAACCCAGACCCGAAGAGGGCCGCCAGTTTTCCGTCACTGATCTTGGCGAGGAGACCGCGCTTTTCTTGAACAAGACCCTGCGTTCCGGTACGCGTATTGAGTTCCCCGGTCACGTGGTGGTGCTGGGTGATGTGAACCCCGGCGCGGAGATCGTGGCTGAAGGCAACGTGATCGTTTGGGGGCGTGTGCGCGGCATGATCCACGCCGGTTCCAAAGGGGACCGTGGAGCTGTCATCTGCGCCCTCGATCTTTCCGCCACCCAATTACGTATCGCGGATGAAGTCTCTGCCATGCTCAAACCGCAGAAAGACCCGAAGCCGGAAGTCGCGAGTATCAACAACGAAGGCCGTTTGCAAGCGGAAGTTTGGAATATTTAGCCAGTTATTCGTCCTGCCTGCACAGATGAGCGGAGGGTCGAATGTTCATCGAGACCCGCAGTCGAAGGACGGGTTTTGATAGAGTTGATGGTTTCAAGTGACATACGCTTCGACTGCGTTCGGACGAAGAGCATGTCCTCACTCCGCTCAGCGCGAAGCATCCTTCGTCCTGCCTGCACCGTGCGCCCTGGCCTGGCCGCCAGGACAGGCAGGCACGTGTGAGCGGAACGACGAGCAACAGCGAGGAGCGAAGTCGAAGGACGAGTTAAATGTAAAATTTTTGTTTTCAGGTAATGTGCGCTTTCGCCTCACTCCGCTCACATTGTTCCGATGCCCTTTCGGGAGCGCTAATCTTTTTTAGGAATAATCTATGGCCGCTCAAGTCATTACAATTTCATCGGGAAAAGGCGGGGTGGGAAAAACCACTGCCGTCGCGAACCTTGCTGTTGCGCTTGCTTCGGATGGCAGGAAGGTTGTTTGCATTGACGGCGACATCGGCCTCCGCAACCTCGACGTGGTGATGGGCCTAGAAAACCGCATCGTCTACGATATTGTGGACATCATCGAAGGCCGTTGCAAACTTCGACAGGCCATGATCCGCGATAAGCATTATCCCGACCTTTACCTGATCCCGGCGGCTCAAACGCGTGATAAGAGCGCTGTCTCGCCGTCCGATATGACCCGTGTTTGCAATGACCTTCGCCCCGATTATGACTTTATCCTCATTGATTCACCGGCGGGCATCGAGAGGGGTTTTAGAAATGCCATCGCCGCCGCGGACCGCGTTTTAGTGGTCACCAACCCCGAGGTCAGCGCGGTGCGGGATGCGGACAGGGTGGTGGGCATCCTCGAAGCGGAAGAGAAAGGGACGCCGTCCCTCATCCTTAATCGGTTGAATCCAGCATTGGTCAAACATAACGACATGCTTTCCGCGGAGGATGTGCTCGACCTGCTGGGCATTCAGTTGATCGGGATCGTGCCGGAGGATGAGGCGGTAATCATTGGGTCGAACCGAGGTACGCCGGTTGTGACGGAAGTGAAGAGCCGCGCAGGCCAGGCCTTCCGCAATATTGCCAAACGCCTGCAGGGGCAGGCTGTGCCTTTCATGGAACTCGAACAGCAAGGCGGGCTGTGGCAATCCATTCAGCGCCTGGCGGGGAGGAAGTGACATGAACTGGTTCACCACGCGAAAACGAAGCGCCGAAAGCGCCAAGGAACGCTTGCAGTTGGTGTTGGTCCATGACCGCACGGACTTGACGCCCGCCGAATTGGAATCCTTGAAAGACGACCTGCTCAAAGCCATCTCGCGCTACATCGAAATCGACCGGGATGCCGTGCAGATTGGCCTTGAACGCGATGGCCGTTCACAGCGCCTGGTGGCGGATATTCCTTTGAGGAACGTGACTCGCCGCCACGCGGGTTGATCATTAACTCCAACCAGAAGGCACGGATCAACCCGATGAAAGCCTGTCGGTTGCATCTGTGCCTTTTCTTGTGTAAATAATTCGTCCTGCCTGCACCGTGCGCCCTGGCCTGGCCGCCAGGACAGGCAGGCACAGGTGAGCGGAGGGTCGAGCAGCGTTCGTTGCATATCGAGACCCGCAGTCGAAGGACAGATTGCATGCAAACTTTACCTTTCCGATTTATCTGTGCTTCGATCCTTCGACAGGCTCAGGGCGGCGCTGCGAGACTGACAAACACAGTCCCTCTGCACACATCGTCCTGATACTCTTTCGGGAGCGCGAACAAAAATTAACATGACTCGTGGAATTTCCTGGCGTAACTTTGACTTTCTCCTTTTAGGCGCGATCGTGCTGGCCTCTGCTTTTGGCACAGCCATGATCCGTTCTGCCATCGCGGGGAATGAAGTACTCCTGCCGCTGATCAATCGCCAGATCTATTTCGCCTTGCTGGGATTGGTGGTGATCTTCTTCGTGGCGGCCATTGACTATCGCTACTGGCTGGCCCTGTACCGCCCGATCTATTTTGGGATCATGATCTTCCTGGTGGCGCTTTCGAGCCTGGGACAAGTGGCCTTCGGCGCGCAACGCTGGTTCACAGTGGGCGTGCTGTTCCTGCAGCCCACGGAGTTCGCGAAGATTGTGGTCATCATTATCCTTGCGCGTTATTTTGACAGGGCGCAGAACGATCCGCGTGGCCTGAAATGGATGTTTCGCGGTTTTCTGTGGGCCTTTGGTTTGATGTTTTGGATCTTGATCCAGCCGAACTTGAGCAACGTGGTTGTGATCACGGTCATCTTCGGCGCGATGTTGTGGATCAACGGCATTCAATTGAAGCACGTGCTTGCATTCGCCGGGATCGGCGCGCTGGCGTTGGGCGTCCTGGTTGCGGTATCCGTTGCCGGGATTCGCCTGCCGTTTTTGCAGGAGTACCAGCAACAGCGCATTGTGACTTTCATTCTGCCTGACCCAAATGCCACGCACGGCGCGGAGTACAACGTCCAGCAGGCGTTGATCGCCATTGGCTCCGGCGGGTGGTTCGGCAAAGGTTACGGCCACGGCACGCAGACGCAGTTGCGCTTCCTCAAAGTGCGCCACACAGACTTCATCTTTTCAGCCGTCTCGGAGGAGTTTGGACTCATCGGTGCGATTATTGTGATCCTGGTGCTGGCGTTCATTGTTTGGCGGTGCATCCGTGCCGCGCAAAAGGCGCGCGACGTGGCAGGCTCCATGCTTGCCTACGGCGTGGCCGTGTTGATCTTCTTCCAGGGTGCGGTCAACATCGGCGTGAACTTGAACATCGTGCCCGTCTCCGGTTTGCCCCTGCCATTCGTCAGTTATGGTGGAAGCGGCCTCACCGCGCTCATGCTCGGAATCGGGCTGGTCGAAAGCGTGGTTATGCGGCATAAACAATTGGATTTTTAGCCCTCATCCCCAGCCCTTCCCCCGAAGGGGGAAGGGAGTCCCCTCTCCCTTTGGGAGAGGGTTAGGGTGAGGGAAATTTAAGGAGCTATTCTTTGACAACCAAACCTGTTCGTACCCGATTTGCCCCTTCTCCAACCGGACGCATGCATATTGGGAATGCCCGTTCTGCGCTCTATCCTTTTCTTCTTGCGCGCCGCATGGGTGGAACCTTTATCCTGCGCATCGAAGACACCGACCAAAAGCGCTATGAACCTGGCGCTGAGCAGGAACTGATCAATGGCCTGCACTGGCTTGGCATCCATTATGATGAAGGCCCTGATATTGGCGGTCCTTATGGTCCCTACCGCCAGACTGAACGCCGCGCAATCTATCATGAGCATGCCTGGAAGCTGGTGGAACTGGGCAAAGCCTTTCCCTGTTTTTGTACTTCGGAACGATTGGAAAAGGTACGCCAGGAGCAGTTAAAGAACAAACAAAACCCGCGTTACGATGGCGCTTGCCGCGTTATTGATCCCGATGAAGCGCGTCGTCGCGTCAATGCGGGAGAAAAATACGTGATCCGCTTCAAGATGCCGAAGGAAGGCTCGATTACCACAGCTGACCTTCTGCGTGGTTCCATTACCACAGAGAACTCGGCCCTCGACGACTCGGTCCTGCTCAAATCCGACGGCCTGCCCACCTATCATCTTGCCGCGATGGTGGACGATCACCTGATGGAGATCACGCACGTGATCCGCGGTTCGGAGTGGTTGCCATCCCTGCCACTGCATACTCACGTCATCCGTGCCTTTGGCTGGGACGAACCAATTTTTGTTCACCTTTCAGTCTTTCTCAAGCCCAGCGGCAAGGGCAAGATGAGCAAGCGCGACCGCGCCGAAGTCATGAAGGACGGCTATTCCATTTTCCTGGGCGATATGCAGGAACTTGGGTATATTCCCGAAGGCGTCCTGAATTGGATTGCGTTGATGGGTTGGGGCGTTCCTGAAGATGACGTGATGACTCTCGATCAAATGGTGGAACGATTCGACATTGACGGACTCACCGCTTCACCGGCCGCCATCAACTTCCAGAAATTGGACCATTTCAACGGGGCGCACATCCGCCTCTTGCGGACCGAGGACCTGGCCGCGCGTATCAAGCCGATCTACACCCAGGCAGGATTCCGCGTCGATGACGGGACCCTGCTCAAGGTCACGCCGTTGATCCGTGAGCGCCTCGTCACGCTGGATGATTGTCTCGCGTTCGGTGGATTCTTCTTCCTCGAAGATGTGGATCCCAATCCGCAGGAACTCATCGCCAAGGGACTCGACGCCGGGCAATCTGCGGAGATCGCACGCAAATCTTACGAGATCCTCGCCGCGTTACCCGAATTGACGCATTCCGCTGCTGAACCGCCCATGCGCGCCTACGTGGAACAGGGCGGGCACAATGTCAACCAGGTCTTTGGCATCCTGCGCGTGGCCGCTACGGGACAGAAAGTCAGCCCGCCGCTGTTCGAAAGCATGGAGATCATCGGCAGGGCGAAGGTGCTGAAGAGACTGAAGAACGCGATCGAGATTCTGGAGAAGATGTAGATTTTTCGCCCCTGAACAGCATCAATAGAACTTTCGATTTTACGGAGTCCGAAGTCTCCCGACTTCGGCGCAAAATCAGGAGATTTTGCAGTCCAAGCGAAAGTCCTGATCGAGACAAAACGTCCGCACAGACAGAAAATGCTCTGCGCGGACGTTGTCATTCGACCAGGATCGGCTCTTTCGCCGCCTTGTACAATGCGACCGTGTTGCGCGTCTTCTTGGCTTCATAGAGCGCGCGGTCAACCGACTCGTAGATATCCTCCAGCGTCGAACCGTGACACGACCCCGCCACCCCGACGCTCACCGTGATCCGTACCGCCACGCTCCATCTTCCATAGACAGTTTCCTCCACGTGCGCCCGTAATCGCTCCCCGGTGATCAGGGCTTCCTGGATATGAGTTTGCGGCAGGAGAATGAGAAACTCCTCTCCGCCCCAACGCGAGACGATATCTGCCAGCCGCACCGCGCTTTCAAATGTCCGTGAGACGTCGTGAAGCACATAATCGCCAACGTTGTGGCCGAACCTGTCGTTGATGGCCTTGAAGTGATCGATGTCTATCAGCAGGATGGAGAAATTGCCGAGGCCGCGTTGCTTTCGCCCAAGCTCGGATTCGATCTGGCGGATCATGGCGCGGCGGTTGATGAGACGTGTCAGCCAGTCTATCGTTGCCATTTCGTTCAAGTCGCCATACAGGCGCTGGCTGATCATCAGGATATAACCGGTCGTCCATGAGTAGCTGGTGATAAATGTGAAAAAATAAAAGGCCGCCTGCAACGCGGAAAGGTCCGACATGGATTGCGGCGGGAAGAAAACAACCACTGTGGCGCGCACCGCCAGCAGGAAACAATGTGCCAGGAAGACAAATGTAATCAGGTCGGCAGACGCGCGATAGGTCCGGGTTTGGATGCGGGAAAGTTTCAGGATCGTTGCCAGCAGGAGCGAGATCTGCAACAGCGATGTGACCACGATGCGCGCCGGCAGGTTCTCGTCCGCATACGTGTAATGGAACAGCGAGCTGGTCCCGATTATCAGCACGCCTCCCACCAGAAGCCGGTTGTAATCCTGGTCTGAAAAGCGGCAGATCGCAATGTGAATCAACGCCATGCCTGAGAGCAATATTGTATTGGCAAGAACAATGGAAACGAAAGCAGACAGTTCCTCGCGATAGGCGATCAGGATCATCCCGCCTGCCAGCATCACGTTGCCCATCATGGCCGTGCGCACGCCCTGGTATTTGTGCACGAAAATCGACAACAGCGCGATGGTCGCTGATTGCAATATGGCTGTAAACCCCAGAAAGAAAATGATTGTGCGAAGATCGAGCATTTGTATGAATCCCGGCATGGCCTTTACCTGAATTTTATTTTTGAGATGCTCCCCTTATTGGACCTGGTTTCGCTTGATAAATTTATTATATCCCCAACTCCCGCCTCCCGCACGGACCTCAGGCCTGGTTCCGTTATATGGAAAACATACAGGCCGTCTTCGCAAAGGACGGCCTGTATTGGTTTGCGTTTCTCAGAAGTGCGGATTTGAGGGGAGACAGGGCGGCAAAGGAGCCTATTGGCTTGTGCTCACATAGCCTATGACAAAAACAAAATACGCGATAAAACAGCAGACTGCAAGAATTCCCAGCACAAGCTGGACGATGCCCATGATGATCCCAGCTGTAGCCATCCCGTCTCCGCTGGCCCTCGGCGGCACCGACCTGGTTTCCTGCCGCGCCAGGTAACCGGTCACGATCGCGGCGATACTCCCGATCAGAGGAAAGACTCCAAAGCCCAGTATGCCTGCAACCAGGCTGACGATTGCCAGCACACTTGTCGGCAGGGATGTGGGTGGCGTGCCATAGTTTATGGGTTGGTTCGATTGATCCATTGAAAAGACTCCTTGTAGTGTAAATTGAAATCGTCGGCTATATTCTAATCGCGATGTAAGTCGGATTGCCAATTCGGCTTACATAACTGATGTTACGCACCGTCCCGAAGGTTTTAGCAGAAGATAAACCTGAATTACGAGAACCTTCCCTGTCCCGTCCGGGCCAGGACGGGGCGGGACGTTCTGCGTAAGGTGAGTTACATAACGTCAATTCGGGATGGCGTAGATTCGATTTTCAGGACGCTGATTCACGCTGAAAAACGCGGATTTTTTCTTTCCCTATCAGCGGAATCGGCGTTTATCAGCGTCCAATAACCTTATCCCGAATTCAGGTTGCGTCAGGCATCATGGATTCGACTCCCACACGCGGACATTCGAGATCTTGCATGATGTCCAATAACCGGCGTTGATATTCGAGACCACGGCGTAATCAATTTCTCCCATGCCAAGCAGTTTCGTCGTAAAAAGAGTGTACTGGCCCACCAGAATGCCGTTCACCAGCACGTAAGCGAAGTTCTTGTTTACGGCAAATGAGAATTGTGTTTTCGTTTTGTTGGGCACACTGACATTGCCGGTTCCAAACGTTGTGCCGAACAGGTCGCATTGGCGCATACCGCTTTTGCAATAACCCATCCGCACCGCCTCGTTCGTCAGGATCGCCGTGTACCCGTCGCTGTTATTCTGCACCCGGTAGGCGAACCCGCACCCCGTATAGTCCGGGTAATTGGTTGAACCGGTTGTATCCAGTTCAATATCGGCCCACAGGGCAAATTCCTGCACCTGCTGGCCGGTCCTCGTGAAGTCGAACACGTTGAGCAATGGCGTTGTTTTTGAAAAATCATCCAACAAGTAGAGCTGTCCGTTTTGAAATGGCAGGTAGCCTTTTTCGTAATAGTCCTGAACCTCCGCCATTGCCTGGCTTGTCTCCTCCGTGGCAACACTGCCGGGCGTGGGCAGGGGAGTGACAGTGTCCAGGGCAACGGGTTCAGGCGGGATGGTGGCAGATGCCGCCAGGGATGGAATCTCTGTTGGAAGCTGGAACGGAGTCTGCGTGGGATTTGTCGTCCCCAGGTCCACGGATATATTGCACGCCAGGGCGATCAGTGCAAGGCCCGCTATGACGGCCCGCATGCGGTGTGAATGGTTTTTCTTCATGGTCTCTTCCTCCCACAAAAAATGGAAATGATGAACGGAACGATGTGCTTACAATATAGTACATCAAAGCCTTATTGCAAGGCAAGGACTTGTGCCTGGAGGTGAGTCATTCATCTTCTTCCAAATCCTGCGCTGAACACCTGGCCTGAAGTTCTTTTTCGTGCGAATACTCTTCCTTCAATTGCGGCTCCCCAATGATCTTGTTTGGCGGATAATCCAATCCCTCGATCCATTTGACGAATGTTTCGACATACGGCTCATTTGAATCGGACTTATGTCCTTGTGGCGAGGCGTGCATGATCGGACGAAGCTCATCGGGCAATTTGACAGGTTTGTTCCCGAAATAATAAAACTGCTTGGAAAGGAGCGCATACTTCCCGCTCAAATCCCGCTCGCGGTTGTCCTCGTTATGGACGCTCGTCCGCATCTTCGGGATGGGACTCGAATAGTTGTAGGCGCAATCTCCCATGCGCCTGCGATAATCCCGGTTTCCCCAATCTGGCAGTTTCTTCGGGAGAAAGGTTTTGCAGAACTGATCGTACTCCTCCAGCGTCAGCTTGCTTGTGACCTTCATCGCATAAACCACGTGATCCGAAATATCTCCCAGCGGCGAATTGACCGACCCCAGCCCAACGATCCAATCGTCCACCTCCGCGGCGAGACGGATGGCGGGCTTGCAAAGCACAAGCGTGCAAATGCCCCAATATGGATTGGGAGCAGAGCCGCTATCGTAGCGAAGGGTGTAGGAATATAGTTTCATAGTTTCTTGGTTTTGTAGCTCCGTTTTCTTCCCGGCCCATATTGAAACCACCAGGCCGATCCTTCAGCTTCCTCCAGCTCGGTTTTCATTAACTCTTCGCGTGTCCATTCGCCGCTCCTGTCAATCCAGCGTAGAGGAAAAGCGATGTTCGAAAGGGTATACAGGGTTGGCCGCTCAGGTTTGGCGGGTAAAGGTTTTTTTAGTTCAGCGTGTAATTCCTCGAAAACCACCCGCTCGGGATGATCGATTTTGGGCAACTGCCTGTATTCTGTTTCCGTGAACAGCAGGGAGCTTTCAGATTCAAGCTCCCAAAAATACAACCTAAACAAGGGTATGTTGATTGGGATTCGGTTCACGTGGTTTGGCCCGTTGGGACGCGGCAGGTTTCTCTTCTTCTTCCGCAATCCCAATGCCGTGGATTTATATTCCACGAATAGATAGTCAATATAATGCAAATATACATCCCAGCTATATTTCCTGTAACCGACCACGGCGTAGTGCAGTTCCTTCGCGCCGGATTTGATTTTCTGGCTGATCGTAAAACTCTTCTTCACCCGCCTGGAAACCGATTGGGCCGACTTAAGCGATAACCCTGCACTGGAGCGGATGGTTTGCTCGAGCGAAGACCCGACTTTGGCGGAGACTTCATACAAAGGGGACATTACACCGCCCGTGATTTCACCTGTGACCTTTGCGGCCAGTTCGTTCTCAAAAAGCGCCGTGCTGGTGGTCTCGTTGACATCAGCAATGATACACTCTTCCTCGAAGTCTTTGACCACTTCGGTCTCCGAAAAATCTGTTGTGTGGTACGTTCTCAGGATTTCACCGAAGGACATTGGGTCTTCTGCCTGGCCCTGCTCGATATGCAAATTGAACCTGGCAACAAAATAAAGATATTTGTCGAGTTGTGACCAGCCTCTTTCCTTGGTTAGATCAACCGCGAAAGGGATTTGCACTTTTATATCCATAAAATCGCCTTTCTTGTGGTTTTGATGGAGAAATCATTCAGACGTGCGCCGTCATCAGTGTACCATCACATCTGCCCCCTCCAACCTCCCCCAAATATCCAGGAGCAGGATATTTGGGGGAGGCTTTTGCTCGTGAAATGGGTCAGTTGAAAGTTATGGCAATTCGTCAGTCCCTTCCCTTGACGGCCATCACCGCATCCACTTCCTTTATCAAGCGGATCGCCTCACCCAGAGACACGACCATCTTCCATATTGAAATTACAGATCTATTGTATTCAGTATCTCTTTCAGCGCCAGCAATTCTTCTTTGGACAGGGTCACACCCTTTCCCATCTTCTCGCGGTCCGCTGACCAGTCGCGTATGTCGTATTTCGGTTCTCTGTCATTCCAACTGATCAAATTGATTTCCTTAGCCCACCCCGAAGCGGACTTGGAAAGCACGCCAACCTGCTTGATAATTTCGTATTTGATTTCAGCCATTGCCTGCATCTCCTCAAAGATTGTTTTTCTCGAGTTTATCCTTTTTAATTTCGGACATTGCTTCAGGTCTCGTCACGACTCTCCCATGAATGCCCTATCCAGCACGGACGGTAACAACGCGTCCAACTCTTCTTGCGTTTCAGACTGCAGCTCCCGCAGCGATGCCAGCCGCGCTTGGACGCTATCGAAATACGCCACAATGCGCCGCTGTCCGTTTGTCATTATTTGCAAATCGGGAAGTTTCATTACAAACTTTTGTACTTGTTACATCATTAATCAAAAACTGCCTCCTTGTGAAGACGGGAGGCAGTTGCAAGATATTGGTTTTAGGTTGTTTGCGCTAATAACACATAATCATCTTGATAGTTTTCAATTTGCTTTTGGAGTTTCTTGCCCTGAGCAATAAATGTGAAAACACCCTGAGTAGCAGTTCCAAGAGTCGAATCCACTTTTGTGGGTTCAGGCACGGGTAATCCATCTTCAAGAAGGCTTTCGATAAAATCCACTATTGCTGACCGCAAATCGGCAATGGCTTCATCACGGGATGCGCCCTGCCCGAAACATCCATCCATTTCAAGAACGCGGGCAAAATGAATCGGTTGGTCGTCCGTCGTTTCTTCGACAGAAGTCATAATCAAATAGGGACGCCTTGCCAGTTCTTCGGCTTTTGAGCGTGTGTCCATGGCTATCCTTCGCTTTCTTTTTGGAGTTCCAATAATCTGTCAATTAATTTTACCGCAAATTCCACATATCCTTTGGCTAATTCACGATGGCGCGGAAGAGTCGCCCGTAATTGTGGAAAATCAGGATGTTTGGCAATATCATGATTTCCACCGTGCGAAATTAAAAAACCAAATCCTTCATAAAGCTTGTCAAGATCAGCCCGTTTCCAATTTGATTTGGAGTTCCGCATTTGCTCCAAGAGTTTCTTGGCTTTGGATGGCATAGCGCTACTCCGCGGCTGATTTGGGCGCTTCCAATTGATTCACGTATAGGCTCAGTTCACCTTTATGGTCTCTGTCAACAAGAATGACAAACTGATATGCGCCAGGTTTAGGAAAAACCACATCCTTCAATTCGAGAATTATGTTTACCTCTGGTTTCCTGCCGCGTTCGCCTCTTGGCACTTGAAATTGCCCCGTAACATCCATAATTTGGTTACCGTCTTCATCCAGAAGTTTGACCGTGAAATTTCGAGTTTGTCCGTATTCGCCGAGTTCAGCGCCTAATTTCGCGACAATATGCATTGAAGAGTGGCGGGCTGGAAAATTATTGGCGTATATATCATTGAATATGCCCATCACATTGAGTTTTCCTTCGCGCGTGATATTTGCATAATCGGCAACAAGGAATAATAACGGTCTCATGGTTTCTCCTTTTGGTTCATTATAACAAGCAGAGGTGAGAATTGGTTCACAACTCTCCCTTAAACGCCCTATCCAACACGGACGGCATCAACACGGACAATTCCTCCCCGTCCGCGGACTGTAACTCTCGCGGCGCGTTGACCTTCGCCATCATAGTTCTCCCTTGAACGCCCTATCCGGCACGGACGGCATCAACACGGACAACTCCTCCCCGCTCACGGACTGGAACTCCCGCAGCGCGTTAACCTTCACCTGAAGAAGATTCATTTTCCACCATCCTTCTTTTCCAACGTGGAAGCAATTGCAATGTGAAAATCGCCTCCCCGATCCGTGACTTTGTGTTCGACGATCATTCTCGAAACGTTGGGAAACAGTTTTCTTTTTCTCTCCATCAACTCACCGAGTAGATTAAAGGCATCAACTTGATCTTCGATACTTCCTTCGTAGACGTCCATCATTTCACCCAGTATCTTTTCCTGCTTCTCTTTGGAGAAAAGGGACGTGTTCCACGCAATGCATGCAAGGGCGACAAGCCCTCTGAAAGATTCATAATCAGTCGCCTCGTCTTTGAAAGGCTCGATCAGACGCGTTATTGCGTCCGACATATTGATCTCGCTTTTTACGTTGAACAGGAATTTCATGTTCTTATGTTCCGTTTTTACCTGTTTCGCAAATTCCTGCATGAGCGAGATGTCTGCGACCCTTTTTTTCTTTTTTGTCATCACAACTCTCCCTTGAACGCCTTATCCAACACGGACGGCATCAGCGCGGACAATTCCTCCCCGCCCGCGGACTGTAGCCCTCGCACCACGTTGACCTTCGCCATCACAACTCTCCTCTAACTATCTATTACCCACAACTTGAACGCGAGTCTCGGCAATCAGATTCCAAGTTGCAGCCAAATCTTGTAATCTTTTCCATCCGCGCCAAATAACGACAATGCCTGGTTCGCCATCAGATTTGCGCCCCAAGAAACCGCCG
>JACRLC010000047.1 GCA_016235425.1 Chloroflexota bacterium | reverse complement strand
ACTCGGTTTTCTGGAGTCAGAATCCGTCACAGAGATATTGAGCGGTGCAGACCAGTCTGTGCTCGAAGGAACAGATTGCTCTGCACCCTGGACGCTAAATGGCGGCGCAGACTCCTCTGGTTCTGCCATAGGAGTAGGTGTCAATGTAGGGACCGGAATCTCTTCAGGAGGTGTTCCTGTTGACACTGGAGTTAACACTATGGATGTTTCTGTAGGCGTAGGTGTATTTTCTTCCTGCGCCGATACTGTTGGTAATACCAGGGCAAACCCCATAAGCATAGCCAAAAAGAATGAGATGGCAAACCACTTAAATAAAACCTGCTGTGATTTCATTGTTATTCCTCCATAGTAGGGATCGAAGATAGGGTTGTTTCCATTTCTTTTGCCAGAAAATCAGGGATTGGGCGATTGAAATCATCCCAATCCCCAATTACCAATTACCTAGAACATCGGCTCCATTGCCATGGCGGGATGATTGTGCGCTTCCAGCCAGGCCATGAGTTCGTCAACAGTGGTCACATTCTTTTCGTCGGCGATCTTGTCGAGCAGGTCGGGGTCTCCTTCGCGGGCGCAGACAGCCTTGAATTCGTCGGCCATGGTTTCCTTCAGCACGGACGACATCCACACCACGCGCTTGAAGCCGCCATCGGCGGAGATGAACTTGGGGCTGATGAGATAGAACTTGCCAACGCCCATCACGCCAGGGGTTTGAAGCCCGCCGCCCGCAATGCCTGCCAGTGTCGAGAAGGTCATGCCTGCGGGAGTCATAGCCGTGTCTTCGCGGCTGAGCACCATCACACCGTTGGCTTCGGGGATGAGCATGACGATACATTCGAAGCACCCGCATGCTGTCATTGGATTTTCCATAATCGAGTACATCGAAACTTCCTGCACCACACCATGCGAGCCGATTGCGGCGTAATCGTTCGTGCCTTGCCAGTAGCCTTTCCTGTCGTCAATTTGCTTGCCGAGTTTGATGGGCTGGTTCGGTCCAGTGGGATTGATGCTGAACGAGGCTTTGCAGTCCAGCCAGTTGTACGCGCCGCACAGACCGAGCCGTTCGGGCGAAACCACGCACACGTGGTTCGGCGCGAACGATTGGCACAGCGTGCAGGAGTAGAACTCGTCCACTTTGTTGTCGGTCAGGTCGGCAAGACGTTTGTTGCGGAAATCATAGGATGCGCGCGCCTTCTCGAGCCATTCAGCCACGAGACCTCGTTCAGTGACGATTGTGACCTGTACCTTGTCCACGATTGCGCCGAAATCTTCGTGGAAGCGGGCGTGCAGGATCTTGCCAAACGATTCAAGGTTGAAGCCTTTATCTGCCGCTGCATTCGAGATGCGGATCCATGCAATATCGCGTTGACCAACATGCTGGATGCCGCTCGCGCCGTTGACGAAGTAATGGATTTGCCGCTCCAGCACAGGCTCGAAGTCCTGCTGCATTTGGCGTCCCGCAACCTTGATGATAATGCCCATGTCCATCGCGCCTTGCGCGGGGATGGATGAGAAGTCTGGCCCGACGACTTCAATCTTGCCATCGGTGACTTCGTCGAGTTTCGCCATGTGCAGGAATTCAAATGCGCGTGCATGCTTGCCGCCGAATTCCACGCGCAAGTCAGCTTTGCGGACAACTTCGCCTTCAAATGCAGAGCCGTAAGGAACAGGCACATCTACATTTGAAACCTTGACTTTGACGCCGCGCACTTCGATGCACTTTTGAACCAACTGCTCGGCCTTTTCCAAATCGTTCTTGCCGTCAATTGTTTCAAATGGCATGGAGACGACGTGTTCGTAAGTCGTCACGCCGGTGGGAAGAATTTCGGGGATGACCGTGTCCGCGATGACGGGGAAGCCGAAGTTGATCGCGCCCGCCGCGGCCGCGTATTTCAAATCGTCCACTTCGCCGAGCGCCAGCACGAACGCGAAGACGCGATCCTTGTTGTAAAGCAAAATCTCACGCGACTGGCCTGGCTTGAGTCCGCCGAAGGTCAACGCGGAACGAGTGGCAAAGCCCAGCGCGTAAATTGCGGAGATGGTGTCCGTTCCAAATGGGACGGTGTACGTGTCGTAGCCGAGTTCCACGCCTTCTTCTTGCAGCTGATGGATAATGCTTCGTCCATTCACATTGCCCGAGAGGAAGCACAAGATGTTGCGGCGTTGAAGTTCGCGTACGATCTTGACTGCCACTTCATTGGATTTGGCGCATCCAACAATGGCGGCAAAGCCGGGCATGCGGCCATCCACCAATTGGATGCCCCACGAGCGCAGTTGAATGTCGTCAATTGGGCCGTTGAGGTGGCCATCTGTTGACGCCTCTTTGCCATTATCGGGGCTGGTAAACGATGTTCCGCCCGCGAGTTTGAATCCAGGCATGGGTTCAGGTTGAAGCCCATAAGCGAAGCGTACAGCTTCAATCGTCTCGGCCGCGAGAAGCGTGGCCATTCCTGAGTCGAGTGTCTCGCCCAGGTAGGGCGTCCAATGCCTGCCCGCGGGAACGGGATGTAAAAGTCCGCGCGTGTATTCCATCACGGGCTTGAGGTCGCCAATCTTTTCGATGGTCTTGCCCGTCATGCCGAGGATGGTGGGGAGGTAGTAAGCCGTATTTGGGAACGAGACGGGAGTGTCCGCGCCTTTTTCGGCCAGTGCTTTGTTGAGCATGACTTCGGCTTCGGTAACAAGCGCGTTCGCGCCGCGAATTGCGCGAGTAGCAATGTAACGTGACATGTCAGTCTCCTGGTTCTCAGAATCACTTTTTGATCTGTATCGTCCAGACGGCGGGTTCGTTAGGAGTAGCAGAATTGTAAAACACTTGCAAGGTGTAGACACCTGCGCTTAAGCCGTTGGTTCGCAGGTTATAGTGATATTTCTTCCCTTGAACAACAATACCATCGGTTGGGTTGCTCCCCAAGCCGATGGGGCCAATAACGATGTTTCCATCATTGTCTACAACTTGAAGTTTCACACTCTCATCAATGACGAAGCTGTCTTGGAAGTCAACCAGTGTGAACTCGACCGGAATGGTGCGACCTGCTTGGGCAACGTAGGGATTGGCCATGCTCAAAGGAGGCCGCCAGGTCAGTTGGTAACCATTGACATAAGCCCAGGCTTCGTTCATGTTTTTGTTATCTAGCCGCTCAAGAGGATGTTGAGCTAATATGTCTGCGATAGCCTGCTTGAATTCTGGGCTGGCGTTGGCAGAAAGATGATCTGCGAAGTCTTTTGTAGCATTGATTTGCTCGGTAGTGATGACAGCCTGATCTCCGGTGCCATCAACGAGAGCCTGAAGGTTGGGCGTCCATAGCTGAATTAATGAACGTATTTCTGCCTCAAGATTGGAGTCGGCTTGAACCAGTTGTATCACTTCGGGGCTGTAGGTGTAGTAAAGGTCAATAAGCCTGCGTCCTTCGGGTGTTTGGGATAAAATTTCATCCCGAACATGATAGAACAGTTGTAAGTCGTCTGTTGCATTTTTCAAATTTTGCAATGCAATCGTGAAAACCTGAACGCTAGATTGTGTACATCTGCCAAAGAGCCAGTCCAAGAAGCAATCACACGGAGTGCTTGTTGGCTGTGGAGGCAATGTCGGAGCAATTGTAGGAATGATGGTTGAAACTGGAGTCGGCGGAATGGTGGTTGGCGTTGAAGTTGGTGTGGCGGTGGGGGTTGCCGTTGGCGTGGGCAAGCCCTCTAGGGAATAAGTGATTATTAGTTTGGCTGGCGAAAGATTCAGATCCCAACTTGCGCGTTCTAGAGCAATCACACGGCGCACGTTTGTGGAACCAGCATTTTTGATGATGATTGAAAGTGAGTTCCCAGAATCCCAATCGTTACGATTTACAATTTCCTGAATAACAGGCGAGAGTTGGAGTGTAGTACGCCGATATCCAAGCTCCCATTGATCTGTAATATCCCACAAAACTGCACTATCCTCACTTGTAGTAGCGCGATTTTCTGGTGGATTTAAAACAGTGAATGTTACAGAATTTCCCACTGCCTCCCCAAAAACCTTCACAGATACAGGGACGGTATAGGTCCCATCCACTGTGAAAGTGAGATAGGCGTATTTTATATGCGCGTTTCTCGGGATTTGAATATTATTAAATCGAAAGCCGCTGGTAATATCGCCGCCGCCGAAACAAGCCCCAAGATAAACTTCGTTATCCGAAGATGAAAAAGCACACCCCGTCGGGTTCGTGCCTGCATCGTCACTGTTTATTTCAATCTTAGCTTTGACAGGAGGGTTTCCGTCGCTTCGTTCAATGCGTATAAACCTCATAGTGTTATAGTCAAAATTGGTATAGTGAGTTGTTGGAATATTTGGTGAGTGACTGGCAACGAGTGGATCACCGGCTCCATCGAAACCCACAACAATGACGGAATGATCCCATATATCATCGCCATTCGTTTCATATTGGATCACATCTCCCAGCATAAGATCATTTATCGTCACATTATCACTACATCCCTCTGGCCCTTCATCCCACGAATAGGAGTGAGTGATAAAATCATGAAGTGCGCCGACATCGTTCCAGGCAGACGCACGCTGGGTATCGTTGAGAAGATACCATCCTACTTGTCCATTAGGGCTTGGAGATGGCAGGGGATCTGGAATTGCCATGGATGCATTGCCGCCTTCATAGATGGCCTGAGAGACAAAATTTGTGCAATCCCCATGCGCCCCATCGTCGTAATCAGGATAATCAGGATTGTAGTTTTCTTTTGCGGCATGTTCGAGCGCATAGTTTACGGCACCGGCCCGATCATAAGCATGGATTGAATCGTCATCAGGCAAGATGCAGAGAGACTCTGTTTGGGTGCTTGCGCTCTGCAATGATGGTCTTGGCGAGGCCTTCAGAGTGCGTAGCATTTCATCTGTGGATTTCCCCGTTTGCCGCAACATGCGCCATAAGTAATCATTATAGTTATCAGAGACAATTTTCCACTGACCCTGTTCTTTTTTCAGTCCAATCGTATGCTTAAGATCAAACATGCGAGAGACAATCGGGTCTTCCGGGTCGTGTTCCTTCGAAATTTCATAGATTACCTCATTCTCCTCGATGACTGATACAGTAGCCATCTGAGAGGAGGTGTCAATGGCAATATCGCTGAAATCCAGGAAATATTTGTAATCCACGTATCTAAGATGATTCAATTTTGCGTGCTTTATCTCAACTGCCAGTTTGCCTAGCTCTGCGTCCACGAAAACCTTTGCGTCAGGCCCGTTAGATACCAGATCGCCGAATCCGTCCAGTTGCAAAGTGTTGAACGCTCGATAGCGAATCGCAAAATAAGATTGGATAATACTTTTTAACTCTTCCTGTTGTTCTACAGAAGCAGTTATGCCTGGATTGTCAGGCTGGGTAGCAGGTGTTCCCGTAGCCGTTGGCGTAGCAATCCCTGCGTTGTTTGCCTGAACGGGTACTGCCCAGTTCCCAACGACAAGCAGCATTGCAACCACGATCACTGCGATAAACGAAAAACGTTTAGATTTGATCATTTCAATCTCCTTGTATTTCCTTGTAGCGATGAAAAAATGATATCTTTGCATCCAACATCTCGTGTACTGAACTTAAAATTCATGGTATTGGGGTTGCAGAAAGAACAATCAACGGTGGTTCTTCGGGGTGCTCTCGCCTCCAGCGCAAGTGTTCTGACAGCCGACGATAGTCTATTAGGTTGCTAAAAATCCTTTCCTGTACATCTGATGGAAACATTTTGCGAATATCACGAGCATAATGGGCTCCGGCTCCGGGGGTCTCCACGCTCTGGACAGTCCCATCTGTTCCAAGATGGATTACAGCAGGCATCTCCCCGTTATAAAAGAGGCCGCTATTCCCGACAGGAAAGGTGCTCGTACAAACCGCCCACACATATACTTCATAATCAGATTGTCCTAAGATCTCCCATTCGCACAAAAATTTTCCAGAATTTGGTGACGTGGAACTAGACGGGAATAACGCCATTGCCAAGGCATTCTCATATTTCTTCCATCTTTCTAATTGAGCAGGTTCAGGTGTAATAACAGCGATTGTTGGCTGTGTTGGTAATGGCGATGCAGTTACGGGAATGGGCGTAAATGTTGATGTGGAAACGGGCGTAGATAAAATAGGCGTAAAAGTAACTGTTGGAACAGGTGTCTCTGTTGAGACAGGCGCACAAGACGCCAGGATGACAACTAGAAGTAAGATTATCGTTGGAGTTTTCATATTTTCAAAATCCTAAGAGAGCGTTTCTTAAGTCCTTATCGCCTTCTTTTTTTGTACACGGATTTCACGGAAAACACGGAAAAGAGCGGCTTTTTTATGGTTTTTTCCGTGAACTTCAGTCTAATCCGTGTTGTCCGTGTCCCAAAAAAGAGTTAAGAAACAGTCTCTAACTCAGACGAGCCTAACCGTCAAACTATCCAACTTCTCCATAGATAGCAACGCGCTTCTTCTCCAACGGCAGCGCTTCCAATTCAAGCATCCTCGCGTCGCCGCTTCGACCAAACTTGTTTTCTTCCCATGCGGGCAGGCCGAGCGCGGCGCGCTTCTTGTCGATGTGTGCCAGCGTGGCTTTGATCATCTCATTCGGGTCGGGAATGAACTCCAGCTTGCCGCCGTAGATCTTCTCCCAGCCCTCGCTTATGTAGTGAAGAACCACATCACTTTCATCAACACGGCCAGGCATACCGCCAACGGGCGACGAGCCGCCGAAGATCACGTACGCACCAGAGGCCACACAATAAGCTGCAATCGCCAGCGCCTTCTCGCTCATCCATTCAGGGGCAAGGCCCACCGCGGGAACCTGGTCAATGTCATCGCCGAGGCCGCCCTCTGCGACCATTTGCGTGAGCACGGTCAGGATGCGGGTATTGTCCACGCACGAGCCCATGTGGAGGACGGGTGGGATTCCCACCGTTTCGCAGACTTCGCGCAGACCGCTTCCGACCTCGCTCAAGCCTGCTTCCCCTAACATGAGTCCAAGCTTGCCTGACGCAATCGCGCCGCACCCCGTTTGGACGACGAGCACATCCTGCTTGAGCAATTCCTTGACAACCGTGTTGTGCAAATAATCGTGACTTGAGCGCGGGTTGTTGCATCCCACGATCGCGGCCACGCCGCGGATGCGTCCCGTCATGATGGCGTCATTGAGCGGACGGAACGACGCACGATATGACCCGCCGAGCATGTAGTTAATGTACTCGTGCGAGAAGCCAGGAATAACATCTTCCTTGATCTGCGGGATGCGCGTTTTGGATTTGTCGCGGTTCTTGAAATTATCAATCGCGACCTTGAGAATTGTTTTGGCAATGGTCAATGCTTTGTGTTCGTCGAACTCGATGTGTGCCGCCCCTTTGATCTTTACTTTCGGTGAAGTTGTGATGATCTTGGTATGGAAGTTTTCTGCCAGTCCCACCAGCGCCTGCATAATGCACTGAACGTCAACGATCATCGCTTCGACCGCGCCTGTCATGATCGCCAGCTCCTGTTGCAGGAAATTTCCCGCCGCAGGGATGCCCTGACGCATCAGAATTTCATTCGCTGTACAGCAGATGCCTGAAAGTTGGATCCCGTTTGCGCCCGCGGCCTTGGCATATTCGATGATCTCGGGGTCTTGCGATGCCGCCACGATCATCTCGCTCAGGCTTGGTTCGTGTCCGTGTACCACCACGTTGACCATGTCTTCTTTGATGACGCCGAGATTCGCCTGTCCTAAAATCGGGGCGGGGGTGCCGAAGAGAATATCGGAGATGTCGGTGGCGATCATCGAGCCGCCCCAGCCATCTGCAAGGGATGTTCGGATTGCATGATTCAAAATGTGCGCGGGATCCTGGTCATCGCCCATGTGGGTGCGGTGCAAAGCCTCAACGACCTCGCGGTCCACGCCGCGCGGCCAGACGTTCTGCTCGCGCCAGAGTTGCTGCCGCTTCTTCGGAGCGCGCTGGGCAGGGATGACCTCGCCGCGTTGCTGGCCGAATTGAGCGATGTAAATATCAGCCAGCTCATTGGCGATTTCTTCGGGAGCGCGCCCGTCAACTTTGATTTTGTAATGAGAGGCGACCATCCGCAATTTTGCAACATCGCGGATGCTGTAACCTTCGGCCTTTCCCTCTGCGGTTGCCTTGAGTAAAAACGCCATATCGCGTCCATGGTCGCTGTGCGCCGCGCCGCCCGCCGCAATTGCGCGCGTCAGGTTGCGCGCTTGAACCGTGTCAATCGTCGCGCCGCAGACGCCCACATCGCCGCTTTTGGTAAGCCTGCACGGCCCCATTCCGCACTGCTTACAGCACAGCCCTGCCGCGCCGATGTTGCATGCGATCATATTGTCGGCGCGTGTGAAAGCTGTGCCGATCTTCAATTCCTCGGCACGGATCAACATTTGTTGAGCGGCTGGGTCGGTTGAGTAGTCCTGGATCTCGCGTTTCTTAGCCATGATTCTCCTCCAGCCTAGTCATCTGCCATTTTGACGGTGCCCAGCCCCGGGCACGGCCAGAGCGGGCGTTTGTTTGAATCCACTTGCTGGGCGAATGAAACTGTCGTTTTGACAGTCTCATACACCGCGGTATGCCGGAAGACACCGTCGCCATCTTTTCTTTCGACGGCGATTCCCGTCTCGACGAGCATGGGGATTTCTCCGAGATAGCCCGCCTCTTGCAGGCGTGCTTCGAGCTGTTCGGGCCTGATCTTATCTGGATCGAATTTAACTTCAATTACCTGGAAAGCACTGCTCGCGTAAACTTCACTGACCCCTGTCAATTCAAGCAATATCCGCCGCACTTCAGAGACGTGATGATCGCCATAGAGCGCGGGCGCTTCGAACGATTTGGTCTCCATGAAGACACCTCCTGTGAAAGTAGATGACGCCCACGAAGACACTTCTAAAGGTATAGACTCTTCCTTGTTAGTATTCTAGCATCATGACTGTCCTCCAAGTTGTGAATATTGTCATTAGAAAATCTGATAAATGTACCTAAGACAGGTGCTTTTCACCGAAACCAATATCTGTGTGGACAATCGCTCGTTGTCTTTCCCTGTCGTTTGGACAAGGTATAATTTTTGCGTTCATGGAGACCAATAAATGACCAAACCTGTTCTGTGGCTGGCAATCGCCTCGCTTCTTTCCCTGACTGTCAGCCTGCTTCCGCTAAATGAAAGTCATGCCAGCCCCCAACCGCTTCCACTAAACAATGTCTACGATTTGATTGCCGAAGTCAATGCCCTGCGCGCCTCCCGCGGACTTCCCGCTTACAACGTCAATTCGATCCTGATGCAGATCGCGCAGGCCCACTCGGATTACCAGGCTTCAATCGGTACAGTAACCCATTACAGCGCAGATGGTTCACGTCCATTTCAGCGCGCGCTGGCCGCGGGTTATCCTCTTGCCGGTGATTTATCCGGCGGCGGCTTCTTTTCGGAAAACATCGTATCCGGCTCGGGTTTGACCGCGGCAGGCGCGGTCGCCATTTGGATGGGAGATTCTCCACATCAATACACCATGCTCTCACCGAACCTCCAGGACGTTGGTGCGGGTGTCTCGACGGCTGGCGGCGTGACCTATTACACCCTCGACGCCGGTTCATCCACAGGTTCCACCATCGAATACACTCCTCCCTCAGGGAATGCGACCAGCCTTCCGGGAACACCGGCAGGGCAGGGCACATCGGAGATTGTTCAGCCGGTCATTACCACCACACCGCTCGAAGATGGCGCGGTCTATCACGAAGTTCAGGCCGGGCAGGCATTATGGAGTATCGCGCTGGCCTATAACACAACGATTGAGGAGCTAAAGAGGCTCAACAAACTGGTGGATAACGAAATTTTTGTCGGCCAAAAACTCCTTGTTCGCCAGGACAACCCCGTGACGCCCACAGCCGAAGAACCGACAGCCACTGTCACAATCGGCGTGCCGGTTTCCACTGCCACGCTGAAATTCACGCCCACAGTCACACCAACCTCCACGCCTGAACCCGCGCCTCCCGCAACACGCCAGAGCACTGGGTTGGTGGTGGGAGTCATCATCCTCGGCGCGCTCCTCGCCGCAGGACTCGGTACATGGCTGAGTACCAAGAAGCCGCTCTGATCATTATCAGGACTTTCGCTTGTTGCGGCGCGCTTCGACTGTGTTCGGATGAAGAGCATGTCCTCACTCCGCTCACCTGTGCCTGCGCCCCAGGTGCAGGCAGGACGAAGATTCTCCTCGCTGAGCGGAGGACGGAGCATTCTTCCCTGCACCGAACGCCCCGCACCTTTCATTCCCAGTCCAACGAAGGTGCGGGGACGCAGGACGGTGTGCGACAAGCGCAGGCCGCCCTGAGCCTGTCGAAGGGTCGAAGGACAGAAAAACATCACGCCCTTTTCATTACAATCTGTCTGACAACTTTGACGCCTCTCTGGTATACTGACCTTGCTTGTGAATTATATCACAAACGAAGATCAAACTAAATTTTGGAGATGCTTATGAGTGAAATCCGAATTGACGCACTCTTGCCCGCGGAAATGGCGACGCGTGCTGAGTACATCGGCGTGCGAAAAGCCGAAGCCCCGGTGCTGACAACGTTCACGCTGTCGGTGCTCGCCGGCGCCTTCATTGCCCTCGGCGCGATCTTCGCAACAACGGTCAGCGCGGGGAGTATGGCGATCAATGCGCCGGATGGAGCCGCGGTATTCAGCACGGGCCTGCCGTATGGTGTTGTGCGTTTGCTCTCAGGCCTGGTGTTCTGCCTCGGCCTTATCCTGGTTGTCGTCGGTGGGGCGGAGCTGTTCACCGGTAACAACCTGATCGTCATGGCCTGGGCCAGCGGCAAAGTGACCGGGCGCGCCCTTTTGCGCAACTGGGTCATCGTTTATGTCGGCAATTTTATCGGGGCTGTTGGAACCGCAGTGTTGATGTTCCTCAGCAAACAATATACTTTTGGTTCCTCGGCTGTTGGTATTGCCGCCCTGAAAACCGCCATCGCAAAATCCGAGCTGGGTTTTGGACAGGCCCTCGTTCTCGGCATTCTCTGTAACGCGCTTGTCTGTATGGCCGTCTGGCTCACCTTTAGCGCGCGCAGTACAATAGATAAGATCGTCGCCATCATCTTTCCCATCACTGCATTTGTGGCGGCGGGCTTTGAGCATAGCATCGCCAACATGTACTTCGTCCCGTACGCGTTGTTCGTCAAAGGCTTCGATGCCGCGTTCATGGCCGCTGTTGGCGATAAAGTTCCTCACCTCGAATCGCTGACGTGGAGCAACTTTTTCATCAATAACCTAATTCCCGTTACAATCGGAAACATCATCGGGGGCGCGGTGCTCGTGGCCGCCGTGTACTGGTCTGTGTTCCTCCGCAACAAAGATAACTAAAAAGGAGAATCATGAAAGCGTATATTCTCATCAAGATCCGCACCGGCGAAGTGAAGCAGGTAGTGAAGCAGCTCCGCAAGCTTGAAGCTGTCAAAAGCGCGGAAATGACCTTCGGTCCGTATGACGCGATTGCCGTCGTCGAAAACGGAGATGTCAGCAAATTGGGTTCGCTCCTCGCCTCGGAAATCCAGCCCATCCCCGGCATCGAACAAACACTGACTTGTCTCGCAGTGGATGTCTAACTTTGACAAAAACTGGAGGCCGACTCCGCGCGGGTCGGCCTCCCCTCATCTTGAAAATCGCGCAGACGAATTAAGAGCCTCGCTTCGTCTTCTGGACCCGGAACTGGTCGCGGGGAAAAGCGGCTGTTCCTACCTTTCGCTGGGTCCCGATCGCGGCGAATTGCACATACCATTATGGGGGAACATGACCGTGTTCACGTGGCCCAACCTGACAGGTTACAGCAACTGGACTTTGGCCATTTTTTAGAATGATGGGATGACACGGGCTACCTGTGGTAATGTGGAAGCACAACCAGCCACATACCCAGGAGGACGCCATGTCAAACCCATCGCCAGAGATTATACACTTACTTTCGTTTTTCTCGGTTGCCTTCACAGCGCCGACTTTTGCAAAAGTGT
>JACRLC010000055.1 GCA_016235425.1 Chloroflexota bacterium | reverse complement strand
GATAGAACAGAAGCCTAACGAATTGACCAGCGTGATGCGTCAGGAAATCCAACGCCTGAACGCTGTGTTTGAGTTTTACGAAACACCTTCGCCTTTTATGCCTCTTGCTTGATGGAAAAAACTTTTCTGGAGAACTATAAAGAGACTGGATTCTACAGGCACGACCGAATCCAATATGGCAGTATGCACGATTTCGGGATAATCCCGCATGACAACCTGCGCAAGGCGCGTTCCGTAAGACGCGCCATATAGGTTGGCTTTTTGGTAGCCCAGCACGGCAAGAAGGTCCTTTATATCTGCCGCACTGGCGACGGTTGTATAAGCATTCAGGTTCACACCCTGGGCGCTCATTAAACCGTTGCATGAGAGGAAAGCGTTCGAGTAGACCAGTTCGCGCGTCGAGCCGGGGATCAATCCGTGAATGTCCTGTGAATAGGTCTTTGTCAACTCTTCACAACCAAGAGCCGGTTCCGAAATCCCGGTTCCGCGCTGGTCAAAAACAATAAAATCGTGTTTCGCCAGGAAGGGATATACGAGCACAGAGTACGCGTCGGCGCTCAACTGAACTGCCTCCGCTCCGGGGCCTCCCTGCAAAAACATTACCGGTTCCGGCTCAGGATTGCCGCCTGTGCTTTTGTAAACGGCAACAGCCAGCCGGATGGTGTGAGACGGGTCCCCCGTCCGGTCTTCGGGTACGATCAAATATCCGCAGTTCACATCCACACTTCCGAAGGTCTCGAACTGGCAGGGCGCATTCTCGAAGAGAGGGGTGTAGCTTATCGTTGGTATCGGGCTGGGAATTGCGGTCGGCGGAGCAGGCGTTGGGCTGGATGCAGCGGATGGAGTGATTGTTATGGTGGCTGGCGGAAGAGGCGTCTGAATTGCAGGGAAACCTGGCGACAAAAGCCGCGTCATCTGGCCGGATAAGAAAAAGTATGCGCCTGCCACCCCGCAAATGATCAACGTCGGGACGAATCCCAGCAATACGAAGAGCGCATTATTCCGCTTTTTCCGTTGCGAAGCGGATTTTTTTGTCGCATCAATTTTTAGGGGCGTTTCGGTAGTGGCTGGAGACGGCAATTCATCTTCCACAACACTGACCGATTCATCGAAACTCTTAATGGGAGCAACGGGAGGCGCAACAGGTGGGGCAGGTTTTGGAACGTTAGCGATTTCAGCCTGAGGCGATTGCGAAACCCGGGCGGGAGGTGACGCAGGCTTTGACAGACGCTGTAACTGCTGCCGGGCGTCAAGATTATTTGGATTAAGTGCCAGCACACGGCGGAAACAATATTCGCGCTGATCGGGCGCGGAACAGCATTTCCCCAACCACAGCCATCCCTGCTCTGACGATGGGTCAATTTTGACCACCTGGGCAAACAGGGATGCCGCTTTCGTCGTGCCGCCTAACCTGGCCGCTGTGATTCCTGCTTGGAGAATTTCCTCTTTTGACAAATTACCCTCCCTCTTCTTCGTTGGGGTCAATATCTCGCCATTTTATTCGGATGCTCGATTTTTGCCAATCATCTTTGGTATAAACCATTGCAACGGCAAGTATAATCGTTTTGTCGGATTCTCTTTTATGGGTCACGCGCCAGCCATGGTTAGAATCAAGAGGCGGAGGTATCATGCTCCGCCTTTTTTTACTGTCATCGTCTTCTAAAGTTCTGCCGCCCTTTTTGTGATCCTGTCCTTTGCCCGCGCCACAAATTCACTCAGAGCGATATTGTTTTGTTGTGAGCCATCTCGGGCACGCAGGGAAACCTGGCCGGCTTTCATTTCGTTCTCGCCAACCACAAGCATGTATGGCACTTTCATCAATTGCGCCGCGCGAATCTTGGCGTTCATTCGTTGCGCGCTGATATCGGCGCTCGCGCGGATGCCCTGATCCCGTAATTGCTGTACGATCTGATGCGCGTATTCGTTTTGTGGGTCCGTGACCGGGATGACACGCACCTGTTCGGGAGAGAGCCACACAGGGAAATTACCAGCATAGTGTTCAAGCAGGAAACCGATCATGCGCTCATGTGTCGACAAAGGCGCGCGGTGGATACACAGAGGCGTCTCTTCGCTGCCTTCCTTGTTCGTGAACTTCAAATCAAAGCGCGCGGGTTGGGCAAAATCCACCTGATTCGTGGCAAGCGAAAACTCCTTGCCAATCACACTCCAGATCTGCACATCGATCTTCGGACCATAGAAGGCGGCCTCGTCCTCGGCCTCAACAAAGGGCACGTTGCCGTTCGTCATCGCCCGGCGGACCATATCTTCCGTCTTGAGCCACAGGCGTTCGTTGTCCACATATTTCTTGCCAAGCCCCTCTTTACTATGAAGGCTCAGGCGCATCACGTACTTCTCGATCCCGAAGAGCTTGAAATATTTATGGTATAGCCCAATCACGCCCATGAACTCTTCCTCGAACTGGTCTTCTGAACAGTACATATGCGCGTCATTCATTTGCATCGAGCGGACACGCATCAAGCCGAAGAGTTCGCCTGATTTTTCATAGCGATAGCATGTTCCGTATTCCGCCAGGCGGATCGGCAGGTCGCGATAGGAGCGGCCCTTTGATCCGAAGATCTTGTGATGCATCGGACAGTTCATCGGTTTGACGTAATACTTTACGCCTTCCAGCTCCATGGGTGGGTACATGCTTTCGGCATAATAGGGCAGGTGTCCTGAGTGCAGGAACAGTTCCTCCTTGGAAATGCTCGGTGTGCGAACGCGCAGATAACCGGCTCTCTCCTCCATTTCTTTTGCCAGCTTCTCCAGTTCTTCGATCATCACGCCGCCGTTAGGCAACCAGAGCGGCAGTCCTGGGCCAACTTCATCATCGAAGATGAAGATTTCCAACTCTTTGCCGAGTTTGCGATGGTCGCGCTTCTTGGCCTCTTCCAATTTCCACAGGTAATCTTCGATATCCTTCTTCGATTCCCATGCCGTGCCATAGATGCGTTGCAACATTTTATTGTTTTCGTCGCCGCGCCAGTACGCGCCCGCCACCGACATTAACTTGATGGCATCAGGCTTGATCTCCTTCGTATTTTCAACGTGCGGCCCGCGGCACAAGTCCGTGAACTTATCCTGCTGGTAGATCGAAATCTCCGGCTTTTCTTGTAACGGATTGCCATACTCATCGAGACCGCCTTTTTCGAGGCCGTCAATCAATTCCAGTTTATAAGGCTGGTCCGCAAAAATTTTGCGCGCCTCATCCGCCGAGACTACTTTCTTCACGAAGTCATGTTTGCCCGCGATGATCTGGCGCATTCGCTTTTCGATTTGCTCCAGGTCTTCGGGTGTCAGGTTACGCGGCAAATCGAAATCATAATAAAAACCGTTTTCCACCGGTGGGCCAATCGTGACCTTGCCATCCGGGAACATCTCCAACACTGCCTGCGCCATGACATGCGCGGACGAGTGACGTATTTTGTAGAGGACCGAATCCTCGTACCGTTCCATTTTTTGTTCAGCCATTCTCGCTTCCTTTCTTGACTTTTGGTTTGTTACCGCTTCGGCGGAATTTACGCGGCCCCGGAGTGAAGCGGCAACACACCTCCGAGTCGCCGGGCAGTGAAGGTTGAATCTTCAGTCATGGCGGCCTCCATACAAAATAAAAACTCTCGCCCAATCACGGGGCGAGAGTCTGATCTCACGCGGTTCCACCCGATTTATCCCGAACTTCGCACTGAGCGTAGTCGAAGTGCATCGTTCCAGAATATCTCTTAAGCCTCTAACGGAGCCAACCGTTTTCCATACTCACTGATCACTGTTTACTGCCTGCACTGTGCCGCAGGCACATGTGATCACTTTTCCGGTTCACGCTCACGGGTGGTTTTCGGCGGCTGTTTCTGGAAGAGGCTCTCAATCCTCGGCCTCTTCTCCCTGTCAGAAAAACTGACCACTTACTCGTCCCGGTCAATGCGTTTTGGTACGTGCGTACCTGTTTACTTGTATCGTTCCCAGTGGGCGAGACAGGGCTCGAACCTGCGACCTCTGCGATGTCAACGCAGTGCTCTAACCAACTGAGCTACCCGCCCGAACAGGGACACATTATAACGAGGTGGGAGGGATTTGGCAATATGAATTTTCTGGTGATTACCCACATAAAAGCAAAACCTCAGCCGCGGATTTCACGAATTTTCGCGAATTGGTTTTAAAAATCCGTGTGAATTAGCGAAATTCGCGGCAGAATGCTCTGGCTTTGAGGCTTTGAATGTCGGATACGGACTTGTGGGTAATCACCAAGAATTTTTAGCCCTTATTTTGCCTTGCATATCACCAGTGTGATGTCGTCTTGAAGCGCGCTTCCTTCCGTAAAATTGTTCACGGCTTGCAGGATTTTCTGGATCAGGCCGTCTGCGGACAATTCAACGTTCTGGCGGATCACATCAGCCAGCCTTTCCCGGCCAAATTCCTCGTTGCGCGGGTTGACAGCTTCCGTCACACCGTCTGTGTAGAGGAGCAGGATGTCATCCTTCTCAAACTGGACGTTCTGCGTCTGGACATTGAACTCCTCCAGCACGCCGACAGCCGCGCCGGTTGGCTTAAGCCAGGTCTCTTTCTTCGTTGCATTTTGAAAAAGCAGGGCTTCGTTATGACCGGCGTTGGCATAAGTCAGTGTGCGCGTCCTCAAGTCGAAGCGGCTCAAGAAGATTGTGACAAAAGTGGTGAAGTTGATATTGTGGATGTAAAGCCGGTTGATGCGTTCCAGAATATCCACGGGCGAGGTGTTCTCAGGGATGAGAGTGTGGAATGCGGTCTGCAGACTGGTCATCAGCAAACTGGCAGAGACGCCATGTCCGCTCACGTCCGCAATAACGAAGCCGTGCGTTCCATCCTTGAAATCCAAAAAGTCGAAGTAGTCACCGCTCACGATTTGGGCAGGTCGGCTGAATGCTGAGACATCCAACCCTGAAATCACGGGGGCCCTTTGGGGAAGCAGGGCGCGCTGGACGACTTGCGAAAGCTCCAACTCGTTTTCCAATTGGCGGCGCTCCTGTTCGGAATAATGATCCAGGCAGACGCAGGCGGTGTAGTCCATGCGTAAAAGCTCGGTATCCACCACGCCATGGCAGACTTCGCAAATGCCAAGCGTTCCTTCTTCGAGCTTGTGAAGCGACGAGTCAATCACGTGCAAATGTTCCTGCAATTTTGAATTGCCGTTTGGCCCCAGTTGGGATTCGACCTCGGCGGGTGAGCAGGTCTCGCACCATTCCTCAATGTTTGCCCGCTTCTTGGTTAAGCCCCGCTGAATATCGTTCATCAGATCGGTTTCCATCGTTCCTCCAGCACAATAAACACTGTCTTTCTAGATTGAACAGACGTTCTAAATCTTACCAGATTTTTTTGAACGGATTGGCATCAAATTTACCTGAAACCATGCGGTATAATGCCTTCGCTATGGCCCGTAAGAAAGCGCCCGAGGATCTGTCTGTTGAAGAATTGCGCCGCTTGTTGGTTGAGAAGCGACGCGGCGCGCGCAAGGAACGGCTTGAGCATTATCGCCGAACGGGACGCGTTGTGGCCGTTGCACCGGACTTTCCCGACCTCGGCGACAAATCTGCTCCGGTGGTGGAAACTCCCGAAGAAACGGGGGCCCAGCCCGAGGTCCCGGTGACGAAGCGCCGCAAGGTGATGGATCGAATCCTGCTTGCAGTGGAAGTCCTGGCGGTGATCGGCCTCGTGGCAGTCATCGTCAATGGGTTGGGATTGCTGCGGGATTTGAATCAAGAGGTGGCTTCGGCGCTCAACCCGGAAACTGTCACGCCGACGCCGCTGGTGATGGCGGTTGTCCTTCCTTCGGGACATACGCCGCCGGATGCGCAGGGCAACACTGCGCCGAACGAATCCGAAATACCCGAACACCTGCGGCCGATGTTGCAGTCGCTGGCGAACCTTCCCATTCCAACACCCGCGCCGGACCAGGCAATCCGCATTCAGATCCCGTCCATCAACATCGATGCGCCGGTTGTGCAGGGCGATGGCTGGGAACAGCTAAAGAAGGGAGTCGCTCAACATATCGGCTCATCAGATCCGGGTCAGGACGGGAACGTGGTGCTTTCGGCGCACAATGATGTCTATGGGGAGTTGTTCCGTTTTTTGGACAAACTCCAACCCGGAGACCAGGTGGTTCTGTACACTCAACAACGGCAATATACATATATTGTAGATCGAACTGTCCTGGTCGAGCCGACCGCCGTTGAGGTGATGGCTTCCACGGGAGGTCCCACCGTTACGTTGATCTCGTGTTATCCATATCTTGTCGATAAACAGCGCATTGTTGTTTTTGCGCGATTACAAAACTAATGTCATTGCAAATTGGGAGATTTTTTCCCGAAGGCCGCAATGACATCATTAAAGGAGATTCAAATGGCTAAGAAAACCAAACGACCCATCAGCCGTCCCTCGGCTGCCGCGGGCGCACCGACGGCGCGCGTCGAATTCAACCCGGATTACAGCCTGGTGAAGAAAGACCTGAAACGCATCGGCACGCTGGCGGGATTCTTCATTGTCGTCCTCATTGTGCTTTCATTCTTCCTTCGATAACCATAAGAGCTAGGAGCCCTCATGCCAAAAATGTTCGTCCCCGGCCCGGTGGATGTTGCCGATGAAGTCTTGCAGGCGCAGGCGCAGGCCATGTTGCCGCATCGCAGTAAGGAGTTCGAAGCGATTTATCGCGGCGCATCCGAAAAAGCGCAGGGACTCTTTTTTACAAAATATCGCGTCTTTCTCACCGCCTCTTCCGGCACAGGTTTACAGGAAGCCGCCATCCGCAACTTTGTGGATAAGAAAGTTCTTTCCTGTGTCAACGGCGCATTCGCGGACAGATGGTATGAAGTTGCGATTCACAACGGCAAGGACGCGGAAAAACTTTCTTTTGAATGGGACGAACCGGTCAACCCAGACCGGGTGGCTGATGCCGTTAAAAAAGGCAAACACGAAGCTGTGACAGTTATCCACAACGAGACATCCACAGGTTTGCAGAATCCCGTTAAAGAAATTGCCGAAGCCGTTCACGCCGTTGCACCCGACACATTGATCCTCGTCGACGCGGTCTCATCCCTCGGCGGAGCAAAAATCGAAATGGACGCGTGGGGACTCGACATGGTGCTGACCTCCTCGCAGAAAGCCATCGCCCTCCCGCCTGGCCTTGCCCTCGGTGCAGTCTCAGACCGCGCCATGAAAAAGGCTGAGAAGGTGGAAAACCGCGGCTGGTATTTTGACCTCGTCCGCATGGAAAAACACCGCCTGAAGGATTCCTCTCCCGCCACGCCAGCCATGTCTTTGATCTTTGCCCTCGATCATCAGCTCGACCGCATCTTCAAAGAAGGTCTTGAGAATCGCTTCGCGCGTCACACCGCGATGGCGAAACGCGTGCAGGAATGGGCCGAAGCACACGACCAGTCCATTTACGCGCCGGAAGGCTATCGCTCGCAGACGGTGACGACGGTCAAGAACGAGCGCGGTATTGACATCTCCGCGCTCAATAATTTCCTCAAGGAACGCGGCATGAGGATCGCCAATGGCTACGGACAGTTGAAAAACGTCACCTTCCGCATCGCTCACATGGGCGAAATCCAAATGAGCGATGTGGATGAATTGTTGAAAGCGATGGAAGAGTTTTTGAAGAAAAGTTGACCTGTTGTGATAAAGCCCGGTGGCATGTGCCATCGGGCTTTTTTCTTGATGAATCTCCTCTTTCAAATTATCATGAAAGTGTGTAGCTTTCATATACGCTACGGAGGTGCACAATGAATCTGTATAGAACTCAAATCTTGCTGGAAAAGTCGCAACATGAAATGCTAACGGAGATTGCCCAGGAGGAGAAACGCAGTCTCTCTGAAATTGTTCGTGAAATGATCGAACGCGAACTTCGATACAGGCAACGCCGTCAGGTTCTTTTGGCCGCACGCGAGTTACAAGCAGACTATAACACCGACCCGGAATTCACTGATTTCTTAGCCCTGGACAGTGACGATTTTTTATTTGAGAATGAAGACAATGCAGAGGGGTGAAATCTGGCTCGTTAATCTTGATCCTACGATTGGATCTGAAATCAAAAAGACACCCCCGGCTGTGATTGTCAGCAGCGACCTGGTTGGCGTCCTTCCGATTAAAGTCATTGTGCCTTTCACAGAATGGAAAGATCGGTATGCAAAAGCTCCGTGGATGGTGTGTATTGACCCCGATACTCAAAACGGATTGAGCAAATCATCAGCGGCGGATGGTTTGCAAATAAGATCTGTTTCACAGCAGCGTTTGGTTCAACGATTGGGGGTATTGCCTGCTTTTCAAGTGGCGCAAATTGTCCAAGCCATAATGACTGTATTGCAAAGATAAATCGAAATGACCTGAAAGCATAATCAAGAGAGGCGGTTTGTTTTGCAAGCCGCCTCTCTTTTACATTACTTCTTCTTTTGCTCTCCGCTTGAACTGCCTTGCATCTTCTGGCGAATTTCGGAGCGCAATTTATCTGCTTCCGGGGAGCGCGTTTCCTGCACGTTGGCTTGTGCGAGCGCACCGAAACGATCGGAGAGGAGCATCGCGAGCAGGGCTTCCATGATGCTTCCCGTGCCGCCCTCTTTATCGCCGCCCACGATCACACGCGGGACAACATCCACGCCGGATTGTTGAATGGCTTCGGCAAAGCGGCTGAGCACCTGTTGAGTAACCTGGAACTGCGGCCCGCCATACGCGCGGACCTGTTCCTCGGTCGCGAGCGCCTGCGCGATACCAATGCGGGCGATCTTTTCAGCTTCCGCTTCTGCAAGGGCGCGGATTTGCGCGGCCTGCTGGATGGAGCGTTGATAGTCAGCTTTACCCTGGCTGGACTGGATGTCAATGTTCAACTCGGCCTGGGTCATGCCGGTTTGCATCTGGGCGCGGGCCTCTGCCTCACGCAATTCACGCTCTTTGACAGCCGCCTTTTCCTGCCGTGCGTACGTCTCGACCTGTTCCTCCGCGATCTGGCGGGAGCGAAGCTGGGTCAGGATTTTTTCGATCTGTTGGTCATCTGCGGGGGAGGAAGGCGTACCGATCAAAACCTCTTCCAACTCAAGGTTGTAGTGCGCGAATTTTTCCTTCATCTCCTGGCTTGCCACCTGTTGGATGGCGCTTCGTTCTTGCAGAAGTTGGATCAACGTACGCGTCTGGCCAACGTTCTTGAAGTAGGCGGCCACCATCGGGTCAAGCGTCTGCTCGACGAGACGTTTGATGTCACCGAAGCGTTGGATAACCAGCGGGGCCTTTTTGTAGTCAATATGAACGACCACGGAAAGCGGAAGCGAAGGCTCGAAGGCATCCTTTGTGATGAGGGAAACTTCACTCAGGTTTTCGTCGAAGCGATGTGAGCCGGCCTCGTTGCGAATCCACTTCAGGATGATGTTCGTGGTCGGCACGGGGATGACTTTACCGGCGTAGGTATTGAATGCATATTTACCGGGCAGTAACGCTTCCCCCCAGACACCGCGCTTGCCGCGCTCCACGAGTTCGCCGTGGCGGTATTCCACACCGGACATGTCCAGGCCAAGTTCGCCGGTGTATGAGACAACCACCCCCACGTGACCAACTTCAATGATGGTCTTTGGGATCATCTCGATCGTGGCAAACAGACGGTTGATGTAATACGTGCCTTCCACCAACACCTGTAACTGGCGTCCGCGGAAACCGCCCGCATTCAGGAAATGGTCTGCATCCTGGAATTTGTTGTGATAGGTATCTGGCATCTTCGGATCATCGCCGACGATGGGGGCAATGATCTCACCCTGGGCAAGCGAGGGCCCGTCATGGACAGTGGCTACGCCGATGGTATCGTCCGTGTCCTTGATGATGACCGGCTTGAAGCCTCCGCGTTCTGCGATGAAACCTGCCATGCGCTGGATCACTTCGCCTTCTTCGCGGCTGAGAGGCAGGGAATAGACACGCTCCTCCGTGATGACGATAAACTGCACGAGGTTGAACGCGTACGTGCCTTCGCGCAGGATCCTGCGTTGCGGGCCGCGTTGTCCGCCGTTTTTCAGGAACTTTTCCACATCCTGAAAATCGTCGGCAGTGACGTTGGACGCCAGCACCTGTGTCGGGTCCAACTGCTTGCCGTCGCGGGCAAAAACGTAACCAATCTTGCCCTGCGGAATGGTCACGAGCGGGGCCATGTGCACAACGCACTGCAACGGCGTCAGGTAATGCCAGCCGCCGCGCAAGACCTGCGGCTGGTAACCGGCTTCGCCATTCGTTGCGATCAGGCCGGATTTCACCGAGCCTTTGGGACTGAACCGTTTTTCGACGATACCGATGCGGTTGTTGGGGATGATACGGACGCCTGAGAGCAGGATCAGCAAAACGATACCTGCAAGCACCGTACCAATCAGCAAAAGTAAGCCACCCATTCATTCTCCTTTTTTATATTTATATAGGCGGTTATTCTACAACTCTCTGATTCTACGCACATCCCCCGGAAGGGTAGCAAAAGGATAAAGCCGCCGGATTTCTCCAACGGCTTTATTTCAATGACCGGCCGCGGTTGTCTATTCCTCCGCGATGACGATGATTTTATCTTCGGGGGTGAAGATCACCTTCTCGGATTTCTTCGGGTTGGTGTGGACGCCATAGGCTTTCTCAGCATCGTGGCTTTCGCTCATCAGGCGGTAGCCCAGTGCAGTCTCACCGCGGCGGCGCGCGGCTTCAGTGACCGTATAGAAATTAATCGCCTGTCCAGCCGCGACGTAATCACCCATCGGCTTGAGGTAGATCTCCGCGCCTTCGGGATCGAAGATGTCGGCGAACACGCCCATGAGTTCGGCGTTCTCGGAGAGTTGCGCCATCATCAGGCTGATGAGGTGTTCGCTGACGATGAAGTCATCCACTCTGGCGGCTTCGGCCAGTTCGCGGTTTCGCAGGTCGAGCATTTCGCTGACGATGGAGAAGGGCGTTTCGTCTTTTTCGGCAATATCGCGCAGGTGCAGCAGCGAGACGAGCGTGATCGCATCCGCTTCCTGCGGCTCGAGGTGGCTGTAGGCCAGCACGATGACGTGGTCGTAATCCGGCGCGCCGAGTTTTTCGAGCAGGCCGCGGTCGCGGATGTCGCCTTCGAGCACGGCCACTTTTTGATTGGCGAGTTTGCCGTTCGCCAGTTTGATCTGCTTATCGAGGTTATAGATGTCCGATACCACGGTAACTTGCGAGCCTTTGGTAACGTAGTTATCGAGTTCGCGGATGATGGTCGCGCCGGAGCGATTCCAGCCGAGGATGAGGGCTTTCTCAGGCTTGGGCTTGGTCGCCTGCCTATTGCTCTGAATCAGGCTTTCGTCCAGTGGGACGCGGGAGAGTCCTGAAAGCTGGACTTTGTCGTCGTCTTCGGCCAGGGCAAAAAACTGGTCGCCCGGTTCGATGCGCGAGTCCATCGGCGGGTTCATGGCAATCGTTCCGTCCGCTTTGCGAATGCCCATCACGGTGGACGTTTCGTATGCGAGCAGGGCTTCACCGTAGGTTTTGCCTGAGAGGGTGGGTTCCTGTTTGAAATAGATCTCATCGCCGCCGAAGTTCATCAACTCGGTGTAAACGAGTGAAAGGCCGCTCTGGCGCGAGGTCTGTGCGACGACGCGCGCGATCAATTCGTTGGTGAGGATCGGCTGGACAACATCCTTTGCCCCGACCATCCTGACCACATCCAGGTTTTTCGGTTCGCGGATCTGCGTGACGATGTGATAGGGTTTCTCGCGGCGGTTGGGATTGTTTGTGATCGCCAGCACCGATTTGACAACGTGTGTATCGGGGTCCGCGCCTTCGGGCAGGATGATGATCGAACGCGCGGTGTGCGGACTGGCGATTTCGAGATCGGTCAGATCAATGGGACTCCCCGAACGACAAATGATCTTCGTGTTCTTTGAGTCGGGAAGCCGCTCGCGGATCGCATCTTCCATCTCGACTTTATCCTGATCGGCCAAAACGACGATGACCGCGCCGCTCTTGCGACTCTCGTTGGCGGTGACCAGTTCCGAGATGATGTTGAAGATCTGCGGGTTCCAGCCGAGAATCAGGGTGTGGTCGTTTTCCAAAACCGCTGAACGGCCTTTACGCAATTCATCGAGTTTGTCTTCGAGGCCGTTGTTGATGATGCCGATCAGGGCGCTGACGACGAATACGCCCCCGAAAGTGACAACCAGCATCAGGAACAGAAAGAACGGATTGCCGGTATCCCCGCCCATTGTGCCGGAATCGAGCGTACGCAATAACCCCATCCACGCCACTTGCAGGAAGCTTTCATCATTTGGTGCACTGCCGGTGACTTTGACCAGCGCGGCGGCCAGGAAAATGATCAAGGCTGAGACGATGAACAGCCCAATGAGCATCGCGGGTGTGCCGCGCGACATGAAGTTATCGAACCAGTACTGAAATCGTTGTCGAAATGTCGGTGTTTTCATTTCTTCTCCTAACACCTTGAGATTGGCCTATTATAAAAGTTTTTATCCGAAGCGCAATAAGGGACAGAGTCCAATGCCGGGAGACATCAGCCTCCGAAATTGACCCGCCTCTCGATTTCGTCTATACTCTGTTTGGATTAGAAAACTATCATCTTCGGCGGGTAACAATGCCCGCCTGCAGAAAGTCTATGCAAAGCAGTTATTGTGACCTATTTTAGAAAGCGAGGATATTATGTTCCCTTTTGAAGGCCCCGACCGCCGCAAGGAAGAAGACCGAGTTCGCCAGGAAGGCCGCCTGCCTCCCGGCCAGTCACTGACGCTGAAATTTCCCGTCCTGCACTATGGCCCCGTGCCGTCTTTCAACCCGGCCACGTGGGATTTTCGCGTATGGGGCGACGTGGAGGAAGAAAAGCGTTGGAGTTGGGACGAGTTCAATAAACTTCCCCGTTCGAAAATACAAATGGACATCCACTGTGTGACGCGCTGGAGCAAGTTCGATACCGTGTGGGAGGGCGTCTCGGTCAAGACTCTGGCAGAGCAGGGGTTGATCAAGATCAAGCCTTCTGCCACGCACGTGATGCAACACGCAGAATATGGCTTCACGGTCAACTTGCCGCTGGATGTGGTCCTGCAGGACAACTTCCTGCTGGCAACCCATTTGAACGGCGAACCAATTACGCCCGATCATGGTTATCCCTTGCGCGGAGTTGTCGGTTTCATCCCCGAACGCGAGAATCTGGAAACGCCATATTTCTGGAAGGGCGCAAAGTGGCTGAGGTCGTTGGAATTCATGCCGCGCGATAAACGCGGCTTCTGGGAACAGGCGGGTTACCACAACCGCGCCGACGTCTGGCGCGAGGAAAGATTTGGTTAGTGAGTGCGAAAATCTTTCACCCAAACCGATCCGATGGTCTTACACCGTTCTAAACCTTGAAACCGAACTCGGAACGATCTAACAAAACGCTGTACTTAGGGGTTGCATTACGCCAAAAACAAAACCGCCACTCCCGCGATGGCAAGCGCCGTCCCAGCCACAGCCTGCCAACCGAATTTTTCCTTGAACACGAAATAGCTGACCGGCAGGAGTATCACCGGCGGAAGCGCCATCAATGTGCTGGCAACACCTATCTCGGCATGTTGCACCGCAAGCAGTGACGCGGACACGCCCAGCACAGGCCCTGCCAATGCACCCAACGCGAGCAAACGAAGAACCTGCGGCTTCCCGCGTAAGGCAGTGACCGTGGCACCTGCCTTGTTTTCCACAAGAGCCCAAATCCAGATGAAGACGGTCGCGGCCAACATGCGGATGGCATTGGCCTGGAATGGCGAAAACTCCCCGCCCATCCCCTGCTTGGAGAGGACAAGTCCCGTTGCCTGGCCGAGCGCCGCCAACACGCCGAAAATCACGCCGCGTCGGGTATGTCCGTGCGGCGTATCGGCGGGCTCCTCGTGCGACATGACCACCCAGCCGATGCCCGCCAGCGCAAGGACGATGCCGGTGATCTGCATCGCGGTCAGTGTTTCGCCGAAGAATACCCAGGCGATGATCGAGCCGAATATCGGTGCGAGGCTCAACAGCAAAGTTCCCAGCCGCGCACCCAGCGATACGAACGCCTGGAATAAAAACGCGTCGCCCAGCGAAAGGCCAATGACACCGGAGAGTCCCAGCCATATCCAACGCGAAGAGTCCGCGGAGAATGGCAATGGCTCGCGAAAGAGGATGGCGTTCAAGACCATGAGGTAGATCAACCCGAATACGAGACGCATCCGGTTGGTCACCTGAGAACCAACCATTCGGCCGGTGGCTGTAAATATGATGGCCGTTATTGCGAAGAAGAAGGATGTTGCAAGCGCGGAAAGTTCACCAATGAAATCCATTTATACCTATCCTTGATGCTGTGATTTGAAATTGACTTGCTCACCCCGCCGTCTCTTACAGCAAGATGCTATCGAAACCTTGGAATCCAACGCGGCACTTTTTGCAGATACTCCTCGTAGGACGCGCCGAATCGTTGGCGGAGATTGGGTTCTTCGTAAAGTGTGACAAAGGAGTGAACCACAATAAAGAAGACTCCCGCGTAAATCAATAATCCCCAATATCCAAACCAGAGGAAATGACCCGCCAGAATCACCATCACACCCGCGTACATCGGGTTGCGGACGCAGCGATAAAGGCCGGATGCGACCAGGTTCTTCGGCGGCTCAATTGGCGCGGGCGTGCCCTTCCCTTTTTGCACGAAATCCCAAAAGCACCAGAGGAGCGTTGCACTGCCAATCAGCCACAGCGGAAAAGCGAGATAAGAGACGAAACCTGTTTCAAGGTGTGAGCCGGTCAACAGGAAAGTGAGCGGAATATATCCCGCGATCATGCCGGGAACAAAGATGAGGAAGAGAAGAGATTTGAGAGCGGTCATATCATTCCTCCAGCCGCGAAAGGTTGTAGGCCAAAGTCCCAACGCCGAATAGAAACATGATCCCGCCAAGCAGAATGGCGTGCCAGTTCTGAAATCCATATTGGGTGACGTCAATCGGGAAGAAGCCAAATCCCAGCAACAGGATGGCCGCGCCGAGCAACGCATCCATGCCGCCGCTGAAAATAAACGCAAGGCGTTTGTTTTTGTTATTCATCTCTTCAACCACTTCAACAATTTATCCGTCGGCCAGCAGTTGATCACATCGTTCTTCGTCAGCCAGGCGCGCCGCGCCGTTGCCACGCCATAGAATAGCATGTCGAAATCGCCCTCGGAATGCGCGTCGGTGTTGATGCTGATGGGGATGCCCATGTCTTTTGCGCGGCGGGCATACACATCGTCCAGATCGAGGCGGGAAGGGTGGGCGTTGATCTCCAGCGCGACACCGGATTCTGCCGCGGCGTTGAGAATTGCGTCCATATCGAGGTCAGCCCCTTCCCTGTCTGGAATCAAACGCCCGGTGGGATGACCGATGATATCCACGTGCGGGTTGCGGATGGCGTTTATGACGCGTTGTGTGACTTTCTCGCGCGGCTGGCGCAGACTGCTGTGCATGGAAGCCAGCACAAGATCGAGGCCGGCGAGAAATTCGTCGGGGTAATCGAGCGTGCCGTCGGCTTTGATCTCCACTTCGCTGGCGTGCAAAACCAAAATGCTGTCGCCGAGTTGCTTTTGAATCTTTTTTATTTCCGCGGCCTGCTTCTTGTGTGCGTCCATGCTCAGTCCGCCCGTGACGCCGAGACTCACCGAATGATCGGTGAACGCAATGACCTTGATGCCGCGTTTGGCCGCGGCCTGCGCCATCTCCAGCATGGATAACTTGCCGTCGCTCCACGTGGAGTGGACTTGCAAGTCGGCTTTGATGTCTTTCAGCTCGATCAGCTTCGGGAGTTTGTTTGCCCTGGCGGCCTGCACTTCGCCGCGGTCCTCACGCAACTCCGGCGGGACCCACGGCAGGCCCAGCGTTTTGTAAACCTGCTCTTCCGTCGCGCAAAGGATTTCACCCTTGCCGCTGGTCTTCGTCAGCGAGTGTTCCGAAAGCGACAGCCCCTTATCGAGCGCAAGCTGCCGCAACTGCACGTTATGATCCTTCGACCCCGTCGCGTATTGCAAGGCGGTGCCAAACTTTTCAGGCGGATGCACCCACACCTGCGCGCGCACGCCGTCCGTGAATTCGATGCTCGCCTTCATTTCGCCCTTGCCCAGCACGCGACTCACGCCGCGCAAATTGACGAACGCTTCCATGACCGCGGACGAATCTTTGGCCGCCACCAAAATATCGAGGTCGCCAACCGTCGAACGCATCCTTCTTAGACTTCCGGCTGGCTCCGCTTCGACGACTCCCTTCACCTTTTTGAGTTGACCGATAATCTCCCGCGCGAGCGGATATGCGCGGCCCAAAGGGATTCGCCCTGAACGACGCGCAAGAGACGCAATGCCCTCGATGATTGCGGCTTCGGATTTCGCTCCCATACCGGGCAGGCCGCGCAGTTTCTCGTTTTTCGCGGCAGTTTCCAGTTCCGCGAGAGTCGTGATTCCCAGCGTCTTCCAGATGAACGCGATTTTCTTGGGGCCGAGTCCCGGCACTTGCAGCCAGTCCGCCAGGCTGGGTGGCACTTCTTTTTTGAGTTTTTCAAGAAATTCAAGTTTGCCTGTGTTGAGCAGTTCGTCAATTTTTTCGGAGATGGCTTTTCCCACGCCGGGGATTTCTTCGAGCTTCCCTTCCTTCCAATATTCGGAAGCCTCGCGTCCCAAACTCATTAGGCTTTCGGATGCCTTACGATAGGCGAGTGTCTTGTAAATGATCTCGCCTTTGATCTCGGACAGGTTGGCGATCAGAGTGAATGTATCGGCAAGTTGTTTGTTGTTCATGGGTTATCCCTGCAATCGTATAAAGTGTCCCTGTCAATCGAATAGACATCAATGACGCTGCTGTTGATGTCTATGAATTTGAACTCGATGCGCTGGTCGGTCGCATGGACGAGCATCGCGCCATAGTCGGTGTTGTATCGTTTTTCGCTTCCCGGCACAAGCGTCTCAATTTGATAAATTTCCCCGCCGCCCAACCCGTTCACGAAATAGGGAAAGCCTTCCATGACGATGCGCTCGTAGGTATGGTCGTGGCCCGTAATGACAGTGGTTGCGCCCCACTGGCAGAACGGCCATTGCATGTCTTGTTCCGGCCCGTGTTCGCCGGAGGAATAAGGCGGGTGATGAAAAAAGACGATCTTCCACGGCATTGTGGATGATGCCAGTTTCTGCCTCAACCAATCCGCCTGGACGGAATCGCTTGTCCGGCCATCCGGTTCTGCTTCGTCGCTGTCGAGCGCAAAAAAGTGGATCGGTCCGCGCACGAAGTCGTAGTAGCGTTCGTTGCCGGGCAGTGTGAAGTAATCCAGATAGGGCTGGGCGTTCGTGGTCTTCCAGTCATGGTTGCCAAGCACGGGATAAAAATTATTCGTCTCCGCGCCCGGGCCATAACTGCCGGTGTACGGGTATATGTAGGAATGAAAATATTGGCCGATATTCTTGTCTATGGTTTCTGCTTCGCCGAGATTGTAATTATTGTCCCCAACCGTGACGATGAATTCGGGATTCCAGCTCTTGATCAGTTCCGTCACCTTTTCCAGCTTGCGCCCAGCCTTCCCGAAATCCCCGATGATCGCAAATGTGATGGGATGGTAGGGCGTGGCCGTAGGGATCGGGGGCACAGACGTCGGTCCCGGTAAAGCTTTTACGGGCGTTTGCAGGCGGAAGCCGCTCTCAAAAAGAAGCACTGCCATCAGGGCAAACAGGTTTACCGCGATGAACAAACCAATAAGGATTTTGTGACTGGATTTCATAAGCACTGCCTCAGTTTCTTCTAAAGGGCGCAGTTGTTCGAAAATTTGCCTCATTATACACTGCGCGCCAAGAGGGGGAATTTAATCCATGATATGATTCGGATAAGAAAGGAACCATCCTGAATGGTGGATAAAAGCAAACTTCCGAAGTTCAGCCCCGATGCGTATGTAAAAATCCCGCTCAACAACCTTGTGGTCTATTCCATTTATTATTTATATGACCAGGGTGCAACGGTCGCTTCGGAAGATATTATTTTGGCCTGCTTCTTGTTATTTCCCAAACGGTTCTCGCTTCGGACATATCCGCGCTGGCCCGATTCTGCAGTGGTCATGCGGCGCTGGAGCGACTGCCGAAATAGAGGCTATATCGTCGGCAGTCCCGCAAAGGGATTCAAGCTGACGGCGAAAGGGATCAGGTTTGCCGAAAAGGTGGGGAAAAAACTGGGCGTTGTAAAATCGGCGCGGGTGGTAAAAGCGCGCCATCCTGAAAAACCGGCCAAAAAGCATCCACCCGTGCCGGTGAAAAAAGCGCGGCAGATCACGCAAACAGAAAAACATCCGCGTACGGTGGTGAGAAAAAAACGTCCTGTGCGCGTTCGGCCACAGGAAAAGAAAGCGGATTCCGCGCAGGCGGTTCCGGTAAAAACAATCCCGCCGCCACAAGTGAAGGAAGTCCGTTTCCAGCAGGGAGTTCTCCCTCTGCACGTGGAAAAAACGCCTCCGGTACCAAGCAGTGTGCCAAAGGAAATAAAGGTGCGCGCAGGAAAATTCGTCCACATGATGGAGAGATCGGATGCGTATGTGGACTTCAAACGAAATGGCTTGAACTCGAAATTCGGCGAGTTCGATTTCAGGAGCATGTTGCTCTGCACAATGGAATCGTCGTCCATTGCGCTCAAAAATAATATCCGTCTATTCAAGGAGTACGCCGGTATTTACAACCGCCAGGATTTATTGACGTTCTTGAATTTTTGTGAAGATCGATTTTCGCATTTGCTGGGCGTGCCCTTAAAACGCCCGGAGAAAAAGATGCGAAAGTGAAGATGGCCCTCCCACAAAAAGCCAGTTCTTTGCCGCTAATTCACGCGAATTTTCGCGAATTTGATTCAAAAAATCCGCGTGGATTAGCGAAATCCGCGGCTGAGGTTTTGGGCTTTCCCGTTAGAAACGGTAGAGCCGTGAAGATGTAAGAGAAGATAGGAAAGGTAGTTTCATGGCAAGCAGCCGCAAATTACAATACGCTGACCGGGTTGCTCTCCAACAGGCAGACCAGGCAATACGCAAGGACGTTTTACGCGCGCTCGTTGAAGTCATTACCAACTGCAACGACAGTTATTCGCGGCTCGAACACGCCGGGCAGCCCGTCAGCGGCCAGATCATTATCGAGATCAAAAGAAAACATACGAATTCAGTGATCCGCGTGCGCGATAACGCCGAAGGTATGAACGACGCGCGCATGGACAAGGTCGTTGGCACGTACGGCGAAGCGACCAGCGGCATCAAAGAGGACAAGCACGTGCGCGGCATGTGGGGGCGCGGATTGAAGGATGCCATCTTCGGCTTGGGTTATGGCTACGTCCGCTCGATACAGGACGATAATTTTTACAGCAGTTCCCTCCTGCTCAACAAGGGAGTCCCCACGTTTGAATTGGAGGACCCAACCCCGGCCACGCCGGAACTGAGGGAAAAGCATGGCACTCCAACCGGTAACGGCACGGAGATCGAGGTCATCGTTTCGCGTGATGATGTCAAAATGCCGCAGTACGATAACATCCGCAATTACCTGCAGAGGCATTTCGAGCTTCGTCCCATCATGAGCAACCCAACGCGCAGGATCGTTCTGAGGGACATCGTCGGCAGGGACAAAATCCGTCATGAACATGTGCTCAGCTATAAGCCGCCGCGAGGCGAAAAGATCCTCGATGAACAGGTGGCGATAGAAGATTTTCCCGTCACCGCCCGCCTCGAAGTGTTCCGCTCGAACATCCAGTTATCCACACGCGGCGAGGAAGGCGATTACGCCGATGCGGGCCTGCTCGTCGTCAGCCGGTCAATGGTCATTTCGCTGACCATGCTCAAGTTCGAGAATGACCCGTACGCCTCCTTTTTCTACGGTTCGGTCCAGTGCGATTATCTGCACGAGCTTCTCAAAAACGACGAGCCTGTCCTCACGGCCACCCGCGACGGCATCAACTGGACGCATCCCTTTGCAAAGGCCTTGAAGACCGCCATTGAAAACAGGCTCGATCCGCTTGTGCAAGCCGAACGCGAACATGCCATTCACGACGAGCAGACCAAACTCGACAAACGCCTGCGCCAGAAATTGAACCACGCGCTTCATGAGTTGAACACCATCGCTGTATCCGAACTCAGCGATAGAAGAGACGATGAGGACGATAAAGCCCGCAAAAAAATTGACCTGGCCTCCTCCGGCATTGTTTTCACCCCCGAACGCGTCTTCGTTCAGACCGGGCAACTGGTCTCGTTAAATTTACATGCCCAACTCCCGGACAAGGACCACACCGGCCTGACGGCTCACATCATCTCAGACACCCCCGAAATCATTGTGCTCACTCCCCATGTTGTTATGGAACCGCGCGCAGATAACCCAACGGTCGGATTTGCGCGCGTCAAGGTCGAGGGACGGCAGGTGGGCAGTGAAGGTGTGATCACCGCCTTCTTTGAAGGACACCGCGCCATGGCGTTGGTGCAGGTCAGGTCGAAAAAGGAATCCATCACCGCTCCTCCCTCCAAGGAACGCGGCGGGCTGTTCACCGACATCCACTTCGACGACCGCACCGATCCGCGGCAACGCGTCTATTTTGACCGCGTCAACTCGAGCATCGTCATCGCCACTGCCGCGCCCTCGGTCAGGATTTATTTGGATAAGCAAAACAGGCTGGACACAACACGGGAGGGGCAGGTGCTGTTGGCCGAACTGATCACCGAAGCCGTCTGCCGCGAAATTGCCCGCCGCGGCGTGGAACGAGGCAGGTTCCTTGCACCCGAAGGCGCCGAAGCGGACGCGATCCAGACCCACTTCATTCGATTGCAAAACCGCTACGCCCACCTCATCCACGAAGCCATCGTGACGTTGGAATAAGTCTCTCTTTCTCACTCTCCAAAAACAAACAGATCGCTGATCGACTCGCGGTTGAAATTGCGATGAATGGCCGCGGCAAAGATCGGTGCAACCGACAGCGTTTTGAGCTTTGGGTGGCGTCCTTCTTCCGGGATGTGGACTGTATCGGTTGTTATGATCTCGCTGATCTGGGGGACAGCGCCCAGTCTCTCCAACCCGCCGCGCGTGAATACGCCATGTGTGCACACCACCAAAATATCCTCGATGCCTTCGTTAATCAGCACGCGGCTCAATTCCACGATCGAGCCGCCTGTGGCGATCTCGTCGTCGTAGATCAGGGCGCGCTTGTGGCCCTTCACCTGACTGCCTATCAGCCCGCTGATCCTTACTTCCGAATCCGAGACGCGCTCTTTGTTTCCCGCCGCAATCGGCAGGCCGAGACTCTTCGCGAAGCGCGCCGCCGATTTCGCCTGTCCCATATCCGGCGAGACGATGATCGTCCCGCTCAAATCGCGTTTCGAGAGGTATTCCCCAAAAACGGGACGACTGCTCAAGGGATCTGTGGGAATGCCAAAGAAACCATGCACCTGAGGGGAGTGGAACATCATGCCCATCACGTGTGTAGCTCCGGCGGTCTGGAGCAGGTCCGCAACCAGCCGGGCCGTAATGGAAATGCGCGGCGCATCTTTCTTGTCCGAGCGGCCAAAGGAGTAATACGGGATGATGGCATGCACTTCTGATGCCGCCGCGCCGCGCGCGATATCGAGCATCATCAACAATTCCATCAAATGGTCATTGACCGGCTGTGAAAGCGACTGCACGATATACACGCGGCGGTAACGCACGCTCGCGCCGAGCTGGATGTACATGTTGTCGTTGCTGAAGCGCGTGATGTGCGTATCATCCAGCGGCACACCCAGTTCCGCCGCAATGGATGCCGCCAAAGCCGGGTTTGAACTCCCGCTAAAAAAACGAACTTCATCTGCCGGGATCGAATCTTTGGTCATACTGCCTTCCACAGAAATTAAAATAATTCACCCAATGTGCGACTCTTTTCCAAAATCGGTTTTGGGGACGCTGACACTTGCACCGCACTGTGTTTGGTGCAGTGCAGGTGAAAACGCTGATTTCGCTGATTTAAGAGAAAAAGTCTGCGTTCTTCTGCGTTCATCTGCGTCCCGCAAAGGCGAAAATAGGAGTTGCACATTGGGTAATAATTCATTAGGTAAATGGCAAAATTCTGACTCTGGATTTCCCCTCATCTACTTTCACCCAATCGGGTGAAAGGTTCATGTCAATTACGATCTTCATGCGCTGATCAGCGGCAACTCTATTTCTTCAACGCGCCAGGCGGCATACGTCAATGCTTCACGTATATCCTCTTCTTCAAGATACGGATAAGCCTTGAGAATTTCCCTGTTATCGTGGCCTGCCGCAATAAGACCGACTATCATGCCCACCGTCACACGCAGGCCGCGAATGGTTGGCTTGCCGCCCATCACTCTTGGATCAAAGGTAATGCGTTTCAGGTTTTTCATAAGAACTCCTGCCAGAATATTACCACAACACTTTTGAGTGCTCCCCTCCCCGTTTGTCGGGGAGGGGTTTACTTCACCGTCAGCCAAACCCCAAACAAAACCACAACCAGCCCAATCGCCCGCGTCACATCCAGTGGTTTTACAACTGCCCCCAACATTCCAAAGTGATCCAAAATCGTCCCTACTAAAAGCTGACCCGCCACAATCGTAATGATTGACGCCGCAATGCCCACGCGCGGGATCATATAACTGACTGCCCCAATCACCACCAAACCAAAGACTCCCGCCCCCAGCGCATACCACGGCACGCTCCGCCACTGACTGAGCTTCCCGCCGCCATAGAATAGAAGCGGAACCAGCGCAATGACCGCGCCGCCGATGTGAACGATGAACACGCTCTCCAGCGTACCCAGCCGCTGGCTGATCATGCTCGCCATCGGGCTTTGCAGTCCCACAGCAATGCCGCCCGCCAGCCCGATAAGAATGATAAAGAGGATCGATTCCATGCGTTATCCTTTTTTCCTGTGATGATACCTGATTTCCCCGGCGGTTTCTAAATAACTCACCTTACACAACAAGATGCGGGTGGCAACCTGAATTAGGTGGACAAAAGCCGATCCTCCCTCAACGATCTCGAACACGCCCACCGCGCCCGCTCAAACCGACCTCGAACCTGATCCTGCTTCCTGACGATTTTTCCCGCCCCTCGATATTTCCCCGCTCGACGGCATCGTCATGGCAAACTCCCTGCATTATTTCAAGGGCAGGGAAAAAATCCTGCGCCACGTCCGAACCTTCCTCAAACCGAACGGCACGCTCCTGCTCGTCGAATACAACGTGGACCTGGGCAATCCCTGGGTCCCCCATCCATTTCCTTTGAAACCTTTCGCTCCCTCGCCCCGCGCGCAGGTTTCAGCGAGCCGCGCCTGCTTGCCAAAATCCCATGGGTGTGTTTCATTTCAGTTGAAACCGTCCCGAAGGTTGGCTAAAACAACGAAATTTCCCCACAAAACCTTCGGGACGTTCTTTCTTTCAACTCATTTGAAACGCACCCAAATCCCATCGCGGTTTCTGCGTGAATTTTATTCAGCGGTTGCCTATAAAGAGGATAATTGACCATCATTGTAGTACGCCAACAATGTATTGAGGCTTATTGAGTCAGTTCTTTATTGTCAAAACCCCAACTCCTTTAAATTCTGCCCCTCACTCCTCTTCCCGCCACCTCCCAGCAGCTCCTTCCAAAACGCATCATCTTACCGCCTCGACCTCACAGGCAGCGGCATCGGGACGCCCCAACCCAACAGCAGAACTTCCATCGAAATAAAATAACCAGTCATAGTTACCAATCGTTAGGTTTGCCGAATGTGCCGCGTTTGTCCGTCAATGTCGGAGGGAACTGGCTGGCGGCTAACACACTTGGACGAACGTGTTTAATAAAGGTCGCGTTAGCCGTTAAAGAACGGCTTGGATGCTTATTCTGAGTTGCGGCGAGTACCCCCACTTTTTTGCCAAGATCATGAATTACGATTTGAATTGGACGCAATAAATCAGAATCGTTTGAGACGACCACTGCACATTCATAATCGTTCCTGAATCCATCCACAAGCATTTGTGATGCGAGGTTGACATCTGACCCTTTTTCCTGGGTCTTAATGACATCCGCGTAGCTGTCATGTCCAGGGACATCGTGCTCATTTTTTCGACTTCGTTAGCTTGGCAGTATCCGAAGACATCGTGCACACTTTTCGCCGATGCTGGCGGCGGTGGAACTCAGGGCGCAGTGGGCGTATCGGTTCGGCA
>JACRLC010000043.1 GCA_016235425.1 Chloroflexota bacterium | reverse complement strand
GATAGAACAGAAGCCTAACGAATTGACCAGCGTGATGCGTCAGGAAATCCAACGCCTGAACGCTGTGTTTGAGTTTTACGAAACACCTTCGCCTTTTATGCCTCTTGCTTGATGGAAAAAACTTTTCTGGAGAACTATATGATGCCAACCGCATCGAGCCGATGGAGTTTTTCCATGCCTATAAAGTCATCTTCCTGTGCGAGCTTATTGGCGGCGAGCCATGTCCCAACCATGAAACTCTGGCTGTTGATTTCTTCGATCCCGCCCATCTTCCATCCCTATCCAGGGACCGCACGGACGAGCGCATGTTGCAGGAAGTTTTCATGCACGTAAAAGATCCCTCGCGTCCGACAGCCTTTGACTGATTTGAATTAATGAAACCCTCTCTTGTATTTCCCTACCACGATCCCGAAGAGACTCGAAAGCGCCTCTCCTATGTCCTGCCGATGGTCGAGGCATTGACGAAATTCTCAGCAAATGGAAAAAATAACCATCACCCGGAATAGTTCATTCATTATGTATAAATTCATTCGTCCCATCCTCTTTCGCCTCGACCCCGAACGCACACATGCGTTTACGCTTTTTTCGTTACGCGTCGCCCAACGCGCGCCGTTTGCATTCTGGCTTCTCAATCGAATTTACGCCGCGCCGAAGAAACCAGTTCAAGCCTTTGGATTGACTTTCAAGAATCCCGTTGGCCTCGCGGCGGGATATGACAAGGATGCCCTCGCTGTCCGCGGCTTATCCGCGCTTGGGTTTGGTCACGTGGAGGTTGGCACGGTCACGCCTCTGCCGCAGGAGGGAAACCCGAAGCCGCGCGTGTTTCGGCTCGTTGAAGATGAAGGCGTTATCAACCGCATGGGATTCCCCAGCCGCGGCTCGGATTTTGTGCAGAGAAAATTAACGCCGGTTCAAAAGGAAGATCTATTCCAGCGTGTTCTTGGCGTGAGGCCGCGCAGGCCGTCTGTTATGCTGGGTGTAAATATTGGGAAAAATAAATCCACACCCAACGAAGAGGCCGTGCTGGATTACCTCACCCTCTTGCAGGATTTCGCCCCTCACGCCGATTACCTTGCGATTAACATCAGCTCGCCAAATACGGTTGGACTCCGTCAATTGCAGGGACGCGATGCGCTCGAAGGACTGCTGACTCAACTGCACGCGCAGCGTCAACATGAAGAACAAAGACTGGACAAAAGACTCCCGCTTCTCGTCAAGCTCGCGCCTGATCTCTCCGAAAGCGAATTGGACGATGCCCTGGGTGTGATCCTGCAAACTCGCATGGACGGGGTCATTGCCACCAACACGACTCTGGCGCGCGAGGGGTTGCGATCAAGTTATCGGGGTGAATCAGGCGGGTTAAGCGGAAGCCCGCTCACGGTCCGAAGTGAAGCGGTTCTTCATCAAATCGTAAAGCGCGTGAACGGGCAAATCCCCATCGTCAGCGTCGGCGGCATCATGAGTCCAGATTCGGCGAAGCGGAGATTGGACGCTGGCGCAACGTTGATTCAGTTATATACCGGTTTGATCTACCGCGGCCCGGGGTTGGTGAAGAAAATTTTGCGTTCGCTGTAGGACAAATTGCCAATTTGTCCTACGCCATCCACAACCCGCCGGTTGCTTCCATCCAATCTGCAATTTTTGTGACAGCGGCATCGAGGTTGTTGTCTGAAATATCAAGCTCAAGCGTGGGGAGAATGGACTCGCCTGCCAGCCTTCGCATGAGTTCCTGCTCTTCGATGAAGATTTGCAAATTGTCATATTGCGACGGGTTGCCCGAAACCTTGAGTCGTTCGGCGCGCGCGGCTTCGAATGATTCGGGCGTGCGCGTGAGCAGGACAGTGTGAAAGCCGAGCGGGGCGAGGCGTTCTTCGAGCCAGCGGAAATCATAATCCTTGTTATTGTTTTTGAGTTGGTAGGCGCGGGTGGAGATGTGGAAACGGTCAACGATCCATGAATAATATTTTTGCAGTTCAAAGAGCTTTGCCCAGGTCGCATAGGTTTCCATCGCCAGTGATTCTTCGTGCGGCTCAAAGTTGATCGGGCCGCGTCCCCACGGGAAGTTGGTGAACGTACACCACTCAGCAGAGATGAGCGGCGAATGATATTTGTACTTGCGCGGCCCTACGATGCGCGGATGCTCGTTGAGCATAAACGCGATGTCGGTTTTGAACGTCAGGCGGGTGCCTTCGAGGATGATTTTGGGGGTTAGTTTGGACATCTTTCAATTATAAAAGCTAATAAACCTGAAATTTTTCCTTTTTCGTTTTATGGTATGATTTTGCCGCATATAGGTAAAACCATGGATGACAAAATCACAATTATCGAAGGCCCGCCTCCCGTTTTCGAACACGTGAACGATGGCTGGGCGATGGGCTTGAACGAAGGCCCAAGTCTCTTTGTCCCCGCGCTGACACGCCTCCGCACGTTCAACGGCCCCGCGCTCGTGGAACGCTGTTACCGCGCCTGGCACAGCAAAGGCTCAGTCCAACTGCACTACCGCAACGACATGGGTCTCGAACAGAACGCCCCAATCCTTGCCGCCCGAAACGTCGAAACCGACGAGGGACACGTGCTCCTTCTATGGGTCTATCTCGACGGCGAAAAAGTGGAATTCGAAATGGATTCGGGAGACGACGACCACGCAGACGATTCCGACTTATAGGAAAAGGAAATCAAATGACAGTCATCTTCAGGATGACTGTCACTTTTTATAACTGATGTTACGCACCGTCCCGAAGGTTTGAGCGGCTCAATAAGGTTATTCAAGGAAACCTTCGGGACGTTCCGTGTAAGGTGAATTAATAAACATGACCACGCTTCACACCGACCTCCAATCTGCCACCCTTATATTGACACTCAGCCGCCCCGAGCATGCGAACGCCTTCTCTCTCGAATTGATTGGCGAACTACAGGATGCGTTCAAGCAAGCCGCGTCTGATTCGCAGGTCCGCGCAGTGGTGTTGACTGGTGCGGGCCGCATCTTCGGCGCGGGCCAGGATATCGAAGAGATCAAATCCTATGGCGCGGATATTTCCTATCGCGAGCATTTGTTGAAAACGTACAACCCGCTGGTTCTGCAGATCCGGCAAATTGAAAAGCCCGTCATTGCCGCGGTCAATGGACCGTGTGCGGGCGCGTCGCTGGGGATTGCGCTGGCTTGCGACATGCGCCTTGCTTCCGAGAAGGCTAACTTCGTTGTGGGTTTCAACGGTATTGGGCTTGTCCCTGATTCGGCGGTTTCACTTTTCCTTCCCGTGTTGATTGGGCTTGGCCGCGCGCATGAATTCACGTTTACCAACGCGCCCATCTCCGCCCAGAAAGCAATGGAATGGGGCATGGTGAACCGTGTTTGCCTGCCTGAAACTCTCATGCCCGAAACGATGAAGCTCGCCGCGCAACTCTCTGCCGGTCCAACGGGAACTTACGGCCTCACCAAACAGACCTTCAACAAGGCAGTCTTACCCAATCTCGAAGATGTGCTGAACACCGAAGCGGACTTGCAGGAAATCGCCGGTCACCGCGAGGAACATAGAGAGGGTGTGGCGGCGTTCTTGGAGAAACGTCTCCCCAAATATAAATAAAAATTGGTGTGCGAGGGAAAATCCCGAAGGGATGGAATGATTCTAAAAGCCGAATGAAATATGGTTCATAATCCCGAAGGGATGATATGATAGCGGGGAATCCTGCCACCCTTTCCGGGTTGGGATGAACTACGATCTGCTTCTACAATCATCTCACCCCTTTGGGGTTTTCCACAAGGCATCCACACAATTGAAAAGCTCCATTGCAGTGAGCCGGCAAATCACATGTCAATAAGAGAGTTCATGCCAAATCAATACGAACCAGTCATCGGACTTGAAGTACACGCGGAGATGCAGACGCGCTCCAAGATGTTCTGCTCCTGCGCGGTTGTGGATAACACGGTGGCAGAGCCGAACATTGCTGTTTGTCCCGTTTGCGCGGGCATGCCGGGGACTCTGCCGGTTGTCAATCAGCGTGCGGTGGAATATGCCCTGCGTGTGGCGCTGGCGCTGGGATGCGAGGTCAACTATACGAGCATTTTCGCGCGCAAGAATTATTTTTACCCCGATTTGCCAAAGGGCTATCAAATCTCACAATACGAAACGCCGCTGGCTGTGAATGGACAATTGACCATCAAGACCTCACAGGGCGAGAAGATTATCCGAGTCCGCCGCGTGCATTTGGAAGAGGATACCGGCAAGCTGACTCACATTGATAATGGCTCACTTGTTGATCTTAACCGCGCGGGCGTGCCTCTGCTTGAAATCGTTTCCGAGCCGGATATGCGCTCAGTGGAAGAGGCCAAGGCTTACGCCGAGGCTTTGCGCGAAATCCTGCGTTATCTCGAAGTCAATTCGGGGGATATGGAAAAGGGTGTGATCCGTTTTGAGTCGAATGTTTCGGTGCGGGCGGCTGGGACGGAGGAATTCAATACGCGCGTGGAGATCAAGAACCTGAATTCGTTCCGCGCACTGGAACGCGCCTCCGCGTTTGAGATCGAGCGGCAGAGCAAAGTCCTTGCCGCGGGCGGGACGATTGAGCAGGAGACTCTCGGCTGGAACGATGTGTCTGAGAAGACGTATTCCCAGCGGAGCAAGGAAGACGCGCACGATTATCGTTATTTCCCCGAACCGGATTTGCCTCTGCTTGTGATTGAGAAGGATTGGGTGGAGCAAATCCGCGCGAGCCTGCCGGAGTTGCCGCGGGCAAAGTTCCAGCGATTTGTGAAGGAATATGGTCTCACTGAATATGCGGCGGGCGTGCTTGTTGCCGAACGCGCTGTGGCGGATTATTTCGAGGCCGCGCTGAAAGCCAAAAAGGTCTCTGCAAAATCCGTCGCCAACTGGATTGTAGGCGATCTTTTTGCGGTGGCGAACCAGGCCGGTGAAACGGCAGCCAACTCACAGGTCCAGCCTGAGGCGCTGGCTGAATTGGTGGAGTTGGTGGACGGCGGAGTCATCAATCAAACAACGGGAAAAGACGTCCTCATCGAAATGTATCAAACGGGAAAACCTGCCGGGGAAATCGTCGAGGCGAAGGGGTTGAAACAGGTCTCGGATGTGGATTTTATCTCGAAGATCGTGGGTGAGACGCTGGCCGAAAACCCGAAGGAAGCGGCGAGTTACAAGGCCGGGAAAACGGCGGTGGTGAATTTCCTTTTCGGGCAGGCGATGAAGAAGGCGGCAGGCAAGGCCAACCCGACGGTGGTGAAGGCGGAACTTGAGCGGCAATTAGGGTTATAAAATATGCTGATTTAAGTCATATTGACGGGTATTTGATTCTCGTGTAAAGTTTGAAGGCGTTATCGCTATGAGCCAGTGTTTCGACATAACCGTTTACAAAAGCGGGCAGACCGTTCCGGGTCTGCCCGCTTATATTTTCAACAAAACTCGCCACTCTATCTCTTAGGAGAAAATCATGTCCGGACAAATTAATGCCTTTGAAATGGCGCAGAAACAATTCGATGGCGTCGCAAAACAGCTCAAGCTGGATGCGGGCGTGGCCGAGGTCCTGCGCTTCCCGATGCGCGAATTTTCCTTCCGCATCCCGGTGCGCATGGACGACGGCTCGCTCAGGGTCTTCCAGGGTTTCCGCGTTCAGCACAACGACGCCCGCGGCCCAAACAAGGGCGGCATTCGCTTTCACCCTGCCGAAACACTCGATACCGTGCGCGCCCTCGCCACGTGGATGACGTGGAAATGCGCCGTAGCCGACATCCCGCTTGGCGGCGGCAAAGGCGGCGTGATCTGCGATCCTTCCGCACTTTCGACTGCGGAAAAAGAACAAATCTGCCGCGGCTGGGTTGGCGCGATGTGGAAGAACATCGGCCCGCGCAATGACGTGCCCGCGCCGGACGTTGGCACCACCCCGCAAATGATGGGTTGGATGATGGATGAATATTCGCGCCTCGTAGGCCAATTTACCCCAGGCGTGTTTACCGGTAAGCCCCTCGGCAGCGGCGGTTCGCTTGGCCGCACGGAAGCCACCGGCTATGGTGTGATCTATCACGTGCGCGAAGCCATGAAACACCTCAAGATGGACCCGAAGAAATCCGTTGCGGCCATCGAGGGTTTTGGCAACGTGGCGCAATATGCGGCGATCGGTTTTGTGGAATTGCTCGGCGGCAAGGTGGCATGTGTCTCCTGCTACGACCGCCACGCGAAAAAGTCCTTCACGTACAGCCACAAGAACGGCATTGACCCGCGCTTCCTGCTCACCATCGTGGATGAATACGGCACGATCAATCAGGCCAAGGCGGAAGCCGCCGGTTATGTTGTGGAAGACGGCGATGCCTGGATCACCAAGGATGCTGACGTGCTCATTCCCGCGGCGATCGAAGGCCACGTCAACGGCGATACGATCAAGAAGATGTCCAGTCGTGTCAAACTCGTGGCCGAAGGCGCCAACGGTCCCTGCACGCCCGAAGCGGACGAATTCTTCAAGGCCAACAAGATCTTCAACATCCCGGATTTTCTGTGCAACGCAGGCGGCGTGACGACCTCCTACTTCGAACAGGTTCAGAACGATATGAACTACTACTGGACGAAGGAAGAAGTCCTCAGCCGCCTCGACACCAAGATGACCGAAGCCTTCAAAGGCGTGGTGGAAATGAGCGAGAAGGAAGGCGTGTACATGCGTGATGCGGCTTACATGGTTTCGATCACACGCGTGGTCAAGGCGATGGAACTGCGCGGCTGGCTGGCCGGCACGTGGTAATGCGTGCTGCGTGATACGTGTTGCGTAAAAAGGACGCGTCCGATAACGGGCGCGTCCTTTTTGATTCACCGCTTCCTGCCTGACCTTTAGCCTGCTCCCATTAAATCAACCTTTGTGCGCCTCCAGGCAGACCACTCCCTGCGCGCCGACGTGGGCATCGTGAAGCGTGCCCGCCGGTAAGTCCAACCTGTCGCCGGGTTTCAAGGTGACTTGCTTTCCCAACTCAGGCAAACCGAACGTGATGCTTCCCTGCGCCACGTAAATCACTTTGTTGTATGAATGTGTGTGCGCGGCATAAATATCATGCGGCCTGTTCGACCACGCGTAGGGAGTGAGTCCCTCGTCCACCATCAGCTTCCAAAGGGCGGATTGGGTTGGGGGAACGGAATCAGACCAAGGGGTGACAAGAGGCGTGTTCGTCGTCATGGTTCAACGGGATACCCGGCATCTGCCCAGGCACGGAAGCCTCCAAGGATGGGGTTTACGTTTGTGAAACCGTTTTCGAGCAAAATCTTCGCCGCACGGGCGCTTGTTTCCTCGTTCGGTCAGGTGCAGTAGGTGATGATCCATTGATCCGGGTCGAGCTCGTTCAAGCGGCTTTCAAGCTCGGCTACAGGGATCGAGAGCGCGCCGGGAATGTGACTCTCGGCATATGACGCGGCACTGCGCGCATCAACAAAAATTGCCGCGCCGCTGTCAAATGCGGCTTTGGCCTCTTCAAGCGACACGCGTTCAACTTCATAGTATGGATTCTCTGTGGCGAACGGGGGCGGGGTGGGAAAATCCGTCGCCTGTTGAGGCGAAGCAAAGTTACATGCCAGGGCCGCCGCGAACAAGGCGGCTCCGGCGATGAGGCTGATCCATTTTTTCCTTTGGCTCATGTTTGCACCTTGATATGAAGTGACTGTCACCTCTGAGGTGCCAGTCGCTTCTGTTCAGCTAGATTTCGCAGAAGCGATCCACGCGTTTACCGATAATGGCGAGACTGTCATCCCAGAATTTGCGCTTGCGGATGTCAATGCCGAAGCGTTTGGCGAGATTAGCCGCGGTGGCTTCGCCGGTGGACGCGAGCAGGTTCTTGTAATCCTGCACAAAGTCCGCACCGCGTTGCTGGTAGATGGCATAAAGGCCGGTTGCGAACAACAGGCCAAACGCGTACGGATAGTTATAGAAGGAAAGACCGGGCGAATAGTAATGCGGTTTCCACGTCCACATGAATTTCTGGAGATAGCGTTCGTCGAGACCGTCGCCATAGGCGGCCTTTTGCGCGCGTTCCATGATCTCGTTCAGGTCATCGGCGGAAAGTTCGGATTTTTCGCGGCGCTCAAAGACTTCCTTCTCGAACAGGTAGCGCGAGTAAATGTCCACCGTCACCTGGGATGCGCCCTGGATCTGCGCTTCGAGCACGGCCAATTCCTCCTGCGGATCTTTGGTTGTGGCAAGCACGGCTTCGGTCACGATGGTTTCGCACATCGTGGATGCGGTTTCGGCCAGGGTCATTGGCGTGAGTTGCTGCAGGACGGTCTTCTTTGCCTGATAAGCACACTCGTTATGGAAGGCATGTCCCAGCTCGTGTGACAGCGTGCTGACCTGGTCGAACGAACCGTCGAAGTTTGAAAGGATGCGGCTTTCCTTCACGCCCTGCACTTCCATGCAGAACGCGCCGCCGCGTTTGCCGTCGCGCTGTTCGGCATCAATCCAGTTATTGTCGAAGGCGCGTTTGGCAAAGGCCGCAAGACCGGGCGAAAACTTGCCGAAGTTGTCGAGGATAAAATCGCGCGCTTCCTCAAACGAATAGACCTTGTCCGTTTTGCCGAGCGGGGCGAAGATATCCCACCACGCAAGTTTTTCCTTGCCGATCTTCTTTGCCTTGGCTTTGAAATACTTGCGGAACATCGGGAAGGAGCCTTCCATCGCTTCTAGCATGGCTTCGAGAGTCTTGCGATCTATGCGCGCCGCCTCAATCGAGGAATGGACCGCGTCCTTCCGGCCGCGGCGTTTATTCAACGTAATCGCCTCCCCCTTGACCCCGTTCATGCACGCCGCCAAAGTCTCTTTTGCCTCATCCCAGGCTTTGTTCTCGGCTTCGTAGCCGCGGCGGCGTGTCGCTTCGTCGGGGTGTGAGCGCAGGTTGATCAACGCGGGCATCGGCATCTTTTCGACCTTGCCATCGAGTTCAAACTCCACCGACATCTGTGAAACGGCAGTGCCCTGCAATTTACCGAAGGCGTTCCCGCCGCTCAATGACATTTCCGCGGCCAGGCCCTCCAGTTCATTGCTCATCAGGTATTTGCTCTGCTCGGCGGCCTCCTTGAGCATGAAGGCATGCGCCGCGGCGGATTTGTTCAAGGCAACGACCTTATCGAGTTTGTCGGCGATTTTGCCAAGCCACGCCTTGAACTGGGTCATGAGTTTATCCATCGGCAGGCTGGCCTGCTCAAATTCGGACAGTGTCTTTGCGGCGAGTTTATCGCGCGAGTTGGTGGTGAAATATGAATAGATGAAGGGGACGATGGTGGCGGAGAGTGTCTGGATCTTGTTCATGCGGTCAATCGCGCCGCCGACCAAAACGGCCAGTTCCTTGACGGGAGTCTTCGCATCCGCTTTGTTGAGTTTGTTCTTGAAGAATTTCTCGAAGGCCGCGACCTGTTTCTTGTAATCTTCGACGGCGGCTTTGAATTCCTTTGATTCAAGCGAGGGATAGACGTTGGTCAGATCCCAGCGGGGGGCAGAAATGGTCATGGGTTTCTCCTGAAAGTGAGATGGGGCAAGTATACCAAACGGTCTTGCTTGCCTTTAAATCATAAAAACAATACAATGACAACATACCTCGGAGGTGTTTTTATGAAACAGGACCGTTTTCTCACCGGCATTCTCATTGGCATCGGTGTTCTGGTTGTGCTGGCCCTTGCGCTCTTTTTCACCCGGCAGGACAAGCGCGATTACCTTGCCGAGGATACACCCGAAGGCGTGGCTTACAACTACGTGCTGGCTGTGGTCAACAAGGATTACGAAAAGGCCTACGGTTATCTTGCCGACCTCAAGAACAAACCGACTTACGAGCAATTCCGCCAATCCTTCTTTAACGGCGAAGTGAATCCGGGCAATGTAGGCGTGGACGTGGGAACGGCAGACATCAACGACGATGAAGCCTTTGTGGAGTTGACCCTGGTTTATTCACCGAGCGACCCATTCTCCAATGGCTACCAAAACACCGACCGCGCTTTGCTGGTGAAACAGGACGGCGATTGGAAAATTTCCGCCATGCCCACAGGGTATCTTTGGGGGTACAACTGGTACCAGGAACCGTTCAAGCCGTAATTACCCTCACCCTAGCCCTCTCCCGAAGGGAGAGGGGACTCCCTTCCCCCTTTTTGGGGAAGGGCTGGGGATGAGGGCGCGTTGGAGAATAAACTATGAAAACCATCCGTCGTCTTTATTTTTATGCCGTTGCCTTCATCAGCCTTGAAGTGGTCGTGTGGGGTGTGATCGGTCTGCTCCGCTCCATCTTTAATCCCGATGTTGTCACGGATAGCGCACAGGCATTGGCGCGGGCCATTTCGCTCGTGCTTGTAGGCGTGCCGATATTTTTGTTTCACTGGTTGTGGAGTCAGCGCGCCGCGGTTCGCGAAGAGGAGGAGAAAGCCGCGAGTCTGCGCGCGGTTTTTCTTTACGGTGTTCTGCTTGCCACGCTGATCCCTGTCATTCAAAACCTGCTGGCTTTCATCAACCGCACGTTTCTTTCCGGCGCGGCGCTTGCTGTTTCCCGCGCGGTCATCGGCGGGACTCAGACCTGGGTGGATAATCTCATCGCCATCGTCATCAATGGCGTGGTGGCTTACTATTTTATGAATGTCCTGCGCGGTGAATGGAAGACGCTCGCCGAAAAGGAAAACTTCACCGAAATCCGACGCCTGTATCGTTTTGTCTGGATGTTGTACAGTTTGCTGATTGTCATCTTCGGCGCGCAACAGGCGATCCGCTACGTCTTTGCCATGACTGTAAATGTGTTGGGAGGACTTGGGCGCGAGACCGCCATCAACGCGATTGCCCTGCTCATGATTGGGACGCCAATCTGGTTCTACACCTGGCGCGTCGTTCAGGATGCTTTAGCTGATCCCGCGGAAAAAGAGTCGAATCTACGCCTCGGCATTCTCTACCTGCTTTCGTTGAGCGGCGTCATTACTGTGCTGACCGCGGCTGGGAATCTCATTTTTCTGATTCTCGATCAATTGATCGGTGAAGGCGCGGCAACTGCCGAGTTCATTCAAAAAGCAGGCGGCCCGATTTCCATTGGCGTGCCGCTTGCCGTGATCTGGGCATATTACGGTTATTGGTTGAACCAACAGATTGGCTACGAAGAACTCGCGCCGCGCCGCGCAGGCAAGAAGCGGTTGTACTTTTACATCCTCTCTGCGATCGGACTCACTGCCTCTTTCGTCGGCACAACCATGCTTGTGCGGCTCATCATTGACATCCTCACAGGCCAGTCCATGCTTGGGGAGTACGGTTTTAGTGAGCGGCTCGCCGGTTCCATTGCGACCATTGCGGTTGGTCTTCCGCTCTGGCTGATGACGTGGCGTCCGATGCAAGACGAAGCACTGACCGAAGGAAACACTGGCGATCACGCGCGGCGCTCGATTGTCCGCAAGACGTATTTGTATCTGGTGCTGTTCGCTTCGGTCATTGGCGGGATGGCTGCCGCGGTGACGCTGGTCTTCACGTTGATTAATGCCGCGTTGGGTGGAAGCACCATCGGTAATTTCGTTAACTCGGTGTTGAACTCATTGCAGTTCTTCGTGTTGTTTGTGGTTCTGCTTCTGTATCATCTCACCGCGTTGCGAAAGGATGCCGCCTCGCGCGTGGATATGTTGGAAGCGAAGCAATCGGAATACACGGTGCTTGTCCTTGACTCAACCGATGGCAGGTTTGGGAATTCTGTCAAAGCCGCGTTTGGGAGGCACGCGCCGAAAGTGCCGGTGACGGTGGTCAACGCGTTCAATGAGCTTCCCGCGGACGTGAAAGCCAACGCGGTGATCCTGCCAGGATCGCTGGTGGTGAATCCGCCCGCGTCGCTTGAGGGGTGGATGCGCTCATTTAACGGAAGCAGGCTCATCGTCCCGGATGAAGCGGCGGGCGTTTATTGGTTAAATGATTTCGGGCAGACGGCTCTGTCGGCGCGGGCGTTGGCTGAGGGGCAGGAAGTCCGCCCGCAGTCCGCAAAGAAGACTTCGGCGTGGACAATCGTGGCGTATGTTTTTGCGGCATTGTTCGCGTTGCAGTTGTTGCTCGCTTTGCTGATGTTGGGCGTGTCATTGGTGGTTAATTTTTAATGATATACTCCGAGAAATTCATTTCACATCGAGGGTCAAATTATGAAAGTGACCGTCTTACAAGAAAATCTTGCACGCGGCTTGAGTATTGTTTCGCGCGCGGTGTCGCCGCGAAGCACGCTTCCCGTTTTGTCGAACATCCTGATCGCGACGGATGAAGGACGCCTGCGCCTTTCCGCGACAAACCTGGAATTGGGCATCACGTGCTGGATCGCGGCGCGCATTGACGAGGACGGATCTACCACCGTGCCGGCGCGCACGTTTGGCGATTTGATCAATGCCCTGCCAAGTGATCAGGTGCAGTTGACTCTCGACGTGAAGTCGCAGAGCCTGCATGTGAAGGGCGGCACGTCGAACAACGATATCAAATGCATTGACGCGCAGGAGTTCCCGCCCTTGCCCGTGCCTGAGATGGAGGGCGCGATCCAGTTGAATGTGGTGGATTTCAAAGAGATGATCCAGCAGGTGGCGTTTGCGGCTTCAACCGACGAAGCCCGGCCCGTGCTGATGGGCGTGTTGTTGAGTGTTGATAAAGACAAGGTGACGATGGCCGCGGCGGATGGTTTCCGTTTGTCGGTTCGCAAGGCCCTGTTGTCCAACCCCGCGCAACAGCCGTTGAGCGTGATTATTCCTGCGCGCGCGCTGAATGAGTTGGCGCGTGTTTCCACGGATGGCGAAGAAGCGATTTACATGGTGGTGCCAAAGAATCGCGGACAGGTTTTGTTTCGCGTGAAAGATGTGGAAGTGGTCTCGCAGTTGATTGACGGCACGTTCCCCGATTACCAGCAGATCATCCCGCGCAGTTACAAATCGCGGACGCTGGTCTCCACTGCGTCATTGCTCAAGGCGTGCAAGCAGGCTGAAATTTTTGCCCGCGAAGGATCGAACGTGGCGCGGCTCGACATCAAACAATCTAAAGGCGAGATGCAACCGGGTGAAGTGGAAATCTCCGCCACATCCGAAGAGACGGGCAAGAACGAAACCATCGTCGAAGCCACGGTGGATGGCGGTAGTGTGCTGATTGCTTTCAACGTAAAGTTTTTGCGTGAGGCACTCGAAGTAATCAGGACGCCCAACGTCGCGCTGGAAACGTCGGCGGCCAATGCGCCGGGTGTTGTCCGCCCAGTGGGCGACGATAATTTCCTGCATGTGATTATGCCGATGCATTTGGGGTGATGTAACGTGCAGCGTGTTCCGTGATGTGAGATGCGCGGGTGAGTTGAACGGTGAATTCGTTCCGTCAGGCAGATGACCGCCTGGCGGAATTTTCTTTATTGACGTGCATCAGTTTTGCCGCGAATTGCACGGATTTTCGCTGTTTTTATACAATCAGCGCAGATTAGCGAAACCTGTCCTGCCTGCACCATGCGCCCTGGACAATCGCCAGGATAAGCAGGCACAGGTGAGCTTGTCGAAGGGTTCGCGGCAGGTTTTTTGACGAACTCTAAACTCAAGTCACTTAAGGTAAACTTTGGAAATCCTCCGCGTTTCCAAAGTTTGGCAGAATACCCATGACATTTCCCGACTTTTCCACCGACAATATTTTGAAGATTTTTCTGGCGCTCAATCAATATCCCATCCTGAGCGGTCGAATCCGCTCGCGGATGCGGCGCGAGTTGTTTTCGCGCGGCATTATCACAAAGGCTGTTTTTGATGCCGAGGCGCGCCGCAAGGCGATTGAGTCACAGGAACGCGAGGGATTGCACGATCCGTTTTCCGAAGAAAGCGCAGACATTTGGGAAACGCGCCTGTTACGCGTGCGCGACTTCCTGACCGATTTCTATTTTGCCTATAACCTGCCCTACGCGGAGTTTGAAAGACTCGTCCGCCAGATGTTGGCCGAACGCGGTTCCAGCGAAACGGATTTTGTCTGGTTCAATCCCGAACTTGCCCCGCAGGATATGCTGTTTGAACAGGCGGAGACCATCGCGTCCATGCCGCCGGAGGAGCGCAAAAGGTATGAGGCGCGCTTGCAGGAAATCGAGGTGGTGCTTATCCGTACCATGGTCAGCGACCAATTGAAGTACATCAAAATGGCGCGTCACTGGTTCACGGTGGAGGACCTGAAGGAAATCCGCAGGCGCAAGATCGGCGGCGGAAAAGTGGGAGGCAAGGCCGCCGGTATGTTGCTGGCCCTGCGTATTCTCAAGGAGACCGCACCTCCGCAATTGCGCGAAAGCTTCAAAATTCCGGTTTCCTATTACCTTGGCTCCGACGTGTTCTATAACTTCATGTCGCTCAATGGTTTGATGCACTGGAACGACCAGAAATACAAGACCGAAGAACAGATGCGGGCAGACTATCCCATGCTCTGCGCCGAGTTTTCAAAGGGACAGTTTCCTGCCGAGATCATCGAACGACTGGAAGATGTCATTGCCCGGGCAGGAAATATCCCGCTTATTGTCCGCTCTTCCAGTTTGCTGGAGGATAATTTTGGCACTTCCTTCGCCGGTAAATATGAGAGCATTTTCTGTCCAAATCAGGGAACTCACGATGAAAACCTCTTTGCCCTCACCAATGCCATAGCGCGAGTCTATGCCAGTTGCCTGAACCCGGATGCACTGCTTTACCGTCACCATAAAGACCTGGCCGATTACGATGAACGCATTGCCATCCTCATCCAATTTGTAGAAGGGGAAAAGATGGGGCGTTATTACCTTCCGCAAGCCGCCGGTGTTGCTTTCAGCCGCAACCTGTATCGCTGGTCGCCGCAGATGCGCCAGGAGGATGGTTTTCTCCGTCTCGTGTGGGGACTGGGCACTCGTGCTGTTGACTTGCTGGCAGACGATCATCCGCGCCTCGTGGCGCTTAGTCACCCGCGGCTGTATCCGACATCCGATGTCCGCATGACTGTACGTTATTCCCAACAAAATGTGGATGTGATCGACCTGGAGACCAACCAATTCAGGACCATCCCCGTTCACGAGTTAATGGACTCGCACTACCCGCCCCTGCGTTATATTGCCCAGATCGAGCAGGATGGCTATCTGGCTCCCATGCTTACAAACATGGCCTCTCCTGAAAAACTGGTCATCACCTTTGACGGGCTTCTGGCGCGTACCCATTTTGCATCAAATATCCGCGATGCCTTGCAATTGCTGGAAAAATATTACGACTCACCTGTGGATACAGAGTTCACACTGGAGATCCTTGAACCATACTCCCAGCACCCTGACGTACGCATCACGCTTTTACAATGCCGCCCCCAAAGCCACATCCAGGAATTCAGCGAAGAAGTCCAACTGCCGCGTGAACTTCAACCGGAAGACATCATTTTCTTCACCCAGCGCATGGTTCCACAGGGCATTGTCCGCGACATTCGCTACATCCTGTTTGTCCCAGCCGAGGGCTACTTCCAACTGTCAACGCAGTCCGAACGCGCGCGGCTGGAACGCGCCATCAGCCAGCTCAACACGGCGTTAAAAGATGAAATCTTCATTGCCATTGGTCCGGGCCGCTGGGGCACGTCCACACCGGACCTCGGTGTTCACGTCACATACAGCGACATTTATAACGCCCGCGCACTGATTGAACTTGCCGGTGAAGATACAGGCGCATCGCAGGAACCGTCATTTGGCACACATTTTTTTCAGGATTTGATGGAAGCCCGCATCTACCCGCTTGCCATTTTTCTCGACGAGGAAGATACCATCTTCAACCAGGGCTTTTTCTACGCCACTCCCAATCGTCTGCTCGATTTCATTAAAACAGACGGTCACATATTGCAAGTTCTCCGCCTGATTGCCGTTGACGACCATCGTCCCGGCCATCATCTAAATCTCGTGATGGATGGTCAAAAGAACCGCGCCGTGGCATATCTGTTCCCGGATGAAATTTCCCCCAGCCTGAATGTTGACGAACCCAGTGAAAACGGGGATAACCCGACTCCACTATTCGAATAACAAAATCAGAACAAATGTTCTAAAATGGTTCTCGCTTCTTTTCTAACCTATGAACCTGCCGCCGTTTCATTGGGTTGACTCTGCACTTCGACATTCACCGCGCTCGCGAACTTCGGCTTCATCCAAAAAACGATAATCAAACTGACAATCGCGAAGAGTCCAACGATCCCTTCCAGCGCCAGCATGTTGATTTGTTGTTCAAGATAAACCGCGGCTGCATCCGCGATGGCGTGCCATGAAACGGCGAGCCAAAACCAAACAGCCTTTTTATCAACAAGACCATACAGCACCATTACAGACAAAGCAATGTGCAAACATATCGCGAAGATACGTTCGACCATTCCAAGTATTGCCATATACACAGGAGCTGACCAATAAGCCGCAACCTGCTGTTTAGCCAATTCAAGTTGATCTGCAGGGATGCCTGGCACGGTGGATAAGTCAATGTTGCGATATACCAACATATTGACAAAACCCAGCGCGGCTAACATACCGAAGATAATGGCTTCAGTCCCGCCATGTCCAAGCCCAACGAAGACACCCTCGTTCCACGTGCCTGCTTTCTTGAGAATGAACTTGAACAGGATGTAGCGTGCGGTTTCTTCGAAGAGTCCGGCAAGCAGGCCAAGCACAACGGCATACGCCATGATTCCCCAGGATTGAAATGTGGGAGTCAATGCAAGCACTAACGGAACGTGAATGACTTGTAACGCGATGAAGGTCAATCCGCCTGCGAGAAAGAGCTTCCACGAAAGTTTAAGTTTTCGTCCCAGATAGATCCCGGCGATGACGGGCAAAACGATCATCCCCAGAAAATTGATCACATAAACTGTTTCAAGCATGAGGTGTTTACTCCGAAATTACTGTGGCATGGAACGATAACGCCGGGTATCGCGTGTGAGCGGACGCTTGGCAACGATGGTCACCTTGCCGCTCCCTTCGGGGGTGTAAACGTGAGTCACTTCCCAGCCTTCGTCACCCCATTCGTTCAACGTCGCTTCGATGTTTTCATCCTTCGTGCCAAATATCGAGCCGATGGTTTGCACCCGGTATTCCCATTTTTGGATTTCTTCAGCCATTCCAGACTCCTTCATCTGCCTCATTTATGTTTTGTGTAAAACGTGGATGTTGCGTGTTCCGTAACGTCAAATGGAGCACGTAACATGTTTTATGGCTTTGTCTCACGCTGGTATAGCACGTACGAATAAACGACTAAAAACATCGTCGATCCGAGCAATGGCACCATTACAAACCAGATTGCATTGCTTCCAAACAAGGATCCAATTAACGCCAGCACGCCGGAAATCATGAATAGGATCGAGCCGAGTTGATGGGTCTTATCCCAAACCTTGTCGCTGGATAACGTCCACGGGGTGCGAATGCCAATAAAGAAATTACGTTTGGCCTTGCGAAGCATCCAGCCAATGTAGATGAAGAGTAGTCCCATTGCCGGGAGCATGGCCGTGCTCATCCTGAAATTTGTGTAGCCGAGGTTCCACACAAGGGTGAGAACCCAGATGTAGCCAAAAAACAACATGATCAGAAGAATGAACAGGTTGAACGCCTCGCGGAATTTCACGATATTTGCTTTGAGCGGGTCGATCTGCGGCAGAATAAAGAACAGTACGAGCATTCCCGCCGCCATAACGGGGACCAGGAATACTCCCCAAAACCTGGATATATAGCCGTTCACCTGGTCGCTCGCGTTCCAATGGGAAGCCATTTGATCAGGCATCACGTTCCACACTGCCATGCCCATGACAATGAACGCGGCAAGCAGAACAATCGCAATACTAATGGTTAATCGGGTCGACATTCTAATTTCCTTTTCCGTAAAGCCGTTTCACGTGAAACGACCCGGGAGTATGTCACTGCGCAAGAAAGCATTATTTCTTCTCTTCCTTCGGCAGATTATTCTGCGCCATTGAGACGATGCCGCTGATGCCGCCCAGGTTCATTGTATCCACGGCGGAACTTGGCACAATGACCAGCGCGCCTTTCTCTTTCAAACCTTCGAACAGCATGTTCATCGCCCGCAGGTGTAAAGCTGTTGGATTATTCACGTAGGCCTGCGAAGCCTCTGAGAATGAGGCCGCAATCTGCTTCTCAGACTCGCCAAGAATAACGCGCGCCTGGCGGGACATGGCATCCTCCAAATCCTGCGGAATGACAATGTCCCGGATTTCGACCGATTGCACGGTTACACCCCAGGGCGTGGTGCGCTCGTCGATGATGTGCTGGAGTTCCTCGTCAATTGCACTTCGTCCCACGAGAATATCTGCCAGCATCATGCGGCCGATGATGTCGCGCAAAGCAGTCTGTGCGGCCCAGGAGATAGCGGACTGGTAGTCCTTCACCTCGAGAGCGGCCTTCTCGGCATCCCATACCACCCAGAAAAGCACGGCGTCCACGTCAACTGGCACGGTATCCTTCGTCAGCGTTTTCTCGGCTGAGAATGGTGTGACCATCACGCGGCCGTCGATCCATGTTGTGACCGAGTCGATGATGGGAACGATCCAGAACATGCCAGGTCCGCGCAGGCCGCGGAATTTACCGAGCCGCAAAATCACAGCTTTCTCCCATTGCGATGCAACTTTCAGCGCGTACAAAAAGTAAACGCCAAGCAGCGTCCAGCCGAGCACCCATGCGCCGAGAATTCCATCCGAATAACGGCCGCCTCCCATGAGCGCGCCGAGCACCGCGATGATCGAGCATACGCCAAAAAGCAATCCTGCAATCGCTGAAATGTGCAGGTCGGCCTTCGCGGCTTTGTTCTTTTGAATGATGTTTCTGACAAACTTGGCTTCCATTTTGACATTCTCCTTTTTGTCTTACTCTTTCTCTGCATCTTGCGTGTCTTTCCATAACTTCAACTGGTCCCTGACCATCTGGCTGACTTCACCCTTTGAAAAACCCAACCGGCGGGCTTCTCCGAAGAATCGAAGAGTTAATGCTTCGATGGACTCTTGCCGTAATCGTTCACTGACTTTCGGCGGCGGGATCTCCGTAATGTAAGTGCCGCGTCCCTGTTGTGTTGAGATGATTCGCGCTTCATCGAGCAGGCGGTATGCGCGCGCCACCGTGTTGAAGTTCACGCGTAGTTCCTCCGCCAGCGCGCGAACCGTCGGCAGTTGATCGCCGGGCCTGAGTATCCCGTTTGCCAGTTGACTTTGTACCTGGGTCACGATCTGGGTGTAGATGGGCAGGCCGGAGTGAAAATCTAAATGAAGGGTAAGCTTTTTGTTGAACATGTCTTATCTAAATATTGTACTAATTGTATCATTGTCATAATTGTATTCTTAACGGGATTCTTGTCAAGAGGCAGGTTACTGCCCTTTTGGCGGGATCAGGTTGAAGGGTCCGTATGAGGCGGCGCTTGTCTATGTCCCTCTTACGATTTAAATATATTCTGCGTGGTAGAATACACGCGCAACAAATAAAGGAGCAAAGAAAATGGAACAAAAGACTGGTACATGGACCGAGAAAAAGGGTTTGGCACAAATGTTAAAAGGCGGCGTCATCATGGACGTGGTGACTCCTGAACATGCCAGGATCGCGGAAGATGCCGGCGCGTGCGCAGTGATGGCGCTCGAACGCGTGCCTGCCGATATTCGTGCGAACGGCGGCGTGGCCCGCATGAGTGACCCGGAACTGATCTTGAAGATCATGGATAGCGTTAGCATCCCTGTGATGGCAAAATGCCGCATCGGACATTTCGTTGAGGCGCAGATCCTCGAAGCAATTGGCGTGGATTACATTGACGAATCCGAAGTGCTCACGCCCGCGGACGAGACCAATCATATTTTGAAGCACAATTTCAAAGTGCCGTTCGTGTGCGGATGCCGCAATCTTGGTGAGGCGCTTCGTCGTGTGGGCGAAGGCGCGGCGATGATCCGCACCAAGGGTGAAGCGGGGACCGGCGATGTGGTCGAAGCGGTCCGCCACGCGCGCACGGTGCTGGGCGATATCCGCCATTTAACCACGATGGCTGACGAAGAACTTATGCGGTATTCAAAAGAAATCGGTGCGCCGTATGAACTCGTCAAAGAGACGAAGGAACTCGGACGCATGCCAGTTGTCAATTTTGCGGCGGGCGGCGTGGCCACTCCAGCCGACGCGGCGTTGATGATGCAGCTTGGCGTGGACGGTGTCTTTGTTGGCTCCGGCATTTTCAAGAGCGGCGATCCTGCCCGTCGTGCCGCGGCAATCGTCAAAGCGGTGACGCATTATCGCGACGCGTCCATTCTCGCGGAGGTGAGCAAAAACCTCGGCGAACCGATGGTAGGACGCAACGTCTCCCAGATGCCCGAGGCCGAAAAGATCGCGGGACGAGGTTGGTAATATCTTTAGCTGTTAGCGATTGGCATTTAGCTCTTAGGTTGGGCTTTTGCTAATCGCTAATTGCTGATGGCTAATTATGAAAATTGGCGTTTTAGCGTTACAAGGTGATTTTGCCGAGCACATCGCAATGCTCAAGCGGCTGAAAGTGGATACGATTGAAGTGCGCCTGCCTGAGCATTTGAGAAGTCTCGACGGTCTCATTATTCCCGGTGGTGAGTCAACCACAATTGGCAAACTCGCGGTGGCCTACAATTTGATGGAGCCGCTTAAATTGTTTGGCCAACGTCATGCGATCTGGGGAACGTGCGCGGGCGCGATTTTTATCTCGAAGGATATTGGCCGCGACCAGCCTCTGCTCGGCCTGATGGACATCAAAGTGCAACGCAACGCGTTTGGGCGGCAGATTGACTCGTTTGAAACCGACCTCGACATTCCCGAACTCAAACAGGCCACTGGGACAAAGGAAGACTATCACGCGGTCTTCATCCGCGCACCGATTATTGAGTCTGTGAGCGGCGATGCAAAAGTTCTCGCTTCCGTCGCGGACGGGAGGATTGTCGCCGCACAACAGGGACACTTGCTCGCTACCTCCTTTCACCCCGAGCTGACCGGCGACACGCGTTTTCACGAATACTTTTTATCGTTGGCCGATTAACATCGTCATGTCATTGCGACCTTCGGGAAGCAATCTCCAATTGAATGAGAGTATTCCATCACGGGAGATTGTTTCGCCATCCTTCGACTGCACCGCTGAAGATCGGCGGCTCCATTCACCTCTGTGCCTGTCCTGGCCAGGACGGGGCGCACGGTGCAGGCAGGACGGTTCGCAATGACATTTGTTTTTGGAGATTGCTTCGGGACCAGCTCCCACAATGGCATATAATTTACCAATGTCCATCCGCCCCCTCGATTTGCTTGATCTTCCCACCATCGCCCGCTACCGCAGTGACGCATTGACCCTCGATAGCGCGCGGGCGCTCACGCGCGGACATCCACTTGGGGCGGCGGGGTTTCTCGCTTACTTCAATCCCGCGCGGCATTTGTATTCGGCGATTGCAAACGGAGATGGCGCTTCGATCCTTGGGGGCATCACCCACTCACGCGGCGAGACATTTTCCAAACTGCTTTATCTCACACCTGTTTCCCAGCTTACCCATCCCGAACTTCCCGATCTCATCGAGCACCTTTCTGCTGAAGCGGGAAAGTGGGGAGTATTCCACGTCATTGCGGAGTTGGATGAAACCAGCCGCGCTTTCTATGCCATCCGCAAGGCGGGCTTTTCCGTGTACGCGTGGCAGAGGATGTGGGACATCTCCAATATAACGGAAGCAGACTCAAAGTCCGGTTGGAGGCGAACGCAGTCTGTTGATTTGCCGTCCATCCAAAGTCTGTATCATCAAATCGTGCCGCCGTTTTTGCATCCGGTCGAGCCTGCTCCCAAACGCGCGTTGGGCTTTGTCTGCTCGGATGGGTCGAAGTGTTACGTCAGCGTGACTTCGGGCGCGCAGGGGATTTTGCTCACGCCATTGATCCACCCCGAAATGACCGACGTGGGCGCGCGGCTCGCCGCTCTGGTGCAGGGATTACCCGACCGCCGCGGCAGGCCGGTCTATTTGTGTGTGCGCTCCTATCAGACGTGGCTCGAACCCGCGCTCGAAGATTTGGGCGCACAAGCCGCGGCGCGGCAGGCCGTGATGGTGAAGCGCTTGACGCGTTTGGTGCAGGAGGAACAGCCTGCCCAGGCGGTGCCATCGAGGGTGAGCGTACAGCCCTCGCGCGTGAGCAGGATCGACGCGGATGAGTGATTGGCTTGCCTTTGATGATGGCCGAAGCATTGGCAGGGTAAGTTCGGAAGGCGGCGTGATCGTGCTTGACGATGAGCATGAGCAGGGCGCGCGCATTACACTCAAACGCGGTTTAAATTATATTTCCGTCTCGTGCCATGTTTATGGCTGGATCGATCACACGCGTTTTTTCAGCAGTGCCAATGAAGCGGAGAGGGAATTCAATTCGATGAAGACAGATTTGGGAAGAGTAATGACTGTGATTTCCTCCAAGCCAAATGAATTACGGATTTGGGAAGCAATCTCTGATTTTGTGGCAAGGTTTCCATGAAAATAAAAGCACTCATCTTTGATTTCGACGGCCTGATCCTCGATACCGAAACTCCCGAAGTGGAGGTGTGGAGTGACATCTATGCAGAGCACGGCTTTGACATGCCGTTCGATCTTTGGGCTGAAACCATCGGCGGCTACGGCATTTCAAATTTCAACCCCGCCGCGCATTTGAACCAGCTCGCCGGGAACTCGCTGGATGTGGACGCGCTTCGCACGCGCTACCAGTTGGAAAGCCACAAACGGGTTTTATCCAACCCCATCCGCGATGGAATTCTGGATTACTTGACCACAGCCCGGCGGCTCAAGATCGGATGCGCGGTCGCTTCGAGTTCCCCTCACCAATGGGTGGACACGCATCTCGCGCGCCTCGGCCTGATTCAGCATTTCGAGAAGATCATCTGCTCTGACGATGTCCCGCCTGGCCGCACCAAGCCCAACCCCGACCTGTTCCTGAAAGCGGCGGACGAGCTGGGCGTGAAACCGAACGAGGCCATCGTTTTTGAAGATTCACCGAACGGGGTAAAAGCCGCCAACCGCGCAGGGATTTTTGTGGTGGCAGTCCCCAATCCACTCACATCACGGCTGGAGTTTGAAGGCGAGAATCTCAGGCTTCACTCCCTGGCGGAGTTGCCTCTGGAAAGCCTGCTCGCCCGTTTTGAATTTTGAAGTACAATGACTTTGGTCGCACAGGGTAGGACAAATCGCCAATTTGTCCTACCCTCTTTTTATTAACTGGAGGTACCCATGAGTATTGGAAAAATCCGTTGGCAGGCCATTGTCGCAAAATATGCCTACCCTGAAACCTGGCGCAGTCTGTGGCAGGTGTTTAACTCGGTCATCCCATTTTTTGTGCTGTGGTATCTGGCATATCGCAGTCTGGAGATCGGCTACTGGCTGACGCTCCTGATTACCATCCCCGCCGCGGGGTTCATGGTGCGGATGTTTATCATCTTCCATGATTGTTGCCACGGCTCGTTCTTCAGGACCCCGCTCGCAAACGACCGCATGGGACTACTGCTCGGTGTGGCCGTGTTCACCCCGTATTTTGAATGGAAACATTCCCATGCCATTCATCATGCCACCGCAGGCGACCTCGACCGCCGCGGTATCGGCGACGTGTACACAATGACGGTGGAGGAATATATCGCCGCGCCGTGGTACAAGAAAGTCGGCTATCGCATCATGCGCAGTCCGCTGATCCTGTTCACGATTGGCGCGACGATTGTCTTTGCAATCACTCATCGCTTTTGGACCGCGAATTCGGGCAAGCGCGAACGCAACAGCGTGATCTGGACAAACATCGCGCTCCTGGGTTTTATCGGCTGGACGATCTATCACATCGGCTGGCAGGCTTACCTGCTGGTCGAGCTTCCAATTCTGCTCATTGCCTGCGGCGCGGGCGTGTGGCTGTTCTACGTTCAGCACAACTTCGACCCGACCTATTGGGAACGCCACAAGGACTGGCAGTTCTTCAATGCAGGCATGGACGGAAGTTCATTTTATAAGCTCCCCAAAGTGTTGCAGTGGTTTACGGGCAATATCGGTTTCCATCACATCCATCATCTAAGCCCGAAGATCCCGAATTATAAATTGGAGAAGTGCCATAACGAGAATCCGCTTTTCCAGATCGAGCCGCTGACGTTCGGCGCGAGCCTGAAATCGCTGTTCTTCCGGCTGTGGGATGAAAAACGCAAACAGTTGGTGGGATGGAGCGTGTTGAAGCAATACCGCAGAAAAACACAGACAGTGTAATAAAAGCAGACGGGACGTTCATTGAACGTCCCGTCTGTGTATACATGCCGGAACTCTTCAGATTTCCGATTGCTAACTGCCTGCGAACGCGCCAAGGATCGTTGCGAAGAATCGGTTAAGCCTCGAATGGTTATTTTCTGGGGATCAAGTTTTTTCCCGCCACCCATGCACCCACCGCAGTGCCGATGTTGGAAACCAAAAAGCAGACCAGGACACCTGTTTCAAAGCGCCCTGCTGTGAGCGTGTCCATTAAAGGGGTGTGCGTAGTGTTGATGCCCATCCGCACAGAATCCGGGATGAATGCCCCAAGCACCGCGCCAAGCACTGCGCCAAAAAGCATGCCCGTATAAGCGCCGATGCTCACGCCCCCGGTCGTGCCCGCTGTTCGAGCGGTGAGCGCGCCCGTCAATGCGCCGGTGAGAATGCCAACCAATGTCCCTGTGATGAGGCCGACGAGAATGCCATTGGGGGCCATGGTCAATGCGCCGGTGGCGATACCGATGACCGCCCCTGCGATTGCGCCAACCACGCCGCCAAGTGTGATGCTTTTTTGCATGATGTTGCTGGAGTTTTTCATTTTTGCCTTTGTTCGGTTTCAGGATCGCGATAGTATATCTTTTCCGATTTGAGACCACAAGCCTTATGCGGCTGGTGATTACCCACAAGTCCGTTTACGTCAAAGACAAGAGCATTTTGCCGCGAATTACGCGGATGTGCGCGGATTTTTTAAATCAAATTCGTGAAAACCTGCCCTGAGCTTGTCGAAGGGTCCGCGTAATCCGCGTCTGAGGTTTTGTTTTTTTCTGTAATTGGCAGACGCAAAAGATGTGGGCAATCACCACTTATGCAGCTTGCGCGGATTGAGCGAAGACGCGCCCTTACTCTTTTCCAGCAACAAGGAACTTTCCCACGTCGGTTCTAGAAAGGGTTCTTTCAGCGAAGCAATCATATTCTCCAAATTTTTTTAATTCATCGGCGATATCCGTGAATTTCGAGAGGCACGACCTGAAAATGTACGGGCCAAAGCTGACCCGGTTAATTCCCAGTTGGTGAAGCTCTGTCAATCCAAGTGCTTTGGATGAAGCGAGTACGTTCAGGGGAGTGGATATTCGTTTCCGAAGCATATCGAGTGTTTTGTGATCGCCCGGGCCGATCGGATAGATGCAGTCTGCGCCGGCTTCAGCATATAACCTGGCGCGGGTGACCGTCCCCTCGATTTTCTCTTTTTCCGATTTGAAGCTGTCCGAAAGAAAACCATCCACCCTGGCGTTGATGACCAAATGCAATCCCTGGGCAGAAGCAGCCTCTCGAATCGCCGCGATGCGTTCGCATTGCTCTGCCGCGGACCGCAACGACCCGCCTTCGACGAGACTGTCTTCGATGTTGATCCCAACCACGCCGGTTTGGATCACCTGCGATATGGTTTCTTTCAGCGAATCGAGTGAATCGGAATAACCCGCCTCGATGTCCGCGGTGACCGGCACGCTTACGCTTCTTGAAATTCTGAACAAAATATCCAGCATGGTTTCAAGTTTGATGTTTTCCCCGTCCGCATATCCCAGGGATTCGGCGATTGCCGCGCTTGCCGTTGCCACAGCGGGATACCCCTTTGCCTCCAGAACCCTGGCTCCGATGGGATTCCAGATGTTGGGCAAAACCAGCAATTCTCCATTTGTATGCAGTGACAGGAACACCCGGGCTTTTGATTTTTGTTCGGTTGTAACCATTTTGGATTTGCCTCTTCTAAAATCGTTCCGCAGGCTTCTGGCTTCAAGACTGCTCGAAGACAAAACCTGCGGGACGGTATGCAGAACCGGATGTTAATCGCTCAATCCGCGCTGATCAGCGCCGGGTCGCTTTCGGCGGGTACGGGGGCTTGCTCTGTCAGATCCTTGTGGGGCGTGAAGAATGCAGTCACCAGCCCAAGCGCGGCGGCAACGAAGGCAATGACAAAGACCAGGTGAATCGCGTTTGCCATCGCGATTTGCACGCCTGTATCGACGACAATCTCAGAGCCTGGTAAAGGATCGAGTAATTGCGCGACCAGCTTTGGGTCCAGGCCGGAGGCGCTCAGGTTCGAGGCAAGGCGAATGCTCAAGGCCGCGCCCATCGCACTTACGCCGAGCGTCCCGCCAATCGAACGGCTGAATTGAAGCGTCGAAGTTGCAGTGCCGAGATAACGCCGCTCCACACTGGTCTGCACCGCGACCAGAAACGACGGGATCGAAAGTCCCATGCCGATGCCCATCATGGTGACGAAGATCATCAGGGTGATCTGGCTGGATGCCGCACCGATCAGCGTCATGAGGAACGCACCGGCCGCGAACAGCGTCGTGCCGATCAGCCCCAGCCTGCGATAACCCACCGTCAGGATCAGTCTCATGCCGACGATGCTCGCGGTTACCCAGCCCAACAGCATGGGCGTGATCGTGATGCCGGCCTGCGTTGCGCTCGTGCCAAGCACCGACTGAACGAAGAGCGGGATAAACGAGATGCTCCCGAACAAAGCCCAGCCTGTGAGAATGCCGTGCATGATGGACGTGGAAAACAAACGCTCACGGAAAAGATGAAGCGGCAGGATTGGGTCGGCGGCGCGGCTCTCCACCCACAGCAAAGCGATGAAAAGTGTGACGGCGGCCGCGATCAAGAGCCAGCTATCGGACGTGCCGATCTCCATCAGGCCGAGCAAAAGTGAGACGACACTGGATGTCAACAGGGCCGCGCCGAGGTAATCCACTGCGGGTCTTTCGTGACCTCGGGCCTGGTCCCGCCACGCCAGAGCCACCAATCCCGCGGCAAGCAGACCCGGCACCACGTTGATGTAGAAGACCCAGCGCCACGAAAGCTGGTCAACGAGGAAACCGCCCAACAGCGGCCCCACAATGGACGAGACTCCCCACACGCCGGAGAAAAATCCCTGCATTCTGGCGCGTTCTTTCAGGGTGAACATCTCACCGATCAGGATAAAAGCCAGCGGCATGATGCCGCCCGCGCCGAGTCCCTGCAATGCGCGCGCCGCAATGAGCTGGGTCATGTTTTGCGCGAAGCCGCTCAACACGGAACCGGTCAGGAAAAGCGCCATGGCAATGACGTAGATGCGGCGGCGGCCGTAAATATCCGAGAGTTTCCCATAAAGCGGGACGGCGGTGGTGGACGCCAGCATATACGCCGAAAAGACCCACGAGTAATGTTCCAGCCCGCCCAACTGCCCGACGATGGTAGGCATGGCCGTGGCGACCACGGTGGATTCCATCGAAGCCAGGAACAGGCTGAACATGATCCCAGCCGTGACGAGAATGATACGGTTACGTGACATTGATACCTTTCAGGGGGTAAAGCTAAAGTGGATAAAAACCTAGACAATCATACCCCAGACAATCGTACCCCAAAATAAAAAGGAGAGATGCTGATTTTGTGGGCTTGTCCAAAGATTTACTCACCTGCATGATAATATACTCTTTGCCAGACTTAGACCAACAGGAGTAACCAATGACAAACATTCGAATTTGTGTGGCAGGCGCGGCGGGTTGGGCAGGTTCGGCGCTTTCACGAAGGATATTTGAAGCGCCCGATCTGGAACTCATTGCCGCGATTTCCCGAAGCCATGCCGGGAAAATTCTTGGAGACGTGCTTGATATTAATGGTCTCGCCGCGCCTGTCTTCGGGACAGTCACCGAAGCGCTCAAGACCAGTCCCGATGTCTTTGTGGAATACACCAAACCGGATGTGGCGAAGTTTCATATCTTGTCCGCGCTCAGGGACGGCGCTCACGTTGTGGTTGGCACGTCCGGGCTGGGTGACGATGATTATCGGGAGATCGATGACGTTGCGAAAGAAGCCGGGCGCGGCGTCCTTGCTGTGGGAAATTTCGCGCTGACCGCGGTGCTTCTCCAAAAATTTGCTGAAATCGCGGCAAAATACATTCCCCATTGGGAGATCATTGATTATGCCCATTCCGGCAAAAAGGATGCGCCCAGCGGCACCGCGCGTCAACTGGCAAGCCGGCTTTCCAAAGTGCGGGAGTCGCAACTCGATGTCTCATTGGATGAACTGCAGGGACCAAAGGAGAGCCGCGGTGTTCGATTGCAGGGTTCACAGGTCCACTCGGTGCGTTTGCCGGGTTATGTCATTTCAGTGGACGCCATCTTTGGAATGCCCGACCAGAAGTTGATCCTGCGTCACGAATCTGGCACAAGCGCGGAACCGTACGTCAATGGCGCGCTTCTCGCGATCCGAAAAGTGGGCACATTGGCCGGCCTCCACCGCGGGCTTGATAGTGTGATGGAATTCTAAAATACTCTCTAAATGAGACTTTGGAATCAAAAAAACTCCCGCCGACCTGAGCTTGTCAAAGGGTCGGCGGGAGTTACTGTTCACTGATTACCGGTTACTGCTCACTGGCTCTCCGTACAACTTCCGATGCACCACGCTCAAGGCGCGCACCTGCTCCCCGGCGTGATACGACGACCTCACCAGCGGGTTTGACTCCACCCACTTGAAGCCGATCTCTTTACCGTAATCGCGCAACTCGGCAAACTCTTCCATCGTGTAATAACGTGAGATGGGCATATGCTTCTTGCTCGGTTGCAAATACTGGCCGATGGTCAGGATGTCCACGCCCCAAGAGCGCTGGTCGCGCATCACGGCCTTGACCTCGTCCATGGTTTCGCCGAGGCCGAGCATGATGCCCGATTTGGTCAGCACGTCGGGGTCGAGTTTTTTTGCGTTGGATAAAGTCGCCGCGGCCCATTCGTAATTATCCTGTGGCTGGACGGTCTTGAACAATCTCGGAACCGTTTCAACGTTGTGATTCAAAATTTCAGGGCGCGCGTCCATCACGATCTTCAGCGCTTCGAGCGAGCCTTTGAAATCGGGGATCAACACTTCGATGGAACAACCCGGCAGTAATTCTCTAATTCTCCTAATCACCATTGCAAAGATCGGCGCGCCGCCGTCTCGTCTTTCGTCGCGATTCACAGACGTGATCACCGCGTGCTTCAAGTTCATGGATTTCACGGCCTGCGCCACGCGCTCCGCTTCGCCCCAATCGAGCAGTCCGGGCTTGCCATGTTTGATGTCGCAGAAGGCGCACGTCCGTGTGCACACATCGCCGAGCATCAAAAACGTGGCAGTGCCGCTTTCCCAGCATTCGCCGAGGTTTGGGCACATGGCTTCTTCGCAGACGGTGTGCAATTCCTTCGAGCGCATCAGCCCGTGAAGCCACTCGTACGTTTCGCCCGACGGCGCGCGCACCTTGATCCACTCCGGGCGGCGCAGGGGGCGGGTGTCCACTTTTTCAGGGTTGACTCTATCTCTTGTAACGGGAGCAGGCATAAGGTCCTTTGCTGACCCGTCATCGCGAGCGCAAGTTGCGAAGCAATCCCAAATCAATGAGGAGATTGCTTCGGCCTAGCGGCCTCGCAATGACGGAAAACTATTTCTTTCTGACGATCAATCTCAGACCTTCGACTCGGACAACTTCAACTTTATCGCCCTTACGAATCACGTCGGACCCGGGAACTGGTTCCGCTGTCCAGAGTTCGGAGCCCATCTGGACTTGTCCCGTTAATCGGATGTCCGTTTTGGCGGCCCCAATTTTACCCGTGAAGGATTCCATTCCCATGCGGATGGGAGTCTTTTGCGCGCGCAGGGCAAAACCGAGGATGACGAAGAACAGCAATCCCAGGAACACACCCATGCCAACGACGAGCGGCACAGACACTTGCTGGAATTGCGGCGTGCCGGGTGAGTTGAACAATACGAGCGCACCGACGATGAACGACGCGACGCCCGCGGTGGTCAGCGCGCCGTGTGTGGGCGCTTTGATATCCAGGATGAAAAGCACGAAGGCGGTCAACAAAAAGATGATGCCAAACCAGTTGACCGGCAAAACGCCCATGCCATAGATCGCCAGCGAAAGACAAACCACGCCAATGAAGCCAGCCACCCAGCCGCCGGGGCTTGAGATTTCGATGAGGACTGCCTGTACGCCAATGGCAAGGAGCAGAAACGCGATGTTCGGGTCGGTGAGCAGGAGCAGGAGTTGTTCGATGAAGTTTAGGTTGACGGGTTCTGTCAGCGCGCCTTCGGTGTTGAGCACAACTTCGATGGCGTCCGATTTTGCTGTAAACCCATCCAGTTGATTCAGGAGATCGTCAATGTCGTTTGCGATGAAATCGATCAGACCGGCTTCGAGGGCTTCGTCCGCTGTGACGGCAATTGCATCCTCGATCATGGACTCGGCCAGGTCAACGGCTTTCTCGCCGCGCGGTTCCACCAGCGGGCGGATGGTGGCCTTCATGATCTCTTTGGCTTTGGTCTCGAGGGTGGATGTCAGATTTTCGCCGGAGCCGGAAATGGGACTGGCCGCGCCGATGGCGGTTTCAGGGGCCATGGCTACGGCGTGTGCGGCCATCGAAATGATCGCGCCCGCGCTCCCGGCCATGGAGCCATTCGGCGCAACGTAAACGACCACCGGCACGCGGCTGGCACGGAACGCCTGAATGATCTCGGTGGTGGTGGCAATATCGCCGCCGGGGGTGTTGAGTTGGACGATCAGAACTTCCGCGCCGCGTTGCTCGGCGGTCTCGATGCCGCGCCGAATGTATTCGAACATGGCGGGGCTGATGGGACCATCTGCATCCAACACGAGTGCGAGCGGCGCATCGCTTTGCGCGCTTGCCGTTTGGATCAACAGCAATGCGATCATAAGCGCCAGGAGGAGAATACGGGTAATTTTCATGTTTGTATCCAGTCTTGCTGGTTATTATAATGGTGTTGAAGGGAATCATGTCCACAAAAAGTTTGCTGGTGGTTGTACTGCCGGCGTGACCATGCCATGGTACAACTGTGGCAAAACAAGAAGTGGAGGGAAGCATGACTGAACAAAACAAACCTGTCATTTGGCGTGCCATCGTGCAAATGGTGATCGTCGTTGTGATTGCCCCGTTCCTGCCGATGATCATCTCCGAGGATTGGGGCTGGTGGGAAGGGTGGGCATACGCGGCCGCGAGCATTCTTGCCTTTGTGTTCAGCCGCTTAATTGTGGCGCGCGTCCACCCGGATTTGATCGCCGAGCGCGCCCGTTTCATGGATGCAAAGGATACCAAGCCGTGGGACAAGGTCCTCGCACCATTGCTGGGATTGGGATCGATTCTGACCTTGGCTGTCGCCGGATTGGATAAACACTACGAATGGTCGTCCGGTTTTTCGAGCGGGATCAATCTTATTGCACTCGCAGGGATAATCCTTGGCTATGCCTTTTCCTCGTGGGCGCTGGTCGAGAACCGCTTTTTCTCCGGCACGGTCCGCATCCAAACCGAGCGCGGACATCATGTCGTATCCACGGGGCCGTATCGTTTTGTGCGGCATCCGGGATATGCAGGAGGAATGCTTGGTTATCTTTTCATTCCCCTGTTGCTTGATTCGCTTTGGGCCTTTGTCCCTACTGTTTTGTTGGGTATCGTAATGGTGACCCGCACCGCGCTGGAGGATAAGACCCTGCAGGCAGAATTGCCCGGCTACAAGGAGTTCACACAAAAGACGAAGTATCGTTTGATACCGGGGATCTGGTAATCATTTCATTCGCGCTGAGCGGGATGAGGACATGTTTTTGTCCGAACGTAGTCGAAGCGCATGGTTTCTCTTAACATTGCCCTTCGACTACGAACTTCGCCGGAACACTCACGTGTGCCTGCGGCACAGCGCCACCAATTCTCCGCTTAGGACGAATTAGAACAGGCCTTCCAGATATTGCTTTGTGCGCTCATGTTTCGGATTGGTAAAGACTTCCTTTGCGGGGCCGGCTTCGATCACTTCGCCGAGGTACATGTAAATGACGTAATCGGCGAGGCGGCGCGCCTGCCGCAATGTGTGTGTGACAATTACGGTGGTGTAATTCTGTTTCAAGTCGAGCAGGCGGCTTTCGATGTTCTGCGAGGAGATCGGGTCGAGGGCGGAGGTCGGTTCGTCGCCGAGGATGATCTCCGGCTCAACGGCCAGCCCGCGGGCAAGACAGAGGCGTTGCTGTTGTCCGATGGAAAGACTGGTGGCGGGATCATGCAGTCGTTTCTGAACTTCGTCCCACAGCCCTGCGATCTCCAGATAATGTTTCACCGCGGCCTTATATTCCCTGCGATCCCTCTTCATCCTGTGAATGTGCATTCCATAAACGATGTTGTCGAAAATGGACATGGGCAACGGCGAGGGACGCTGTGCGAGCAATCCCACCGCCTTGCGGACCTCGGTTACGTCCACTTCGCGGTCGTAGATGTTTTCGCCATCCACCAGAACTTCACCGGTAATTTGCGCGCCGTCGGTCAATTCAAGGAAGCGATTAAAGGTTTTTAGCAGGGTGGTTTTGCCGCACCCCGAAGGACCCATGATGACAGTGATCTGCTTTTTGGGGATTTCGATATTGACATCCTTCAAAGCCTGTTGCCTGCCGTAATAGACGTTGAGATTGTTTACTTGAATATGGGCATCCATAAAAATTCCTTTTTTTACTGATAACGGAGTCCAACGTCGGGAGACGTTGGACTCCGTTATCATATCTATTTCACCGTGTATTTGTTTAATCGCGCCGATAGCCAGCGCGAGCCGAGGCTGACTGCTAGAACGATAATTGTCAGAATCAAGGCGGCCGCATAACCGCGTTGCTGCACTTCGGGGTAGGGGGAGCCGAGTTGGAAAAATACCGCGAGAGGCAATGATGCCGTTGGGCGCATGAGAGAGGTGGAAATCCGATCCGTGTAACCGGCTGTGAATAGAACGGAAGCCGCGTCACCGATGCCGCGGCCGAAGGCGAGCAAAACGGCGGTGACGATTCCGGGCAACATTTGTCTTGTCACCACGCGCAGGGCAACCTCGAATTTAGTGGAACCCAAAGCAAGCGCGGCATGTTCCAGGTCTTCGGGCATGCGGCGGATGACCTCGTCCATGGCGCGGGTCATGATCGGGAGTTCGATCAGGGCCAGGACGATGATGCCTGCCAATAAAGAAGCGCGCAGTCCGAATACGATCATCAGGGCAAAACCGAACGCGCCATATACAACCGATGGAATACCCCATAACACGTCCAATGAGAGGCGGACGCAGCCTCCCCATTTTGAGTCACCGAGATAGGCTTTTAGGTACAGGGCAATCGGCAGGCTTAATAGGATGGCGAGGATTGTTCCACCAGTGGCCAGGTATGCCGAGCCAATGATCGCATTGAGGATGCCGCCCTCCTTGCCCATGTAATAACCGCCTTTGGGAACCTGGGTGACCATGTCCCAGGTGAGGGCGGGAAGACCGCGTGAGATGATTGTCCATAAAATGAGACCGAGCGCACCCGCGACGATGACAAACGAGACGCGCATGATGGTCTTCATGAATAACTCAACGAGATGACGTTTTTGCAGATGTTTTTTCCTCATGCCCATTTTCGCCTCAACATTCTTTGGAGAACCATTGTGGAGAGGATGTTAAAGATCAGGATGACCACCAATAAAACAAGCGCCGCGCCGAGCAGTGCCGCGTCATACAACGGGATGGACATCATTTCGCCGTAGTTGTTTGCGATCAGCGCGGGGAGCGGATAGGCCGAGTCAAAGATGGATGTGGGGATTTGTGGGACGTTGCCCACTACCATCAATACGGCAATAGTCTCGCCGAGGGCGCGCGATGCGCCCAGTACCACCGCGGCGATAATGCCCGGCATCACCTGCGGCAGGACGATGTTGCGGATGGTCTGCCATTGGGTCGCGCCGACTGCAAGAGATGCGTGCCGCAGATCGTTGGGAACGGTGGAAAAGACCTCATATACCACCGAGATGATGAGCGGCGCGATCATCACCGCCAGCACGATCCCGCCGGCGAGGATTCCGAATCCCGTCGGTTGATTGACTGCGAATATTGAAATGGAGCCAAGCCAACGGTCCGAAAGAGGGGCGAGTACGTCATCCACAAATGGGACGATGGCGAGAAGTCCCCAAACGCCGTAGACCACGGGCGGGATGGCGGCCAATAAGTCCAGCACAGGCTTGGCGATGGTGCGTGTGGCCGCGTGCGCGTATTCCGCGAGGTAGATCGAAACAAGCAGGCACGCCGGAACGGAGAGGACGACGCCCACAACCGTCACCCAGACCGTGCCGAGGATGAAAGGCCAGAAGCCAAATTTTCCTTCGCCCGGTTTCCAAACCTCGCTGAAGAGCAGGTCTGATAGTTGGTAAGCGCTCAGGATCGGCCAGGCGCGAATCAAAAGCGCCACTGCGACGATGATGATCAGCGCAACCGGCAACAGGGTGATGATAAAGAAAGCTCTTCGCGCGGCCCGATCCTGGCGCGTGCGAGCCGCGACAGAAGGCCGGGTGAACCGGCCCTCTGCTTGCTCATTGGACTTGATGGTTAGGATTTCGTATGTCTCGCTCATTTGAGTTTTTGAAGCGACTCGGCCTGTTGCTCGGGGGTGAGTGGTACGTACCCGGCAGATTCGAGAAATTGCTGGCCATCTGTCAGGATCCATTCGATGAAAGCCAGTGTCAACCCCGTGGGTTTGCCTTTTGTTGCAAGGTTCTCGAAGCGGGCGGGAGGCGAGGGGTAAGTGCCATTCGCAACTGCGCCGAACGCATCATCCTTGACTGTGTAAATTTCTTCAGGATCGGCCTGGCCGTTGGCGTTGATGTCCAGCGGCGGAAGGATGATGCCGGATACAAGTTCGCCACTGCTCAGGTCAAAGATGCTGTTCAGGTTGCCGTAGCCAATGCCCAGCGGGTCCTTGATGACCGTGTCCAGGATGGCAGGTTCACCATTGACGCCAATTCCCTTAAGGTCTTCCTGCGCCTTGCCACCAGAATACTTTGCCCACTGTTCAGCTGCACCAGCAGCATCGGAACGGGTGAAGATGTGGATTTCATCGGTAATGGTCGGGTCGCCAATGGCTTCGCCCCAGGTTGTAATTTCACCGGTGACATAAATCCTGGAAAAGACCTCCTGTGAAATGCCTTTGGCAAGGATCTGTTCAGCCACAGGATTTTCAGAACTGATGATGGGGAAGACCGCGTCTTTGGTTACGGATACCCAGAAGATATCCTGTGCTTCCTCTTCGGGCTTGATCGAGCGCGAGATCATGCCGATGTCCACCGCGCCGGCGATGGTATCGGTCATTCCTTTGCCTGCGCCGCCGCCTTGAACGTCAAACTGCACGTCAGGGTGAATCTTTTGGAATTCCTCAGCCCAGACGGTCATCATGGGGTAGAGGGCGAATGCGCCGGAGATCGCGATGGTGCCTTTCAACGTATCGTCTTCTCCTGAAACGGGGGCAGTCGCGGGGGCGGTAGAGCCGCACGCAGTCAAAAACAGTGCCAGGGCAAGAAGGAGTGATGTCAGGGTTATGGATCGATTTTTCATATTAAGCCTCCAATTTGTCAAAAAGGTAATAAAGTCTATAATACAACTAGGCTTTTCGGCTATAAAAAACGCACCTTTCACAAGGCATTCCCGAACCAACCTAACTTTTGATGCCGAGTTTTTTGCGAAGCGTACTCTGCCGCTTTGTTACATCGGCAAGACTGGTGTTATCCAAAATATCCGCAATGGCATTACGCACATCACCCATCACCAGCCGCAGTCCGCAGGTTTGTTCATCGGGGCAGCCGCACGGCTCGTAAGCCATCTGCGAGACGCACTTGATCGGCGCCACCGGGCCATCCAGCACGCGGAAGATCTGTCCGAGCGTGATCTCTTTTGACGGCCTGGCCAGGTAATACCCGCCGCCCACGCCCATCTTGCTATGGAGCAGGCCCGCGTTCTTGAGCGTCAGCAAAATCTGCTCAAGGAACTTGGCCGAGATCTGCTCGCGAAGCGCGATCTCTTTGATCTGCACCATAGGCAGGGGGGCATCCGGCGACGGCGTTTCCGCCATCATGATCATTGCCCGTAAACCGTACTCACCGCGTTTGGATAGTCTCATCTTGAAAGTCTACTTTGTATATAGGACTTATAGTTACAATATAATTCAACGGCTGAATTTTGTCAAGCGCGTTCAACCAGCGAAACAATTTCGGAATCAGGCAAAGCGTGACGCAAGTCTGCGCTCCTGAGGATGACTGCCACATTTCGCATTCCCGACCCGATTGAGATTTCCTCCTCCCTCATCACGCCCGCATCGATCAGGACTTTGAGCTGGCGCGGCAATCCGAAAGGCCCCACCGCCCCGACGCGATATCCCGTCACCGCCAGCACTTCCTCCTCGCTTGCCATCGTCAAACGGGACTGGCCTAAATATTTGCGTAATATCTTCCACGAGATTTGCGCCGGTCCCGCCACGAGCGCCATCATAAAATCATCTTCCCCGATACGGAAGAGAATGCTCCTCACCACCTGCTCCGGCCTCTGTCCGCGCGCTTGCGCCGCCCCCTCCAACGACGTGACCGGCTCCTCGTGCCGAAACACGCGATGCGGGATTCCAAGTTTTTCCAATGCGATGCTGGCGGGAGGTTGTTGGGTCATTTTGTCTTTGGCTCATAATCACACAACTTGATGATCGGACACTTCGCGCACATCGGTTTTCCAGCTTGGCATATCTCGCGTCCCAACCGGATGATGTTCAAATGGGCGGCGTAATACGTTTCAGGTGGGAACAATGATTCAAGATACGGGTGCGCCTGTTCAACAGTCATCTTCTCAGGTCTTAGCCCAATGCGGCCTGTGACTCGATAAATATGCGTATCCACAGGAAAAGCAGGCTTATTCAACGAAAAGCACAAGACAATGGCGGCAGTCTTCGGGCCAACGCCGTTGAATTTCGTAAGCCACGCACGGGCTTCTTCCACAGGCAAATCCACGAGGAAATCCAAATTCAACGAACCGCGTTCTTCCGTAATGGCACGCAATACCTGTTGGATGCGCGGTCCCTTTTGATTTGCCAGCCCAGCCGGGCGAATGGCACTGACCACATCCTCCGCCTGGGCATCGCGCACATCCTCCCACGCGGGGAATTTTGCGCGCAAGGCATTGAAAGCGCGGTCGCGGTTGACATCATTTGTGTTCTGCGAAAGGATCGTGGAGACCAGTTCGTCAATCGCAGGCAATGGATTGCGCCAGATCGGCTCACCGAAGGCTTCCAATAATTTTTCGTGAATTTTGAGCGCGCGTTTGGAGATGTCTTTTGCCATTAATAACCTGCTGTTTCGATTAAATTTAATGCGCTGATTATAACTTCACGATGACCATTCAAAATAATGGTTTTCATCATCTCCGCAGTTTGACGATACAGCCCGAGTGCCGCCCTGCCGCGGACTTTGTAGGTTTGCGCGGTTGACGGATCGCTTTCTGCGCCAAGTGCGAGTCGGAAGAGACGCGTCCATTCGCTGGTTAAACCGGCGGATTCCTGGATCAGGTCAAAGTAGCGGTTTTCGGTTTCGATCAGGATGCCGCGTTGTACGGCAAGGATTTCTGCCATGCCAGATACCAGACCCATGCAGGCGTACAATACTTTTGATTCCTGTTCGAGTGAGAGACCACTGAGGATTTTGTAAACTTCCTCTGCGCAGGATGATATTTCCGCGGAGGCGAATTTATCGGCAAGAGGTTGAAGGGACCATTCAAATTTAACGGCGGCCCGTTTGAGGTCCGCGGGAGAGCCGTTTTCGTCGTGGATGATCACGGCTTGCCGCAATCCGGGAATAGCCCAGATCGCATCCCATGGTTCAGTCAGCTTTGCGCGTTCTTCTTCGATGTTATCGTAATGGATGCTGACGAGACAGCCCTGCTATTGCCGTAACTCGAGCGAGCCAATGATGCCGCGCGGTTTTTCCCTGACATAAAGCTGCAAATCCACATCGCTGTATGGTGTGCCCTGCCCGCGCGAAAAACTTCCTGCCATCGTAATGCCGATGACATTGGGCGTTTTGAGTTCAGCGATCAGCAATGGAAGGAAGGATTCAGGTAACGTGCTATCCATTAATTGATGTGGAGTTTGAAGGCAGGATGTGACTCGCCAGTGACGAGGTTGCGATGGTTTCTGATGACCTTGTTTGGGCCAAAAGCAGAGAGTGCTTCAAGTTGGCTTTCATCCAACGCGCCGAGTTGACGGAGAATCTCCAACGTCACAGCCGGGCGGACGCGTGCCGCGGATACGAGCTGGTCGTTCATGCGCGAGGCATCACCGTCCGTCACTTTGAAGGCAATGCCAATACCCGGTGAATCCGCGTAAAGTGCTCCGGGCAGGAGACCGATCCCTTGAAAGCCTTCCGCGCCGCGCTTGGTGATAATTTTGCCTTCGCCTACTTTCATTAGTTCGCAGTCGAACTCGCCGTAACCGCTGATCATTTCTGGATGAGACGTCATCGCGGATGTGACCTTGCGGCAGGCGGAAGCGCGCGCACCTGCCAGATTATGCGGGTCGCATAAACGCGCGAAGCCAAGCGCGGAATTGTAGAGCGGCACGGCAAAATTCGGTGCGGAACAACCATCGGTGCCGAGTTCGATTTTTCCGCGCTCTATCGCGCACATTTCGGAGAACGTCGTGAGGATGTCCTGTTGGATGGGATGGTTGATATCGAGATAGTTTTCCAAAGGCAGGCCGCGCATTTTGGCATGAGCCAGCATGGCGGTATGTTTGCCAGAGCAGTTGTTGAAATTAGGCGAGGGTTTTATCCCGCTGCTGATCACCGCTTTGAGCATGGACACATCGCTGGGGTTATGCGCGCCGCATTGCAGGTGGCTTTCCTGTATGCCGGCCTTCTCCTGCATCCCCTTGACCGTGTCGAGATGGATCTGCGCGGTCTCGTGCGAAGCGCAGGCAAGGGCAAGCTCGCGCGAGGTGAATCCGAAATGCTCCACACCGCCGCGTTCGATGAAAGGGAGAACCTGAAAGGGCTTGGCAGATGAGCGTAAAAAGGCGACCAGTTCATGGTCGCCGTAGGATGCGATTAATTCGCCGTTCAAACCCACGACCGCGATCGAGCCAAAATGAACGGACTCGACGGCGCGGCCGCGTGTCAGTTCAAACAAAGGTTGAGGCGCGGGCATCAATCATCGTCCGGGCGGCTGGATGGATAATGATGGCGAGAGTTGTAGTGCAAAACTCCATAGCGCAGGCGCTGGGCATATTGTTTGTGGCGGGCAGCCGGGGCTTTGAACCAACCCAACAGGGACTCGACCAGCTTCTCGGTCGACGCGGGAGCCGGTTTTTTGGATGCGAATTTTTCCAGTTTATCGCGGGTATGTTTCAGGAAGTCGAGTTGATTCTTGATCATGTTCGCATTCACCACACCGCCGCGGCTGCTGATCATCGTGTAGCCTTTGAAGGTTGGTTCGAGCAGGAGATTGACCGTATCGATCCACGCATTGAAGTTTGCATTGGAGAGAAAGGGCGGCTGGCCCTTTGTGACCGCATCGCCGATGAAGATGACTTTTTCCGTGGGCACGATCACCCAGATCGCACCGGCAGTGGGGCCGGGGTGATGCTCCAAAACGACGGGCACATCGCCCCAATGCAGGGTCAATTGATCGCCGAAGGAAATTTCCGGCGGAGACCAGCGCACACTGCCCAGCCCGGGGATCGATTCCCAATCTGCGCCGGTCTCTTCACCCTGTGCCTTGAACGTGGATGGACGCGAGCGAAAGGTGGCGGCGGTCTTCTCGTGCGCGATGATGGTGCAATCCATCGAGCGCGCGCCGAGTGTTCGGTCGGGGTGCGCATCGAGGTTGACGAGAACGCGTTCGATGCCGCCGCCGAGATTCATCAGAGAGGCACGCCATGACCGGGCGTCTTCGGGGGAAGGCGGCGCGTCGATCTGGATCAGGCCGCGCGGCATGACGATCACGCCCAGTGTGACGCCGGGGAAGCGATCCTCGATTTGGATGTTGTCGGTTATTACCTGCATGTTGCTCCTGAAATTCGTTATTCTTCCAATTCCAATTTTCCGGTGTGACGCTTGAGTTTTCCGGTTTGTTTTTTACGCGCTGCCGGCAGGGTGAGCCAGAACGTGGTGCCTTTATTCATCTCACTTTCGACCCAGATTTTTCCGCCGTGGCCTTGTACGGCCAGTTTGCAGAAGGCCAGTCCCACACCCAGGCCGCCGGGTTTATCCTTGCCGCGCACGCGGGTGAATTTATCGAAGATGCGTACCTGGTCGGCGGGATGAATGCCGGGGCCGTCGTCTCGCACCCAGATTTTGACAAACTCATCGTTGGTCTGCGCGCCGATCTCGATGCGCCCGTCGGTGGGCGTGAACTTGATGGCGTTTTCCAGCAGGTTGATCAACACGCGGTGGATCATGTCCACGTCCACCCAAATGAGCGGATATTTTTCGTTCAGGCGTTTTACGATCTTTTGGTGCCGCCCTATTGCGCCGGGTTCCACGTCACGGATCGCTTCACTGATCAAAGCCCCCGGTTCGACCGCCTTTTGATCGGCGATCTTCTGACCCGATTCGAGCCGGTTGATATCGAGCAGGGAATTGACCAGACGCTGAATACGACCGGTTGAATTGGCCGCAATGCCCAGCATCGTTTGCACGGATTCGTCGTTGGGTAACATGCCGTTCAACATGTCGATGCTGGAGACGATGTTGCCGAGCGGCGAGCGCAGGTCATGATAGATCATGGCGGTCATATCGTCGCGCAGGGCATCCAGTTCCTTGCGTTCGGTGATGTCGCGGAAGATCCATTGCAGGGAATCGGACTCTTCGAATTCCACTCGGCGGGCGTGCACTTCAACCGGTACCGTTCCGCCGTTGCTCTTGTGCAGGACCGATTCGTAACTGCACGTGTCGCTTTCCTTTAATTCTTCGAATTCCAGCCCGGCCTTGTTCCAGTTGACTTCATGCAATTGGTCGATGCTCAATGAGTGTAATTGTTCGGTCGTGTACCCGCTCAACGCCACGGCCTGGCGGTTGGCTTCCAGCACACTGCCTTCCCAGTCGGTGATCAGGATCGGGTCCACGCTGTCTTCAAAAAGCTCGCGATAGCGTTCGTGCGCCTTTTGCAGCTTTTCGAGGAACTGCGCGTTTTGGATCGTCGTCCCTGCGAGTGAGCCGAGGCCGGTCATCACCAGCATGGCATCGGGATCGAAAGCGCCGGATATCGGATTAATAGCCTCCAGCACGCCGATGACTTTTCCCTGCGTTTGAATGGGCGCGATGGCGACGGCACGCATCTCGATTCCCCCGAACCTGTCCACGTCGGAATAGCGCTTATCCTGTCTGACGTTTGGTACCACTACCCCGTGCCTGTCGCGAATCACGGACCCTGCCAGTCCATCTCCTTTTGGAATATTTCTGCCGGGGATATTGCCGGAGTTGTGCCCGGCGGCGGCAAGAAATATCAGGTTACTGTCGGTTCCATCGATCAGGGCCAGCGCCACCGTCTCCACTTGCAGGGCTTGCATGGTCTGGTTGAGGATGCGCCGCCAGACATCCGGCATTTCCAGCGAGGTGTTGATGGCCGCCGCGCCCTCCGCCAATGCAGACATGACGCGTGCCGTGCGCTGGGCTTCCGTATAAAGGCGCGCGTTCAAAACGGCCACGCTGGCCTGGTCGGCGATGGCCCGCATCAGTTCGAGATGCTCTTCGTTGAATGCGTTGGGGACGGAGTGTACGAGGGTGAGCACGCCCACCAGCCGTTCGCGCGCCAACAGTGGCACACAAATCGCGGACTTGGCCCCGCTTTTCTCGGCGGCATCGTCGGCGCGGCGCAGCCAGCGTTCATCCTTGCTGGTATCCGGCACGAGCGCCGGTTTGCGATGTTGCACCACCCAACCGGCAAGGCCGCGTTCGACGGTCTCGCGCAGCTGCTGGGTCGTATGCTCGTGCAGGCGTTTGCCGTAGACGATGGTGGCATCCACGGGCCGGCCGAGATCATCGAGAACGACAATACTGCCGCGCTCGCCGCCCACGTTTTGGATGGCGGCATAGAGCAGGCGCTGCAATACCGTGCGTAAATCCAGCGCGGCGGCAACTTCGCGGCTGACGCTAATGAGCAGTTCGAGTAGGGCGCGGTTGCGATCTTCGGGCATACAATTCCTCGCTCTGAGCGGAGCGACTGTCAGAAATGCAGTCGAAGGGTATTTCTTCGCTCAGCGCGTATATTATAAATACTTTAAACCACTTCCTGTGTTGAATAATACCACGCGCTCAGCCGTTTTTATCCAGCCAATTGCCAGAAGGTGTTTGAGCGCCGCGAGCGCGGCGGCTCCTTCGGGCGCGGCGAAGATTCCTTCGTTTTGCGCGAGTTCGTTTTGAGCTGTGGTGATCTCTTTATCTGTCACAGCCACTGCCGTGCCGTGACTTTCGCGGAGCGCACGTAATATTTGCCTGTCTGCAAAGGGACCGGGAACGCGCAGGCCGGCCGCGATGGTTTCGGCATTCTGCCAGAATTCGGCGCGCGCCGCGTTCTGCTCCATTGCGCGTACAACCGGCGCGCATCCCGCGGCCTGCACGGTGACCATGCGCGGGCGCTTCGAGCCGATCAATCCCATGGTTTCGAGTTCGGCAAAGGCTTTCCACATGCCCACCAAACCCGTGCCGCCGCCGGTGGGATAGATAATGACATCGGGAACTTCCCAGTTGAAATCTTCCGCCAGTTCGAGTCCCATCGTCTTTTTGCCTTCGAGGCGATAGGGTTCCTTGAAAGTGGAGACATCGAACCAGCCGTATTTTGCGGCCTGCTCTGCGGCGAGTTTACCGGCATCGGAAATTAATCCATCCACCAAAACCAAATCCGCGCCGTAAGCCTGGACTTCGCGTTGGTTCGCGAGGGGCGCGTCCTTTGGCATGAAGACGTGTGCCTTCGCATGAGCGCGCGCGGCATACGCGGCGAGCGCGCTTCCCGCGTTGCCCGCGGTGGGAATCACGAATTCCGTCACCCCCAATTCCACTGCGCGCGCAACGGCCATCACTAGTCCGCGCGCTTTGAACGAGGCGGTCGGATTCGGGGCCTCGTCTTTTATGTATAACGAGGGCAGGTTGAGTGTCCGGGAAAGATGCGGGGCGCTGAGGAGGGGAGTATCTCCCTCACCGAGAGTCAGCCTGTGAGCGGCGCCGCGCACGGGGAGCAGTTCAGTCCAGCGCCAAATTCCGCGCGGACGCGAGGACAATGACTCAGGTGTGAGAGTTTTGCTGGCTTTATTTAAATCGTATTGCGCTTCGAGCGGTGATTTACAATCCGCACAAAAGGTTTGCAGTGTGTCGGCGTTAAAGTGTTTCCCACATTCAGGACACATAAGATGAATGAATGCGCTTTGCATGAGCGGAGTATATCCGCTTTGGTACAATTATGCCATGCCGCTTGAACTTACGCGCATTCGCGCCCTGTGTTTCGATGTTGACGGTACGTTGAGCGATACCGATGACCTGTACGCGCAGAAGATTTCACGTTTTCTGCCGCGTTTTTTATTCCGCGATCCCATGCACACAGCTCGCCGCTTTGTGATGTGGATCGAAGCGCCGGGCAACGCGTTGCTCGGAATGGCCGATACGCTCGGCATTGACGATGAGATGGTGGCGGTCATCAACTGGATGAACCGTCACCGCAAACATTCGGAAAAGAAATTTCTGCTTGTGCCGGGTGTGGATGAGATGCTGGCGTGCCTGCATGGGAAATATCGGATGGCAGTTGTCAGCGCACGCGACGAAAAGGGGACTCTGCGTTTTTTGGATCAGTTCGGGTTGAAGGATTATTTCGACGTGATTGTGACGGGTCTCTCCGCCAAACACACGAAACCCTGCCCGGACCCGATCCTGCTGGCCGCGCAAAAAATGAACGTCTCGCCGGAGGAGTGTCTCATGATCGGCGATACGACGGTGGACATCCGCGCGGGCAGGTCCGCGGGCGTGCAGACGGTGGGCGTGCTATGCGGCTTTGGCGAGGAGTCTGAGTTACGCAGGATGGGCGCAGACGAGATTTTGGAGTCTACGCCGAAGCTGGCGGGTTTGCTGCTGGGCGAAGGGATAGATTCGAGGCCGGGCGGTTCCGTGATAAATCACGACAGATAACAAGACAGGCACACAAAAGGAGACTTCAATGGAAATCGAAATCGCACATCGTCCTTCTTATTCTTTGGCAGTCGCAAAGCTGACGCCGAACGAACGCATCCGCGCGGAGGCGGGCGCGATGGTTAGCATGAGCGGCGGGGTCAGCATCGAAACGAAAGCCGAGGGCGGGATTCTCAAGTCGCTGGGGCGCGCCATGCTCGGCGGAGAATCCTTCTTCCAGAACTTCTTCGTCGCACCCGCGCAGGGCGGCGAAGTGACACTTGCCCCCGAACTTCCCGGCGATATGATGTTGATCGAGTTGAAAGGCCAGAAGCTGATGATCCAGGCCGGTTCGTATGTGGCCTCTGAAAACGGCGTCGAACTGACGGCCAAGGTCAGCGTCAAGGCGTTCATGGCGGCGGAGGGCATCTCCATGCTGGAGGCTTCGGGCGCGGGAAAACTGCTGGTCTCATCCTATGGCGCGATCTTCGAGCGCACGATCGGCGCAGGTGAGAAATACGTTGTGGATACATCGCATCTCGTCGCGTTCGACGCGGGCATGGGAGTGCAACCCAAAACCGTCGGCGGGATCAAGTCCACGTTGTTCAGTGGCGAAGGTCTGGTCGTTGAATTAACCGGCCCCGGCACGATCTACATGCAGACGCGTTCCCCACAGGCATTGATCAACTGGATCATCCCACAATTGCCAAAGCCGGAAGTGAAGAGTTCGTAACGAAATTGGAAAATCAAAAACGGGAGTTGTGATGAGCGGCTTCCGTTTTGATTTTGAATTGCATCAAATGAAGAAGTTATAAATTGCAAAGCCAGTGGGAAATGGACGCAACCTGATTTTCATCGTTCAAGTTTGCGGCATTGCTCAAAATGTCCTGTTGAAGTTCCTCCCATAATTCAGTTGCCATCTTTTTCTCGATTGCCGCGCCGATAAAGAAAGTATGGGGATTCTGTTTTGCGCGGGCAAACGATTTGCGAATTCGTTCGAGCGCGGTTTTGGCAGTTTTCCAGTGCTCGTCCGCACCTGCCGGATCAATGCCGCCTTTCAATTCCCCTAATGCGATGTAACTTTTTGCGTTTGTTTCATCAAGAGCATCTGGCCCGGCATCGAACAAACACATATCAACATTGTTCTTCATGAGCGGAACGGTCAGGTTATAAATCAGTATGCGATGTTTGCGGCCATTTTGCCAGTAAAGCTTGCGTAAGGATGATTCAATATTTGGGCTGTCATCGTTTTCCTGCCAGTCGCGGGTATTTGCCGGCTGCCAGTAGTGTGGAATCCCTGCAATCTTAAGTGCGGAAAGGATAGCCCGGGTTAATTTCTTTTGCGCTAAGAATCCTCCAATATTACGCATCGAGCCGCCAAGAGTGTCGCCGCGAATCAATAAAAATCGAAAGACAAGTTCCTCGACAAATTTCGATTTTGCTGGTTCAAGGAATTTTTCAATAAGCACCTGAATGGCGGCAGTTTTATCTTCGGGCTGTAAATGCAACGCAGCCTTGTCTGAAATTCCTGCCGCTGTGAGCAGTGCGTTTTCAATGCCGCTTACGCTGGGCAAATCAGTTGCCTTCTTTGCATGAGACGCGGCTTCCTGCAATGCTTTTGCCTGTTCCACAAAAGGCGTTGCCCGATAATTCTTTTCCAACGCGAGAGAAACAAACCCCGCCCGCGTGGCTTCATACGTTGTTTCGAGATCGGCACTGGAATTGAGATGGCGGCGATAAGGCGGCTTCGGTGGCATCAGATTTTTCTCCAGATATAGATGCACTTGCGTAACTCTTCCCGTCCATGTTCACCCATTTGTTGACTGCTATTACCTTTGCCGTTGGGCAAAACAAGAATGTTTTCAACTCGAAACCCCAGTCTTTCTGCAATCGAAGACAAAATCATATCTACAGAAATACTTGCGCCTGCATAGCGCACATTGTCATTGACCATTATCAGAGGCGCGTTAGGTCTCATCACACGGGAGCATTCTGCAATCACACAAGCCATTTCATAGAAATAACCGCGCACCATGCGGGGAATGCCATTGTTGTTCAAAAGTCCCTGTGCTTTTTGAGTTTCAAGATATTTCAGGATTGCCTGTAAAAGTTCCTGGCTGTCAGCGGCGGCAATCGCATCTGTCCACAATGGATTGATTTTTAGCAGGTCTTTTGCGCGATTCTCGACTGTGCAACTTAGCATGGTTTGGCGCAAATTCACTAGGCCTTTTTCTCCTATACCCAATAAAGCCAGTTCAAGTGCGTAAGTGCGTGTGTAATCATAACGATTGCAATAAGGCGGCGATGTAATGATTGCATCATACTCGCCATCCCGCATTTTCGGCATCACGTCAAGACACGAGCCATCGTAAAGATGAATTTTGCCTTGTTTAGTCTGCGTTGCAAACATTGTTTGCTGAATTGGTTCAGTGGGTTGCAGGTCTTCCAGAATTTCGCCAATCTTTTCTGAAATGGCCTTTTCAAAATCCACAATTTCGCCTTTGTCAAAAGGTTTTTTTCCCTGCTTGCGTCCCGAACGATAATCCCAACGCAAATACTGACCGTCTTTGCGTGTGAAACTAATGATTTCCAAAACACACAACAAAGTAAAAAACAAAACCGCTTGAACGCGTTCGTTTTCTTTTTTAATTGCAGCGAGGAATTTTTCAATTTGTTCTTTCGTCTTTTCGGGATACGCCTTCCCTGTGATACGCAATTCATTGAGTGAAATCCGTTCCTGTGAACCCTGCCAGACGGATGATTTCGTCCATCTTCGCAATTCATCAAAGTCATCGGGCGTAAATTCGCTTTCAATCAAACGTTTTGTGGAAATGATTTGTTGGCCGATGGGCAAAAGTTCAATGCCGTCGGCGTCTAGCCCTATCGCGCTGGCCGTGAAAAGGGCTGTTCCGCTTCCAGCAAATGGGTCTAAAATTTTTCCGCTTGAAACCCCATACTTTTGAAAAAAATGCTCAACCAGGCTGGCAGAAAAACCCTCTTTGTACTTGTACCAACGATAAACAGGGCGATTCTTATTGGCTTGAAAACTTACCAACGAACGCGTTAAGGAAGGTTGAACGTAGAACTTGGATTTGAAATAGCCTTTGAATTCCGAATCCAGTCGTTCAATTTCACCAATGCCAATTTCAGCAGAAGGTTGAATTTTGAAATCTAAAGTTAGGTTAGTAGCCACGCAGACATTTTACAACAAAATCTCGTTAGTGGATGTCACTGCGCCGTATTGCCCCCATCCACCAGCAGTAAATGACCCGTCACAAACGACGAATCATCCGACGCCAGAAACAGAACTGCCTTCGCGATTTCTTCCGGCTTTCCAAACCGTCCCATCGGGATGTACGCGCTGGATTCCTTGATAGCCTCCTCAAGCAAAACAGGGTTGGAACCTTCAAAATAGCCTTTCTCCATCCAGCGATCCACGAACGTATCCCCAGGGCAGACCGCGTTCACGCGGATACCATCCTGTGCGAAATCGAGCGCCATGGCCTTCGTCATCATGCCCACCGCGCCTTTGCTCGCGATGTACGGGAACGCGTTCCTCCCCGCCACCACCGACCAGTCCGAGCCGTTATTGACGATCATGCCGCGTCCTTGTCTCTTCATGTGCGGGATGACCAGCCTGCACATGCGCCACACCGCCGTCACGTTCAACGCCAGCGTATCGTCCCAAACTTTTTCCTCCGTCGTCTCCGCCGTCCCTTTTGTGACAATGCCCGCGTTGTTGAACAAAATATCAATGCGACCGAACTCCGCCGCTGCGGCATCCACGACCCTTTGACAGTCTTCGCCCTTTGTGTGATCCGCTTCGACGAACACGCATCGCGCGCCCCTCCGCCTGCATTCCGCTTCGACGGATTTTCCCAAATCCACGCGTCTGCCCGTGATAACGAGACCAGCTCCATGGTCCGCGAAAAGAAGCGCAGTGGCCCTGCCGATCCCCGAGGTCGCGCCTGTGATGATGGCAGTCCTGCCGGAAAGTCTGTGTGTGTCAGTCATTTTTTATCTTCCTATTTTATAGAGGGTGAGATGTTTCCAGATGGGATATTGACCCTCGTCGAAAACCTTGACGGGTTGCAGGTGGGAAAGGAATTGTGGATCGTCATAACCGCCGCGTTGTGCGGCAAGTATCCTGAACATATTATCGAAGTCAAGCAGGTATTCTATATTTTTTTCCCGCATATACTGGACGGTTGTATTGGTGACGGCATAGGAATGGATGTCGTTGTTGACCACCCCGTCCAGGTTGATCACCTCGCCGCCCTGGTAGTAATTGATGATGCCCATATTCCATCCGCCAACACGACCTGTCAGCGGATGCTGTTGTAAATATTTTCCCGCCTCGAGCGTGGCCTGTTGATGGGGCCAGATGCCGTGCAGGCCATTGACCGGATACATGGCGCGCAAGGTTCCCAGAAACAAAACTGCAAATAGAGTCAGCAGGGCGAGATGAGGCGCCAGGACAAACTTTTTCCAGATGCCGCGCTGGATGGAATACCATAGTGCGGACAGAAAGACAAAAACGGACATGACGATATTGGCTGAGTACCAGGGCTGAACGTCGGAAACCCTGGAATAGAAAACTGCATAACCCATCCAGTTGAAAATTGCAGTCAGGCCGAATAACTTTTGCACCCCACTGAGTTCGGAGAATATTCCGCGAATCCTGCCTTGATTCAGGAAACCAAACAATAACGGCAGGATCAAGAGCATGATCAGCCCTGCCAGCCCGTTGCGCAAAATTGACATACTGCCTGCGTCAGTGATCCACTGGTTTTTCATCAAAGCGCTGGATTGAACGGCCAGGCCGGTCAGCAGATAATTATGCAGAAGGAGCAAGCCAACTCCCAGAAGCGCCCCGGCTGCTCCCAGGCTGGCGGCGGCCAACTGTCCCTTTCCTTCCTTCCTTCGCCAAAGGATGAGACTGGCACAGAAGAAGGCGAAGGTCAGAATTCCAAAATCGGAGCGGGTAAGACTGCCCAAAATCCCCAACACAAAAAGGAATATTTTTCCCGCACGCGATGAATAATTCCACGCAAGGGTCGAGCAGAACAGGACGATGATAAAAACGATCAACGGCCATTCCACGCCGGAGACCGAATTGATCAGAATATTGCGCCAGCTGATTATGACGGCCAGCGATGCCAGCATAAAAAGTTGTTTTTGTTTCCACCCCATCCACAGCAAATAGAAAGCGGATAACAGTGTGAAAATGCTTGAAAGGAGGAGACTGATCCTGACAAACCCGTCTGTGTTGGGTCGGAGGAGGGCGTATAACAGCGCCAGGATGTAGGCCAGCATGGGATGAAACCCGGATGTTTTGCTCACCCCGGAGTCAAATGTCCAGCTATGATAATGGACGAAGTTGCGGGCAAGCGAGAGGTAATAGTACGCGTCGTCCGGCGTATATTTGACCTGGATGGTATCCGGTGACGTAATGATGACTGCATCAAAAATGATAATATTGGCTATTGCAATCAAGGTGAGCGCAACCCATAATTTGAAAAGCCTGTTTTCCATGATCGCCTCTTTTGCCGTACCCGTGATGCTGGCAACTTTGTCGGTCGGTTTCATGTCAGTCTCCTATCTGTCATTCTAAGCGAAGGATCTCCGCCGCGACGAGCGAGACTCTTCCCTGGCCTGGCCGTTAGGACGGGGCGCATGGTGGGCAGAGTGACACAATAAAGTTTAAGTGATAACTTTGAATCCGTATACATCTTTCTCCATCTGTGGTTAAATTCCTTTGAAAGCGATCCCGGGCCTTATTGGTAAAAAGACTGGCGGCAAAGATGAGCGATAACAAATCCATGGATGTCGACAAATTGTGGCGGGAATGGTTCACGAACAGTGCATTCAGCATTGACAGACCCCTGCGTAAAATTTTCCGAATGCTTCCACACGACCCGCGCTGTAAATTCTGTTATGCCCCCTTTCAGGGAGCTGGCGGAACCATTGTCCGCTCATTGTTTGGCAAACAACGATCTGTTTTGAACCCTCGTTTCTGTAACATTTGCGAGGAATATTCGCGCAAATTTCCAGGGGGAGCCGAGGTCGAAATGTCCATGCTCTTCGCAGATGTGCGCGGTTCCACGGCGCTCTCCGAGCAGATGAGTCCGAGGGAATTCAGCCAGTTGATCAATCGGTTTTACATAGAGTCAACGAAAGCCATCAATGAAGAGGATGGACTGGTGGAAAAGCTGGCTGGCGATGCAGTGGCGGCTTTTTGGGGAGCAGGGTTTGCAGGCCCGAATTACGTGCGGCGGACTTTGAAGGCCGCGCAGAATCTGTTGAGAGTCATGGAGCGGGAAAAGATTCCGGTAGGCATCGGTGTCCATTCAGGGGTGGCTTATTTTGGCGCAATGGGCACAGCTGACGGCCTGACGGAGATTTCAGCAATAGGCGACGAGGTAAACATGGCCGCTCGTCTGGCATCCAAGGCCGCGGCAGGCGAGATCATTGTCAGCGAGCGGGCACTCCGGGAAGCAGGCATGGACGGCGGAAAACTGGAGTCGCGCAGTTTGGAGCTAAAGGGGATTGGTAAGCCGATCCTTGTGCGCGTAATGCTGGCACATAGCAAAATCATCAAGCAAATCTAGAATATCGTGTTCATCCGTGTTCATCTGTGGTTTAATTCACCCACTATGGACAGCAAGACTTTGAACGTTCTCGAATATCCAAAGATCCTCGAGCGGCTGGTCGCATTCTGCGACTTCTCCGCTTCGATGGATTTGGCGCGCTCCCTTGAGCCGACCAATTCCTACAACCTCGCCCTTGCCCGTCTCGCCGAAACGACTGAGGCGCGCAAACTGCTTTCAATTCAGGATGTGGGGATCGGCGCCGCACATGACATTCGCCCGCAGGCCGACCTCGCGGCACGTGGTGGTGTGCTGGATTCGCAGGCGTTGATGGACGTCAAATCCACGCTGATTTCGTGCCGTGACCTCAAGAAAACTTTCGACAAAAAATCAGACGAATATCCGCACCTCTCGCAAATCGCATTCGGTTTGCCGGATACACACGGCCTCGTGGACGCCATCACGCGCATCATCTCCGAGCGCGGCGACGTGCTGGATTCCGCCTCGCCCAAACTCGCGGACATTCGCCGCAACCTCCGCCTCGCTCACGACCGTCTGATGAGCAAACTGCAAAAATATGTAACCGACAGCAAGACCGTTTCGATGTTGCAGGAAGCCATCATTACCCAGCGCGACGGACGGTACGTCATCCCCCTGCGCGCCGAGTTCAAAGGCAAGATCAAATCCATCGTTCACGACCAATCCTCCAGCGGCGCGACCTTGTTTGTGGAGCCACTGCCCATCGTGGAAGCCAACGACCAGATCCGCGAACTGCAACTCGCCGAACGAGACGAGGAACGCCGCATCCTTGCCGAGGTCTCCGCGCAGGTTGGCGCGCACGCGACCGAGTTGAAATACGGCGTTGAGAATCTAGCGGTGCTGGATCTGGTATTTGCGAAGGCAAAGTATGCGGAGGAGTTGAAGGCGAGTGAGCCCATCCTGCAAGATATGTCGAAAGTCAAAGGTCAAAAGTCATCTGACCTTCGACTTTCGATCTTTGATTTCAAACTTATTCAAGCAAGACACCCTCTCCTCAACCCCGACACCGTTGTCCCCATTGATTTCGACCCTCGCCCCGGCACTCACGCGGTCGTCATCACCGGGCCGAACACGGGCGGCAAGACGGTTTCGCTCAAAACCGTCGGCTTGCTTGTGCTGATGGCGCAATCAGGTCTGCACGTCCCCGCGCAAAGCGGCTCTGAGCTTCCATGCTTCGACTCAGTCTACGCCGACATTGGCGACGAGCAATCCATCGAGCAATCGCTCAGCACTTTCAGCGGCCACATCACCAACATCATCCGCATCCTCAAAAAAGCGGACAGCCGTTCCCTCGTCATCCTCGACGAACTTGGCGCGGGCACTGACCCGCAGGAAGGCGCGGCCCTTGCGCGCTCCATTCTGGCGCATTTGCTCGAACGCGGTATCACATCCCTCGTCGCCACACATTATCCCGAACTTAAAACCTTCGCACACAGCACCGAAGGCGTGGTCAATGCCTCTTTGGAATTTGACATCAAAACTCTTCGCCCGACATACAAACTGACAATCGGACTCCCCGGACGATCAAACGCCCTGCTCATCGCACAACGCCTCGGCCTGGACGAGAAGCTGGTCGCCGCGGCGAAAGCAGAAGTCAACCCTGACGAATTGCGCGCGGACAAACTGCTCGATGACATCCGCAAGGAACGCAATCGTACCTCGCGTGAACGTGAGAAACTCGAAAAAGCCCGCGCAAAACTGGAAGCCCAAACCCGCGAACTCGAAAAGCGCCTCGAAAAGATCGAAGACGAGCGTCGTGAGACCATTGCCAAAGCGCGTGCCGAGGGTGAGCTCGAAGTTGCGGTGCTGAAGCGCAACATTGATTCGTTGAAGTCACAACTGAGAAAAGCGCACCAGCCTCTTGAAGCCATCAAAGCAATTGAGCAGAAGATGGAAAAAATGGAAGAGAAGGTGGAAGCGCCTGTCGAGCGGAAACCGAGGACCGAAGACGGAGTACCGTCCACTGTCCACGGTCAATCGTCTTTGCGGCTTGGCGAGCGGGTCTTTGTCGGCACGTTGAACTCCGAAGGTGTAGTGACAGCATTGGGTGAGTCGGATGCGGAAGTCCAGATTGGGAGCTTGCGCGTGAGGGCGAGACTGGCTGATTTGGTGAGGAAATCCGGTGAGCAGATGTCAGTAAACAGTAATCAATCGCCAGTCATCGGTATGCAGTCGGGGGGCGCTCGTCACACGTCTTCCGTCGCCTCGTCACCCGGACTCGAACTCAACCTGCGCGGCAAACTTGTGGACGAAGGTCTCGATGATCTGGAGAAGTACCTGGAGCGCGCCTATTCTGCGGGATTGCTGTTCGTGAGAATCATCCACGGCAAAGGGACGGGGCGGATGCGCGAGGCTGTGCGCACGGCGTTGAAGGATAGTCCGTACGTCAGTTCGTTCGAGGAGCCGAAGGATAGCGAGGGCGGCGCGGGGGTAACGGTGGCGAAGATCGCGAAGTAATATGTCATTGCGAAAGCGGCGTTCGCGCTGAGCGGAGGGTCGAATGTAAGTAGAGACCCGCAGTCGAAGCGCCGCCCTCGCAATGACTTAGGTTCCAAACTGAAACTCAATTATTTCTTTCAAGGTGTGGAGATGACGGCAATCGCGGCGAAGTTTAATTCCCGTTCTTCAAATCCGTGATAGTGTCTCCAATATTCGTTGGCCGGGTCAAATGTGCAGCCTTCGTATTCCGCCCAGATCGTGACCATCTCGTCGCCGGGGATGAAGATGAAATCGGATTGGTAATAGCCTTCCGAATCAGTCGTCGCGGTCAATTCGCCGGGGTAGGCCGCGAAACTGTGATGGATTTTCACGTCACCGATGCCGACACCGTAAAACGTGACGCGGCCTGTGATGACCAGTCCCGTTTGGGATGAGTCTGGGGCGGCAGGAAGCTGCGCCGAGGTGGGAGTTTTCGTAAAAGGCTTGAGAATGGGAGATGCCAGAATGGCCGGCTGGGCAGGTTCGGGGGCGCGTGAAGCGCAAGCTGTCAAAATAATGAGCACAAGGATCAGGTACAGATGCCGCATCAGTTGCAGTATAGCGCAAAGGCGGAGAGGTGGACTATAATTTTGGTACTTAGACGAGGAGCGTTTTATGTCCATTGATGATGCGATCAAACAAATGACCGATACCATCAAGAGTGCGTGCGGGAACGCGGAGGTGAAGGTTGTCAAAATGTCCGACGAAGAAGCGCGGCTCTCGGTCTACGCACCTGCGGGGGATATGCAGAAGATCAAGGACGCCGCGTTCCAACCCGCGATTGATCTGTTGAACAAGGAAGGGATGGACGTGCAGGTCTTTGTGTACGACAAGGACGCGCCGCCGCTGAAGGGATAATCACAAGGGCGTGGTCTCCACGCCCGAAATATATGTCGGCAATGAAAATGTGGGCGACGGGAAGCCGCCCCTACGTTTTTAAATCCCCATTCCATTGACGCGCAAATTTCAATATGCGCGGACGGATGTAAAATGCGAACGGGTCGGCGAATGACCTGCGCTCTTTGATCAATGTCATCGCCGCGAGCGGATCGTGTCCCTGTGCGACGAGGATGGCCGCACCCATCGCCACTCCGCGGTGACGTCCGCCCGCGCAATGGGCGTAAACCTTGCCTCCGCCGCAGATCGTTTTCAACGCGGCATGTGCGCCGCGATGCAAGAAGCGAATCGGAATCGGCACGAGTGGACTGTCAAAGGCGGGAAACCATAAAAGAGATAGCGGAGGTTTGTGCGGGTCAGGCCATGGACGGCGTTCGATGCGCATGTTGATAACCAGCTTTACGCCGAGGTCACGCAGTTGGTTGTAATCCTGCACGGAGGGCGTTGTGCCGATGTAGAGGTCGTCGGTGATGCGGGAAAAATCCATACGGGACATCTTACCACAGGGTTTGAACCGCAAAATCCGCGAAGGCTCCTGCGGCAGTCTCATGCTGAGTTACAGTTGTTGAAGATAATTTCGCGTCAGATCGAGAAATTCTTTCGCCTGGTCAATCCATTCCTGTACTTCTTCAGACTCGAATTTCGTGCGAATGGCATAATCGCCCACCAAACGGCTGTTGAAAGTTACAACCAGCCAGTGATAATACTTTTGCTCAAAGATTCCTGTTTTGATGAAATGTTCCGCAAATGCGCGATGAACGCCCACGTGCTTTTTGAACTCGAGTTCTTTCTCTGCAAGCAATGCTTCGGCGGTATAGAACATGGCATAGTAAGCGCGGCCTGCTGAAAAATCATGATACCCGTCGCGCAGAAGGCTTTCTGCCGCGCCAATTGCGCTTGCTGCTTTTTCAAGCAGGAATTGCGCATTTTCCTTCATATAGCTATACTTTCCGAGCGGATGTTAAGAAGCAAAGGCAGTTTGTCCATGCGCCATTCTGATTCACGCGTAAATATGACACTTACTGTTGCATTATGTTTGAGGGATAAATTACCGATCGTCTCGCTTGTGCGGCGAAGTTCTGCACCATATTTCTCGAAGTTGGACAACACAATTAAAACATCTACATCGGAATCAGCATTGAAATCCCCGCGAGCGTAAGAACCAAACAGATATACCCCCTTAAGTTGCTTGCCGTACAGTTCGATAAGCTCCTGTTTGAGTTCTTTCAAAGTTGTCTTAATCTCTGCTGACAAAGGTTTTTTCATGCCCATATCTTACCTTTTTTCTTCCTGACATGCAATTTACACTATTGCCTATCCTTCAACAAATACTCCGCTGATGCGAAACTTGCCCTGAGTTTATCGAGCAGCAGCATCTACTTTTATTTATCTTCTATCGCCCCTCTGCCTTTACCGGATTCTTCAACACGCCCAGCCCTTCGATCTCCACCACCACTTCATCCCCATTCTTCAACTCACCCACGCCTGCGGGTGTGCCGGTGAAGATTAAATCCCTCGGTTCCAGTGTTGTAAACGAGGATATGTATGCGATCAATGTCGGCACGTTGAACACCATGTCGCGCGTAGATGCCATCTGCCGCATCTGACCGTTCACGCGGCAGGTGACCACTGCATCCGCAGGATCGAAGTCCGTGTCAATCCACGGGCCGAAGGGACAGAACGTATCGAATCCTTTGGCGCGCGTCCACTGGCCGTCCGTCTTTTGCAGGTCACGCGCGGTTACGTCGTTGCCGATGGTGTAGCCCAGGATGTGATTCTTCGCCTCTTCTGTTTTGATATGCCGCCCGCGCTTGCCGATGACTACAACCAACTCCGCCTCATGCTCGATTTGCTTTGATTGCTGTGGCAGGAGGACGGTCTCACCGTTGGCGATGATCGCAGACGGCGGTTTCATGAAGACGAGCGGGACCTTCGGCACATCATTGCCCATCTCTTTGGCGTGTTCCACGTAGTTGCGGCCCACGCAAAGGATTTTGGTCGGCTCACATGGCGGGACCAGCTTCACGTCCGCGAGAGGCGTTTTTGCATCCCTCCGGCGATACTGACCGAACAAGTCGCCTTGAATTTCACCGACCTTTTCATCTAACAGCCATCCGTATTTTGGGGCCTCGTTTTCAGTTTGGTAGCGAATGATGCGCATGGTTCCTCCTTGTAAATTCTCATCCCAAGTTTAGCATACATTGTGTATAATAGCGCGCATGGGTGCTTAGCTCAGTTGGTTAGAGCACTTCCTTTACACGGAAGGGGTCAGGGGTTCGAGTCCCTTAGCACCCACAGGGTACGCGTAGGTAAAAACGTAAACACGTACACAGGTAGACACGGAAATGTAGATCAGCAAGTCTCTACACCTCCGTGTCTTCGTGTTTACTTGTCTACTTGTTTCCCTGTTTACCTGCATTCCCTCTGCTATAATCTTCCCCATGATTCTCATCACCGGCGCGACAGGATTCATCGGCCGCGCCCTCATTCGCCAACTCTCTGCACTCGGATATCCAACCCGCGCGCTGATCCGCCCTTCGCCGCGCACGCCGCGTTTGCCGAAAGGCGTCTCCGTCGAAGTGGCCGTCGTCAGCCTCGCGGATGTACGCGGCCTGCGCGCCGCCCTCAGCGACGTAGATATTGTGTTTCACCTCGCCAGCGCCGAGTCGCAGGGAAGCCAGGGCAACTTGTTGACTGCCGACATCAAAGGCACGGATAACCTCGCCCAGGCCGCCGCCGACGCGGGCGTTGACCGTTTCATTTACGTCAGCCACATCGGCGCGGCGCGCGCATCGGCGTACCCCGCCTTCAAAGCCAAAGGCATTGCAGAGGAACACATCCGCAAGAGCAAAGTACCGCACACCATCATGCGGACCTCGCTCGTCTACGGCCCCGAAGATCATTTCACCAACAGCCTCGCGCGGCTGCTACGCGCCGCGCCGGGAATTTTCCCCGTACCATCCGGCGGGCGGACGGTTGTCCAACCGCTGTGGGTCGAAGATTTGGTCATGTGCATGCTCTGGGCTTTGGAGAAACCCGAAACCATCAACCAGACTTACGAACTCGGCGGCAGTGAATATTTCACCCTCCAGCAAATCCTCGAAACCATCATGGAAGTGACGCACACGCCGCGTTACCTGCTCACGCTTTCCCCCGTCACCTTGCGCGCGCTGACCGTCTTCCTCGATAGCGTCATCCCCAACTTTCCCATCTCATCCTTCTGGCTCGACTACTTCGCCGTCAACCGCACCTGCGCCGTAGATTCGATGCCGCGCATCTTCGGCCTCATGCCCGCGCGCTTCACCTATCGCATTGATTACCTCATTCGCAAGCCCTGGTATCAGCGCGCCTGGCAATCAACACGCACAAGGGTCTCCAGCACATTCGAAAACATCCTTGCCTCCGTGCGCTCGCGTACCTCGCGATAAAATCCCCGTAACAAATAACCATGCCTTCGTTCAATATCCGCCTGCTTGAATCCCCCGAAGATATGTCCCTCGTCGAAGACCTCCAGCGCGCCGTATGGCCCGGCTCGGAAACCGACGTGGTTCCTGCGCACATGCTCATCACCGCGGTTCACAACGGCGGCCTCGTGCTCGGCGCGTTCAGCGAAGAAAAGATCATAGGCTTCGTCTTCGGCTTTCCCGGCCTCGAATCCACTCCCGACGGTCCGCGTGCCAAGCACTGTTCGCACATGATGGGCATCCATCCCAGCCATCGCGATTCGGGCGTTGGCTTTGCCCTTAAACGCGCGCAATGGCAAATGGTCCGCCACCAGGGACTCGATCACGTCACCTGGACGTACGATCCGCTCCTCAGCCGCAACGCCTACCTCAACATCGCCAAGCTCGGCGCGGTCTGCACCACCTATCGCCGCGCCGAATACGGCGAAATGCGCGACGGCCTCAACGCCGGCCTCCCCTCCGACCGCTTTCAAGTGGATTGGTGGATTAACACCCGCCGCGTCGAGAGAAGACTCGGCAAACGGTCGCGCCCAACGCTCAAACTGACTCACATTGCCCGAAGCGGACTCCACCCCCTCTACTCGCTTCAATACCGGACCGATGACCTGCCGCGCCCACCCGAACATCTTCCTCCCCTTGAAGACCGCCTGCTCGTCGTCGAAATCCCCGATGACTTTCTCGCCCTCAAATCCATTGATTTTGCGCTCGCCCGCGACTGGCGCTTCTTCACGCGCGAACTTTTTGAAGCGGCATTTGCCGCCAGCTACATCGTTACCGATTTCGTCTTTGACCGCGCTGAAGGCAAACCGCGCAGTCTCTACGTGCTGACTCACGGCGAAAGCACTTTGGAGCAATTTGAATAAGTATCCCCTTCGCGCTGCCTGCACCTGGGGCGCAGGCACAGGTGAGCGGAGTGAGGACTGCACTACCGTCCGAACACAGTCGAAGCGCAGTTCCCTTCTTGTTGGATAACAGTCCAATGCCAAACATCCTCACGCGCTTCTGGCGAAGACTGAACAAGGAAGTCAACTCATTCTTCTTCCTCGATCAATGGGTGATTTTGACCGCCCATACCGAAGGTCACAATTCGATTTCATGGGAAAACTTCCATCCCCTCATCCCTCCCGCGGACAGGTATTGGGCCGATCCTTTCGTCCTCGCCCGCGATGATTTTTACTTCATCTTTATCGAAGAGAAAATCTACCAAACCGGGCTGGGACGCATCGCCTGCCTCAAATTGGATCGCGAGGGCAACCTGCTTTCCAATCAGGTCGTGCTGGAACGCCCCTATCATCTTTCCTATCCATTTATTTTTGAATATCAAAATGAAATGTACATGCTCCCCGAAACGGGGCAGAACCGCACGCTCGAACTTTATCGGTGCACGCGCTTCCCCGATCAATGGGAATTTGCAAAAAACCTGATGACCGACATTTACGCCGTGGATGCCACATTGCTCGAACACGAAGGCAAATGGTGGCTGTTCGCCAACGTCAAAGAAGAGGGCGGGTCGAGCCTCGATAAATTGCATCTCTTTTGGGCTGAATCCCCCCTCGCCGAAAAATGGACTCCCCATCCGCACAACCCCATCGTGAACGATATTCGCACCGCGCGGCCCGCCGGTCACATCTTTGTGCAGAATGGAAATCTAATCCGTCCTTCACAGGATTCCTCCCGCCGGTACGGGTACGCGCTGAATTTCAATCAGATCAACAAGTTGAGTGAAACCGAGTACGAGGAAACCCGGCTCTCCACTTTCCTTCCCCCGCGCGGCAAAAACGTTCTGGCTGTTCACACGTGGAATGCCGCGGATGACCTGACCGTCATCGACGCGGTCATTCGCCGCAGGAAATAGACTCGGACTCGAAAGTCTCCTGACTTTGGAGTCCGGTTAACGCATGAGACGCCTTCACAGGCGTCTCAGCGGTTGGATGGAGAGAGGACTATCAATTCAAGCCGTTGTTGCAACGACTATCTCCGCGTGGATGATTGGTTTTGCTCGTGTCCCATCGCGCTCATGCCGATGGGATGGTAGGTCGGTTCGGGGTAAACGGGACGGTTGGTGTTGTAGACGGGAGTCTGCCCCTCGGTGCGGTTCGGAACAGGCTTGGGCGCTGACCGTGCATAGGAAGCGGCGGGCAGGTTCACGGGTCGAGGGAGAGGCGTGGGTTGTCTCACCACGTTGTTGCGGACCGGTTCGTTGCGGTAAGTCTGTCTTTCATGGGTCTCCGCCAGCGTAAAGAGTCGTTCGCCCGCAACGGAGAATGTGCCGATGATCAGAATGCGGATCATCCAGACCATGATGGCGACAAAGATTGGCACGGCCTTGATCATGTTTGCCTGCCCCACGAGCGCGCCGCCTTCGGCGTTGTGGTTCATGATCGCAACGGACACACCCCACCACGTAAGGCTGGCGTTGAAACCAGCCGCAAGGATCCATGCGCCAAAGAGATACCAGACTTCAACAGGTTCATCGCGGCCTTTTTCCGGGGTGAAGATGCGGGCGATGCCTGCAAAGTCAATGCCGCAAAAAGCGAAGGCCAGGATGGTGGACCAGCGCAGGCCGACAAAGCGCAGGTCGCCGAGGATGTCGTGGAGGGCAAAGGATGTGGTGCCAAAGTTGAAAACTTCAAACGCGAGCAGGGCGCTGATCAAAATTCCCCCGAAGATCGCGCCGCGTTTGAGGGCGGTGCTTTTGAGAAAGGGGAAGAGTTTGATGGAGAGTGAACGGTTCATGGGAATACTCCTTTTGGAAACCGGAAGGGACGACTACCGCATCGCGTGTAAGTGTATGGCTACTTTTGAGGTTTATCCTTTGATTTGGAAAGCTGCCCGGCAAGTTATGGGGTTGCGGTTCGAACTGTGATGTCTTAAATATAGAACACTTGTTCTAAAAAGTCAAGTGGCAATTACTGGTGATTACCCACATCTTTTACGCCCGCCAATTTCAGAGAAAAAAAGCAAAACCTCAGCCGCGGATTTCACGAATTTTCGCGAATTGGTTTTAAAAATCCGTGTGAATTAGCGAAATTCGCGGCAGAATGCTCTGG
>JACRLC010000012.1 GCA_016235425.1 Chloroflexota bacterium | reverse complement strand
GTACATTTTTCGCAGACGCGCAATCTTGACTTGTTTTTCTGTTTTGCTCATTGGGTTGCCTCATATTATCTGAAGTTTTTTACCCAGAGTGTATCGCAAGACCTTTCAGTTTTTGGAAAAAACTTTTCTGGACAGCTATAATAGAGGGATGTAGTTGGTTGAACCCCCTCATAGTCGGAGCAAGAGGTTGTGTTAGGAAGAATTAGTACAAGAAGTGCGAAGAACAAGGATTTACGGTTCATACAACTTCCTCCGGCAATTGTAAACATCTGTCCATTAGCAGGTTCTATTCTGCCCGCCCGGCACAACTTACCCAACACATCAACTTCGCCTGAAATAATTGTGACGAAAAGAAAACACCCGTGTCAAATATATTACAAAACTGAAAAATGAGCAGATTGTGTCCTTGCAAAAAACCATTTTGAGATAACGCCTTGTTCCCTATCCAACCCGCGAAGAGCATTCGAGCAAACGAACACTTCGACAAGCTCAGTGCGACGCACTGCCTGCTCAACCAGCCCTCGCACTGACATGACGAACCGATTACAATAGGCCACATGGTTCCCCGTCATTTCAAATACGAAGGCTGGCTGTATACGCTGGCCTTTCTTCTCGCCCTCAGCCTGCGCCTCATCCAACTCGGCGCACTGCCTCTCACCGATGCGGAGGCGGAACCGGCATTGCAGGCGCTTCATATCGCACAGGGACTCAAACCCGCCCTCAGTCCACATCCGTTTTACATCCTGCTGACCACGCCCCTCTTTTTCATCTACGGCGGCGCGGCGAATTTCCTCGCCCGATTCATTTCCGCTATCGTTGGAAGCGCGCTGGTCTTTGCTCCTCTCCTCTTTCAAGGACGCCTCAAACCCCGCCCAAGCCTGATCCTGGCCTTCTTCATCGCCCTTGACCCCGGCCTTGTGACCATTTCGCGCACAGCCGCCAGCGGCATCTTTGCAGTCACGTTCATCATCTTTGCATGGGGCTTCTGGATCAATCATCGTCCGCGTTTGGCTGGGACGTTCGCGGCGCTGGCCCTGCTTGGCGGCCCCGCCATTTGGCCCGGATTACTTGGGCTCGCAATCGCCTGGGCCATCCGCCAGGGATTGGAAGGGCGCGCCGCAAAAGAGGATGCGCAGGAAGATGAACAACTTCCTCGCGAACAGCCAATCACCAATCTCAAATCTCCAACCTCAAATCCCGAACTTCGTTCCGCCCTCATTTCATTCCTCGCCGCGTTCTTCATCGCAGGCACTTTATTCCTGGTCATCCCAAATGGGCTGAGCGCCGCTCTCGGATCGATCGCAGATTACGTGAGCGGGTGGATGCTTCCCTCTGGTGTTCCATCCAGAAGGCTGTTTCTTTCCCTGCCCATCTACCAGCCGGCAGCGATCATCCTTGCACTCGCGGCCATCGGACGCGGCTGGTGGCGGGGGAGCCGCCGGATCATCCAGCTCAACATCTGGCTGTTGGTCGCCGGTTTGCTGGTCCTCTTTTATCCCGCGCGCCAGGTCAGCGACCTGGCATGGGCGCTCATTCCGCTCTGGACACTGGCCGCGCTCGAACTCACCCGTTATTTCGATGTCCTTCCACAGGAACGCGCTGAAACCCTCGGCGTTATCCTGCTCACGTTATTTATCCTCGTCTTTGCCTGGCTGGACTTTACCGCATCTCTTTGGGTCTCTGCCCCCTCGCCCGAATTCAGCCTGCGGATTTGGCTGTTGGTCGGCTCCATTGTTCTCCTCGCCGTAAGCATTATGCTGGTCGCCTTCGGCTGGTCTGTTCGTGTTGCGCGGCTGGGCGGCATATGGGGATTGTTGATCGGCCTCAGCATTCTCAGCCTTGGCGGCACGTTGGGCGCGGCGGGACTACGCGGCGCGTCCAACCCGGAATTATGGCAGCCTACCGCCCGCCCCATGCAAGCCGACCTCCTCAACGCAACGATCAACGACCTCTCCGAGTGGGGTTCCGGCGGCGACAATGCCCTGCCAGTCGTCATCCTCAACATCGACTCACCCGCACTTGAATGGGCTGTGCGCGGTCATCAAGTCACAAACGCCAAAGCGCTCGATCCCTCCGCGTCCCCGGCATTCGTCATTACCCCATTCGAGATAGACCCCAGCCTCGCCGCCTCCTACCGCGGGCAGGATTTCATGTGGCGGCAAAAAACCTCCTGGGATATTTTATCAATCAACGATTGGATGCGCTGGGTCGCCCTCCGCGAAGCCCCCCAGGAAAATGAGACCATCATCCTGTGGGCGCGCGCCGATCTGTTTTTGGACGCTTCGCCGCTTCAAACCGCCCCCTAGCCTGCTTCCGTTATGATAAACAATTCCCTCCCCTCCATCATCGCCATAGACGGCCCCGCCGCATCCGGCAAATCCACCCTCGGACGATCCCTTGCCGAAAGACTCGGATATTTATTTTTCGATACCGGCGTCATGTACCGCGCCATCACCTGGATCGCGCTCAGCCTCGACATGGATTTGCGCGACGAAGCCGCAGTCACCAAACTTGCCGAGGAAGCGCAAATAGACGTTCGTCCGCCATCCAAACAGGACGGCCGCGCCTTCGACGTTATCGCCGGTAACCGCGACATCACCTGGGATACGCGCGCCGCGGACGTGGAAGGGAACGTCTCGGTTGTGTCCGCCTATCCGGGTGTGCGCCGCGCCCTCTCTGCGCAGCAACGCCGCATCGGACTGCGCGGCAGCATCGTCATGGTTGGCCGGGATATAGGAACTGTCGTTTTACCGGAAGCAGACCTAAAGGTCTATTTGGACGCGACTGCCGAGGAGCGCGCCAAACGCCGATATAACGAGCTGATCCAACGCGGCGAAAAAGCCGATTATGAGGAGGTCCTCAAAAAGGTCATCGAGCGCGACCGCATCGATTCGACGCGCGCGGTTGCTCCCCTTCGCCCCGCGGACGATGCGATGATCCTGGACTCGGACAAAATGAACGCCGAGGAAGTTCTGGAACACGTGCTGGAACTCTGCAAATGACAGGTTACCGGGTGCCGTTTCACATTCGCTTCAATCGCGTTTGGTTGAAACCGGTATTTCGGCTGATATTCCACATTTTGGGCCGCGTAAAAATAACGGGGAAGGAAAATGTTCCATACGGCAAACCGTATATCGTTGCAATCAATCACATTTCAATTTTCGACCCTCCGCTCGTGGTGGCCTTTTGGCCTGAGACGGCGGAGGTGATCGGCGCATCGGACGTGTTCGCCAAAAAGGGACAAGGCCCCATTCTCAAAATGTACGGCGTCATCCCCGTCCATCGCGGCGATTACGACCGGACGTTGTTCGATAAAATTTTTGCGATTCTTAAATCAGGCCGTCCGCTGATCATGGCTCCCGAAGGCGGGCGTTCGCACGTCCCTGCCATGCGGCGCGCCCTGCCGGGCATTGGCTACATCATCGAACGCGCGCAAGCGCCTGTCGTGCCTGTTGGACTGGTTGGCACAACCGATGATTTCTGGCAGCGAGCCAAACGCGGCGAAAGACCGGAGCTTGAAATTCGCATCGGCAAACCGATCATCTTCCCCCCGATGAATGAAAAAGGCGCGGAGCGCCGCGAAGCCCGCCAGAAGAATGCCGATTTGGTCATGTGCCACATCGCCGGTCTCTTGCCGGAGGAATATCACGGCATGTATGCGGGGCAGGCGATTTATCCCGAATAAAATGTCGTTGCAAGACGGTGTTCCCTTCGACAACGTTTCCCCGGCCCGAACACCAGGACGGGCGATGAACTCAACGCGGCGGCTCAGGATGACAGCTCAAAACAGGCTTCCGCCGAAGCAACCCCCTGTTTTAGCGAGGGGATTGCTGGTTACACTGTATCCTGCCCGCGGATAAAAATCCCGTATAGTAAAATAAGGAAATGAAAAACTTACCCGTGCCTCCAGCAATTGCCAGGATCGCGCCGGACGGTAATCTCACCCCGCGCCAGAAGCGGCGCTTTATGATTGACATGGTAAAACGGCGCGTGCGCCCCGGTACGGGAAGCAGTGCAGAATTCATGCGAAGGAGGACGGCAATGAATCCATGGCCCGACTTGCGTCCCATTCTGAAGGGAATTGACTGGGCGATCATCGGCGGCGTCGCCACTCGCGCATATATGCCCGAACGCATGACGAAGGATTTGGATATTCTTGTCCATCGGGATGACGGGGATGCTGTAATTGCAAAACTCGAAAAAGCAGGCTATCGCATGGCTTCCCGATTGGCAGTCCCCGGCTATTTGATGCTTTCACCCGAAGGCGTCGAAGTGGACGTGATCTTTGGCAGCTATCCGTGGCTTAAAAAAGCACTGGCTCACCCGGCAAAGGACCCGGCAGGGTATCCAGTTGTCGAACTACCCTATCTCATCATTCTGAAAATGGAGGCGCAACGTGCGCGCGATCTAGGCGATCTGGGCACAATGCTCGGTTGGGCGTCTGACGCTGAACTGGACGAGGTGCGCGCGGCAGTAGCGCGCTACACCCCGGAAGATAGCGAAGACCTGGAGTCCATCATCTTCATCGGAAAGAAGGAACAGGAAGTCCCACCCTCAACAGAAGCGGATGATCCAAACGGGACAGGCGATTCATCCTGAACAACTCACCTTACACACAGAAGAACGCAGATTTGTTCATGTGCCACATCGCCGGTCTCTTGCCGGAGGAATATCACGGCGTGTATGCGGGGCAGGCGATTTATCCTGGGCAAAACAGATTTCTGAGATAGGGAGTCAAACGTCTCCTGACGTTTGATGTTCGAAAATCGGGAGATTTTCGACTCCAAATAACATGAACTCTCCCCAATCATCCCCACCCAAACCCATAGCCGAAGTCTGGCGGCCTGAACTGGTGCGCCTGCCAAAGTTGACGCGGGCGCGGCGTGCGTTTCGCACTTTCGCACACGGATTGATGAAATTTGTGTCATGGCTTTTGTTGCGCGTGGAAGTGCAGGGCATGGAGAACTTCCCGGCACATGGCCCGGCGCTTGTGGTTATCAACCATCTTGGCGACGCGGATACGGCGGCGCTGATTTCGTCCCTGCCTTACGCGCCCGACGCGTTGGGCAAGATCGAACTCTATGATCTTCCCATTCTCGGCAAGCTGATTGACATTTACGGCGTGATCTGGCTTCATCGCGGACAGCCGGATAAACGCGCTTTGCGCGCCGCGTTGGACGGCCTCGCCGAGGGCCGCGTGATCGTCATTGCGCCGGAGGGAAGGTACACACTTACGGGCGCGCTCGAAGAAGGAAGCGAAGGTGCGGCGTTTTTGGCATACAAGGCAAATGTGCCTGTCATTCCCATTGTGTTCACCGGCACAGAGAATGAAAACGTCTATGGGCATCTGCGACGGCTGCGGCGTGCGCGGGTCATGCTCAAGGTGGGGAAAATGTTCAGGTTGGCCGGGCAGGATAAGGGTCGGGAAAAGATGCGGGAGGGGACGCGTCAAATCATGGAGGCGCTGGCAAGTCTCCTGCCGGATGAATATCGGGGCGCGTATCCTGCTCCTGTCATCCCATCGCCGCTTGACGATTAGTGTTTGGAAAAGCCGCCAGCGGCGAAAAGGGGGTGGTTTGCGTTCTTGTAAGGCGGCGGACGGAATACAATCCCAAATAAAAGGGGCTATAATTCGATTACCCGGTATGCAATTAATATCTTCGCCACTCACCGGTTTTGCCTTCCTCGCCCTGCCAACATTGGCTGGTTGGGTTATATGGCTGTTCTTACTGGCCCTGCTCGGTTATATGCTGTATCGCTGGCGAGGCTATCAGTCCGTTTGGAAGGCACGCGAATGGGGACTTTTCTTCGGCTTTTTGGCTCTTGTCGCGTTCCTGACCCTGATCCCGTACCTGAAACTTTCCTTCGCTTCCACCCGACCCCTGCCCGGCTTGCCCGCCAACACGCCGGGTTCGGCCCTGATGCCTTTTTCCGCCATCCCGTGGACGTTGGGAGGCGCACTGCTTGGGCCGATGGGTGCGGCGATTTTGGGCGCATTTGCCGGGCTTTTGCGCGGCGCATACGATACGTACTCCCTGTTTTCCGTGCTTGAACTTGCCATCATGGCGGCGTGGTATTCGGTGAACACGCGGCAGAGATTTCGCACACGTGCCTATGGAGTTCTGCGCCAGCCGCTGGTGAGCGCGCTTCTTTTGATCCCGTTCCATGCCTTGTTCTATATTATTGCGGCGCTCTTCACCCAATGGGGGGTGGATACCATCCCAGCCACGGCACGGCTCGATTTCGCGTTGAGCAACGCCGGCATCGTGACCCTGGCCTTCGGCGGCGAGATGCTGGTTGCCGGTTTGGCAGGACAGGTGATTGCGATGGCATTTCCCATTCGCTGGGGCGCAAACCAGACGTTACAACCTTCGCCCGGCGAGCGCAGTCTTGAAACGCGTTTTTTGTTTGCAACGGGCACGTTCATCCTGTTGCTGCTTCTCACCCTGCTGATCGGCGATTGGATCGTGGCTGGGCGCGCGGCGCGCGACATGCTGCAGGACCGTCTCTCCAGTGCGGCGGAGGCGGCCGCGCAGAGCGTGCCATTTTTCCTTGAAACCGGGCAGAACCTTGCCGTGCAATTGGCCTCGGACGCGCGCATCCTGGAAGCCGCCGGCCCTGAATTGACTTCATTGATCGGCCAGCGTATGCAGGCCGTGCCGTATTTCGATCAATTCTTCGTGCTCTCCGCCGACGGCAAGGATTTGCTGGCCGGGTATCCCCAATCTGCGCACTCCGGTTTCAAGTTATACCCGGATGAAGAGACCGGCATTTTCCTCGCATCCAACGGCGTGCTGACGCAAATCTACTCCATCCCGCCAGCCAGCGCGGAGGATACGGCGCGTGTCTCTTTCCTGGTTGCCATCGTGGATAATTTCGGGAAGGTCCAGCGCATCCTGATCGGACGCACAACGCTCACGACGAACCCCCTTACATTACCTTTAATCAACAGTATTGACAATATGAAGGAGTTGGGAGGCACGGGTTTCCTGCTCGATGAGAACGGGCGGGTGATCTATCGCTCCGAATCCGACCAACCCAATTACAGCAGTCAGTTAGATGGGGAACCTCGCTTCTTCGATGACACCGCGGCAGACGGCACGCGGCAACTGGTTTATTACCAGCCCGTTGTGGGCCGCCCCTGGGCGGTTGTGTTGACCATCCCCGCACAGGAGGCGCAACAACTGGCGTTGAACATTGCCATGCCTCTCTCGGTGATGATCGTCCTGCTCGCCTTCGTCGCACTGGTCCTGCTGCGCGTCGGTTTGCGTGTGGTGACGGGGTCACTGCAAACCCTTGCCAGCGAAGCCAATCGCATCGCGCAAGGCAAGCTCGACCATCCGCTTCAAGTGGAAGGTGTGGATGAAGTCGGTCAGTTGCGGCGCGCCTTCGAGCAAATGCGCGCCAGCCTGCAGGCCCGCCTCGAGGAACTTAATCGCCTGTTGCACGTGAGCCAGGGCGTGGCATCCAGCCTTGAGATGCAGGATGCAGTCAAGCCTGTGCTGGAGGCGATCCTTTCGATTGGCGCAAATTCCGTGCGCGTGGTGCTGTCGCCCTCCATTTTGCCGGAGACGCCGGTTGAATTACCGTCAAGGTTTTCGCTGGGACCGGCGCGCGATACCTATGCCCACCTCGATGACCAGATCCTGGCGCGGGCGCAGTTACACGAGCAAATCGTCCTGCCCAACCTGGGACGCTCGCGCGAGATCAACCTCGATCCATCCCTGCCACAGCCGCTGGCATTGCTTGCCGTCGCGTTGCGGCGAGAAAATAGATATTACGGCGTGGTTTGGGCCGGGTTTGAACAGCCGCGCATGTTCTCCGAATCAGATGTGCGCTTCGTGACGACTTTGGCCGGTCAGGCCGCGCTGGCAGTGGCGAACGCGCATCTCTTCCTGAATGTGGAGGCCTCGCGCCGCCAGTTGGAAGCGATCATCAACTCCACGCCCGATCCCGTTTTGGTGACCGATCATCGTAACCGTCTCCTGCTTGCCAACCGCGCCGCGGCGTTTGCCTTGAGCCTGACGGCTGAAAAAAACAGCGGACAACCCACTGAAAAAGTGGTCAAGCTGAAACCTTTGCTCCATCTTTTGCAGGGCGCTTCCGGCGAGACCCAATCCGCGGAGATCGTCCTGCCGGATAAACGCACGTATCTTGCCACCGCATCCTCGGTCGTTGTGGAGGGACACCCGGTTGGGCGTGTTTGCATCCTGCGCGATGTGACTCATTTCAAAGAACTCGATAACATGAAATCTGAATTTGTCGCGACGGTGAGTCACGATCTGCGTTCGCCGCTCACGCTCATGCGCGGGTATGCGACCATGCTGGAGATGGTGGGGGAATTGAATGAACAACAACAGGGCTACGTGAAGAAGATCATTTCGGGCGTGGAGAATATGTCCCGTTTGGTGAACAATCTCCTCGACCTGGGCCGCATCGAAATCGGAGTCGGGTTACAGGTCGAGAATGTTCCGGTGCTCGACATCCTTGAACGCGTGACCAGCGCGCTACAACTGCAGGCCAGCCAGAAAAACATCACCTTGAACGTCGAATTGCCGAAGGATATGCCTCACGCCGTGGAAGCGGACGGCGCGTTATTGCACCAGGGCGTTTATAACCTGGTTGAGAATGCCATTAAATACACACCGGACGGGGGACAAGTCACCATTCGCGCCCGCACCGAACCGGAGCATTTAATGTTTGAAGTCGCTGATTCGGGCATCGGTATTCCAGAGGAGGATCTGCCGCGCCTGTTCGAGAAATTCTACCGAGGCAAACAGCGCGAAGCGCGCGCCCAACACGGCACAGGACTCGGCCTCGCCATCGTTCATTCGATTGCCGAAAGCCACGGCGGCAAGGTCTGGGTCGAAAGTGAAGTTGGCAAGGGTAGTACGTTCTTCCTTCAAATTCCCCTAACACAACCGAAAGCTGTCAAAACTGCGTAAAGCGCGGATTTGGACTATAATACCCGCTTGCTCTCGAAAGCGGAGGGCATATATTTTTGCCTGTTGCAGTTGGTTCTTATGATTAATCCTGATGACAATTCCCAAACATCCATTATCGAGCGTTCGACAGATTACAAACCGCCGCACACCTGGCGCTCCCGGCTGATCGGACGCCCGTTATCCACAGCAGATGCCCCGCATCAAACCATCGGAAAAGTTGTAGGACTCGCCGTCTTTGCATCGGACGCGCTTTCCTCCACGGCATATGCGACGCAGGAAATCCTCGTCATCCTTGCCGCGGTGGGCACGCTGGCCTTTGGCTACGTGGTTCCGATCTCAATCGCGATTGTGATCCTGCTTGCCATCGTGGCCGTCTCTTATGAACAGACCATCCACGCCTACCCCGATGGCGGCGGCGCGTACATTGTGGCGCGCGATAACCTCGGCGAGCTTCCGGCGCTCATTGCCGCGGCTTCCCTTTTGACAGACTACATTCTCACGGTCTCGGTGTCCATCGCTTCCGGTGTGGCACAGATCACGTCCGCATTCCCGGAACTGTATGATTTGCGCGTGGCGATCTCGGTCGCGTTCATCATGTTCATCATGCTGATCAACCTGCGGGGTGTGAAGGAATCGGGGACAGCCTTCGCCATTCCCACCTATTTTTTCGTTGCAATGATGTACATTACGGTGGCGCTGGGCTTCTTCAAACTGCTGATCAGCCACACGCTTGGAACAGTTCCCAGCCCGCCGGAGTTGGAAGCAATCCATACCGCCGCGCAGATCACTCCCTTCCTCATTCTGCACGCGTTTGCCAGCGGCACAACCGCCCTGACCGGCGTGGAGGCCATTTCCAACGGCATTACGGCATTCAAGGAACCGCGCAGTAAGAATGCAGGCATCACCCTGATCTGGATGTCCCTGATCCTGGGATCGCTCTTTCTCGGCATTTCATTCCTGACGAAGGAAATCGGCGCCATTCCTTCCGAGAGCGAGACGGTCATTTCACAACTGGCACGCACCATTTTCGACGGACGCGGCATCCCCTACCTTATGTTGATCGCCGCGACGACGGTCATCCTGATCATGGCCGCCAACACCGCCTTTGCGGATTTCCCGCGCTTGAGCGCGCTGGCCGCCAAAGACGGATTCCTGCCAAGACAACTGACCTATCGCGGAAGCCGCCTGGTTTATTCGCGCGGCATTGCCACACTGGCGATCATCGCTTCATTGCTCCTCGTTATCTTTCGCGCCAGCGTTACGCGGCTGATCCCGCTATATGCGATCGGCGTATTTTTATCGTTCACACTTTCGCAGGCGGGAATGGCGCACCGTTGGTGGAAGATCGGAAAACTCAAGCCGGGTGAAGAATTGGCGGAACGCGGCTCGACGCTCCATTATGTAAGCGACTGGCGTTTGAAGATGGTCATCAACGGATTTGGCTCGTTCTGTACCGCCATCGTGATGATGGTCTTCGCGGTGACCAAATTTGTGGATGGCGCTTACGTGGTGCTTATCCTCATCCCAATTCTCGTCGGGGTATTCTGGTTGATCCATCGTCATTACAGCAATCTTGCCAAAAAACTTTCCCTCGATAACTTCGGCATTATTCCCCCCCATACGATCCGTCATCGCGTGATCATGCCGGTTAGCGGTGTGCATCAAGGCACACTGGCCGCCCTGCGATATGCGCGAATGCTCTCGGATGACGTGACCGCTGTCCACGTCACGATTGAACCGGCGGAGTCCGAAAAAGTCCGCCAGAAGTGGGAGATGTGGGGGGAGGGAGTCCGCATGGTGATGCTCGATTCGCCCTATCGGCTCTTCCTCGAACCCCTGCTCGAATACGTGGCGGATATTGCCGACCAGCGCCAGGCGGGCGAGACCATCACCATCGTAGTGCCGGAATTCGTTTCCAATAATCGTTTGAGCGGCACATTGCACACGAATACCGCGGAATTACTGCGAAGCCAGTTGAAAAACCAGCATGGGATCGTCATTACGAACGTGCCATACCACGTGCACGAAGCTGGCACGGAGAAGTAAGGAGCTTATTCTATGAACTTTATCGTTGTTGGATGCGGGCGCGTCGGCGCGGAACTTGCCTACCGTCTCTTTCAAACCGGACATCAAGTGGTGGTTGTGGATAACAACCAAAAGGCATTCAACCGCCTCCATCCGGACTTTAGAGGGCGTACCACGGAAGGAGAAGCTCTTTCCTCTGATACATTGGAGCGCGCCGGAATCGAGAAAGCTGACGGCGTTGCCATCGTCACCAACTCGGATACGATGAACGCGGTCGTCGGCCATGCGGTCCGCACACATTACCCGAACGTCCAACAGATCATCGTCCGCAATTATGACCCGGCCATGCGCCAAATGCTGGAAGCCTTCGGCCTGCAAATCGTCAGTTCCACTGCCTGGGGCGCGGAACGTTTGCAGGAATTGCTGATCGACCCATCCTTCCGCGCGGTGTTTTCCGCAGGGAATGGTGAAGTGGAATTGTACGAGATCACGATCACACCCAATTGGGACGGCAAACAAGTATCGGACATCATGTCTGCCAGCAAGGATTGTGTGGCTGTTGCGCTCACCCGCGCAGGCCGCGCCGAAATGCCGTCTCCCGATGCCAAACTCCAAATGGACGACATCCTGACCGTCAGCGCCACGCTCGATGGCGTGAAAGCTCTGCGCACCTGTTTGGTGAAAGGCTAGGAGGAAATACCATGTTTGTACTCATTGCCGGCGGCGGACGGACCGGCGCCCAACTGGCGACCCAATTGATCAACCAGAAATATGAAGTGCGGCTGATCGAACACCGCCGCGAATTGCTCGCCCGTCTTCATCACGAACTGCCCACCGAGGTCATTTACGAGGGCACAGCCACAGACCCCAACGTATTGAAGCAGGCCGGACTGGAGAGGGCCAATGTACTGGTGGCCTGCACGAACGATGACGCCTCCAATCTCGTCATCTGCTATCTTGCGCGTACGATGTTCAAGGTCAGGCGCACGATTGCGCGCGTCAACAACCCGCGCAACGCATGGCTCTTTGACGATAACTTCCACGTGGACGAGAAGATCACCCAGGCCGATGTAATGGCCCACCTGATCCAGGAGGAAATGTCCATGGGCGATATGATGACCCTGCTCAAGCTCCGCCGCGGACGCTATTCACTGGTGGAGGAAAAAGTCCCGGCAGGCGCAAGGGCCATCGGCGTGGCGCTCAAGGATTTGGGACTGCCCGATCAATGTGTCATCGCGGCCATCATCCGCCATGGACAGATAAACCTGCCGCGCGGCAACACTCTCCTGGAACAAGGTGATGAAGTTTTGGCGATCACCGACGATCTCGGTGCAAAACAACTGGCAGAGCTGCTTGCGCCTGCCGTCTACCCCGAAAAAGACGACAGAAAAAAAACACACGCATAAATAAAATTCGCCCGGCACTTGATGCCGGGCGAATTTTTTGTTTCATCATCTCGCGTGCCTGTGCCATCCCCAGCGAACTCTTCGAGTCGTGCTCCCACGCGCGGACACGTTCCACTTCATCTTCATCAACTCCCGATTCACAAACTGCACGGGCTAAAGCCCTCGCTCAATACATGGAAGCGCTTCGCGCTAATTGCGTTAGTCCGCTTTGAGCGGACTTCCACGAACTAAGGCAGGGACGCTTCGCGGTCCCGCCGATTCACGCCCTCATAAACCGACCATACCGCCACTCCAACGCCTCCCTGCTGGGATAGCGACTCTTCGAACTCGGCAAAATCAACATGGATTTGTGCAACCCCAACCCACGTTGTAAGACCTCTCATCGCAGAGTCTCCCCCAAATCCGACGAACTGACCGCTGAATCTGCATACAAAATTTTCGTCTTCAAATCTCCCGTGCCGCGCAGTCCCTTGACATCCGTGAGTCCGTGATAGAGTCCGCTGACTGAATCCATCCTCCCACCACTCAATCATCCCCGCCCATTTGGATTCTTCACTCCGCTAAATATCTATCCACAAACTCACGCGGCTTCAAGACTTCAATTCCCTCATAGCCTGAAACTTTCAACAAATGCTTATCCCTGCTGATGATGACCCTGCTCCCGCTTGCCAGCGCACAAGCAAAGAACTTATCATCGTCGGGGTCTTCACAAACAGGCCCTTTGAGTTGGACAGGCTGATACACTTTTGCATGTTCAATGACAAAAGTTAGGATTGGCTTCAAATCAATCTTCGGGCGTTCTCCCGCCAATATTTCTCCAACCCGCCGATACTCGTCCAGAATTTCCTGCGAAACCACCAATTCAAATTCGCCCGATTGCCACGCTTTGAGAATTTGATAGGGAGGTCCGCTGAAAAACACGCCTGAGACGAACACATTGGTATCCATCACGACCTTCAAATCCAAACGATTTTCATTTACGACCCCGCGCCTTAGCAATAGCGGACGTAATATCTGTTTGTTTCAACTCCGCCTCCCTTGCCTGCTGGCGCGCCTGCTGAATCAGGGCATCGAACTCGCTCATGTCGGGCGGCGTGACCACTTTGAGAATGACAACATCTGCATCCCCGACCACAAGGAACTGCACCCCTTCCTTTAAGTTAAGCTGCTTGCGAATGGAATCGGGAATCACAACCTGCCCCTTCGATGACATGCGGGTGGTGGCTAATGTTTCCATGATTTTCTCCTTTCTTACTGGTAAGATTATAATACGAGAATCAACTGTCTAATTCTCCCCACCACAGCGAACAGGTTCCTCATCATTCCCAAAACGGACAATGCTTCGACAGGCTCAGCACAAGTCCTCAGCCCCATTTCACGCAAAGCCTTCTCCCGCCTAGCATCTTCTTCCTGCTGTAGGTCGTGGACATCTCCATCCACTTCAACGACTAATGCCGCTTTGTGACAGTAAAAGTCAACGATAGATCCTGCATCATCGCCAACCTCCAGATCGTAGCCATCGTTTCCTTGGCAATTTTTCACCAGTTTGTATTTCGCTCAACGGATATGCCAGAAATCGCCAAATTCTATTGACAATCATCGCCAGGTTTTCGATAGATTTGTTCTCGAGTTTAGATTTGCGTAGAAACAAAGCCCAGTCTTTCTGTTTGGCGATTGCAAATGACTCTCTCAGCCCATAGGGAATCTGATCTTTCAACTCCGCAGGGCGGTTGCCAAATGTGGAGCGAATGGCATTTGCCACAGACTGGCTTTCAAACTCGAACGTATCTGTGAGCAGGTAAATATCGTAATAATCCTTCCAGCGGCTGTTTGTATCCGCAAAGCGAACCATGGCGTAAAACTTTTCAGAGATGATCGACTCTGGCGGGTACCCTTTGATGCGCGGTCTTTCCATACCTGTAAGAAGCACGGGGTAATCCATGCTCAAAACATCGGACGCGAGTTCATCTGAAAAGCCGACATCCGCTTGGATGGGCAACCTCATTTTTCCCAAATTGCCAACAAATGTAATTCCGATTCCACCTTGATTCGCCTCCACCTGGGTTTGGGAGAACCGCAACGTTTTGGCGTCGAAGAGAACTCCATCCTCAGGGAATGGGACGGAAAGCGCGTCACGAAATATTGATAGAATGTCCCGCTGTGCGTTCTCAGAGATGCCCAGGAAATCTATGTCACGCGTGGTTCTGCGCATGGGGATACCCAGACTGTAGAACATCAAACCGCCCTTGAGAATCAAATCATTGACATGCGGTGTTTTGGACAGGCGATAGAGGAAGCGCTCCATCCCATAATATTGAAGAATCTCGTTGAAAGGACGTCCGCTCTCATGCGCCTTGTTCTGCAACTTCGCCTGAATGGAGGCGGCAATGTTTGAACTCTCGCGCTTCATAGCAGACTCTTCAAATAGGGAATCATCAACTTCTCGACACGGTTGATTTTTGCATATTCCAGAAGTTTATGCACATCCAATTTGGGCTGGCGGATATAGTCCTTCAGGGCTTCCAGAGCGACATCCTCCCCGACACGATTTCTAAATTTGAAGCAATCTGCAACCGTTTTTTCGCGGTTATAGATTTTTACCTTCACTCCATCCAACACATGGACATCCACCCCGACAGAATGCAGGGAGTTTGTCACCCAGAATACTTCGAGCGGCGGATAGTTCACGCGCGGTCTTGCTACATTTTGCGGCAGAGCCACGTAAATGCTGTGGGGGATTTGCGTCGTCAATTCGTAAAAATACAGCGCGGAGATCAGGCAAATGACTCCCTTTGGCACAAGCAAACTGACTTGAACAAGATCGGGGTTCGATGGCATCTCGCTTTCCGTTAGACGATATATGCCACGCGCCTCTCTGACCAGTTCGCCTTTTTCAACCATCTCATAGACGATGTGCTCAGGGACGCCAAGCCGTATCGCTTCGGCGGCGCGCAGAATGCCCTCGTGTTTCTTGAAGATGGTTTTGTAGGGGGCGTATTTGTCTACCATGAAAGGCATTATACAAGAAAATCAAGGTGTTTTCAAGGAAGTACATAGATTTCCTTTTTTCCAATGGTATCTCGGCAGACCTGACAGGTTTCCACAGAACCGCAATTGACCGAGTCCTGCGCCACGCGAAGAAGTCTGCTCGACTCGCGCCACGATAAAACCTGTCAGGTCTTGAATTCACTTCCACCACCAGCGCGGACTTGTAACAGTAAAAGTCAACGATAAACCCCGCAATGACCTGCCCCTGGCACCGTCTGCCAGGGCAGGTGTACCTCCGAAAGTGGACTCCCAACTTGTTCGCACGCAATTCCTGCCATAGGATTTTTCGGCGGGAGTCATGTCACGGCGGAGTTCTTTTGCATGCTGGGGGTCTTCTTTTTTGACTTGTTGACCTGGGATGATGCCTGTCTTGAGCGAAGTCGAAGGGTTTTGACGGGCATAGTTTTATCATTTCACCTCTCCCTCTCACATTTGGATTTGCATACCAAAAACAAAACTCCGAGCTTTACTCGGAGTTCGATTTCATTCTATCCCGCCAATGGCGAGACTTGGTACTCAATCTTACTTGGTACATTGACTCGCCGTGAAGCATCCAAAATTTCCAACGAGACAAGATTGCCCTTATCGTCATAATCCAAAATTACACCTGGTTTATCTTCATTGCTCTCAGCAACAAGAGTGTCAGTGAAAATAATGGTAAGGATGTCGGTTTGACTATCGTAATTGACTTTCATGGATCACTCAGCTTCGATCGGCAAATTCCGTATTCGCAAACTTTTATCTGAAATCGAGACAATCGCTCCCTGTCGTAAAGGCGACTCGATTTCATTCCAAACGGCATCCAGACGAGTCAAGATTTCATCAGGGCGCAAGTCCCTCAATCGCAATATTATCACGGATGGCGCGTTATCGCCTGAAAAAGCCAGCAGGTGTCCGTAATCCAAATCATGGGTTAGGATGGTCTCACCTGTTCGTTTTGCTTCAGCAACAATCTCAACGTCTTTCGCACGGGACATGCCAATATCCCCGACATGGCGGCAAACATGACCGCGCTCTTGCAACGGCGCGATCATCTCACGGCGAATGTTCATGTTGAGCAGAAAATTCATCCAGCCACTGCTCCAGGCATGGGCAGGACACTTTCCTCCATCGCCCATGAAGCATACGCCAGCGCCTGATAAATATCGTCTGTTTCCAATTCAGGGTACGACTTGAGAATATCTTTCAGTGTCATTCCAGAACTCAGATACCCAAGCACCGAAGCGACAGGCATCCGCATCCCGCGGATACATGGCTTCCCAAAGCAGACTTCGGGGTCTAGGGTGATTCGGTCGAATTTATAATGTCGAATTTCCATGGCGGACTCCTTTACTTGTGTCCAATCCATATTTTACCCTCTTTTGAAGTGTGCCCATCGCTATGCCTCCCCAAAATTGATATGTCCCCTCGCCCCAATCTCCGCCATCCTCAAAGCGGACACCATGTCCTACCGCAGAAAAATCCTCCCTCCGCAAGGGACTTGGTGAAAGCGTATCCCACAAAACCTTATTCAAGGTCTACGAAAACAAACTGTTGCCAAAGCAGGAAACCGAAATCAAACAATTGATTGACCTTACAAACCAGAATGAGCGTATTGCTTTGGTTTGTTTTGAAGCTGACCATCATTTTTGCCATCGTCACACGTTGATTGAGCATTTGCAAGAGAATAAAGCATTCAAGAGAGTGGTCATCCACTTGTAAACCCCGCAATGACCTGCCGCCTCTAAAAGTAGACTCCTCTCACAGACCTGACAGGTTTCCACACAACCGCAATTGACTGAGTCCTTTGCCACTCGAAGAAGTCCGATTGACTCGCGCCACGATAAAACCTGTCAGGTCTTTTCAGAACCATCACTTTTGCCACCGCCACACGTTGACCGAGCATTTGCAAAAGAATAAAGCATTCAAGAGAGCCGTCGTTATTTTGTAAACTCAAATGAGGGAACACATGAAATGTCTTCCAGAAAAATGCCCATCGCCAAGTCTCCCCTCGCGTATTGGCGGGTGATGTCGGAAGTGATTCATCCCCGTGCGGGCTATTTTTTCTTCTTCACATCCTTAAGCAACTTCTTCTCATCCGCATCCAGTTTGCGTTGTAATTTCTTCACATCTTCCGCAGGCGGCAGGGACTCGGGTTTTACACCGCGTTCAATCAACATGCGGCGCACCGCCTGATTGTTTTCGACGTGCTCGTTTGAGATGGCATTTTCGCCGTTCAAGTCTTTTTCGATCACGTTATGACTGGTCAATTCAGTGGCAAAGTCTTTTGCTTTGATGGTCAACGTGGGCAAAAAGTCTGCTAACGGTCTGCTGTCTGGCACGGCGAGTTTCTTCTTCATCTCTTGCGTGGAGTAACCGCCAAAGAGCGCGGAATCGCCCCGCGAGCGAATGATGGCGAAACCGCGATCATCCACGCCGCGCTCATAGATAATGCCCGATAATTTCTTCTCAGATTTCGAGAGTTTATCCCGCGCGGAAACCCTGCCTACATCCAACAACCGTTGTTCGATGATTTCCTGTCTGCGGGTCTGGACGGCGAAATAGGTTTGGGCAAAGGCAATTTCGCTTTTGGCTGGGTCTCCGTTTTGGGCAATCAGGTAGCAGGCATAGCGGGTGAGGGCGATATCGTCCACTTCGCGCATACCGCCTTTGCCAATCTCGATCATTTTCCCGACATCGGCAAAATGATCGGGCACAGGGACACCTGCATTTTCACATGCTATTTTTGCTTTTTCGATAGCGTTCTTGAAATTATCCCACTTGGCATATCCCAATATCTCCTGCAAATCGCGGGCGCTCCAACACTCGCTTTCATCATAAAGGTAACATGCTTCTTCAAATCTTTGGAACAACTCAGCAATCAATTCCTGTTTCATCGTAGCCTCCTATCATCCGTGACTGCGGGCATTATACCCATAATCCCGTGCGGGTATAGCCCAGCGCCCCGCTCGTTTGGATGGCAAATTGATATGCAATACCGAACCACTCTCCGCCATCCTCAAAGCGGACTCCAGTCCTACCGCAGAAAAATCCTCCCTCCGCAAGGGACTTGGCGAAACTGTTTCCCACAAAACCTTATTCAAGGCATACGAGACCAAACTTTTACCAAATCAGGAAAAAGAAATTAAGCAATTAATTGACCTGACAAACCAAAACGAGCGAATTGCATTGGCCTGTTTCGAAGCCGACCATCATTTTTGCCTTCGCCACACGTTGACCGAGCATTTGCAAAAGAATAAATCATTCAAGAGAGCAGTCATCCACTTGTAAAACTCAAATGGGGTGAAAATCTCAGGTCTCAGCGAAAACGCCCATCGCCAGTTCTCCCCTAAATTCCGCACTTTGGAATTTGGGGGAGATGTCCGAAGGACAGAGGGGGTTCTTCTGCCACCGCCACACGTTGACCGAGCATCTGCAAAAGAACAAATCATTCAAGCGAGCGGACATTCCACCTGTAACCCCCAAAAGGGATGAAAATCTCAGGTCTCAGCGAAAATGCCCCTCGCCGAGTCTCCCCCAAATTCGACGATTCAACTGCTCAATTCGCATCCCAAATCTCCCTTGTCGTATTTGGGGGAGATGTCCGAAGGACAGAGGGGGTCAAATCTCAGGTCTCAGCGAAAATGCCCATCGCCAAGTCTCCCCCAAATTCCGCACTTTGGTATTTGGGGGAGATGTCCGAAGGACAGAGGGGGTTCTCTCCTCCCCTTCCTCTTCCCTCCCCCGTTTGGATTGCTTCTGTCATACTGCGATCAACTTCACACCACATCTGTGGTTCACATTTTCTATGGTGTACAATGAACCATCACCTAAAATTGACTTGGCAATGGAAAAGTACATAAGATACAACCCAAACCATATTTATACGTATTCATCATTAGGTTCTATTCCCAAAAAGCCAATGCTACGAACAGTTATTTTCGATTTGTCAGAAGTGCTTATATCAGGCTTGGAAGGTATTGAGAAGCCATTGTCATCGCGTCTCCAAGTTCCTGAGGAGAGCATAATGCCTGCGTTCAGAGTGCATCAGTTAAATGAATTATTCTGCGGCGTGATTTCAGAAGACGCATATATTTCATCTGTAATAACTCATCGACAATGGAAGATCTCTTCCGAAGACCTGAAATTAACTATTCGACAGAATTTTCATAATCGTGTTCCAGGCATGGATACTGTTTTAGATCGCCTAGCGGTAAGTAATGAAATTATCTTACTTTCTGATCACGTAAAGGAATGGATAGCATATATTCGTTTAATACATCCCTTTTTAGCTATCTTCAAAAAGCAATTTTTTTCCTTTGAGTTGGGACATACCAAACGTGAAACCAAGTCTTTTGATTTAGTATTAAACGCCATCGCTCGAAAACCAGAAGAGTGCCTTCTCATAGATGATAATCCCGTAAACATCTCGATTGCCAAAACACTCGGTATTGGAACAATACAGTTTACCAATGCTAATGAATTATCTGTCAAGCTTAATGATTTCAGTCTGTAGACATTGCAGTCTCAATCCTACAATATAAGCTGATTATGAGGTACTACTCCTATGGTCAAATATAAAACACAGCCGTTAGTTTATTCACCAATCAAACACAGACATGCCCTTGCGGCACGCAAAATAAATAATCCACATCCAAACATTCTGGACGTTGGCGGTTATAAATCACGAGAGCAATATCTGGCTCCTTTCTTTGAAGATCTCAGTTACACTTCGATCAATATTGGCTCGGCATGGTACCCTAATGAGGAATCTCATTACGTTTATGATGGCAACAAATTGCCATTTGAGAGTAACAGCTTCCAGTATGTAATAAGTGTGGATTCTTTAGAGCACGTGGAAGAAAGACGACGTGCGAGTTATATTGGGGAAATAATAAGAGTTGCCAAGGAAAAAGCCGTAATTGTGACGCCTTTTAGTGATGCAGAAATAAGTGATGAGGAATATCTTCTGCGATACAGTGAACGTTTTGGCGTGGAGCCAATGCCATCTCTTGCAGAGCATCTTAAATACCATATTCCAACTATAGACGCATTAATCACTTATGTAAGTAACTATAATTACAAAATGACATTTGCAAGCCCTCGACATTTCTATTGGTCATGCCAAATGGCTATGTTAATTAACACAGTCGTCATGCAGGAAGAAGCAGAGGCTATCAACAGAAGGCTTTACGATTTTTTAGAAGATGCCCTTAAAACTGAGGACGACTCGCTTAAACGACAAGACGCATATCGGGCGATATTGACGATTGACAAAACTGAGACAATATGAATTTGCGTTCCCTCGGTTCAAGCAAATATCTTGTATCCCCTATAGGGGTCGGTCTGGCTGCACTAGGTCGTCCATCGTATATTAATTTAGGACATGCTGACGATCTTGAAAGAGACTACAATGTTGCATCAATGGAAGCTCGAACTCATAAAATACTTGATACTGCCTATCAGCAGGGTGTGCGTTATTTTGATGTCGCTCGTTCTTATGGTCGGGCAGAGGAATTTTTAGGTCATTGGTTGAGAACAAGAAACATTCCATTAGGAGCCGTTGTTGTTGGATCAAAGTGGGGATATATCTATACTGCTGATTGGCAATTCGATGCCAATATTCACGAAGTAAAAGATCATTCACTAACTAATTTACAGAAGCAGTGGAGTGAGAGCTACAAGAATTTGGGAGCCTATTTGAATCTGTATCAAATTCACTCTGCAACAATTGAGAGTGGCGTTCTTAAAAACCGTGCAGTGCTTACTAAGTTGGCTCTATTAAAAGAAAGAAATGTTGTCATAGGACTAACATCAAGCGGTAGTCGCCAGAAAGCTGTAATTGAACTAGCAACAAACTTTGTTATTGATGGTGTGCAACTCTTCGATTGTATGCAAGCAACTTGGAATCTCTTGGAGACCTCTGCAGGTAAGGCGTTACAAACAGCAAGAGAAGCAGGTATAGGTATAATAATAAAAGAGGCGCTTGCTAATGGCAGATTAACGGAGCGCAATACAGAAACAGCATTCGCTGGCAATCTAACACTACTAAGAAAAGTAGCGAAGCGTCTGGGAACAACGGTTGACGCTTTAGCACTAGCGTCTGTTCATGCACAGCCTTGGGTGGACGTTGTTCTGAGCGGAGCTACAAAAGTGGAACATCTGCTATCGCACTTAAAAGCGCAAGATGTCCCATGGGATGATGAAACTGCATTCCTGTTGAAAGGACTTGTAGAAATGCCAGATGAATATTGGAAAACAAGAAGTAAAATGTTGTGGAACTAACATGTATATGCCCCACACTATTTCGGTTAAGAAAGAGATGCCGAAATGGGTAAACTGACAAGCCAAAAGAGAACTTGAAGGCAACACAGACTATGAAACCCAAAGAAATTAACGAAACCTTTGAATTAACAGAGTACGAAGAAGCCAATGAATGGTGGCGTACATTAAGCAAAATGCGCCGCCAAGATATGACACTGTTCATCACCCTTCAGGGAGCAGTGGTTACGGTAATTGGACCGCAATTACTTCATATGGATCCTAAAAGTATTGTCTTATCAATCTTTGCGTTTTCATCAACCCTACTTGCATTTAATAACGAGCGAAGATTATATGGGTATCTTTATGGCTTTCGACAGCGAGCTCTTGAAATTGAGAAGAAGCGAGGGATGGCGTTGATTAAATCGGGATTGAATGAGGTTGGGAGAAAAAAAATACTTATGCGAAGTTCTGTTAGTATTAGCTGGTATTATGCTCTCATCGCAATTTGTTGGATAGTATTATGGATTCTTAATTTTGTGCAACCTTAAATAGGATTTTTTGAATTCTGTAATCCCAAATTAATAATATCAGTTGCTATGTTATATTATTCCCTCATCATCTACTCCTAAACTAGATGAGATGAATTGTTTGAATCGCCCCCATCCTAACTCTCCCGCATGTGAATATAGTCCGCTTTGAGCGGACTTCGTAAAAATAGCACGGGCGATTCGTCCCCGTGCGGGCTAACAGCCTAGCACCCTGCCCCTCGAAACAGAACCAACCTCCCCCGTCGAAAGAAGCGGGGGTTTTTCATCCCAAAAAACTATTCTCCATTCTCCATTCACTACTCTCTGATAAAATCACCCCACTATGACCAACGAATCCCTCGTAATCTACTCCATGAACAAAGTGGGGCGACTCATCCCCATCAGCAACAAAATGATCCTGCGCGACATCTCGCTCGGTTTCTATTACGGCGCCAAGATCGGCGTGCTCGGTCTTAACGGCGCGGGCAAATCCACGTTACTGCGCATCATGGCAGGCATCGACAAAGACTACATCGGCGAGATCTCGCAAGCCAAAGGCTACACCTACGGACTGCTCGAGCAGGAACCCAAACTCGATGAAACCAAAACAGTCATCGAGGTCGTGAAAGAGGCGGTGCAACCCATCGTCGAAATGCTCGCGCGCTTCGATGAGGTCAACGCCAAATTCGCCGAACCCGACGCCGACTTCGACGCCCTCGTCGCCGAGCAAGCCAAACTGCAGGAAGGACTCGACAAACACGACGCCTGGAATCTCGACAGTCATCTCGAAGTGGCGATGGACGCTTTGCGCTGTCCGCCGTCGGATACGCCCATCAAAATTTTATCGGGCGGAGAAAAGCGCCGCGTCGCCCTCACCCGACTCCTGCTCACCGAACCCGATGTGCTCCTGCTCGACGAACCCACCAACCACCTCGACGCCGAATCCGTGGCGTGGCTCGAACATCACCTGCGCGACTACAAAGGCACCGTCATCGCCGTCACCCACGACCGCTACTTCCTCGACAACGTGGCAGGCTGGATCCTCGAACTCGACCGCGGCTACGGCATCCCCTACAAAGGCAACTACTCCGCCTGGCTCGAACAAAAACAGGAGCGCGTGCGCCTCGAAGTAAAATCCGAAAGCCAGCGCCAAAAGACACTCGCCCGCGAACTCGAAT
>JACRLC010000054.1 GCA_016235425.1 Chloroflexota bacterium | reverse complement strand
TGCCAGGTGGTTCGGAGGCAGCGCTTCTCCCAGCTGAATCGTCTGCTTCAAGGTCGCTTCATAATTGGCGGTTCGAAATTTTCGGCTCATGGTGGAAGTTTATCACCTGTCTCAACCTCGTTCACTCCGACAAACTGCTAGCTGAAACTCTTTCTTCACTTCGGCAATATCCTTATGCTGGAACATCTCGGTGTGCAAGCCGCACTCAGTTTTGCCGCGGCCGACCCAGCGGCCTGCGCGATCATCGTCGTTCACGCCGATGGCGATTGTACATGGCGCACAGCCGATACTTCGATAGCCTTTCTCCAGTAATGGATGGGACGGCAGGTTGTATTCTTCCATGTAACGCTCCACATCCGCCTTTGTCCAGTTCAGCAACGGGTTGATTTTCAACAGGCCGTCATCCTGCAATTCCAAAATCTTCGCGTGCGCCCGCACGGATGTCTGGTCGCGGCGAATGCCAGTTATCCAGGCCTTCAAATCCTTCAGCGCCTTTTGCATGGGTTGGACTTTATGAAGGTAGCAGCACAGGTTCGGGTCTTCGGCGGGGAGCGAGCGGGTATGCTGGCGGGCGAACACGTCCCAGCGAGTGTCGCGGTACAGGTCAATGACGTTGATTTGCCATTCCGAAGCAATCTGCTCACGGAACATCAACGTCTCCCAAAAATGGTAGCCCGTATCCAGAAAGAACACGGGCAGTCCGCGTTTGATGCGGGCGGCCATGTGCAAAAGCGGCATGGACTGCGTTTGGAACGATGAACTCAGCGCGACCTCAGGCCAAAAAGTCTCCACTGCCCACCCAATGATTTCCTGCGGCGACTTGCTCTCGAATTCCTGTGCGAGCCTCTCGATCTCGGCTGCCGATAACATGTTGAGATTATACCGTTATAATTCTGCAGCGCGACCCTTCGACAAGCTCAGGACAGGCATTCATGTCGCTCCCGCCCATTGCGACATGAATGTCGCATTACACTCATGAACCCAACCACTGCCGCGAAACTCATTGCCCTCAACCGCGAATTTTACGACCACTTCGGCGCGTCCTTTTCGGCCACGCGTCAGCGGTTGCAGCCTGGGGTAAAGCGAATCCTTGAATCTTTAAAAGGGGACGAAACTATCCTGGATCTGGGATGCGGCAATGGGGAACTTGCCCGCGCATTGGCGAAGCGCGGTCATCGCGGCCCGTATCTTGGCCTGGACTTTAGCCTGCCTCTGCTCCGAGATGCGGAGTCCCAGCCGAAAGAGTTTTCTGCCAGGTTTATGGAGGTTGATTTGAATCAGTTATCAGTGATCAGTGATCAGTTACTGATCACTGATAACTGGACACTGATCACTGCCTTTGCGGTTTTGCACCATATTCCAAGCGATGAATTACGTTTGGACATTTTGAAAACAGTTCATAAATTGCTTGCAGAGGATGGGCGATTCATTCTGTCGAATTGGCAGTTTTTGAACAGTGAAAAACTCAAGGCAAGGATCAAGCCGTGGGAGGCCTCAGCAGTTTCTCGGTCCGAAGTGGATGCGGGAGATTATTTATTGGATTGGCGGAGCGGGGGGGAAGGTCTGCGGTACGCGCACCATTTCACAGCGGAGGAATTGTCCGCTTTGGCTGAACAGAGCGGGTTCCGTATCATTGATTCGTTTTTGTCTGATGGCGAGGGGGGGAATTTGGGGTTGTATCAGGTGTGGAAACGCGCCTGATCATTTTGCGAGCATAACGCGATTTCGTCCGCTGTTCTTGGCTTCGTACAATGCCCCGTCGGCGCGGGCGATCAATGACTTAAGATTGTCTGTGTCGGTCATTTCTGCAACGCCGATGCTGATCGTAATCCGCATCGGCCCGGCTTCGGTTTGAATGGATTCATTGTGCAGGGACTGCCTAAGGCGTTCGGCCACAAGCCGGGCAGATTCAAGATTGGATTCGGGCAAAAGGATCAGAAATTCTTCGCCGCCGTATCTCCCAACCAGGTCAACGGTTCGCGAGCCGACCCGGCAGCGCTGCGCCAATGCCCGAAGGACTTCATCGCCTGCGGCATGGCCGTGGTGGTCGTTGACGCGCTTGAAGTGGTCAATGTCAATCATGATCACAGAGAATGGGCGGCTGATGCGGCGGGCGCGGGCGAACTCGAATTCTCCCAACTCGATCAGGCCGCGGCGATTGTACACACCCGTAAGCGCATCGGTGATGGCAAGGGTTTGGGTTTGGGTGAAGAGGCGGGCATTCTCAAGCGCGATGGCAACCTGTTCGGCAAATGCGGCCACCAGGTTAATATTCTCATTCGTAAAATGATGCGGTTTGGAACTATCAACGGCAAGCAGGCCGATGACACGATCCTGCACCATGAGCGGCACTCCCAGCCAGGAAAGGATATGGTTATGAGGCGGGTTATTGAAGGCCTTGTAGGCTTTATCCGCCTCCAACAACAGGTAGGGTTTTCCGGTTTGAATAACGATGGTATTGGGGTTATCTCCGGGAATTGGAAAACGAATGCCGATTACGTCGCTCACATTTTCCCAACCGCGCCCGCCAATGATCTCCAGTTCGTTCCCATCGAGGATTTGAACGGAGGCGCTGTCGTAGGAAATCACCTGCGACAGTTGTTCGAGAATGCGGACAACCGCCTCTTCATGGTGCAGGGTTTCAGTGACTGCGGCCCCGGCCTTTCGCAGGGTTTCGGATTCTTCGGCCCGGCGGCGGGCATGTTCCATGGCCTGGAATTTTTCGAGGGAGAGCGCAATCAAACTGGATGCCTGTTCGCCGATGGAAATTTCCTCGGGCAGTAACTGGCGATAGCGGTTAGAAGTCAGGATGATCGCGCCCAGCCGGTTATTGCCTGCAATCAGCGGAAATACGATGATGGATTTCGCGGAGAAATTGGGAGGAAATTTGTAGTCGGTCAGTTGGTGATTCTGGGTATCCCCTATCACCAATGTGTGCCCAATCTGCAGGGCGGAGGCTGTGAGTGTTTTTTCTCCCGGCGCAGGGCGGAATGCCAGGAACGCGTCTATTTCCTTGCCGGAACCGGCCAGAGGAATGGCCTGCCGGTAGGGTTCGTCCCAAAGAGCGAGATAACAGCCATCGGCATTGAGCAGTTCCTTCATGCGCTCCACAAGGTTATGCGCCATGGATTGCAGGTTGGGAGCTTGAAGGGAGAGCAGGACGATCTCGTGAAGCATGTTCAGCGTGCGCTGTCGGCGAAGTAGTTTTTGCTCGGCGCGGGCGCGCGTTTCGGTGGAGCCGAAGATATTGGCGGCGATATGCAGGGCTTCCAATTCGACAACGGTCCATTTGCGTTCGCGGCGGCAATCGTCGAACCCAATGAATCCCCACCATAACTTGTCCACAAAAATGGGCATGACCGCCATTGATTTGATCTTGTACTTCTTCAAAAAGTCCTTTTCAGATTCCGGGAATTCTCGCAACAGGCCGTGAACGGATTGTCCCTTTTTGAGAGTATCCTCCCAGCGGCTGAAACCGGCCTGCTGAAGCGGGATATGCTGCATATTCAAATCATCCAGCCGCGATTTTATGCCCGGAGCCGCCCACTCATAACACAGGCTGCTGTGGAGGACGCCTTTCTCATCCGTGTAATTCATAACCACGTATACCCGGCTTACATCCGCCGCCTGCCCGATCCTTTTGAGAATATCGGGAATGTTATGCTCCCACAGGGACTCTTTCAGAAATTGATCCGCGGCAAGGCTGACGGCTTCCATCATGGCTTCCCGGCGGCTGAGGATTGTCTCCATTTCCTTGCGCTGGGTAATATCGTGAAAGATGACCACATAGTTGGAGTTTTGAGGGGCAATGGATTTCTGTGACGCGGGCATGGGAGAGATGGTTACATCGTAGATGGATGCGCTTCCGCTCCCATTAAATGTCACTTCGAATTGTTTTTCCTGCCCTGTCAGTTCGGGCGTTATTGCATCCGCATAGCTCGCGGAAACGCGGGTAAGCGGCTGGCCGATTGTCTCCGCCTCCGTGCGGCCCATCAACAGCCCGGCAATCGGATTGATGTATAAAACGCGTTCCTGCGAATCCAGCACGATGACGCCATCGCGCATGTTCTGCAATACCGCCGCATGTTCGAGCGGGATGACATCCAACAGGCGATAGCGCGCAATAGCCCATCCCAGGGCGATGCTGGTTGGGATGAAGAAAAGCGGGGTCAGGTCAAGGTTGTGGATGGGACCAAGCCCGGTCAGATAAATAACGTTTCCAATCCAGGGGAAGATTAAACCGATAATTACGAGACTCGCCTGGAAACGATAAATTCCCGGCCGCTGAACGAACTCCATGATGAGGATCAAGCTTCCGGCTAAAAGAAGGATATAGGAGTAAATTACGTTTACCCAAAAGAAAAATTGAGGCTGAATATTTAGCAGAAATAAGCCGTAGTTTTGCTCGACCGTCGCGGATTTCCACATTAATCCGTGAAATTCATTGGTCGAGACAAGGATCAAAATAACCAGCGGGATACACCAGAGTAAGCCCTTGTTACGCAAAGTGAGAAGATGGCCTTTGCCATTGTATTCGAGCGCAAAAATCAGAAAAAAGACGGGGATCGAGACGACGCCGAAGTACTCGATATTATCGAGTCGAAGCTTGGTATTGACATCCGGGAATAGGATTTCAAGTGAATATAAAGACGACCATACAGCCATCCCAAGCATCATCCACGCGAAGGGAATAACCGCCGCGGCGGGCCTATGATGCCACGCGTATAACCCCAGGCTTGCATATGGAATGGCGGCGAGCAGGTAGATCAGCGGGATCAATAACGGCAAGTGAGCATACATAATCGCTCGAAAAGTGCAAATGAACTTTTACACTTACAATTACATTGTATGCGCGGCTTTCCCCCCGGCACGTTACAGATGAATAACAGCCAACTTGCAAATTTCATAGGAATCTTCAACCGCTCGAGGAAGGCGCGCCGGCCCGATCCCTAAACGATCACTTTATTCGGATTCACAGCATACTGCCACCAGTTATTGTGAATCCCGTTCCTGCGCCCGGCCACTTTCGGGATGTGGCCCAGCCACCAGGTATGATGGGCGCGGATGTCCCCGCTTCCCCACTCGGAAGGGCTGACCGTGCGAATGTCTTTTTTGAAATTGGGGAAGTTTAACTGCCAATCGTAGCATTCGCTTTTCACAGGAGTCGGGTTATTCCAGTCATAGTCCTGCTGGCTGTTGGGCGCAAAATGAATGTTGCCGCAGGCGGCCCTGCCTGGCGCGGATTTTTCGTAACAGATAAAGCGCTTCCAGAGATTTGCCTCTCCCGTCAATTTGCTGAACGTCTTTTCCATGATCGATTCGGTGCGATGGCCGAAGGATTCGAGCATTTCGCCGATGTAACGCTCGTACGAAAAGCCCATGACCACGAAGCGGCGCTTGCTGGTATCCGTGTTTTTCAGCGCGGGTGCGTTACACCAGAAGGCGCCCGGTCCGGCCATGATGGATTCATAAAACCCGGCATGGGGAAAAGCGAACACCCACACTTCGTCAATCTCATTTTTTGCCACGCGGCTCGGAATATTGTATTTGCCGAGAATGGCGTTGTAATCCACTTCCTGCGGCATATGCGGGGACGACGCGCCGCGCAGAACGTCCATGTAGGTTTGCGGGGTGTAACGAAAGCCGTCGATCTTGGCGGGGAATTCGTCCACGTCCACACGCTGAACGATTTGATAACGAGCCAGGCCGTTGCTGGTTTGCAGGATATCGGCCATAAAACCGGTGACCAGGTCTGCGGTGCGATACCAGCTTTGCTGCTCTGAGAGAGTCCTTCCGGCGGCATCCATCACCGGATCGTAAACGGTCACCAGCACTTTACTCTGGGTGATCTGCGCCGGTTCAGTGAGGCTATCGGGCGGCAATTTAATCGGGGCGGATTTGGGAGCAAATAATTTGGAGAGAGATGCGAGAAAGTTCGACATGATGTCTCCTGTTAAATTCCATCACAATTGCAGGTTGTTCCATCGGTGGTTGAACTGCGGATGAAGCAAGCCGGGTACAACTGCCGGCAGGTCAGGGATACTTACGGCATGCCCGTCGCAAAATAGACCTGGCCTTTTAGCGCCAGATAAAGCACGTGGTTTGGACCGACAGCCATCGCACCCACAGGTCCCGATGCCAGCGGACTCGACGATCCCGCAGCGGGCCGGATTTGGTTTTGCAGCTCAAACGAACGCGGTGTGATCCGAAGCACAGACTGATCGTCCGCGCTCAACAAAAGGAGGGATGTATCCGGCGGGGCGCTGGCGGCCATCTGTGTGATGTGAGCGGTTCCAAACAGGTCCTGATCCTGATAAGCCGGGAACGGGTTGGTCAGCATGATCGGATCTTCACAATGTGTGGGCGCGCTCTCGATGCGGCTGTACGAACAATTGGAAAGATGCCCGTCGGCGTGGAGCATGTAGAGTTCATCACCTGCCACGAGCAGGTCGATCACATCCTGCTTTTCGGGAGTCTGGCCGCCAAAGAAAAAGTAGGGCCGGTCTATAAAAGTGCCATCCTTCCCCGTATAGACCCACACCGCGCGGGCGGGAGCATCAAGCACGTAAAGGTTGCCCCCATCCATCGTAAAGGCGGTGACGCGCACCCAATTGGTATCGGGAGGCAGCAGTGGAATGGCCTGCGCCACCTGGCCCGGCGCACAATATAACAAGTTTCCACTGGCATCCACGCCGAGCACAGTCGCATTGATCGAATTCAATCCCGGCATGGCAAGGATATCCACCAGCGGGCCGACAGTCGCGTTTCCGAAATCGCCGGGCGCGCAATTGAAGGCGGTATCCAGTTGAAAACCGTTGCTGGTGAGTTCGGCGCGCATGACTTCCCCGTTGGCCGCGTTGAGCAGGAATAAGTCCGTTTCACTGGCGGCCATGCGGCTGATCTCCATACCCAGATTACTGCTGAAGGCGGGTGAAAATTGCAGGCGCATGGTTCCGAGCAGTTGATCGAGATGGGCTTCGGCCTCCCGGCGCAGGGATTTCGTCTCCTCGGTTTCTTTGAAGTCCTCGGCGCGTTCCAGGTTGAGTAAAACGTTTCGCCAGGCCTCGCGCTGTTCCACCGGGTCAGTAAGGCTGGAGGCCTGTGCGCCGAATTCCTTTGCCTGGTCCAGATAATTTTGATATTGGAGGCTGTAGCCATATTTGAAAAATACTGTGATTGCGATTGTGCTCACAAGAAGCGGGATCAGGACGGCTAAAAAGACCATCATGGCAGGAGACAAGGTAAGCATTTCGCCAGGTTCGCTTCCCGGAAGCAGGCGCGGCAAAAACTTTTGCAAGCCTTCGCCCACGCGTATATTCATGCGGCGGACTCCCTGAATTCCGCCGGCAAGTGCCTTTGCCGCCTGCCGCGTCCGCTCGGAGGGTTCGCGCGGCGTCTCAGGTTTTTTGGTTTCCCCGCCGTATTGGGGCGGGATGTCCTCCTGAATAATTGGAGGGACTTTCTCCTCGGCAGGCGGTTCGGGCTGTGGTTCCTGAGGCTTCGCGCGCGGTATGGATGAAGGAAATTCGCGCGGCGCCGTTCTGCGCGTCGGATTGATTGGGGTAAAGGTCAAATTTGAAGAAGCTGGCTGCTCCAAAACTTCTTCTTCATGCTGCGGCGGAATGGTATACGCTGAAGGCTGCACAACATGCGCGGGGAGGGGAACGGGGATCTCTTCGGTTTGAGATTCTGTTTCTTTGACGCGCGGCAGGTTTGAGGTCAGGGGTGGATGCGAGGCGGTTTGGGTAACGGGATCGGCCTGGGGTTGGAACGTTCCGTTTAGCAGAGTCAGCCTGCCCGTGCCTTCAGTCGCTTGAATCAAAACCGCATTCAAATCGTCGCCGGTGAGGCTGACGAGGCGGCGGCGGGTCGCGTCCAGCGAAGCAGGCGCGGCATCGTTCAATGTGCTTTCCCACGCGGCGGGAACCTTGCCACAAAGCACAAGACGGTCGCCTGCCTGGAGCGCGGCCTGTGAATAATGGATGGCCGCCGCTTGACCCAGTCCAAGACCCTTGCCCGAAATGGCAGGCTCAAAATAGTGGCGCGCGCCGCCGTGACCGAGCCAGTAAACGTGCATGGGACCGCTGAGTAAAAGCGTGCATTGGTTTTCGCGCAACGCGGCCAGCGTGAGCCAGCCAATAACGTATTGGCCGCGCCCGCTGGTGGACATGTTGCGTTCGAGCAAAGCATGGTTGACTGATTCAGCCGCGAGGCGCAGTGCATTGGTGAGCGAACCGGGAGATTGATAAAAAACGTTCACCGCGTCTGCGGCAAGTTTTGTGTACTCCGCGCCGGTAAAACTTGCGTTGCCCGTAAGAAGCAGGTAAGCCGTGAGCCGGTCCTGCTCGCGGCCGCGCGCTGTCTTTCGAGGCGGCGTGAGAACAAGCAAGCCGGGCATGGAAGCGGCTTCCTGTCCGTTATTGCGATAGAGTGGCAGGAGAGTCAGGTCAAGAGCCATAGCGTAAGAATAACCAAAGGGTTGCCATCATTATACTGGTAAAATTTGGCCGAAACATGTCCCAACACATCACGGAATTGATAATGGAATTCATCCTTCACAAAGATTTCTCTGAACTCGATCCTCAAACATGGAACAACCTATTATCCGAGTCCATCAACGATACGCCCTTTCTTCGATATGAATATTTGCGCGCATGGTGGGAACATCTTGGCGGCGGTGAATGGAAGCAGGCTGAACTGCTTCTCATCTCAGCCCGCGAAAACGGCCAGCTTATCGGCATCGCCCCTCTCTTCCTGGCCGAATATGAAAGCCAGCCCGCGTTGATGTTCATTGGCAGTATCGAAATTTCCGACTACCTGGACTTGATCGTCCGCCCCGCAGATTTACCGCGCTTCATCAGCGGCCTGCTCGATTACATCGCTTCACGCGGGACCTCGAGCTGGCACGGCCTCGATTGGTATAACCTCCCCGGTTCATCTCCCACGTTAGCCGCGCTCGAAGAGGAATCCGCCAAACGCGGCTGGACCTTCACAAAGGAGATATACCGTCCCACCCCCTACATCCCGCTGACAGGTGATTTTGAAGCCTATCTTGCGGGCATCGAAAAGAAACAGCGTCACGAGATCCGCCGCAAGATGCGAAGGGCGGTGGAATCGGGGATTGTCCGTTTTTACGCTGCAGACCATACCGCGGATATCGAAACTGAGATCAACGGTTTCTTCGATCTCATGGTACAGGACCCGAACAAGGCAAACTTCCTGCACCCGGCCATGCGCGCGCAAATGACCGCCATCCTGCGCGCCGCGCACGAGCAGGGTTATCTGTGGCTCGGCTTCCTGGAAGTGGACGGCGTCAAAGCCGCCGCGTCGCTCAACTTCGATTACAAGGGAAAATTATGGGGTTACAACTCAGGCGTAGGCCGCGGCCACATGGAACTTTCACCGGGCTGGGTCTTGCTGGCGCATGTCATTCAATGGTGTTGTGAGAACAACCGTTGTGAATTCGATTTCATGCGCGGCGACGAGGAATACAAGTATCGCTTTGGGGCAATTAATCGGTTTGTGATGAGGGCAAGGGTCGTGCGATCATAACCTTATTTACCATTGCAATTCAATTTAACCCGCATATAATCAGCGGATAGCGAAAGATAATGAATCCTGCCGTTTTTCTCTTTTTAGTGCAGTTGTAATTACACAGCAGTCATTTGTCCGGGTTGTGAAAAAGTTTCCTCGCTCAGAATATTATGCCAGGCAATTTCTGGCTGATAAATATTCCAAACAAGAAGAAGGAGATACTTTATGCAACGTGCTACATTTCCGAAACTGTTGTTTTTTGCAGGACTGGTCCTTGTATTGGTGCTGACCATGCTTGGGAGCACTTCACCGGTCCAAGCCGCCGCCAACGACAATAACGTCGAATGGAATGGCGTGGGCCACAATACACGTGACACCTCCTACCGGAGTCTTTACGGAGCCGTTCCCACAGGCCAGGCGATCACGCTCAAGCTGCGTTCCTATCGCTACGACATAACCGGGGCCGCCGTCCGTATTTGGAACTCCACTCTGGGGCAGGAACAACTCTATTCCATGAGTTGGGCCAGCAACGACGCCACTTACGATTATTGGCAGGTGACGATTCCCGCCCAGTCCACGCCCACGGTGCTGTGGTATCACTTCCGGGTTGTGGACGGAAATGACACAGACTACTACAGCGACGACGGTTCGCGTGACGGCGGTTGGGGGCAAATGTTCGACCTGGAAAATCAAGTCAGCGACTACAACATCACTGTTTACGACCCGAACTTCAGCACTCCCCAGTGGCTGAAAGACGCCGTTATCTATCAGATTTTCCCCGACCGCTTCTATAACGGCAGCACCGCGAACGATCCCCTCTCCACCGACAAGGTTTACGGCGATAACGTCCTGATGCACACCAACTGGAATGACCTGCCGGAGAATCCTCCCAAAGGGCGCGATTTCTTCGGCGGCGACCTGGCGGGTGTGACTGCCAAACTCGACGTTCTCCAGGACCTGGGTGTGACGGTGATTTACTTCAACCCGGTTTTCAGCGCGCCGTCCAATCATTTGTATGATACCGGCGATTACAAAACCATTGATCCGTATTTTGGGGATTTGGCGGCTTTCCAAACTCTCATCACCGAGGCGAATGCCCGCGGCATCAAGGTCATTCTCGACGGCGTTTTCAATCACACCAGCGTGGCGCATCCATACTTCCAGGATGTTGTCACCAACTGCTCCGCTTCGGCATACTGGACGTGGTATGCGGTAAGCCAGTGCCCGATCCGCTGGTATGACGACCTGAACAGAAATCACACATGGGATTCCGGCGAGCCTCAGATCAACTGGGATACGCCAGTGCAGGGAATCCTGGGTTCGCCCGATTACAGCAGTTGGTGGGGCTTTGCCACCATCCCAACGCTGAGTGAAACTGCGGATGTCAAGAATTACATTTACAACAACACAGACAGCGTTCAGAAATACTGGCTCAACCAGGGTGCGGCGGGCTGGCGCTTTGACGTAGCCGACGAGGTCAGCCATACTTTTTGGCAGGGCTCGCGCACGGCGATCAAAGCCGCCAACAGCAACGCGCCGCTGATCGGCGAGGTCTGGGGCGATGGCAGTGAGTATCTGGTCGGCAACGAGATGGACTCGCTGATGAATTATCGCTTCAAATTTGCGCTCACCGATTTCATCGCCAAAGGAACAAGCAACGCAACAACCTTCAACAATCTCCTGGCAGCGATCCAGGAGGATTACCCGGCTCCGGCTTGGTATGCCATGATGAATCTGATCGATTCACATGATACAGCCCGCTTCCTGAACGACGCAGGAGGGGATAAGAGCAAGCTCAAACTGGCCGCCCTTTTCCAAATGACCTACGCCGGTGCGCCCACGATCTATTATGGCGATGAAGTAGGTGTAACCGGCGGTAATGACCCCGATTCGCGGCGCACTTATCCGTGGGGCAGTGAAGACCTGACCTTACGCAACGCGTACAAACAGCTCATCAGCCTGCGGAAGAGCTACTCTGCCCTGCGTACCGGCAACGTTCAGCATGGATTGTTGGTTGACGATGCCAATGGCGGGTACGCGTTTGGCCGCGATGACGCTTCCAACAAGATCGTCGTTGCGCTCAATAACAATGCGGCGGCACGCACATTGACCATCAACGTCTCCGGCTATGTTGCCAATGGCACAATGTTGACCGATGTTTTGAACGGGAGTGCAACTTATACTGTGTCCAACGGCTCGGTGTCTGTGCCTGTGTCGGCCCGTTGGGGAGCCGTATTGGTGGCAGGCGGCTCATCACCCACCGCGACGCCCACGCCCATCCCTGCCACGGCAACGCCTACGCCAATTCCCCCCACGGCAACCCCCACCTCTGCCTCGGTTCAAGTCACCTTTACGGAGGTCGGCTATGTGACTTACTATGGACAAAACATCTTCATCGTCGGCAATGTGCCCGAACTGGGCAACTGGAACACGGCTCAAGCCGTTCCACTAGCCTGGGTAAACAGCAACACCTGGAGCGGCCCGGTGACGTTTACCGCCAGCAAGGGCCAGACGATCCAGTACAAATACATCGTCAAGAATCCGAATGGCTCCATCGTCTGGGAAGGCGGGAGCAACCATACCTACACGGTCCCAACCAGCGGCTCCGGTTCGCGAACCGATAACTGGCAACCGTAACCTTTATTCTCTCTCCGCAACGATCCATCCGGGTTTGTTGCGGAGAGAGTTTTTTGGGTGGGATTGCACTTAACGCGGTCAGGCACTTGTCCGCGAATTTTCGCTAATTTCTAAACCAATTCGCGCAGATTGGCGTAAACCTGTCCTGAGCGTCTCGAAGGATTCGCGGATGGGTTTTAGCCCAGAAAGAAGCTCCACGCTTATTGCGGTGACGCCGTTTTTTATCTTCAATCAATTTTGGATGTAACATCAATATTTGAATACTATATTTGGCGCGGCTTGGGCGGTGGCGGTGTGAGCGGACATAGAGGCAATGTACCATGATTGAGGAGGAAAGCAGGCGGCCACCCTTCAGGCGGTGTAGTTTTCATCATGATAATGACATGAACAGCAACCTCAGGCCGATTTCAGCGAGTTACTCGGGCCAGTCTCGTGCAGCAAAAAACATTCAGTGCCGACAGTTCGTCGGCAACAAGCCATCCATCACTGAAATCAAGAGCAACTATTCCGACGTTCCGTTGGACTTTGCAATATTACATTGACTTTTCGTTGCCGATATTCTATTATCCTTGCACATTTTGATCGTGAGGAAACTGCGATGGATGAAATTGACAAAAAAATCGTTTCCCTACTCGCTCAACAGGGACGCTTATCTCACGAGCAGCTGGAACAAGCCGTAAATCTCTCCCGTCCGGCTGTTCATGAACGTGTCAAGCGGCTTGAAACGCAGGGGGTTATTCGCGGATATCATGCCGACATTGATTGGTCGGCGCTCGGCTATGCAATCACTGCCTTTATTTGGGTGTCCAGCCGCGCCAAATCTGACGACACAGCTGGCGCTCTCCTACAGCTCAACATGCCTGAAGTTATCATCGAAGCGTGTGATGGCATCACTGGCGAATGGTGTTTATTGATTAAAGTCCATGTTTTATCGGTGTCAATTCTTAAGAATTTCATTGACCGTATCTATAGTGTGGATGGTGTGCAAAACACCATGACCATTCTCTCGCTAACGGCCTATCATGAGGAACAAGCCGCACCAACATCCCAAGGAGAATCTTTATAACGATTATGAATCCAATATATACATCCACCTTTGTTTCGGCAGAACTCACTCATTTTCTGCAGACGATGCCAAAAGTTGAATTGCATGTTCATCTTGAAGGCGCAACCGATGCCGCCACCGTCTGGGAACTTGCGCAGCGCAATCACGTGATACTTCCCGCGTCGAGATTGGAAGACTGGCAGGCAATGTACACGTTTAGAGACTTCGATCATTTCGTTGACATCTACCTGCTTGCTGCAAGTTGCATGCAAACACCCAGCGATTTCGCCTTTATGACGGAGCGATTTCTCCAACGTCAGGCTCAACACAATGTCAAATATTGCGAGGTGTTTTTAAGCGCGTCGCTGATGCTGGATAAATTTCCACAGGATGAAGTGATCGCTGCCCTGGCTGAAGGTGCCAGTCGCGGCAAAGCAGCGTTTGGCATTCAACTCCGCTTCATCCCTGATATTGCCCGCGAAATGCCAGAATCACGTTATCGGGTTCTAGATTTTGTATTGAAGGGGCGGGAACGCGGCATCTTCATTGGCCTTGGCGTGGGCGGCAGGGAAATTGGATTTCCCCCCGAACTATTCTCGGACGTGTTTACCGAAGCCCGTCGCCAGGGTTTACATGTGGTGGCGCACGCGGGCGAGACCGAAGGCCCGCAAAGTATTTGGGGCGCGCTTCACAGTTTGCGCGCCGAGCGGATCGGTCACGGAGTGCGCGCTATCGAAGATCCGCGTCTGGTTGACGAACTGCGCAAAACGCAGATACCACTCGAGGTCTCTCCATATAGCAACTATCGTCTCAAGGTAGTACCGCCGAATCAACGTCATCCCATTCGAGATCTCATGGACCGGGGAGTCTATGTAACGGTGAATTCTGATGATCCTCCAATGTTTTCCACCGATCTTACCCAGGAATATCTATTACTTGCCGCCCAAGGTTTTACAGTTGATGAGTTGTGGCAGTTAAATCTTAATGGTCTGAACGCCGCTTTTTTGGAAGAAGACGGGAAATCGGAATTGCGCAAGGAATGGGACGCGTTTAAGGAAATTTGAGGATGTCTTAAATGGATTTTTGGGAAACATCATTTTTCGGGACAATTACGCGTCCTGCTGGCGAAGGGCGTAATTGTTTGCACAATTCGTTACCAAGGAATCCCCATATATAAGCATAACCAGCCTGGCTGAGACCAGGTATTGTGTTCCTTTGCGATTACATCGCCAAGATGTTGTACGGGGAATCTCATTCACTTTTTAAAATGGCATTTTCATAGTTTCGGGATTATCATAGGCTTGAATTTTTGGAGGCATCCCATGCGTGATTTGACCAATGAAATCCTTGAACTGATCCGCCGCGCGTCGAGCAGTCTGCCCGCGGACGTGGAGAAGCGTCTGCGCGAAGCGATTGAAAAGGAGGAACCTGGTTCCCCGGCGCGCGGCGCATTTGAAACTATTTTGAAAAACGTTGAGCTTTCTCGTGCGAATTCAACGCCCATCTGCCAGGATACCGGCACACCGATCTTTCACGTTCATTACCCGGAGGGCTGGTCAACGAGAAAACTCAAAGGGCAGATCCGTGCCGCGATGGCGGAGGCAACCAAACGGTCCTATATGAGACCGAATGCCGTGGATGCCGTGTATGACAAAAACAGCGGAAACAATCTTGGCGGCGACGACTTCCCCTATGTCCATTTTGAAGAAGTAGATGCAGACCAGCCGTTGACCATCGAGTTGATGTTGAAGGGCGGCGGTTGCGAGAATGTTGGTCGTCAATATTCTTTGCCCGATAATTCCCTCGGCGCGGGGCGCGACCTGGCGGGAGTCCGCAAGGTGGTTTTGGATGCAGTGCAAAAGGCGCAGGGACAGGGTTGCGCGCCGGGCGTGCTGGGCGTGTCCATCGGCGGCGACCGCGGCTCCTCTTATATCAAGTCGAAGGAAGTATTGTTGAGCGAAATGGGCACGCGCAACGCTGACCCGAAACTTGCCGAACTTGAAGAGCACCTAACGAAGGAAGCCAACGAAATGGGCATCGGCCCGATGGGTTTCGGCGGCAGGACAACCGTGCTGGATACGAAGATCACCGGTTTGCATCGTTTGCCCGCGTCGTATTTTGTTTCCGTCTCGTACATGTGTTGGGCGTATCGCAGGCGGAAGATGACAGTGACGGGGGAAGAGGTTAGTTACGATTAATCAGTTGACGGAACACGCAACACGAAGAAGTAATGCGTGTTGCGTGTTCCGTTATGGAGAATATCATGCGAGAAATAACAACCCCCATCAGCGATGAAACCATCCGCTCATTGAAAGTGGGCGAAGCAGTGACATTGACGGGCATCATGGTCACCGGGCGTGACGCGGCGCATAAATGGATGATCGAAACTTTTGTCAAGAAGACGCGTCCGCCGCAGGGCGATGATTTGCAGGTGTACGAAGAGTTGAAGAGGTTGTTGAACGGTTCGGTTATCTATCATTGCGGGCCGGTTGTGGCCGGGCTGGACACGAAGGAATATAAATTCGTCGCGGCAGGCCCCACCACGTCCATTCGCGAGGAGCCGTACCAGGCCGATATGATGAAGCATTTCAACGTCAAGGGCGTGATCGGCAAGGGCGGGATGGGTGCGAAGACGTTGAAGGGTTGCCAGGAAGTCCCGTTTGCTTATCTCCACGCCATCGGCGGAGCGGCTTCGTATCTCGCGCAGACCGTCACGCGCGTGCATGGGGTTTTCAAAATGGAGTTTGGCGTCCCTGAGGCGATGTGGGTGATCGAAGTAAAGGAATTCCCGGTGGTGGTCACAATGGATTCGCATGGCGGGAGTCAACATGCGGTGATCGAGGAGCAGTCGAAAAAAGTTTTGGACGAGCTGCTGGCAAGATAATCCATGCCGTCCTATTTCCGCCGCCTGTTCAGTGCGCCTATTTTTGAAAGCGAGGAGAAAAACCGCGCGGCGCGATTCCTGAACTCCTTTTCGTGGAGTGCGATTACCCTGCTCATCCTGCTCATCCTGATTCGGGCCATCTTCCAGGCTGAGAACGGGATTACACCATTGCTAATTCTCGGCGCGATTGCCATCGTTCTTCTCCTGGTGCAAGTGGCGATGCGGCTTGGATACGTGAGAGAAGCCAGTGTCTTCCTGGTTTTAAGTACCTGGGCCGCGATGACCCTGCAAGTGTGGGAAGCCGACGGAATCCGCGACGCGGCCGCGGTTGCCTACCTGATCGTTATCCTGACTGCCAGTCTCCTGCTCGGCTTGCGCCCGGCGCTCATATTCACTGCCATAAGCATTGGGGCCATTTGGTATTTTGCCGTACTCGAAAAAAACAACATCCGCCCAACGCACATTGACGACCCGCTGAATTACGCGCGCGACCTGACGGCTATTTTTCTCCTTGCCGGAACGCTGATCTATTTGCTGGTCAATAACCTGAATCGCTCCCTCTACGACGCGCGGCTCGAGTTGAAGGAACGCCTGCGCGCCGAGGAAAAATTACAGCGCCAGGCGGACTATCTTACAGCGCTTCATGAGACGACCCTTGGGCTGGTTAACCGGCTCGAACTTCACCCACTCCTTGAATCGATCCTGACCCGCGCCTGTGAGTTGGTCGGCACCCCCCACGGGGTTGTGGAATTGACCCTGCCAGATGACTCTGCCCTTCAGCAGGAATTTGGGCATGGACTTCTAACCCAATACAACGGTTCACTTACGCGGCGGAATGAAGGCGCTACCGGCCAGGCCTGGACAAGCGGCCAGACCGTGCTGGTAAATGATTATCCAAACTGGGAGGGACATAATCGGGAAATCCTCAACCTTGGGGTCAAGACCGTCATGGCCGTGCCGCTGAAATCCGGCAATACGGTCATCGGCGCGCTGTCCATGGCCCGCATCGAAGAAGGGAATCCGTTTACCTACGAGCAGGTGTCCCTGCTTGAACGCTTTGCCGCGCTGGCCTCTCTCGCGATTGACAATGCCCGTCTTTACGAACAGGCTCAGAACGAACTAAAGGAACGGCGCGCCACCGAAACCGCCCTGCGCGCCACCGAGGAACGTTTTCGGAAGATATTCCACGCCAGCCCGGTTGCCATCTGTATCACTTCACTCAATGAAGGCCGTTTCATTGACGCAAACGCGGCATACTGGAATTTGAGCGGCTTCGGCCCGGAAAAAGCGCGCGGCAAGACCGCCCTCGATCTGAACCTGTGGCCCAGCACAGAGGAGCGCTCGAACTTTATAGATAAACTAATTCGGGCGCGCTCCATCAACGATCCTGATTACCAATTCAAAGCGGCCGCGGGCAAAAATAAATCTGTGATTGCATTCTATGAACTGGTGCAATTGGGCGAAGAGACCTGCATCCTGTCCATGTTCTATGACGTCACCCTCCAAAGACAGGCGCAGAGCGCCTTGCTGGCAAGCGAGGCCCGCACCCGCGCCCTGCTCAATGCCATCCCCGACATGATCTTTGAGATCTCGCACGACGGTATTTTTCTGAACTTTATCCCCGCCAAGGATGTCCAAAACCTGATGCCGCCGGAGGAGTTCCTCGGCAAAAACATCAAAGACTTGTTGCCGCCGCAAATCGCCGCGCAAACCATCTTCGCGCTCGAACGCGCCATTCAAACCGACCAGCTTCATGCCTTCGAGTACGGTCTTCCACCCGGCGAGGAAATGCACTTTTTCGAAGCGCGCGTCGCCGCGATAAGCGCCGAGTCTGCGCTCGTGATGATCCGCGATATCACCCAGCGCAAATGGGTGGAGACCGAACGCGAGAAACTCATCCAGGAACTCGAAGACAAAAACGCGGAACTCGAACGATTCACCTACACGGTTTCACACGATCTTAAGTCGCCTCTCATCACGATCAAAGGCTTTCTCGGTTTCATCGAACAGGATACTTCCAGCGGCAACATCCCGCGCTTGAAAAGGGACATTCAACGCATCAGCGATGCAACCGATAAAATGCAAACATTGCTCAGCGAACTGCTTGAACTCTCCCGCGTTGGCCGCTTGATGAATCCCCCGCAAAACATTCCCTTCGATGCGCTCGCGCGCGATGCGGTCGAACTCGTGCAGGGGCGATTGCAGGGGAAAAACATCCGAATTAAGATCCAAAGCGGCCTGCCGAATATTCAGGGTGACCGCCAGCGGCTCCTCGAAGTGATTCAAAACCTTGTGGATAATTCCGCCAAATTCATGGGCGGCCAACCTGATCCATGTATCGAGATCGGATCGCGCACCGATGAAAATGGAGGCATCGTTTTCTTCGTCCGCGACAACGGGATCGGCATTGCCCCCGAACATCACGACCGGGTCTTCGGCCTGTTCAACAAACTGGACGTCTCCTCGGAAGGGACCGGCATTGGACTCGCCCTGGTGAAGAGAATTATCGAGGTCCACGGAGGCAGGATATGGGTCGAGAGCGAAGCGGGGAAAGGCGCGGCGTTCTGCTTCACGCTTCCGATTTTAGGAACGCTTCCAACCGGACCTGTGGCCTGATTTCCGTGTTATAACTGGCAGGAATCTCATCCCAGGAGGAAGCTCTATGAAACGAGCGGTCAGCATCAGCATTGGCTCATCCAAACGAAACAAGTCAGTGGAGGTGACCTTGCTGGGCGAAAAGGTCAGCATCGAACGCATCGGCACCGACGGCGACATGGAAGCCGCCGCATTGAAATACAAGGAACTGGATGGAAAGGTGGATGCGTTTGGCGTCGGCGGCGCCGACCTGGGCGCAATCGTGGAAGGCAAGTTCTATCCCTTTCATTCAGTGCAAAAGCTGGTGCGCTACATCGAAAAAACGCCGGTGGTGGATGGGGGCGGTTTAAAGAATACACTTGAAAACAAAGCTCCCGCATTTTTGGATGAAAAGATTGGCGATTATATTAATGCCCGCGGCCGCAAAATGATGATGACCGTCGGCGTGGATCGCTGGGGACTCTCATCTTCGTTTGTAAAGGCAGGCTACGAAACGGTCTTCTGCGACCTGATGTTTGCCCTGGATATCCCCATCCCCATCCGCTCGATTGGCGGGTTGAAGACCCTGGCCGCGATCATGATCCCCATCGTCACGCGCTTCCCGTTTGAATGGCTTTACCCCACCGGCGAAAAACAGAACTTGCGAATCCCCAAATGGGAGAAGTGGTACAAGTGGGCAACCGTGGTCGCAGGCGACTGCCTCTACATCAAACGCAACATGCCGGACGATATGGAAGGCAAGGTGATCGTCACCAATACCACCACGCCGGAAGATGTTGAACTCTTTAAAAAGTGCGGCGTGAAATATCTTGTCACCACCACACCCGTGATGGATGGCCGCTCCTTTGGCACAAACATGATGGAAGCCGCGCTGGTGGCCATCTCCGGCAAAAATCGCCCGCTCACCTGGCCTGAACTGGATGAGATGCTCGATAAGCTGGGATTTGAACCACAGTTGCAGGAGCTGAATTGATGTCATTGCGAACCTTCGGGAAGCAATCTCTCGCATGGAACATGGGATTGCTTCGCACAGAACGCTCGCAATGACATGCTGATAAGGAGATTTTTATGGATGCAATCGTAACCGCAGGCGGAATCCCCCGCCCAGACGATCCTTTATATGGTTATTCAAAAGGTGATTCAAAGACGCTCATTGATGTGGCCGGCAAGCCCATGGTGCAATGGGTGTTGGATGCCCTCGGCGGCGCCAAACAGGTGGATAACGTTATCCTGATCGGCCTCTCGCCCAAGAGCGGTTTGACGTGCAAGAAACCGTTACACTATCTTTCCAACCAGGGACGCATGTTGGCAAACATCGTCGCGGGCGTAAACAAGTCACTGGAACTTAATGCAAAAACAAAATACGTGCTGATCGTCTCCGCAGATATTCCCGCCCTCAGGCCCGAAATGGTGGACTGGCTCGTGACTACTTCCATGGAAACAAAGGACGACCTGTACTACGGAGTCTGTCCGCGTGAAGTAATGGAATCCCGCTATCCCGCCTCCAACCGGACCTATACCCGGCTCAAGGACATTGAACTTTGTGGCGCCGACATCAATATCACTCACGTCCGCATGGCGACGGAACATCTCGACCTGTGGGAATCTCTGATCGGCAACCGCAAGAGTCCGCTCCGGCAGGCGGCCACCATCGGCTTCGACACGCTCTTCCAGGTGGCAACACATAGCATCACACTGGACGATCTGGTTGAAAAGGTCTGCAAACGCATTAACATCAAAGGCCGCGCCATTGTCTGGGATCACGCCGAACCGTGCATGGACGTGGACAAGCCGCACCAGTTGGAAATCCTGCGCGCCGATCTTGCGCCGCAACAGGTCAAGTCCGCCTCGCCCGCATTGAAAAAAACAGCGAAGGCAAAACCGGCGGCCAAAAAGGCGGTGAAAGCAAAACCTGCAAAAACATTGAAAACTTCGACGAAGAAGATGCCCACAGCCCGGCTAAAATCCAAAACGAAAGCGAAGGCCGAAGCCAAATGAGTTTTCGGTCATTGCTTGAACTCGATGCCCGGCTCTCCGGCCAATTACGTGTGGCCGAAAAGCCGGGTCTTTTACGGAATATGTCCGCCATTTTTGCCCACTCCGGTGATTCGTGGTTCTGGGGTGCGGCGCTTATTCTTTTATGGTTTGTCAGCAATCCCTATTGGAAGCAATGGGAAGTTGTGGAGTTTGTGGGAATCAGCCTGCTGGTGGCGCTGGTGATGAGCATCAAGTTCATCGTGAAGAGGAGGCGGCCCGAAGGCGACTGGGGCAGTATCTACCGCAACACCGATCCGCATTCGTTCCCATCCGGCCACGCGGCGCGTTCGTTTCTGATTGCAGTGCTGGCAACTGCGCTTGCCCCTCTCTGGCTGGCCGCCCTCCTTTGGATCTGGGCGCCATTGGTTGCGCTGGCGCGCGTCGCGATGGGTGTGCATTATGTGTCAGATATTGCGGCAGGCGCGGTCGTTGGCATTCTCGCCGCGCTGATCGGACTGCAAATCCACGAGCCGTTGATCGGATGGATCGTGTCGCTGATCGGATTCCCGCTTTGGTAGAAATACCCCGCTCGCAGTACAACTAACTGCCCGCGAACCTGGCTTTGATGGTGATCGTCTTGGGACGGGCTTCTTCGGCTTTGGGCAGTGTGATGGTGATGATGCCGTTCTCGAAATCTGCTTTGGCCTTATCGGCGATCACTTCAGTGGGAAGCATGACGGAGCGCTCGAACGAACCCCAGCGCTGTTCGCGGATATGGCAGGTCTTTTCCTTTACCTCTTCCTTGTGATTGATCTCGCCTTTCAGCGTGAGCACATCACCGGTGACGTTAATCTGGACTTCGTCGGCTTTGATGCCGGGCAGTGCGGCTTTTACGACGATCTCGTTGTCGGTTTGATACATGTCAATCGCAGGCCCAGACCAGTTACCGGTCAGGTTGAACGGGCGGGTGAATGCGTCGTCGAAGAGGCGGTCCATGGCCTCATGCAGGGTCATCATCTCACGAGCCGGTTCCCATCGAATTAAATTGGACATAGGTACCTCCTTTTGGTGATTGAAATTTACGCCCTAAATTTAAAAGGCTCGCGTCAGAAAAACGCAAGCCTTTTATAAAAATTCCGTTAAATTTTTTGGTGGTTATTGGGTCAGGGCGGCAATCAGCGAGACCATGCCATAAATTGCGCCGAAACAGATCGCACAGATCAACAGCAGTTTTACCGCCATGCGGAGTTTGCCATCGGGTTGGTTTTCAGGAGACATGGCCTATTCTTTTTGTCTTTTGAAATCCACGAAGCGATAACCTACACCGCGCTCGGTGAGGATGTATTTGGGGCTGGCCGGATCCTTTTCCAGTTTTTGGCGCAGGTAATTGATGTACAGGCGCACGTAATGCGGTTCGTCACGGTATTCGTAGCCCCATACTTTCTGGAGCAATTGATCGTGTGAGACCACCCAGCCTGCATTTTGCACGAGATGAAAGAGCAGGCGGTATTCGGTGGGGCGCAGTTTGACGAGTTTGCCTTCGAGCCAAATCTCACGGCGGTCGAAATCAATTTTCAGGCGGTCGTCAATTTCGAGAAGCCCGTGCATGGATCCGCTGACGCCTTCGGTGCGGCGCAGGACGGCCTTCACGCGGCTGACCATTTCGCGCGGGCTGAACGGCTTGGTGATGTAATCGTCCGCGCCGAGCTCAAGGCCGCGCACACGGTCATCCTCCTCGCCTTTGGCCGTGAGCATGATGACCGGCACGGTGCTGATCTCACGCACGGTTTCGAGCACTTCGAACCCGTCGAGGTCGGGCATCATGATATCAAGCAGGATCAGGTCGGGGGTAACGTCGCGCAGTTTTTGGATGGCCTGTTTGCCGTTGAAGGCTTCGCTGACCTGAAAGCCGTCATGCTCGAGGTTCATGCGAATGAAGCGTACCATGCGCTCTTCGTCGTCCACAATCAGGATGCGGCGGCGTTCAAATGACTCTGGCATGTTATTCCCTCACGAAGCCGATGATCTTTTCCTCATCCGTGCCTTCAAGGACTTCGATCAGGTTGATCTTGGCAATCGGCCAGATCACTTTAACAACGTTTGCCTCCAGGTAATGGATATCCTTACCGTCCCGCAGGCGCGGGTTGGTGACGACGAGGATCGTATCCGTGGGTTTGGGAAGTTCTTCCACTTCTCCCGCGATGGCGGTTTCTCCGGCAATATGCAAAATGACTGTATAGGCCATGTTGAGTCTCTTTCAGCAGATTAACTCTTTAGCAAAACCTGTATTTTTAATTTTCCCAGGGCAACAATATCGCCGTGATTAAGAATTTGTTCAACGTTGGTTACAACTCGTTTGCCGTTGATATATGTTCCGTTGGCGGAGCCCAGGTCCATGATGATGATGCGCCCACCGTCGCGTTTTACCACTGCATGTAAACGCGAGACACCGCTCGCATAGGCCTGGTATGGAGAAAGGTCAATATCCGGCATGATCGGCTGGCCTTCGCTGATACGGCCAAGCGTGAATTCATTTCGGCCGGTCAACGGCAGTACCTGTCCGGTATCCAATAGATGCAGGCTACCCCAGGCGTCTGCACCGCCAGGCTGGTAACTGCGCGGCGGGACAGATGGACCCTGTGGAAGAACTTCATCCTGGCCGGGCGCGATGTTTTGAGTGATCAACGAATCTTTTCCAACAAGTTGGGCGCCGCATTCACTGCAAAACATAGTGCCTGCCATGTTTGTATGTTTACAATTTGGACAAACGATCATTGCTCTTTCTCCTTTACGCTATTCAGCAAAAGCGCACGCGTATGGTATTTAATGGCTTTGTCGCCGCCAGCCGACCAATTATGCATACGTTCAATGTGATCCGCCTCCAGCAGGGCGGTTTTGGCAAGTTGTTGTTCGCCCTGTGAAAGCAGGTGCGATGCAAGATTATGCAGGTGGCGCGAAGCGGATTCGTAATTGCCTACTTCCACCTCAGTGTGGGCGCGTTCCTGCATACGATAGAGGGTGAGACGGGAAAGTGCGCGCAATACCTTGGTGGGCGGCGGCGAAGGCGCGGCGTCGGTTTTTACATCCCGTGTGAGACGCAAACGAATGGGCGGGACAGGAGTGGGACGGGCGGCAATGGAAATTTTCAGGGAACCGTCCAGCAGGGCAATGGTCTCATTCTTTAGTGCGGAAGGTTGAACGACAAATTCAATCAAAAAATGAAGGGGCGCGTCCTGTAGGATTGGTCCGAGGCGCATCTGGGGTTCCACAGTGAGAGGCCCGCCTTCAGGCTGAAGCCGGAAGGCATAGTTCATCTGAACGCCATCCTGTTGCTTGAATTCCAAAATCACTTCATCGGCGAACGTATTGGCAAGAGCTTTGAATTTTTTCACCAGCAGGTTTTGAATATCCTTGGGGCTGGAGATGTAGGAGCTGGAACTTCCGGTGCGGCTGGCAATGGCGTCGAGAAAGATGTCGTTCCATTCATTGCCAATGCCCATGCCGGTGATGCCTATGTTTTGCTGGGCGACCTGTTCGGCCAGTTCCAGGGAGGCCTGCTCATCGCCGTAAGTATGACCGTCTGTAAGCAGGATAATGTGATTGACGCGGGACGGATCGAGGCCATGACGAACTTCCTTCACCCCGGCCTCCAGACCCTGGAATATCTCCGTCGCGCCAAACGGTTTCATCATCTGGATGCGGCTTTCCTGCTTGGCGCGGTCCATTTGAAGGGAAGCGGGAACGATCACCTCGGGCCGGTCGCTGAACGCGACGACGCTGAATATATCCTGCGGCCTCAAACTGCGGATGAATTGAATGGCCGCCGCTTTCACCATATCCAATTTTTCACCCTGCATGGAGGTGGAACGATCGAGCACGAGACAGATGTTGAGCGGCGGGGTCGGGATTTTCTCTGTTTCGTCGCGCTGGCTGATCTCGACCAGCACGTAGACCAACTGCGGCTCATTCAATTTCACCAGGTTGGGGCGGCTAAAAAAGACCTGGTGCTTTACGAGGGTATTCATCCCCAGGTCAGGCGGAAGGGTGGCATCGTATTGTGATCGGCGCTGAGGGCTGGAAAGAACTTCGTATGCTTGTTGAATTTCAAGGAATAATTCGGTTTCACCGGGAGCCACATTTTTATCCGGGTGCAATTTTTGGGCAGCCTCAAAATACGCGCGCTTGATCTCCTCCTGCGTGGCATCGCGCAAGACGCCCAAAACAGCATAGTGATCCGACTTGGAAATAGGCATGATTATCCGATTAATTGAGCGAGAATAACAGTAATATTATCGGGGCCGCCTGCAATGTTGGCGGCTTCCACTAAATTGAGGCAGGCGCGGTGCAGGTTGGGGGCCTCGATCACTGCGCGATAAATATCCTTCTCGTTCACCACGCCCCACAGACCGTCACTGCACAGCATGAGATAACCGGGCTGTGGAAAAGGAATAGTGAAGATATCGGCTTCGAGGCTTTCGCCCTGTCCCAGTGCGCGGATCAACACGTTGCGATGCGGGAAGTTGGCGGCTTCGTCTTTGCTGAGGTGGCCGAGTTCCTCAAGCCGCTTGACCAGGCTATGGTCCCGCGTGATCGGCTCTATTCTTCCATCGGGATAAATCGAATAGGCGCGGCTGTCGCCCACGTGCGCAATCGTCACCTGCTGACCGAGCACCAGCGCGGCGGTAACGGTGGTTCCGCTTCCCGGCGCTTCACGCTGGACGAAACGGTGGGCATCGCGTATGGCAGTTTCCATTACCTCCTGGAGGGACTCCTCAAGAGCCTGCGTTGGCAGGTTGAATAAGTACGAGTGGAACTTTCGCAGGACGTGTCCTGCCATGATGCGGATCGCGGCGTTGCTTGCCACCTCTCCAAACTGATGCCCGCCCATGCCATCGGCCACAATATAGAGGCCGAAGGGAACGCTTTCGGCGTTGCCTGCAATTGTGGTCGTAAGCGCCAGCAGGCTGTCCTCGTTATGCTCACGCTGTTTGCCAACGGATTGTCCACTGCTGGCGATGAGTTGTTGCATCTCATAACGCACGTTCTGGCTGTGAATGATCGAGTTGATTTGCTGGTCCGAAAGCGGGGCGGTGGTGGCCGAATCGATCACTTTCGGTGTTTCCTGTTGTTCTTTTCCAAAAAGTTTGCGGAAGATACCTGACAAGTGAACTCCTTGTTTTTTGTGCAAGAATTTTTGAACCGCCAAGCACGCAAAGGCCGCTAAGAAAAACCTTTAAAATCTTTGCGCTCTTAGCGGGCTTCGCGGTAAAACTTTTTCGGCTCGTCCGAGTTAGGCGAACAATGCATAGACTTGGTGATCGGTGGAGCCGACGTAAACAATGTCATCAAAGACCAGCGGAGAACCGGTAATGTGGCCTTCGGTTTCAAATTTCCAGCGCAGGCGCCCGGAACGATATTCGAGACAATAAAGGCTGCCATCCACGGAACCACAATAAAGGGAATCCTTGTAAATGGTTGGCGAACTGCTGACTTGATTATCGGTGCGGAAACGCCAGACTTCCTTGGCGGTGCGCGCATCCACACAGTAGATGAAACCATCCGCCGCGCCCACAAAAACAAGCCCGTCAGCAACCACCGGCGAAGAGACTGAACCCTTCCCCAGGCGAAAGCGCCAGATCACCCAGCCGTTCTTCGAGTCTAACGCGTAAAGCGTGCTGTCGAGGGAGGAGAAATAAATGGCCTGTCCCTCGGCGGCAGGCGAAGAGGTAATGGCACGCTTGGCCTGGAAACGCCACTTCAATTCGCCGCGGAAATCAATGGCGCACATGCCGCCCCCCTCCGTACCGACGCATACCAATTCGTTGGCAACCACGGGTGTGGAATGGATCGGGTCGCCGGTGTCGAATTTCCAGACGGCGCGGCCGCTGGTCAGGTTTACGGCGTGCAGGCAGTTATCATCCGAACCGAAGAAAATGTGACCCTCGGCGATGCGCGGCGACGAACGCACCTTGCCGTCGGTGTAATACGTCCACACCACTTTGCCGGAACGAATGCTCACCACGTGCAGGCGCTGGTCTTCCGAACCGAAAAAGATATTGCCGTCATACACGGCCGGGCGGGCAACGATCCCGCCCTCGGCGGCGTACTTCCATTGGAAGCGGCCTTCGGCGGCGTTGAGCGCGTACAGGTTGTTATCATAGCAGCCGATGAAGAGCGTGTTCTGGTGCAGGATCGGCGTGCCGCGCACTTCGTCTTCACACTTGAATGACCAGAGCGGCTTGATGCCGCCGGTTTTGACCGGAAGCGCGGAAGTGATCTTGGTGAGCGCGCCCGTTTTGCGCGCAACATTCATCAGCGCCTCCTTCATTGCAGGAGCGCCGGGAAAACGTTCGGACGGATTGTACTGCAAAGCGGTGTTGACCACTGCCTCCAACTCCACAGAGACGTTGGAGTTTATGCGCCGGATGGGTCTTTCCGCAAATGAGAATGGCGGTTCAAGGCGCGGGTCGCGGCGCGTAAGCGTGTGGTGCAGGGTTGCACCCAGCGAATAGATATCCGCCAGTTGTGTGGCTTCGCCGCGATATTGTTCGGGAGGAGAATATCCTTCCGTGCCGATCATCGTCCCTTTGATGCCGGTTTGGAAGGTCTTGGCGATGCCAAAATCCACGAGCACCACATCACCATTGTGATTGATCATCACGTTGGAAGGCTTCATGTCGCGGAAGATGATCGGGTCGGGTTTGTGGCCGTGCAGGTAGGCCAGCACGTCGCAAAGCTGGATCGCCCAACTGATCACCTGGTCTTCGGGCATGAATCCGTTTGAATCGTCGATGACCGTCTCGAGGTCCTTGCCATGAACGAATTCCAAAACGAGATAAGACCGGTTGTCCTGGGAAAAATAATCGTAGATGCGCGGAATGGACGGATGATTCAAAGTCGCCAGCAGGTTGGCTTCGCGCTCGAAATTCTGCACGATCGTCTGCCGCACGAGCGGGTCGGGTGCGAGGTTGATCATCTCCTTCACCGCCACCAGTTTCACCACATTCGGGAAATGCAGGTCACGGGCGCGATAAACCGACCCCATGCCTCCGATACCAATAACTTCCTGAATGCTGTATCGTTTGACCAGCGTTACGCCAGATTGAAGCTGTTGACGGGGAGTTTCATCCCCAGGCTCAAGTGGCTGAGTGATATTTTTAGTATCCAGTATCCAACTCCTATCCGCATATATGCGGGCTTACCAAATTATAGTGTGCAGTTGAGGGAAATGCAAATGCTCATAAGGTTGCAATTTTGTAGGGGAAGGCGGCGCTTGTACCGCAGCCTCATGAAATTAATAAGGAAGCTGCGGCACTTGCACGGAATGGGGTTCTGCGGCAAAATGAAAGCGCCGTGAAAATTCTTGCCGTAAGCGACCAGGTGGTTGACCGCGTCTATTCCCTCGCATCCAGCGGCCACTTTCAAGATGTGGACCTGATCCTCGGTTGCGGCGACCTCCCCTATCCCTACCTGGAATACCTGCTCACGGTCCTGAACGTTCCGATGTTCTACGTGCCAGGCAACCATGACCCGGAATACGATCCGCGTAACCAGTTGACTCGAGCCGAAGGCGCCTCCAACCTGGACCTCAAACTGGCGCGGCACAAAAAATTTTTGATTGGCGGCTTTGGAGGCTCCATCCGCTACCGGCCGGATGGAGTCAATCAGCACACACAAAGCGAAGCCTGGTTCCGTGCAATGCGCCTGCTCCCCGGCCTCCTGCTCAATCGCATCCATTACGGGCGGGCATTGGACATCCTCATCAGCCATTCCCCTCCGCTTGGAATCCATGATGAAGACACCCAGGCACACACGGGACTGCGTGCCATCAACCTGCTCCTGCGGATCGCCAAACCGCGCTACCTTTTTCACGGCCACACACACTTCTACCGAAATAACCTCGCCCAATCCGAAACCACCCTCGGCATGACGACAATTATCAACGTATTTCCATACAAGGTAATTGACGTAAGCCATTAAAAATTATTCGCGCTGAGCGGAGGTGCGTCCTGAGCGAAGTCGAAGGGTGCGCTGAAGTCGAAGCGCAATAAGCTGAGTAAAAATATAACCATGTCTGACGAACTAACCATGCGCGTGCGCGCCGATTTCGAGCGTGCCCGTTTCAAAGCCTTTCTAAATCGAGTCTGGGCGGCAATTTCCGGCACGCCCACACAGCTCCTCTCCTATGATGAAGTGAAGGAAAAACTGCGCATCGGCGGCCCCATCTACCGCGGCGTGCAAACCATCCGTGTTGACCAAATTGTCGGAAGCCTCAACCGCTACCACGAATTCGACCGCGCCTTCCTCCCCACCCAAAATGAAACCTCCAACCGCTGGCAAAGCGTTGACCGCGCCTTCTACCAGGATGTCAACCTGCCGCCCATCCTGCTCTACAAAATCGGCCAGGTCTATTTTGTTGTGGACGGCCACCACCGCGTCTCCGTCGCCCGCGAACAGGGACAGGAATTCATTGATGCTGAGATCCGCGAATGCGCCACCCGCGTCAACATCACGCCCGATCTCAAACCCGAAGACCTGGAAATCCTTGGCGCAAAAGTCCAATTCCTCGAACGCACCGCGCTCGATAACATTCACCCCGGCGCAAACATCAAACTCACCATCCCCGATGGCTTCGACCGGATGCTCCAGCACATCGCCGTCCACCGCTATTTCATGGGGCTGGATTGGAAGCGCGACATTTCCGAACGCGAGGCCGTTGAACACTGGTACGAAACGGTTTACCTGCCCATCGTCAAAGTGATTCGCAAAAGCAAAATCCTCAAAGACTTCCCCGGCAGAACCGAAGGCGATCTTTATCTCTGGGTACTCGATCACCAGCATTACCTTGCCACCGCAGAAGGAAGACCCCTCCAGCCGCCCGACCAGGCCGCGCGGCATTTCATTGAAGAAAAGGATGACTAACACCATGCCGGATTTACACCCCCTCGCCGGAGTCTACGCCGCGGCAGTGACTCCCCTGAAGCCCGATTCAAGCATTGACTTTGAAGCTGTTCCCGTTTTATTGAGATTCCTCGCCGCCCGGGGGTGTCACGGTGCGCTCTTTTTTGGCACCACTGGCGAAGGGCCTTCCTTTTCACCATCTGAGCGCGAATCTTTCCTGCGATCCGTGCGTGCCTTTCGACAGCAAGTACCCGGCTTCCGTTTGCTGGCAGGCACGGGCACTCCCAGCCTCAGCGAAACCATTGACCTGACCAAGTTCGCCTTCGAGCTTGGCTACGATGGCGTCGTCGTCCTGCCGCCCTACTACTTCCGCAAAGCCACAGACGACGGTTTATTTAACTGGTTCAGCGAACTCATCAGAAAAGCTGTGCCAGCGAACAAATATCTGCTTGGCTATCATATCCCCAGCATGACCGGGATCGGTTTCTCGCTCGATCTGCTTTCCCGTTTGAAAGACGCATTCCCAAATCAATTCGCGGGCATCAAAGATTCCTCCCACGATGAATCCTTTGCAGTCGAACTTGGCAAACGCTTCGGCTCAGACCTCGCCGTCTTCAACGGCACAGACTCATACTTCCATCTTGCCCTGCAAAACGGCGCGTCGGGCGCGATCACCGCGCCTGCCAACATCATCTCCCCCAGCCTGCGCGAAATCTGGGATATGTATCAAAGAGGAGAAGACCCCTCCGAAGCGCAGGCGCGCGTCACAGAGCAAAGACACATCCTTGAAAAATACACGCCCTTCCCACCGAGTTTGAAGGCTCTTCTGCACCGCTTATATGATCTCCCGCGTTGGACGGTCAAACCGCCGCTGGAGGAAATGAACAATGGAGCAGAAGAAATTGCTTTGAAGGAGTTTTTAGAATTTAATAAGGAATGAGCAACAAAAAGCAGATTCGCATAATCTCGCGAGAAGGTCAAATTGTTTTACCATCGGAAGTTGTAAGTTACTGATTTTTGAAAAATGTAAGTCACAAAAAATGGCTATTTTCTCTCGTGTTTTTGGCTAAAAATGAGACTTTCTTATTTCAAAACTCAGTAGTTGTCTGAGTAATTGAGGAAGAAGGTGGAAAGAGGGGAGGTGGCGAGGATACTCAGGAAATGGAGAACGCATTAAGTGTTAAAATAAGAGGCACCCTCAACAATAGGAGGAAAACCTTGAACACAACATTTCTTCAAACAAGAATACCCATTAGTCAATTGTTAGTTGACACACAAAATCCTAGGTTGCCTGAAATGCAATCAAGCCAGGATGATGCGATTCGATTGATGATAAAGACGCAGGGAAGCAAGGTTTTTGCTTTGGCGCAACATTTGGCAAATAATGGAACTAACCCAGCGAGTTTGCCAATTGTAATTCCAGTCGCTGAAAACGAAAAAATGTATTACGTTCTTGACGGAAATCGTCGCCTAACTGCTTTAAGGCTACTTGAACGCCCAGAACTTATTGATGGCATTATTAACGGTTCGGTAGTACAAAAAATCAGGGAGCTATCTTCAAAGTATAAAAGTGGGCCAATCAGTGAACTTGAGTGTGTAGTTTTCAATGACCGAGAGCAGGCCGACCCGTGGATACAACTCATTCATCGTGGCGAAAGCCAGGGTGCAGGATTGGTTGAATGGAACGGTCAGGTAGCAGCCAGGTATGACGAAAGAAAAGGTATTGGCGAAAGGAGCGCGCCTGCTGCTCTCCAGATTCTTGATTTGACAAAAGACCATAAAACTTTGTCACAGAAAACCCGTGAAAAAATCGAAAACGGCAAGTTCCCAATTACAAGTCTGACGCGCTTAATTAATACTCCCTACGTGCGAAAAAAGATTGGCCTTCAGATTAATAAAGGCGTCATAGATTCGTTTGACGATAAAACCATCAAAAGTCTTGCACAGATAATTGAAGATCTTGGTACTGAATACAGAACTGTATCAGATATAAAAAGAGTAGACCAACGAATTGAGTATATAGATAAGTTGTTTGACCCTCATCTTGCTGAAAATAGTAAAACGAATAGTTCCACAAAAGATGCACCTGTAACTTCTCCATTGTCTGCTGGCACTAAAAAGAAGGCTTCTAAGGAAGAAAAGCCTCGAACTACTCTTATTCCAAAGGACTTTTTGGCAGATGTAACGCAAACTCGAATTAATAAAATCTTTGTGGAATTGAAAAAACTAAATGTAGATGAATTTCCAAACGCGGCCGCTGTGATGTTTCGTGTATTTTTAGAATTAAGTTTAGACCATTTTCTTGAGGAGACAATGAAGTGGGGCGAACCAAAAATAGAAAACTCCGGGCTTGCACAAAAATTGACAGCGGTAGCTAACGAACTCGAAAACAAACAAACAATGACTTCAAGACAATTAGCCCCCATTAGAAAAGCGGCAGGTGGACAAACTTTGCTGGCGGCATCAATAAAAACTTTGCATGGATTTGTCCATAATCAATATTTCTCTCCAATACCATCCGAATTAAAAACGGCATGGGACGATATCGCACCATTCCTTTCAAATCTGTGGCCAGTTTGAGAGTGCAAAGAATGCCTTTTCTCTCCCCACTTCGATATCCTGGCGGCAAGCGAAGGCTTGTCAACTTCATGAAGACTATCATCCAAGAGAATGGTCTTATTAGGGGGCAATATGTTGAGCCTTACGCAGGTGGCGCAAGCATAGGTCTAGCACTATTAATTGATGGCTATGTAAATCACATTTACATAAATGATTTAGATAGAGCAGTTTATGCGTTTTGGTATTCAGTGTTGTACAAAACCGAAAAATTAACCAAACTAATTCAAGAAACGTCTGTTACTATCGAAGAATGGTATAAACAGCGGAAAATCCAAGAAAACAAGAAGCGTGCATCTTTGGTTGAATTGGGTTTTTCGACTTTCTTCTTAAATCGAACAAACAGGTCTGGCATTATTAGTGGCGGAGTAATTGGAGGAAAAGAACAAAATGGAGATTGGAAATTAGATTGTAGGTTTAATAAGCCCGAATTATTGCAACGAATAAGAAAGATATCTGAATATAAGCAGAAGATCTCTTTGTTCAACAAAGATGCATTTGCATTCATTCAAACCGAATTGCCAAAATTAGGAACAAACTCTCTTGTTTACCTTGACCCACCTTATTACATAAAAGGTCAACAAATGTTATATGTAAATTATTATGAGCCTAACGACCACAAATCTATTGCCAATTTAATTTCACATGTGAATCATCGTTGGATTATTTCATATGATGATGTGCCTGAAATTCGCTTGCTTTACAAGAAATATAAATCCTTGGCATATAAACTACATTACACTGCACAAGACAAATACAAGGGCAATGAGATATTATTCTTTTGTAATAACCTCATAGTTCCCAAATCAGATAACCCGCAAGCAATTAAAGCACCAAAATTAAATTTCAAGGCGATTAGTTAAATACTATCCACTCGTTGAAAATGCTCTTTGGAAATCGGAAATTTTCACCCTCGAACCTTTGCCAAAGAATTGGAATGAGAAACATGGCATTTTGGCAAAGACGAAGGATTATTTTCCAGTTCGTTGGAAGTCGTTGGAATAAAGCTGGCTTCCCGTTATGACCACCTGGCGACTCCTCTTCACCCCGCCCGCACGCGGACCATGGAACATGGCCGCGGACGAGGTCATCCTCGAACACATCCATCGCGGCGAGTCGAAACCGACCTTGCGATTGTACGCGTGGAATCCACCCTGTCTTTCGCTCGGACATGCCCAGCCTTTTGCTGATGTGGACACTGCCCGGCTGAAAGAACATGGCTGGGATGTTGTCCGCCGCGCAACGGGCGGGCGCGCCATCCTGCACACGGATGAGTTGACCTATTCCGTGACGGGAGGCGCGGAGGAACCTATCCTGACTGGCGGTGTACTGGAATCCTACAACCGGATCGCGCAGGCATTGTTGTCCGCTGTCCATGAGTTGGGATTGCCGGTTGAAATGAAGGAGCATGTTACAGAACCGGCGATGCAGAATTTGAATCCCGTCTGTTTTGAAGTGCCATCCACTTATGAAATTACCGTGCAAGGTAAAAAGTTGATTGGCTCCGCGCAGGCCCGTAAAAAGGAAGGCGTTTTGCAGCACGGCTCTTTGCCATTGACCGGCGACCTGACGCGCATTTGCGATGCGCTCACGTTCAAAGATGAACCTGCGCGCGCCAACGCCGTGCAGAGATTGCTCGCGCGGGCGGTGACAGTGGAGTCTGTGCTTGGGTATAGAGTCGGTTGGGAAACGGCGGCCCAGGCCTTCGTCCGAGGGTTTGAAGCGGGATTGGGAATCCGCCTTGAGCGCGAAGAAATGTCTCAATCCGAATTAAAGAGAACGGAAGAATTGGTCAAGGAAAAATATGGTCATCCCGGTTGGACGGAGAGAGTTTAATGTCTGAGATTTCGATACGGCGCACAACGTATGAAGACATCCCCGAATGGCTGAGGATGAGGCAGGCACTGTGGGGCACGTCGCCCATTGAGGATTTGCGTTGGGGTTTGGAAGATGCGCTGAACGACCCGAAGCAAGCCATTTTTTTTGCGGTGCGGAAAGATGGGAGTCCGTGCGGTTTTCTGGAAGCCGGCATGAGGAGTTACGGTGAAGGCTGCGAGACAAGTCCCGTTGGTTACATCGAAGGCTGGTACGTGGCCGATGATGTGCGCCAACGCGGCGTAGGCAAACGGTTGGTGCAGACCGCCGAAGATTGGGCGCGTTCGCTTGGCATGACCGAGATGGCTTCGGATACCTGGCTCGAAAACGAGACGAGCATCGTCGCGCATTTGAAGATGGGGTATCAGGAAATGGAACGGTTGGTGCATTTCGTGAAGAAACTTTGACCCTCCGTCCTGAGCGGAGAGAGGAGCGCTGGCTGCGACGAACGCAGTCGAAGGACAAGCTGCAAACAAAATCTGCATTTCAAGGTCACCCGCGCTTCGACTGCACTCAGCGCGAACACACATTATGAAAACATTTCTCATCTACGGTTCGTACGGCTACACAGGAAAGTTGATCGTTGAGCACGCAGTGAAGGAGGGACTTCGTCCCATCCTCGCTGGCCGCGATGAATCTCAACTGCGCGCACAGGCGAACGAATTCGGCCTTGAATACCGCGCCTTTTCACTCGATGACACTGCCGCGTTGAATTCTGCCCTTCAAGAAGTGAATGCGGTGTTGCACTGTGCCGGGCCATTCGTTCTCACGTTTCGCCAGATGGCCGAAGCGTGCATCGCGAATGGCAAACATTACGTGGATATCAGCGGCGAAATCGAGGGCTTCGAAGCACTGGCCGCGCTCGATGAAAAAGCAAAACAGGCTGGCGTAACGCTCCTCCCCGGTACTGGCTTTGACGTCGTTCCTTCGGATTGCCTCATCAAGTATTTGAGTAATAAACTTCCCACTGCGACACATCTGCGTCTTTACATCCGCAGTGTGCGCGGCGGCGTCTCGCGTGGCACGGCGCGTTCCGGCATCGAAAACATGCACCGCCAGGGGCGCATCCGCCGTGACGGTAAAATCGTGCAGGTTCCTCCCGCCTGGCAGGTGAAGGAAATTGATTTTGGCCGCGGCCCGGTCAAATTGGTTTCCATCGGCTGGGGTGACGTCAGCACTGCGTATCATAGCACGGGCATTCCAAACGTCGAAACCTACATGGCCTTTCCGCCTGCGATGATCAACTGGCTCTATGCCAGCCGCGTGATTGGCCCGCTTCTTTACCTGCGCCCGGTCAAAGAATTGCTCAAATGGCTGATCAAAGTCTTCTTCGCACCCGGCCCATCGCGTGAACGAAATGAAAACGGCTTCAGCCTGATGATTGCTGAAGTCACTGATGGACAAAAGACCCTTCGAGCCAAATTGCGGACGCCCGAAGGATATCGCCTCACCGCATTGACCTCCGTCGAGATCATGAAACGCCTCCTGTCCGCCCCGGTAGCTGGTTTTCACACCCCAAGCAGTTTCTTTGGCCCAGACTTTATCCTCCAATTTCCCGGAGTCGAACGCGAGGATTTATAGTCTTTACCGCTTCGACCCGCTCACCTGTGCCACCTCCTGTTCGGGTCAGCCCGTCATGGACTGTCGTCCAGGCAGTCCAGAGAGCGAGGCCGCAAAGGTACAGGCAGTACGACGTGACGTGAAAATTCGTGAACAAAAGCACATGGTATAATCTTTCCCGCTCATCGCATAAATTCCCCACAAACGTGGTTATTTTTCAAGGAGAACGTCATGTCTGGTCATTCAAAATGGTCTACCATCAAGCGCAAAAAGGGCGCGGCCGACGCGAAGCGCGGCGCGGTCTTTACGCGTTTAACTCGTGAATTGGTAATGGCGGCGCGCGAAGGCGGCGGCGACCTCGAATCAAATTTTCGTTTGCGGCTTGCGTGGGATAAGGCGCGTGCCGAAAACATGCCCAAGGACAACATCGAACGAGCCATCCGGCGCGGCGCAGGTGAAGACAAGGACGCCGCGGCGTTTGAAACCATTACGTATGAAGGTTATGCCCCGCATGGCGTGGCGGTTTTGGTCGAAACCGTCACGGATAACCGCAACCGCACTGTCTCTGAATTGCGTCACGCGCTCACAAAAGCGGGCGGCAACATGGGCGAACTCGGCTCGGTCGCATGGCAGTTCGAGCGCGTTTGCTATTTCTCCTTCCCCGCCAGCGCGATGAACTTTGACCAAGCCTTCGAACTCGGCATTGAAGCCGGCGCGAACGACGTCCTCGATGACAACGGCACGATTGAGATTATCGGCCCCGTCGACACCTTCAAGGAAATCGCCGACCGCCTGCATAAGGCCAACGTCCAGCCCGAAGAAGCGGGCCTGCGCATGATCCCGAAGCAGGAAATGGAACTCAGTCCCGAACATACCGTTTCGGTTATGAAAGCCCTCGAAACCATCGAAGACCTCGACGACGTTCAGAACGTCTACTCCAACCTGAAAGTCTCCGACGAAGCGCTCGCGGCGCTCGAAGCCGCGTAATAATCGTAGGGGCGTAGCAATATACTACGCCCCTACATTATTTAAATGACCCTCGCATTGGGAATTGACCCAGGGACAGCGACGACAGGCTACGGACTCGTCCGCCTCACGCGGGACGGAAGCCTGGAGGCCGTTGCATTTGGCATTATCTCCACCCCAAAAGATACCCCTGCCCCCGTCCGTCTTGAAATCCTCTACAACGATTTACGCAAGTTGATCAAAAAGCACAAACCCGAGACCGCCGCAGTCGAAAAATTATTCTTTCAACGAAACGTCAGCACCGCCCTCGCAGTGGGACAGGCGCGCGGCGTGGTCATGCTCGCCTTGCAACAGGCAGGGATAGATACTCTCGAATACACACCCAACGAAGTCAAACAAGCCGTGGCAGGATATGGCTCCGCCGATAAACGTCAGGTTCAGGAAATGGTGCGCGCCCTGCTCCAACTCGACTCCATCCCCAAACCCGACGATGCCGCCGACGCGCTGGCGATTGCGATCACGCATTTGAATACGAACCGTTACTAATGTCATTGCGAGGAGGGTGTTCTTCCCGACGAAGCAATCTCTGTATTTTACAGGCGAAGTTCCCCAACAAGATGATCCCGTTAAACAGGAGATTGCTTAGCAAAGTGCGCTCGCAATGACATATAATTGAACCCATGATAGCAACCCTCCGTGGTGAAATCACCCAGATCGAAGATAACGCTCTCATCATTGAAATGGGCGGCGTGGGACTGCGTGTCTTTGTCCCTGCCCCATTGCGCGGACGCTTGAAGGCTGGCGAAGCCGCGTTTTTGTACACCCATCTCGTCGTCCGCGAAGACGCGCTGACCCTCTACGGTTTTGAATCCCAGGCTGATAGGGACCTCTTCAACATCCTGCTCGGCGTGGATGGAGTCGGCCCGAAAGTCGCGCTCTCCGTGCTGTCCACGCTCACGATTGACGCGGTCCAACGCGCCATCTTCGCCGACGAAGCAGACTTGTTGAGCCGCGTCCCTGGCGTGGGCAAAAAGACCGCGCAAAAGATGGCGCTCCATCTCAAGGACAAACTCAAGCCAACGGACGCGCTTGCCAAAGTCGCCGCGATGGCAGATTACGACAGCGAAGTCCTCGCCGCGTTGACTGCGCTGGGCTACTCGGTCGTCGAAGCACAAGCCGCGATACAGTCCCTGCCGAAGGATGCACCAAAGGATGTGGAAGAAAGATTGCGCGTGGCGTTGGGGTATTTCCAGTAATCAGTGAGCAGTAACCAGTGAGCGAACATTTCATCTGCTCACTGGCAAAATTTGACTTGCTACACCTTCCAAGAAATGCTAAACTTGAGATGTGAAATTCGAAATCGTTGACGAAATTGTGGGAGTAGAAATTATCGCAATTGGCTCCAGTATACGCGACCTGGCATATTTGCAAAAAATGCACGGGCACGGACACTGGAGGAAGTTAAAGGGCTTTGCCCACGTCAAATTATCTAACGGCAACATCCGACATGTTGAACTTCACTGGTATGAAGCAGGCTGAATTGGCCGAAAAGATATCAAAATCAAACGGTATTTGGATTAAATTATGAGCACAAAAAAACATTTTGTCCTTTGTATCGACAATACAGACTACGAAGCGTCTTTAATCACGCGCAAAGTTTACGAAGTCATCCCCGACCCACAGGCGGAGAAGGATGATTTAATCCGCGTAATTGACGAAAGCGGCGAAGATTACCTTTATCACATCAGTCACTTTGTTTTCATCCACCTGCCCGCCGAAGTGGAAAAAGCATTAATTGCGGCGTAAAATTCCAAGCCCTTCATACTGTCTATCATTTGAGCGGACATTTCGTCCGCTCGCTTGTTATATAATGAACCCGGAGGACATCATGCTCAAAAAGAAAATTGCATTTATCGGCCCGGGCGTCATGGCGGAAGCCATGATCGCAGGGTTGCTCAACAAAAAACTTGCCAAGCCGGAGAATATCATCGCTTCCGGCCCGCGCGGGGAACGCGGTGCGGAACTTCGCAAGAAATACAACATCAAAGCGACCACAGAGAACGCTTCCGCCGTCCACGAAGCGGACATGGTGGTGCTCTCCGTCAAGCCGCAGAGACTCAGCGAAGTAATGAAAGGCCTGAAAGGAGTCCGCGCGGACGCGCTGGTGCTATCCATTGTTGCGGGCGCGTCCATCAGGAAGATCAGCACGGGACTGAAACATAAGGCGATCGTTCGCTCCATGCCAAATACGCCGGGACAAATCGGCGAGGGAATTACGGTGTGGACTGCGTCCAAGGAAGTGACCGAGGAACAGCAGGAGATGACTCGCTCCATTCTCGGCGCGCTGGGCGAAGAAGTCTTTGTGGAAGACGAAAGTTATCTGGATATGGCAACTGCTTTGTCAGGTACCGGCCCCGCTTACGTTTTTCTTTTTACTGAAGCATTAATTGACGCGGGCGTGCACATGGGCTTCCCGCGCCGCATCGCCGAGCAATTGGTCTTGCAGACCATCAAAGGCTCGGCCTCGTTTTATCAATACGCGGGGAGACATCCCGCCACGTTGCGGAATCAGGTCACTTCGCCGGGAGGAACGTCTGCCGAGGCATTGTACTACTTGGAAAAGGCAGGCTTCCGCACGGCGATTTCACGCGCGGTCTGGGCCGCGTATCAACGATCCCTGGAATTGGGGAAGGAAAAACCCGGGCATCTTCACGAATCTCCCGATGAAGAAGAGAAATGAAGCCGCCTGAACAAATCAAAACAGAGCGTCTCATCCTCCGCAAGCCGCGCATGGACGATGCGCCCACCATCTTCGCAGGCTGGGTCCAGGACCCCGGTGTGACGCGTTTTCTCACATGGCGTCCGCATGAAAACATCGGGCAGACCGAGTCCATTCTCATGAAGGCAATCGCCGCGTGGGATGAAGAAACGCGCTTCCCATTTATGATTACATTGAAGGAAAGCAGTGCTGTCATCGGCATGATTGACCCGCGCGTGGAAGGTCCCAGGGTTGGGATTGGTTATGTTATGAACAGAGCTTATCAACGCAAGGGCTACATGACCGAAGCGACACGCGCCGTCGTTGATTGGGCATTTCAACAACCATCCATTTATCGCGTCTACGCCATGACAGATGTGGAAAACATTGCCTCCCAGCGTGTGTTGGAGAAGGCAGGCATGGCGCGTGAGGGTTTGCTGCGAAAGTATATTGTCCATCCCAACATCAGCGATGCGCCGCGTGATTGTTATATTTATGCAATCGTAAAGCCGTGATTCATCCAAAAGCCACTGAGCTTGGAGCTGGCTATTATGAGCAACTCAACAATCAACCCCCAATCAAGATCCATATTTGGCCGCCTGGCGGAGAATTTCATAGACTTGCGCGGCCTGCCGTTGAGCATCAAGTTGTTAACCATCGGGGGGTATCTTTCCGTCTTCTTCCTCCTGTTAATCGTGCTGTTGTTCGAGATCATTGGAGACGACCTCCCATCCATTCAATTTTCATTTCCGGGCGACCCGCGAAACATAAGCCTGCCTCTGGCAGTTATGGCCATAGCCGTTCTATTTTTTATTGTCGGGTGGGTTTATCTGTTGACAGGCGCGGGCATGGCAAAAGCGCGAGTCTTTTTGTCTGTGTTGGCGTTATTTTCGTTCCAACTGTTCATGATCGTGGGAGTGTCGCAGAGTGTGTTTCCAATAGCTGGAGAGTTTATATTTTTCCTTGCATTTCTTATCGTCTATGCCCTGACATATCGCACAAAGTTTTGGCGGAATTTCCCTCTTCTCCATTTTGGGGGATGGCTGGGCGTAATTCTTTTTTTCATGATCCTGGGTGTCGGCACTGCAATGACAGATTCCATGATCGCCGCCAGCCTGGTTACGAATTTCTATGTAATTATGTTGATCACGCTCATATTCTGGGTCTTCCTCGGGCTGGATATTATGAACCTGGGAATCACGATTGGCAGATCGCTGACCATCATTGCGCGTCGTTTCCTACCATTCCCGGCGCTATCCGCCTTGACGGTCTTCATATTGCTTGTTCATCCTGCGATCGTTTTGTCTGCATTGATGCTGACCAAAAACTGGGGCTGGTGGTTTGTTGATCTTATCCTGTCAATGCCTCTTGTCCTCGGGGCGTCTTTTGTATGGCTTATGCACCGCTGGAATACTGCTGCGGCGGCAACATTCCTGTCATTGAGCTTCGCGTCTCCCGTAGCCTTTCTGGGAGTTTCCATGGCCTTCAATGGCAGTGACGTGGTGGAATTGCTTTTGGCATTGACCGGCATCTTCCCGCCGCTTCTGTTATTTGTCAGTCTGACAACCTACAATCTTATGGGCACCGGCGTTACATTCACCGGCGTGGATGGCAGGGTCATGCCGCGTGGAGCGCGCATCCTTCTTTATTTCGGTACCGTCATCCTTGTGGTCACATTCATGCTTTTGATCTCGAGAGAGCGCGTTGTGGAAACAAAAGAACTTGCCCTTGATGTTCAAGGTCTTATTAACGATCTTTTCGCCCTGAGCGGTCTCTTTCTTGGTATCCCTTATGTCATATGGCTGGTATGGAAGCGGCGCGAAAAGGTGATCGGGGATGAAAAAGCATTCACTTCACCGCCGCGCTGGACCTGGCTGGAACGTATACCCGCCTGGGTCTTGCTCACTCTCAGCCTGATAACTGCCTGCCTCCTTTCCTGTTCCTTTGTGGCGGTTTTGTACTTGTTCCGTTAAAAATTTATTTCATTTACCTGCGCCCCTCCGCCTCTGGCGCCTCCCCCAAATTAGACACCGAAATCTGAGGCGGCAGGGTGGGCAGGCCGCAATCCGCTCGGTTGTTTTATCTATCACACCGATTCATTGGACGCATTCTGGTGCGTTAGAATCCATCTGTGTTTTGCTTATTACGCTTCATATAGAAATGAGCCGCCATGTCCCGTAGAAAAAGACATTCCTCCTCCCAATCCAATTTTCCCATGTCCGGTCCCGCAAATGCGCGGGGTACGCCGCCTCCCCCGAGGGATAAAACAATCGCTGAACTTGAATCCCTTTTACAGAAGGGGAATGTGGAAGGCGCGCTTCGCCTGATGGATTCTCTGCCGCCAAGTCTGAAACGTGAGCCATATATGCGTTTCACGTATGCCGCCGCATTAATGGAATACGGAGACATGAAACAAAGCGGCGAAATCCTTTTGGAATTGCAAAAGCAATATCCGCAATTTGTGGAAGTGAACCTGCCATTGGCGGGATGGTATCTCATGCACTCGTGGCCCGCGCACGCTACCCGCGCCGCGCAAAAGGTTCTGAACACGCGCGATTTCGACGCGATGGGCAGGGAAACCGCCCAAAGCGTAATCAACGATGCAAAGATAAAACTCCATGCCCTGACTGAAAAATTAAACCTCCCACAGGATAAGGTGGAGCAAGTATGCTGGCATGACGAAAACGGGCAGATGGCGATTCTGGATTTCAATTATACGGAGGCGGAATACCAAGCGAGGCAGGCATTGAAAATTGCGCCTCACTGGAACTCCGCACGCAACAACCATGCATATGCCAGTTATTTTTTGGGAAAATGCTCCGAGGCAATCGCAGAATGCGAAGGCGTTTTGATGAATGACCCGTCCAATGTGCATGGTTTGAAAAACCTTGCTTTCTTTCACGCAGGATTGGGGGAGGAGGAAAAAGCGAAATCATACGCAGACCGCTTGTTCGTACTCTGGGAAAACGGACAACTCGATCAGAACACAGGCGATATTGACATCCTCCTCTCTGTTCTGGGAACGCTGGAAGATACGGTCCGCATCTGGCAGGCCGCTCAACATTACAAGAATCTGCCCCAGGTTGCATTGGATACATTTTCATGGGACTGTTTCGGCGTCGCTGCCGCGCGGCTGGGTCATTTTAAGGAGGCAAGGAAACTACTGGAATATGGGGAAATTGGAAACGCGCCAGACCAGGAAGACGTTTCCCTGCTGGACAAAATAGATAACGCCATTAAGTCAAAGGAAAAGAAACTCCTTTGGCCTCCTCCCTATCCCGCGTTTGTAATGTTCATGCCTGAACGTGTTTTGTTCGACCTGCTGAATGTGATCCAAAAAATCGAGGAACAGGAAAGCGCTCCAACGCCCTCCCAGCAACGGAAGCTCGATGAGTACTATTCCAAATATCCCTTCATTCTGCAAGGGTTCAGGAAAATGATGTGGACTGAAATGACGTCCGCTGTGGGAATATTGGGACTGCTTTATGCGAACAAATCCGAGGCTGATGCGGAAATTCTCCGCTTTGCGTTGAGCGATTGCGGCGATGACGACAGCCGCATGAATGCCATCGCGAAACTGAGCGAGGCAGGCAGCAGGTACACGCCTGGCGAATCAATACGTTTCTGGAGCTCGAAAAAACAAGAGTGGGCTGATGTGCAGTTCTTCTCACAGCGCATCGAAGATTACATCCCTGACATCAATCCTGAATCCCTGCGGCTCATCCAGGAAGCCTCTAAAATCAAAAATAAGGAGGAAGGAATCGCCATTTTGCGGCGCGTGCTGGAGAAAGACCCAACCTGCGCGATGGCCTGGTACAACCTCGGCGCATTCACCATCAATCAGGGTAATGAAGAAGAAGGCCTGGCTTACATTCGGAAATCGGTCGAGGTAGACCCGGATTATGCGTTCGGTCACGCCAACCTTGCCTTGAGGGAAGCGGAGGATGGCAATGAAAGCGCCGCTCTCGACCATCTTCAGGTTGTGCAAAAGGCAAAAGTCATCACGCCCGATACCGCATCCATTACCAGTTATGCCAACATGATCCTCCAAATTGACAAGGGCAGCCTGGAAGAGGCGCGCCATATCCTTGAGACCGCGAAGGAGATTAATCCGGGTCACAGAAGTTTGAAGCATTATGAAGAGGAGCTGGACGAAGCGGAGGCATATTACGAGTCGCACAAATTCCTGTTCGATTATCAACGCGACAGCAGGCGCCGCTTCCATCTCAAGATGCTCAACACCATACTGGCAGAAGAGATGACGCTGGCAGATTGCCTTTCCAAAATGACCAACGAAACCCTCTCGTCCATGTGTGGTTTCTGGCGCACAATCGCTTATGGCAAAAAGAACGAAATGGTCGAGCGGCTAAATGACCGCATCCTTGATGCTGGCATTTTGGAAGAGTTGTTGAAAGAACTAAACGAAAAAGAGACGGAAGCCCTGAAATGGGTTTTGGATGGCGGCGGACGACGCGCGTGGAGAGAGTTTACAAATAAATACGGCGACGACATGGATGAATCTCCATTTTGGAAATACCACGAACCCAAAAGCGTTCCCGGCCGCTTGAAGAGGGCCGCGCTGTTATTTGCAGGCGCACTGGACGACCAGCGGGTCGCCTTCATCCCTGCAGATTTGCGCGCGTTGCTGGCGGGCACGTTGAAGTAGGAACACCTCCCCAAATCCGACTGGAGTTCGCAATACGCTTGCTCGTTTTATGTCGTCAACGCAACTTTGGAAATAAAAAAGCAGATGTAATTTGTCTGCTTTTTACGACTGCACAATCTCTATGATTTTTGATATAACTTGCTCAATCTTTTTCCTTGATAATTTTCCTGCAGAGCGCGTTACTAATTTTGAGTCTGCTGTAAATAACCTATTTGGCCGAACATGCGAGTCGTGGTCTATCCCCCCAGCAATGAAATCAGCCTTCATAACCGGAATAGAATAATTATCAGCCTTTGCAGGTGTGGTAATCATGCAGAGAATGACATCATCTCCTGTTAATTGAGTTACCACAAATGCGGGACGCTTTTTTGAAGCGCTTAAGTCTGAGAATGGAAACGGTATGACAACCACATCCCCCTTTACAAATTTGCCCATGCCTCATCCTCTTCAGGTGAATCCCAATCCCGGCTAAGGATACTTTCCGAAGCGAGCATGGTTTGATACGCCTCTGATTTTAACAACTCCCGCATTTTGAATTGCAAAACTGAAACCCCTAGCAATTGTGACCAATCCAAAATATTGTATTGGTCAAATACTGAAACGGCAAAATGCTGAATTGCTGATGTTGGGAGCAAGTCAGTTTTTTGGCTATTTGAATTGCTATTATATGTCAGAGTAAAGGTGTCAAGCATAGTTATTTCTTATCTCCAGACTCTATCTGGATTAAACGCTCATAGTTTTTCCAATTCTCTGCGATAGTATCTAAAAACTGCTTCATAGTTGAAGGAGTGACCACTAAGCGGGCTACACACTTTGCTTCCACATGGTCAATGGCATTAAAGGCTTCTTCTTTTTCTTCGTCGGTCTCTCCAAGAACTGCTGGAGGCCAGACTTCAAAGAAAGAAAGGATAAAGTTATCGGGCTGATGCTGAACAACGACATTTGAGACAAAATATGACTTCAACTCGTCAGGGTAAATTCTTTCAATCTTGATTTTTTTGGCAAACTCATCTGGGATTTTTGGCATTTTTACCTTGCCTTATAATTATTGAAAACAATACGGTATTATTATACACGTTTTCTAAAAGAGTCCCCATGTCCCTCATCTCCGTTTCCTCCCTCACCAAATCCTTCGGCACGACCGATCTCTTTACCAGCCTCACCTTCTCCGTTGCGAAGGGCGCGCGCATGGCGCTCGTCGGTCCGAACGGCGTCGGCAAAACCACGCTCCTCCGAATCCTCGTCGGGGAGGATGAAGCCTCTTCGGGAACGGTCAGCCGCTCGCGGGGAGTCCGAATCGGGTATCTGTCGCAGGAGGCAGATTTCAAAATGGAGGGAACTCTCTGGGATGCGTGTCATTCCGTCTTCGATGATTTAATCAAACAACAGGATGAACTGCACAGGCTCGAAAGTCTGATGGCGACGCAGCACGATGTGATGGAGCGTTACGGAAAGCTGCAGGAGGACTTCGAGCGGCGCGGCGGATACACGTACGTGACGCGCATCAAGCAGGTGTTGACCGGGCTGGGATTCGACGCGGCTGATTACGGACTCTCGCTCGATCATCTCTCCGGCGGACAGAGGACGCGCGCCTTTTTAGCCCGCCTCCTTCTCTCGGACCCGGACCTGCTCCTGCTCGATGAGCCGACCAACCACCTGGACATTCGCGCGGTCGAGTGGCTCGAAGGGTATCTCTCGCAATGGGGCGGCGCGGCGGTGATCGTTTCGCACGACCGTTATTTTCTGGACAAGGCCTGCAACGTAATTCTCGAAATGCACCCCGGCGCGTTCGAGTTGTATCACGGCAACTACTCCGCATACCTTCATCAGCGGCAGGAGCGCGCCGAACGCAGGCAGGAAATTTTCGAGAGCGAAAAGGAAAAACTTCTCAAGGAAGTCGAGTACATCAAGAAAAATATTTCGGGACAGAACACGTTACAGGCCAAAGGCAAGTTGAAACGGCTGTCGCGCATGGTGCAGGCCATCGAACAGGTCGGCATGGAAGCCGCGCTCAATACCAACTGGTCGCAACTGGACGTGGAAACGACGACCAGTTCGTTCAGCGTGGAGGAAGCCGAAAAGCGCGTGCGTGGTCTGCGCTCTCCCGTGCGGACGTTGCCGCGCCTGCATTTGCGACTCGGCTCCGAAAAACGTTCGGGCGATCTGGTCATTCGCACAAAGGATTTGAAGATTGGTTACCATGCTGTCGCAGGCGACCCTGGGAAATTCCTGTTCTCCGCGCCTGACATTGAACTGCGTCGAAAAGACTGCGGCGCGTTGATCGGTCCCAACGGCGCGGGCAAGACGACATTTTTGAAGACGATATTGGGTCAAATCGAACCGCTGGCTGGCGAAGTAATTCTTGGGTCGTCCCTGCACATCGGATACTTCGCGCAGGCGCACGAAGGTCTCAACCCGAACAAGACCGTCCTCGAAGAAATCGACTCGGTCATGCCGAACTGGCTTCCTGGTCAGATTCGCGATTATCTCGGCAAGTATCTGTTCAGCGGCGATGACGTCTACAAAAAAGTGGATATGCTCTCCGGCGGCGAGCGCGGACGTTTGGCATTGTCCAAACTGGCCTTGCAGGATACGAACCTGCTCCTGCTCGACGAGCCAACCAACCATCTCGACATCCCGTCACAGGAAGTGCTCGAAGCTGTGCTGGACGATTACAGAGGCACCATCCTGCTCATCACCCACGACCGCTATCTCGTGGATGCACTCGCGACGCAAATCTGGGAAATCAATCCTGATGAAAATCAGATGATCGCGTTCAATGGGACATATTCACAGATGAAAGATGAAAGAAGGAAAGAAGAGGAGCGGTTGGCAACAGAAGGACTCCGAAGTCTCCCGACTTCGGAAACTCGCACGAAACCCCGACGACAGGAGTCGTCGGACTCCGTGAAGGCAGAGCGAAGAAAGATGGCACAGTTGCAGGAGTTGGAGAACACCATCGCAGAACTTGAAGCGACCTTGTCCAATTTGGGCGCGCAACTGGGGAGTCCGCTTGTGAAGCCGAATGAGGTGGCAGTATTGGGAAAGGAATACGAGCGCGTGCAGAAGGAGATGGATGAGAAGCTGGCGGAGTGGGAGAGGATGCAGGGATAGGGGATGTTATACTGTGTTTAAGAATCATTTTGGAGAGCGCCATGCCTAAAAACCCACTCGCAGAAGTCTTCGGCTACCCTGTTGACAATATGACCCAGGACGCGAACAATCATCGGCGTGGTCGTTTGTGTCCATTTCACAACTCATCGGGGATTAACTGTACAAAGAGTAGCGCAACAGACTCAATCGGTGTATGCACGATTTTCGATGGAAGCAAAATTGTGGCTACTTGCCCTGTTCGTTTTAGGGAAGATTTCCAAATCGTTTCTGACGCGGCGGATTTCTTTTTTCCGGGAAGCAATTATGTCGCTCTGACCGAGGCAAGACTTAAAGATTTGCATGGTAAATCGGCTGGAAACATTGACATCGTCATTGCGGCTGTTGATAAAAAAGGCGAAGTTCTGGATTTTGGCGCGGTTGAAGTTCAGGCGGTTTACATCACGGGTAACGTGAGAAATGTCTTTGAGAAGTATATGGAAAACCCAAAGAAAAATCAGGGCATGGAATGGCCTGCAAAGAATTATCCAAGCCCGGATTATCTATCTTCTTCACGCAAGAGACTTGCTCCGCAATTGATTTATAAAGGCGGAATTCTACATAAATGGGGCAGGAAGATGGCTGTGGTTGTTGACGAAAACTTTTTCGCGCAATTGCCCGTATTGGAAGAAGTTGACAAAGAATCAGCCGACATCGCGTGGATAGTTTATAGTTTTCAGAAAAAGGGAGAGCGTTATTCCTTGCGTAGAAAAGGAATACGATATACCCAATTTGAAAGTGCATTGGCGACGATGACAACGCCAGAGGTAGGTGATGTCAATGACTTTGTGGAGTACTTGAAAGTCAGAATTACAAAAGGTAAAACAATGGGAACACCAACATCTTCTGGAATTTCCCCGGACGTTGAGCCTTTGCCTGATTCTTTCAGCAAGTAAATGATATGAACCAACTTGGTTTTTGGGAAGTTGAAGTTCCTCCGAAAGTAGTAAATGTCGCGAGTGTTCCTCAGCGTAGTCCTTTCCGCTATCCTGGAGGCAAAACCTGGCTTGTGCCAAGAGCCAGGCAATGGCTGAGAAGTCTGCCGTCAAAACCCAAAAAATTTATAGAGCCTTTTGCTGGTGGGGCAATCACGGGCTTGACGGTTGCATTTGAAAGTCTTGCTGATTTTGTGATTTTGGTGGAAAAAGATGAGCAGGTCGCGGCTGTCTGGCAGACAATTATCAATACAGATGATGGTGCAGAGTGGCTGGCCAACAAAATCATTAATTTCAAATTGACACCCGAATCAGCAAGATTATTGATTTCATCTCAATCAAATTCGTCCAGAGATCTGGCGTTCAAGACAATTATTCAAAACCGTGTGAGTCACGGCGGCATCCTTGCTGACGGCGCAGGTATTTTGAAGAATGGTGAAAAAGGAAAAGGAATACTATCCAGATGGTACCCCGCAACACTCAAGAGGCGGATACTTGACATTTCAAAAGTCAGGGAAAATTTGAAGTTTATTAAAGGCGACGGATTCCAGACAATAAAGAAATATTCGGGTGTCTCCGATGTTGTCTATTTTGTTGACCCTCCTTATACTGCTTCAAAGAAAAAAGCGGGGGCTCGACTTTACAAATATCATCAGGTTGACCACGCGAAATTATTTGAATTAATGTCAAAAGCAAAAGGCGATTTCCTGATGACTTACGACGATGCCGATGAAGTTCGAGCCTTGGCGTTGAAATATAGATTTGAAACGCGCCTAGTTGCAATGACAAATACTCATAATACTACAATGACTGAACTACTCATTGGCCGTGACCTAAACTGGGTGGACAAATTGTAATCACGCCTCAACCACAAAATCCGCACGTGATGTTAAGACCTGACAGGTTTTCGCGATACCGCCCTTGAGGCGTGCCGCTGCCCACGCGTGGAATGTGATTGACTTGCGTTACGACAAAACCTGTCAGGTCTGGCGTGTGTACAATAAGAAATGAAGGCTGGAACGAGTGCATCCAACCTTCATGGTTTTTCAGGTATTCGAGTTTAGTTTTTATGCTGAAAGAGCCAATTCTTTTATCAAAGTTTGAGGCAATGAGATTGGCGAGAACAAACTGACAGGGAAGAGATAGTCTTCGCCCGATTCGTCAACAACGCGAATCATTTTGTGGCTCTCCGCTTCCTTATCATGCAATACCTGATAAATCTTGCGCGGTTCGAGTGAGGCTTCGTAGCCATTGTTTTTGAGGCACACGACAAATTGAGGGGATGTTTTAGTAGTCATAATTATTTTCCGAGAATTCGTTTTACTTTGATGTCACGTTTTCCAATACCATGCGCTTCGTACCAATGAATTTCAGCAAAGCAAGTCGTATCATCTGGAAGACGGACGGCTGCCAATCCTTTGAGTTTACGCCAGCGTCCTTTGCCATGCTTTCTCTGCAACCTATCCAATTCACGAATAGAGTGACCGACAGCAATGATTTCGACCTCTGTGATTTCGCCGATGACCTCGACTTCTTCAGGCCACATAGTGCTTTTATTATACTCCGCGTTATGGCCGGCTGGTTTCTGCGATACCGTCCCCGATGCGCGCCGCTATCCACGCATGGGTTGTGAACAAACTTTGCAAAATTGACCAGGAGATCATTCACATGAAAAAATGGGGTTCATTACTGGCGCTGTTGATCGTGCTCGAAATCCTGAATGCCGCACTGTACCTGGGCCCTATGGACCAGTTCGGCTTTCCGCTTGATGATGCGTGGATTCATCAAACCTATGCACGCAATCTTGGATTGCACGGTGCCATGGCATTCTCGTCAGGCCAGCCATCCACAGGCAGTACATCCCCGGGGTGGACCATTCTTCTCGCCATGGGTTACAAGTTGAAAGTCCCTTTCTTCGGCTGGACTTATATTCTGGGCGGCATATTCGCCGTCGCCACGGCGTTCACCGTAGCGGCTCTTAGCAAAAGTTATTTCAAAGATTTCAAACGCGCGGTAATCGTCGCCATCATTTGTATCGTTGAATGGCATCTTGCCTGGGCGGCGTTTTCCGGCATGGAAGTCAGCCTGTTCACCTTTCTTACCCTGCTCATCCTGCTCCTGCTTCACCGCAACTCCTCTCCCTTTTTAATGGGCTCATTAATAGGTTTAACTTTCCTGGTCCGCCCCGAGGCCATCATCCTTGCCGTGCTATATGGCGTAAAACTGCTTCTCACCAGGAGAGAGAATCCGAAGCAATTACTGACTGAAATTGGCATTTTCATTGCCATCTTCCTGATCGTCATCAGTCCATGTGTGATATTCAATCTCACTTACAGTGGCAGGCCATTTCCCAACACCGTTTCAGCGAAGTTCATGATGTATGGTTATCCCTGGTCGCTATGGAAATCACCAAAATATCTTTTGGATGTGTTGATCTATTTTTCGGAAGGACCGTCCATGCTGCTTGTCCTTGCCGCAGGATTCCTGTTCTATAAGACCTTCCGCCTCCAAAGAACGGATATTCTCTACCCGCTGGTCTGGCCGCTGACCTTGATCGGCATCTACGCCATAGCGCTTCCAACCATTTTTGACCATGGCCGCTACCTGATGCCCCTAATGCCAATCCTTGCGATTTATGGTGTTGAGGGATTATTCAAATTCCTCGAGAGATTTCCGGGCAAATCCCCTTTACACCTGGCAACATGGTTGACTTTTGGCAGTATGGTCATTCTACTGTGGGTGCACGGCGCGGCCGACTTTGCATACAGGGTTAAACTGCTAACAGAGACTCACCTCCAGGCCGCCAACTGGATCAACGCCAACACACCACCGGACGCCATTGTTGCCACACATGATATCGGTATCATCGGGTATTTTACGCAACGGCAGATCGTTGACCTTGCCGGGTTGGTAACACCTGAGGTTGTACCGATCATGAAAAATCAAACTGAACTGGCAGGTTATGTCCACGAAAAGCACGCCACTCACCTGGTTGTATTCAGCGGCTATTACCGGGAAATGTTGGCGCAACTTGACGCTCAACTCGTCTTTTCGCCAAATAAAGACTATTTGATTTCCTTGAACAGGGAACCTCTTGAAGTCTTCGAAATACCTGCACCTTGAAGTAAGACGCCAGATCATTTTTCTCGTGTGTGAATCCAACTCGTAAGTACAACAGGCTGTCGGAAGAATATCCCAAAAGGTGTTCTGCTTGATATAGTCCCTTCATGTTTTTTGCATGGCTGTACCTGACGATGACGCAACGAATCGGAATCAGGCGCTGGGGACGACTGTCAGCGCCCATTCGGATGTGCCGATCAAGCGCAGGCTGATGTCAGCAAATGATTTATCTTCCTTTTGAATAATGCTATACTGAGTCTACTGCAAAAACCATTTCAAACACGAAATACACAAAGGAATTCTGAAGGTTTCGATTGAAAATCTGAAACTCCGCGCGGTTGACCTTTAAGAATCTTTGCGCTCTTTGCGTGCTTCGCCCCGCACGTTTCATACAACGTTGGTAATCGAACGTGCGGGGTCGCGGTGCAAAGACGTTTTTGCAGTGCAGTCTATACTGGATTTAGGAAAATAGTGTTTGTCTTCCTGATTGCGAAACAACAGGAAGGGAAGTTTTGCAGGAGGCAAAAATGTCCTGGTCAACTCAATTGAGGGGAGATTCTGTTTCGTGGTTGCTCGAAGCTGATAACCCCGGCGTTCGCTACGTGACGATGCGCGACCTGCTTGATCTTCCCGCCGGTGATTCGGCGTTGAAATCTGCGAGAAAGAAGGCACACAAGGAGGGGCCGATTGCAGAGATTCTGTCCAAGATGGAACAGGCGGGCTATTGGGTAAAGCCGGGCCCGGGATACAATCCGAAGTACAGGTCAACCGTATGGTCAATCATCATGCTGGCGCAGCTCGGCGCGTCGGCCGGTGAGGATAAACGTATCGAGCAAGCCTGCAAATATCTTTTGGATCACAATCTTACGGAAGGCGGTCAATTCACTACGACTACATCCGGCGCGCCGTCTGGCACGGTAGACTGCCTTCAGGGAAACTTGTGCTGGTCGTTGATGCAGTTGGGCTATGACCACCCACATTTGAAGAAAGCCTACGAATGGATGGCGCGAACCGTCACCGACGATGGCATTGCGCCGATGGAAGACAAGGATGCAAGCGTCCGCTATTACGCATACAAATGTGGGCCGACCTTCGCCTGCGGCGTGAACAATAAACTTCCCTGCGCATGGGGTGGAGTCAAAGTAATGCTTGCGCTCGGGAAGTGGCCGGTCAAACGGCGGACTCCGTTGATCAAAAAGGCGATCAAACGCGGGGTGGATTTCTTCTTCAGCGTTGACCCGGCTACCGCGAATTATCCGAACCGCACCGGCGAGAAGACCAGCAGAAACTGGTGGAAGTTCGGCTTCCCGATTTTTTACGTATCCGATATTTTACAGATTGCCGAAGCGCTGGTTGGATTGGACTATGGCAATGATCCGCGTCTCACAAATACTTTAAATATCATCCGTGAAAAGCAGGATGAAAACGGCCGCTGGTCAATGGACTATGATTACGCCGGCAAGACGTGGGTGAATTTTGGTGCGAAGAAACAGCCGAATAAGTGGGTTACGTTGCGGGCATTAAGGGTATTGAAGGCAATTAAATAAAATATAATTGCGGCCATGCGACAGTGGCTTTATCTGCTCAAACCAACCCGCCTCGGCATGTTGACTGATGGTCCCACATCCGAAGAGGCGGAGATTGTCTCACGTCACTTTGCGCATTTACAGGATTTGACAGCGAAGGGCGTGATGATCCTGATGGGACGAACGCAAAATAACGATGAATCCGCATTTGGGATTTGCATTTTCGAAGCGGAAAATGAATCGGCGGCGCAAATGATCATGGAGGCTGATCCAGCCGTGAGGTCCGGGGTGATGCGAGCGTCTTTATATCCGTATAAGATCGCGTTGATGAGGAAGCCATGAAGCTGATCCTACTGAGTTTTGAAATAAGAAAGTCTCATTTTTAGCCAAAAACACGAGAGAAAATAGCCATTTTTTGTGACTTACATTTTTCAAAAATCAGTAATTTATACCCTGGTCGCAGGAGTAGTCGCGGGGCTGACCGCGCCGATTCCGGGGACGTCCCTGCTTTTAACCGGCCTGGAAATTTATATGCTCGTTGACCTTGCCAAGCGAAATGACTACAAACTGGGCTTGAAGGAAATCGGCTATTCCGCTGTCGCAATTTATGGGCTTTCCACCATTTTGCAGGATGTGGCGCTGGAGTTGTTGACTTTCGTCCCGGTGATCGGCTGGGGTGCGGAAGTGATCGTGGCTGTTTTGTTTGTTTTCTTTTTGGGGAACCTGGCGAGTCTGTATTTCAAAAGATAAAAAATAACTCATCGTTAACCTGTTCTTCATGGGGGCTTAAATTCGGGCTTTTATAATCCGGGACGTGAAAGAGCGCATCCTCCCTCATCATTACCAGATCTTTCCAACAGGACAAATCCCCGTGCCGGTGTGCATTGGGGACCTGCCTTCCTCCAACTACCAGGTTTCGTATGACGTGCCCGCCGAAGAGGTGGCCGCCTACCTGCATCGCCACGAGGATATCCCCGGCGTGATGATCTTCGACAGGGAACGCCTGCTGGGCATCATCCCGCGCATGAAAATGTTCGAGCGGCTCGGTCAGCGCTACGGCATCGAACTCTTCCTGCAAAAACCGATCCTGAAACTTCAACAGGAAATCGGCGCGCAGATGTTTTCGTTGTACAGTCATTTACGCGTGGACGATGCGGTAAAGCGCGGCCTGAACCGTGACCTTCACACAATCTACGACCCGATTGTTGTTTCGTATGAGGACAATCGCTACCGCCTGTTGGATATGTATACCCTTCTGCTCTCGCAATCGCAGACGCTGGAAAATATCAACGGGCTGATGTCCAGCATTACCCATATCGAGAAGTCCATGGCGCGCAATGTTGAACACAGCGATATGCTCGAACTGATCATGGATACTCTCAAGCGCATCGTCCCCTTCCATAAATCCAGCATCCTGCTGAAGCGCCCATTGGATGGGCCCACGAAATTTGGGGAAATGATCGTCCATCCAAGTGCAGACCATGCATTGGAGCAAAATAACACGTACAAGATGATCCTGGAGATGCGCCAATCCCTGTGCGTGGATGACGTATCAACCATGCCGCTTTGGATCGGACATAACGGGGACAGCAACGCCCGCGCCTGGATGGGCATCCCGCTCTCGGATCGAACCGGGACACTCGGCCTGCTCTCGTTATCGCGGCTTTCCCCCTCCCCTTACACGAGCAACGAAAAGGAAATTGCCACAACCTTCGCCCGTTATTTAGGCGTGACACTGGGCGAGTTAATCGTAAAACGGAGTGGGAGTAACTCGACTTTTGCACCTTAAAAACCAATACACCAGACAGTCCATTTTAACTTGAAAAGGCTCTCAATTCGCAGGACTGGGACAATACCTAACCTGCCCGCATTCTTTAGAAAAGCGGAACAACAACTGCTTGAGAATT
>JACRLC010000011.1 GCA_016235425.1 Chloroflexota bacterium | reverse complement strand
TACGAAATTGCCGAACCGATACGCCCACTGCGCCCTGAGTTCCACCGCCGCCAGCATCGGCGAAAAGTGTGCACGATGTCTTCGGATACTGCCAAGCTAACGAAGTCGAAAAAATGAGCACGATGTCCCTGGACATGACAGGTAAGGTTCAAGCTTTGACCAGACTTCATCCTGTTTTCGCCCGCTTGTTCCTGACGAGTGAATATTGCCATATCTTATTTTACCTCACCCATTTCACCGATAACCTGTTGGAGTACAATACTACCATCTTCATCAGGAGTATTGCCCATGTCCCTCACCCTCGACGGTTCGTCCCTCACGATTGAAAAACTCGTTGCGATTGCACGAGATAATGAGAAAGTTGAACTTGCCCCCGAAGCCCTGGAACGGATCAAAGTTTGCCGCGCGATGTTGGAGGAGAAACTTGCCAACAAGGAGATCATGTATGGCACGAACACCGGCATTGGCGAATTTTCGGAGAAGATACTCAACGACGAGCAGGTGAAGGAATTTCAGAAATATCTGATCTATAACCATGCGGCGGGAATCGGGGAGCCCGCGCCGATTGAACACGTCCGTGCGGCGCTGGCAGGGCGGATCAATGTCCATGCGCATGGGAATTCCGGGTGCAGACCTGAGATTACTCTAACACTGGTGGAGATGCTGAACAAAGGCGTCACACCGGTTGTTTGTCAGAAGGGGTCGGTGGGCGCGAGCGGCGACCTTGCTCCGATGGCGCAGGCCGCGTTATTGCTCATGGGCGAAGGAGAAGCCTTTTTTAACCCCGATGGCGGGGCAGGCGGCAAACGACTCCCAGGTCAGGAAGCGATGCGGAGGGCTGGGATAACGGTCCCAGGCTTGCAGGCGCGGGACGGCCTGGCCGCGATCAACGGGTCCAACCTCCTGACCGCGATGTCCGCCATCCACATTTATGAAATGGAAAGATTCCTGAAACAGGCGGAGATCGCGGCAGCGATGTCCATTGAGGCGCTGCTCGGAAATCTCAAACCGTACAATACAAAGCTGCACGAACTGCGCGGCTTCAAAGGCGCGATCGCATCTGCGAAAAATATTGCGAAACTGATCGAAGGCTCGGACCTGACGACGGGCAAGATGAAAACGAAGGTGCAGGACGCGTACTCGATGCGTTCGACGCCGCAGGTGATCGGCGCGGCGCGGGATGCAGTGGCGTATGCGCGCTCACAGGTCGAGATCGAGTTGAATGGCGTAGGCGATAACCCGATCTTTGTGCCTGAGATGAAGCTGACGTTGACCGGTGCGAACTTCCAGGGGAGTCCTGTTTCACTGCCGATGGACATGGCTGGCGCGGCCATCACGATGGTCTGCGTTCTATCCGAACGCAGACTCAACCGCCTGACCAACCCCGCGCTTTCACAGGGACTGCCCGATTTCCTCGCCCACGAGCCGGGGTTCTACTCTGGATTAATGCTCAGCCAATACACCGCCGATCATTTGATCGTGGAGCAGAGGATTTTGTCCACGCCTGCGAGCATTCAATCCATCCCTGCCGCGGCCGACCAGGAGGATTTCGTTTCGATGGGCATGAACACTGCACTCAAGAACGGACAAATTCTGGATAACGCGTACGGCGTGCTCGGCATCGAATTCATGGCCGCCGCGCAGGCGTTGGACTTCCGCAAGTTCACGCCCGGCAAGGGGACGCAGAAAGCGCGCGAGATAATCCGCAAGCACGTGGAGCATCTCGAGGTGGACCGGCCGTTGTACAACGATCACAATAGGATGAAGGCGCTGGTAAAGTCGGGAGAAATTTTGGAGGAGGTGGAGAAAGTTGTGGGAAAGTTGGGATAAGAATGATCGAGACCGGCTTGATGCCGGTCTCGATGGTTATGGGAAGATCATCATTTGCCGCGCTTTATCAAACCCGTGATTTTTGCGGGGACAGTTCGATCCTAAAACCGCAGATGTTTGACCGTTTGTCCTTTGTTGATCAACTCTTTGAGCGAATCAATGCCGATGCGCAGGTGCATGTCCATGTATTTCTGCGTGACCTTCCTGTCGCTTCTGGCCGTCTTGACGCCGCTGGGAATCATCGGCTGGTCGGAAATCAACAGTAAGGCCCCGGACGGGATCTGGTTGTAGAAGCCTGTGATGAAGATCGTGGCTGTTTCCATGTCAATTGCCATGGCGCGGATGCGGCGCAGGTATGACTTGAATTCATCGTCATGTTCCCAGACGCGGCGGTTGGTCGTGTAAACGGTGCCGGTCCAATAGTCCCGGTCAACATTGCGGATCGTCGTCGAGATCGCTTTTTGCAGGTTGAAGGCCGGCAGTGCCGGCACTTCGGGTGGAAAATAATCGTTTGACGTTCCTTCACCGCGAATGGCCGCGATGGGCAGGATCAAATCCCCGACCTTGCTCTTTTTCTTAAGTCCGCCGCACTTGCCGAGGAACAGGGCGGCCTTGGGCTTGATGGCACCCAACAGGTCCATAATGGTGGCGGCATTGGCACTCCCCATCCCAAAGTTGATCAGCGTGATACCCTCGGCTGTGACGTTGGGCATGGGCTTGCCCTCGCCGCAGATGGGGGCGTTGAACCATTGCGAGAACATGTGCAGGTAGGTTTCAAAGTTGACCAGCAGAATGTATTTGCCGAAATCTTCAAGGGCGGTATCCGTATAACGCGGAAGCCAGTTGGCAACAATTTCTTCCTTGGTTTTCATAATATCTCCAGGAGCATGATGGGAGGGGCATTACGCCTTTCGCCAGATGAACACCGATTCAAAGAATTCGCTCGACCTGCGCCCCGTCCGCCTGTTGACGTGGCGTTGCAGGACGGCTTCCACTTTCACTCCGCATAATTCAGCGATTTCGCCATACAGCTCGTGCCTGTCACCGGCGACCACGATCAGCCGCCCGCCCTTCGGCATGGACTTGAGCGCATTCCTGAACACTTCGGCAATCGCCTCCTGATAGGTTTTCTTCGCCTTCTGGCTCGAACCGTTTTTTGCGGCCCCAATCTCGAAGCCGCTGCGATCTTCCAAGCCAAGCAATTCATACACATACTTATGCTGGTCGTGATAATCGATCAGCCCCACGTAGGGCGGACTTGTCATCACCCCGTCAATAGGCGGTATTTGAACCTTTCGGCTGTCTTCGTGGAATATCCGAACTTCGGCGTTTGTCCTGCGATTCGCAAATTCATCTATTCTTTTGAGGGTATCCAAACTATACCTTCTTAGGAACTGGTAGGTCCGAACCGACAGTACATAGCTGACATTTTACCGACAGCTAAATCCTGACAAAAATTGGAAAAGTACCGCCACGTAAGTCCTGACATTCGTGTCGGTTGAAACGACAAAGATAGCGTATAGAAATTCTCGTTTACAGTAG
>JACRLC010000049.1 GCA_016235425.1 Chloroflexota bacterium | reverse complement strand
TGCACCAGTTCAGGAAATTCCACCAAAGGTAGCATGTTGCACCTCCAGAATCGGGATCGTTACGAATTGTACAACTGCTCCCCCTTTTTGTCTGGTTGTTGGAGTATTTGGCTGGTAATGTGCTGCAAAAGTCGAGTTACAGGTTGTATCAAGGCCTCCGCAAGTGCGGAGGGTTGTATAAATTATACGGCAGATTCCCATGCCGAACACCATGGAGATTGAAAATAAACCTCTTGCATATGGGCCCGCCGTTCAGTACAAGGAAAGTAAAGTTTCAGTTGCATTTCGGATTATTTTACTCCGAATTTGGATGTATAATTTATGCATGTTCGAGTGGATCGGTAAAGTTATTGGTAATGTTCGGATCGGGAAATTCCTTGCACGAGGGGGTATGGCGGAGGTTTATCTAGGCACGCACCTGACACTCGATCTCCCAGTCGCAGTAAAAGTATTGCACAGTTATATCGAGGCTGAGCCTGATCTGCTGGCACGCTTTCAGCGTGAAGCCAAAGTTGTCGCGGGATTACGTCATCCAAACATCGTTCAGATATTCGACTTTGATACGTATGAGGGTCATCCCTATATCGTCATGGAATACCTGAAGGGACCATCCCTGTCCACCTATCTGCGGAAATTACATGGGGAAGGAAGGAAACTCCCCTTCGACAGGATTGGACGCCTGCTTCGCTCGCTTGCCGCGGGGATTGACTATGCCCACGCACAGGGCGTTATCCATCGCGATATCAAACCGGCCAACATCATCCTTCACGGCAAGAGCGAGGAATCCTCCGGTGATTCCCAATTTACCAAAGACGTAGAACCGATCATCACCGACTTCGGCCTGGTGCGCATCGCACGGTCAGCTTCCCACACTGCCTCAGGTCTCGTCAGCGGAACACCTGCGTACATGTCCCCGGAGCAGGCACGCGGCGATAAAGTCGATCATCGAACCGATATCTATTCACTGGGTATCGTATTGTACGAATTGCTTGCAGGCCGTGTCCCCTTCGAAGCCGATAGCACAATGGCTGTCATCTTCAAACACATCAACGAGCCTCCGCCGCCCATTGAAAATATCCCCAATCCATTACAAACAGTTATCCAGAGGACATTAGCCAAGAATCCAAACGACCGATATCAAAACTGCCGCGAACTGGTTATAGAATTCCACGAGGCAGTCGGCTTGCGGACGAAAGCAGAGTCCATTCATACGGCTCAGAGCTGGACGCCCAAACCTGCTGAGGCTTCCAGCAAACGGAATCAGCCCCAAAGGTCCGTTTGGATCGGTGCCTGGATTTTTGCGTGTGCATGTTTGGGCGCTTTGCTTCTGGGCTCATTAGGAGTTTCTGCAATATCCTATTTCCCTCAGTTGAGAGGCATCCAAACCATCTTTCCCTCGGCTGAATCTCCGGGCGAGGAAATCATTCCCGATACCGGTGAAGGCGCGTCCCCGGCAGGTATCCTGCGTTTTCAGAATGGCGCCGCCGCAATGGATCAAATCACCATCAGCGCAACGCTTGCAACGCCGCCAGAGAGAACGCAATATGAAGCATGGCTCATTGACGATGACCACGAAACGAGTCGAAGCCTTGGCGTTCTGGAACAAAATGATACGGGCAAGTTCAACCTGACAGTTGTCGATCCGCAGGGCAGGAATCTTTTAGGCACATTCAATCGCATGGAAATAACCCTGGAGCCCAACCCGGACGACAGCCCTAATTCATCAAGGAATATGGTTTACTCATCGGCAATTCCTCCCGGGCCGCTTGAGCATATTCGTCACCTTATGGTTGGCACGGATGAGACCCCCGATGAAATCGCGGTAGGTATGGGGTTGATCAACAATGTATCCCTGATCAAAGATTCGGCAGATGCAATGCTGGATGCCTTTTATGCCGGTGACAGAGCAACCATGCAATCCAACGCAGAAGCAATTGTAAATCTTATTGTAGGCAGGGAAGACTTAAGTTACTACAACGATTGGGACGGTAATGGAATCATCCAGGATCCTGGAGACGGCTACGGTCTTCTTATCAATGGCGGTCAGGCTGGCTATCTTGACGGCATGATTCACCATGCCAGCTATTCTGCCAAGGCATCGGGCGCAACGAGTGAAATCATGGTACACGCTGAACATGTCGAGATTTGCATACAAAACCTTGAGAACTGGGCTCCCGAATTAAGAGATCTTGCACTTCGCATTGCGCGCGCTTCCCAGGATCAGGACGTTGGGAACGATCTGCTTAAGGCATCGATCCTTGCAAACCAGATGCTTGACGGCATAGACATTGACGGAAGTGAATCGGTTGATCCCATCGCGGGTGAAGGTGGGGCGCTCATCGCTTTTGAACATGCGGAGTATATGTCAGATATGCCAATATTACCGGGGGAAAATCAGGTACCCTAATTTCAACTTCACTATTCCGGGGGAATCTTCTATAATTCAGCTTATGGCAGGACTATGAAAAATACAACAGCTCGGAAATATGCAAAAATTCTGGTGGGGATCATCCTGGCGGCTATCGCAAGTACATCCGCCCCATTGTTTAAAGCCGGGCCCGATTGCTTCGCGTCACAGGGACAGACAGTCGTGAAATGGAAGGACATGTACTGGTTTCCATGCAAATACTCATGGAATGGACTTTGCATCTGGCCGATCCGCCGCAGGCATAGTACATATAAAGTAACCGTCACTGAAGGCGTCCCTGTGCGCGATGAAAAAGGAAGGCCAATCCCGATCGCCAGCGGGGAGAAAAAGAAATGGGCTGTCTATGATTCAACGGACTGGAATGCGCTTGAAAATTTCCCTGCCAGGAAGCGCAGATATCCAGACTATGAACCTATTGCAGAAAACGAATATGTTGTGCTCGTTGAAACGCGATATAGATTGTTACACGATGTCGAATCCACCCTTCGAATTTGTACACAAAAGCCCTGATTTTTCAGCCTCACATCCTTGCCCACCCTAACCATCTTCCTTCATCCTCACCCACCCCGCGATCACCCACGGAATCATGGCAAAGAATCCCGCGAGCGCGGGGCCGCCGAGACCGATGACCAGCGCCGCGCTGATTTCTGTAAATCCAGTCAGCGCGTAGCTGATGAGCGCGAGATTGTCAAAGGACGCATTGCGCGATTCGGACGAGGTGCAGCGGGTGATGCTCAGGAAGAGGATGAAGGTCACGAACGTGGTCAGCCACCATCCCAGGTAATTCTGCAAAGGGACGCCGAAATACTGTCCACGCGCCTCCCAGACCCATTGTCCAGATTGGACGCGAACCGGATCAACGACAAGATCCCAGGAGGTCATGATCAAACCTCCGAGGGCGGCAATGCCCAGGACACGTTTCCCAAAAGTCAAACTGGAGGGGATGATCCAATCGGCGATGACGAACGATGGATAGCTCATCAGGAACCAGCCAAGCGGGACAAACAAAGGAACCAATCCCAGGAACTTTGCCCCAAGTTGTTCGGTGTAATGGTAGGGGCCGTAGACAAAGCCGGTCATCACGCCCACGCTTTCAAAGAGCAAACTGACGCTGAAAGTTAAGGCCAGCAAAATGAGCATTCGTCTCCAGCCAAGACGATGGCTGGCATGAAGCACGGCGACGGCAAAAACAAGAAGCGTGCTGAGAGCGAAGGAAACAAAGAACGGCATGTTTCCAGCCGCGAGGGAAACTTCAATGTAGATGGCGTTCAGCACATAGAGAGTCAAGAGAACAACAAGTATGCGGTGCATGGAAAATTTTCCCAATCACACAATCAGAGGATCATGACTCCAAAAGTTGGCCCAATTCTAAATAACTTGGGAATAATTGCCAATCCGATTATCCTATCTCTCCGGGAACAAAACTTTCAGGAGATCGTCCTTCCCAAAAGGAGAAGCCATGAGACCAACCAGACTAATTCTACTGCCCGCCCTGATCGCCGTCCTCATTTCGGCCTGCGGCGGGCCTGCCTCTTCAGCAAACGTCGCGCAATCCGATAGACACCGCGAGACGAATCCAGCCGTCGCAGAAAATGGCTTGCAGACTCTTACAGACGGCAACAACGCCTTCGCCCTCGATATCTACCACTCGCTTCGCGCCGAGGACGGAAACCTGATCCTGTCTCCGTACAGCATTTCCCTCGCCCTGGCAATGACGTACGCCGGAGCGCGCGGCGAGACCGAATCACAGATGGCCGACGTTTTGCATTTCGACATGCCGCAGAATCAACTGCACCCGGCTTTCAACGCGCTCGATTTGGCGCTGGAGAAAAAACCGGCGCAGGCAGATAAAAAACAGGAACCGCTCCAGCTCAACATCGCCAACGCCGTGTGGGCTGAACAGACTTTCCCGTTTCTTCAGGAGTATCTCGATACCATCGCGGCCAATTACGGCGCGGGGATCCACCTTGCGGATTTCATCAACCAGTACGAGTCAGCCCGCAAGGAGATCAATGGCTGGGTCAGCGACCAGACCAAAGACAAGATCAACGATCTCCTGCCCCAAGGTTCATTGAATCCAGACACGCGCATGGTGCTGGTCAACGCCATCTATTTTAAGGCCGATTGGCTCAACCAGTTCGACCCTGACTCAACCGAAACCGGATCATTTCATTTGCTGGACAGCTCACAAGTTGAAGTGGACATGATGCACGAGGACATGTTCAATCTTCCCTACATGCAAGGAAACGGATATCAGGCCGTGGAACTCCCCTACGCTGGCGAAACCGCCGCAATGGACATCATCGTCCCTGACGAGGGAAATTTCGAAGCGTTTGATTCTTCATTCAACATGGAAACTTACGATCAAATCATCGCCGGAATGCAACCCAGTTCCGTGGCGCTCGGCCTGCCTAAATTTGAATTCACAAAAGACTTCAATTTATCCGACAAGCTCAAGGATATGGGCATGCCTGACGCATTTGACAGGAATACTGCCGATTTCTCGGGCATGACCGGCGGCAAGGACTTGTTCATCAGCGACGTGATTCACAAGGCGTTCGTGGCAGTTGATGAGGATGGAACCGAAGCCGCGGCGGCAACTGCCGTCATCATGGAACTCGCCGGCGCAATGATGTATGACATCAACCTGACTGTGGATCGCCCGTTCATCTTCATCATCCGCGACACCGTAAACGGACAAATCCTGTTCATCGGACGGGTGTTGAATCCCGCGCAGTGAAAAGTAGGGCGAGATTAATCTCGCCCTACTTTATTGCATCCAACCAATCCGGCAATTGCTCGAACAGTTTTCGCATGATCTCTTTGGTGCGTTCCTCGAACAACTGCAAGTTATCGTAGGCTTCCCCTTCCTTCTCATTGACCAGGTCGCTCACGCCGCGCAGGATCAACAGGCGCGCGCCGTTTTTACCTGCCACCCAGGCCAGCGCGGCGGATTCCCAATCTCCCACAATCGCACCCTGTTCCTTGAGGAATGGAATCTTATCGGGCGGGAGATCGCTGTCGGCGGAGGCGATGAGTCCGCGTCGGGCGGGATGAGGATAGGGTAACGGGAGCCAGCTTAGGTCGAGGGAGGAGGCGTAGCAGCTGTTTATATCGAGAGCGCCCATCAGCTCGACAATGTCGTAAACAATGGTTCGGTCCACCAGGACGATGTCCCCTTGATTCACCAGGCCTTCAAACCCGCCGCACGTGCCGAGGTTGACGATGAGGTCCGGGCAGTCATGGTCAATGACGTATTGCATGATGCCCGCGGAAGCGATCTTTCCCCAGCCGCCGTGATAAAGCGTGAGATCATATTTTCCGAGTTTCAGGCTGGACAATTCGCCGTAAGGTGATCGCCCAATTTGCAGGGACGGATAAACTTCCTTGACGGCATTCCATTCGGCAATGGCGGAAATGATCACGACAACTTTCATTTGAGATTTCCCTGCAAATAATCCAATACCATCTGCAGCGCCGCATCGGCTGACTGGTCTTTGTTCGCGGCGCGGTCGCCATCCCAAATGAAATGGCGCGTCCACTCGCCTTGCGGTGTGACCAATCCGATCCAGGTTGTGCCAACGGGTTTTTCCGGCGTGCCGCCTCCCGGCCCGGCAATGCCGCTCACACTGACGGCAATATTCGCGTCCAATGCCCGCCGCGCGCCGCGCGCCATTTCGAGGACGGTTTCAGGTGAGACCGCGCCTTTTGTATTCAGCGTGTCCCATGAAACGCCAAGCAACGCGGCCTTGGCCTCATAAGCATAAGCAACGACGCCGCCCAGGAAATATTCCGAAGAACCCGGCACATCGGTAATGCGATGCGAGATAAGCCCGCCGGTGCACGATTCGGCAGTGGCGAGCTTCAGCCCGCGCGAGCGCAATAAGTCTCCAAGCAGTGATTCAAATGACTGGGTCAATGAGCCTCCAAAAGTGACGAGAATTATACCCGCACAACTCCATCGGTTATAATTCGCCCATGCCCGATTGGAGTGGAAGAACACTTGGCAAGGTTCAGGTTGAAGAATTAATCGCCCGCGGGGGGATGGCGGAAGTTTATTTGGGTGAGCATACGACGCTTGGCCGCAAGGTGGCAGTCAAGATCATGCGCGGCCACGTGGATCAAGACCCCGATACCGTGGCGCGCTTCCAGCGTGAAGCGCACGTGGTCGCATCCCTGCGGCATCCCAACATCGTTCAAATGTATGACTACGAAGTGGCGGATGGTCAGCCCTGCCTTGTCATGGAATATGTCCCCGGCCCGACCCTCTCGACCTATTTAAAAGCGCTTCACAAACGCGGCGAAAAATTGCCGCTCGCAACTGTCACGCATCTGCTCAAATTATTGGCAGGCGCACTGGATTATGCGCACAGCCGGCACATCGTTCATCGCGACATAAAACCCGCCAACGTTCTTTTGCGATCCGCAAGCGGGATGATTGACATCAACAAGCCGTTACCTGCGGACGTGGAACCGATCTTAACGGACTTTGGGCTGGTCCGCCTCCTCGATTCATCGATCCAAACCTCGACAGGTACCGTTTCCGGCACGCCGACGTACATGAGTCCCGAACAGGCGCGCGGCGATAAAGTAGGCCCATACACCGACATCTACGCGCTGGGCGTGGTGCTGTACGAAATGCTGGCAGGCACAGTCCCGTTTGAAGCGGACTCGACCTTCGGTGTTTTGATGAAGCACCTTAACGATCCGCCTCCGCCCATCTTCGGCATCTCGTCCGATCTGCAAGCCGTCATTGACCGGGCGCTTGCCAAGGAACCGGAGTTGCGCTATCCCACTGCAACGGAATTCGCCGATGAATTCAATTCGATCTTCAATGGCGAGACTGTTTCCCTCGGCACTGCGAGATTGGCAAAGATGGCGCGCAAAGGAGTACCATCCACCCAAACCGGGCGAAGCGCTTCATTCCAATGGGGCTTCTTTGCCATCGGCGCGCTGGTGATCCTCGGCATTGGCTTTGCCGCGTTCCAATTTACTGATATTTTTGGCCCCGCCAAAGCCCCTGATATCCCCGTAGGCCAGGTAAGGCTTGTGGATTTTACTTACGTTTTGGACAAGGCTACGGTCATCACCTCAAAGTTGCCTCCGCCTGAATCCGGCAAGCATTATGAAGTCTGGTTTTTGGCGGAAGGAGGCGAAGTCCGCCGTAACGCGGGGACGCTCCAAATAAATGAGTCGGGGGAGGGACAGTTGGTGTTCATCGATCCCGAGGCGAGAAATATTCTTGAGTTGTACGATCATGTCGAAGTCACGCTTGAACCGGATAATGATCCAAGCCCGGAGGAATCATCGGGTGAAATTGCCGCATCCTACGTGTATCCGCCGCTTGCCCTAATCCATTTGCGGCATGTGCTGGTGAGCTATGACGGCGCGCCCGAAGGAACCGCACTGATCCAGGGATTGTGGTACACCACCGATCAAATCGATACGTCCACGCTTGAGTTACAGAAGGCTTTTGAAAACAATGATGAGGCGCTCGTCCGCAAGAAAACGGAAGAGATCATCAATCAGCTTGTGGGCAGTGCAGACACGGCGCAATACCGCGACTGGGATGGCGGCGGGACGATAGATGACCCAGGCGATGGATTTGGCCTTCTAGGCGAAGGGTACATCTCCTCGGCAAATTCCCACACCAGTTTTGCCAGCCAGGCCTCAGACGCCACGGAAAATATCCAGCAACAGGCCGCCTTGTTAATGATCTGCCTTGAAAATATGCAGGGCTGGTCGCAACAGCTTTTGGAAAAGGCATTGCAGTTGAACGATATGCCTTTCGGCCCGGAAATGGAACCGCTCATCGAAGACATGACGGAACTTTCGACCAGCGCGCTTTCGGGCACAGACACAAACAACAACGAACGCATCGAACCCATCATCGGCGAGGGCGGAGCGGACACGGCTTACGAATACGCCTATTACATGGTGGATATATTGCTCCTGCCGGGCATCGATAGAATTCCACCGCCTGCGCCCACATCTGGAAAATGAATGGAAAACCTCCCGCACAATGACCAGCGGGAGGTTTCTTGATCTGCTGCCAACTGCGTTACTGGTGCAGTTGTACTGCATCAGGTCAGGGCGCGAGGCTTTGGTTGATCTGGTCGAAAATATTCTGGATTTGCGGGCCAAGAAAAACGCCGGCAATTGCATTGGCGCAGGCCAGCAAAATGCCGATGGCGGAAAGTACAATCCCGGCAATCGCCAGATTCTTTTGTGCAACAGACTTCATGCCGAGTACGCCGAGCACAACACCGATGATCCCAAGTGGAATCCCACAGATGGGAAAGAACCAGGCGCACAAGTTGAGAATACCAATCACGAGTGAAGCAATTGCCATAATACGTTGATTGCCATCCCCGGCTGGAGCAGGCATTGGCGCGTTCGAAGATTGATCCATCACTGCATTCTCCTTTTTGGTTGGGTATAAACATATTGTAAGGGCGACAAGTCAAAAGTCAAGCAGGACAACGGGGTCATGTTAGAATTGCCGCCGATGGAAATCTCGGAAAAACTGCAAGGCATCCTTGCCACGCTCCCTGCAAAACCCGGCTGTTACATTTACCGTAACTCCGCGGGCGATGTCATTTACGTCGGCAAGGCCATCAACCTGAAGAACCGCGTGCGTTCGTATTTTCACGCGGATTCGAGCCATGACAACAAGACGCGCCGCCTTGTGCGTGAGATCGCGGATGCCGAATGGATCGTGGTCGGCTCCGAGCTTGAGGCGCTCATCCTCGAGATGAACCTCATCAAGAAGCACCGCCCGAAATACAACGTCCGCCTCAAGGATGACAAACGCTATCCCTACATCAAAATCCACTGGAACGAGCCATTCCCCAAAGTCACTGTGACACGGCAAATGGCCGAGGACGGCTCGCGCTATTTCGGCCCGTACACCTCCGCCTGGGCTGTCTACCAGACTTTGGATGTACTGCGGAAGATCTTCCCCTATTTGACCTGCGACCGCGAGATCACCGGCCAGGACAAACGGGCGTGTCTTTACTACGACATCAAGCTGTGTACCGCGCCCTGTATCGGCGCGGCCACCCAGGCAGGATACCGCCAAATGATCTCCGACCTGATGGATTTCCTCAGCGGACACAGTGAGGGCGTCGTTCAACGCCTCGAAACGGAGATGAACAAGGCGTCCGAGGAAATGCGCTTCGAAAAGGCCGCCGCGTTGCGCGACCAGCTCAAGGCCATTCAATCCATCATCGAGCGGCAGAAGATCGTCTTCGCGGCGGATTACAAAGACTCGGATGTATTGGCAATGGCGCGCTCGGACGGCGAAGCCTGCGTGCAAATCTTCTTCATCCGCGGCGGCAAGTTGATTGGACGCGAGTATTTTATTCTGGAAGGCACCGAAGACGCGGCCGATACCGAAGTGATGGAGCAATTCGTCAAGCAGTTTTACACCGAAGCCGCGGCCATTCCACAGCAGGTGATGCTTCCGCAGGAAATCGAGGAAGCGAAGATCATCGGCCAGTGGCTCAGGTCAAAGCGCGGCGGCGAAAAAGTGGAATTCTTCGTCCCGAAGGAGGGACAGCCGCACGAACTCGTCCAGATGGCGGCGGAGAATGCAACCGAGACCTTGACCGCTCTGCGCGCGCAATGGCAGGCAGATACACACAAACAAGAGCAGGCGCTGGCAGAGCTGCAGTCCGCGTTGAATTTGCCGGAGCCGCCGAATCGAATCGAGTGCTACGACATCTCGAATACGCAAGGGACAGCCATCATCGGCGCGATGGTTGTGTTCACACAGGGCGTGCCGGATAAAAAGTTGTATCGCAAGTTCAACATTGAAAGCGTAATCGGCGCGCCGGATGACTTCGCTTCGATGGAGGAAATGTTGACGCGGCGCTTCCGAAGGTGGAACGCAAGCCAACAAACGGAGGCAAACCCGGGGTCCAAGCCGGATGCGTCATTTTCCTTCCTGCCTGACCTCATCATCATTGATGGCGGCAAGGGGCAACTGGGGCGCGCGGTCAAAGTCCTTGAAAATGCCGGGCTGTCTGGGAAAGTGCCCGTTGTGGGCCTCGCGAAACGGGAGGAGGAAATCTTCTTCCCCCACAAATCTGAGTCGCTGTTGCTGCCGCGCCATTCGCAGGGACTGTATCTCGTGCAACGCATCCGCGACGAGGCGCATCGTTACGGCATCACGGCGCACCGCGCCAAACGCTCGAAACTCGGCATGGCTTCCATTCTCGATTCCATCCCCGGCATCGGCCCGACGCGGCGAAAGGCCCTCTTGAAACATTTCGGGTCTGTGGATAAGATTAGGGAGGCAAGTGTTGAGGAATTGGCCGCGGTCAAAGGCATGAACGAAAGTGCGGCAACATCTATTAAGGCTCATCTGGAATAGGAGCAAAAAATGGTTACAGAAATGGTTGTTATCCCTAAATCAGCGCAAAACATTTTGCAACGGCTGACAGGACAATCCCGCCCGGATATTGCGTTATCACTTGCGCTAAAGGACCTGGTGCGCCTGCGTCTCGATGAAACCCAAGCGCGGATCAAGGAGTTTGAGAAAAAATACGGCATGACCTTCTCGGAATTTCAAGTGGCTTGGGAGAATGGACAGATCAAAGACCCATATTCCTATGAAGTGGAAAAGGATGATTTCGAATGGGAAGCAGCCATTAGCGATCGCACCGTGCTGGAGGAAATTTCGCAATGGCTCCTATGAGTCTGGGTGAGTTCGAGCGATATGTCATTTCCATTTGTTCAGCATCTCCTACCGTTAAAAATGTCGCCATCATAAAGTCAGGATTAGTGTGGCTAAATATACGCGCTTATTTGACTGACGGAAGTTTCGTTGATGTTTTTTACAACCAGTTGACGAGCCGAACAACGTACGCCCAGATTTGGGAAGAGCGCCGAATCTTTGGCGCAGATAACAAGAAAGGCTGGCACTGGCACCCACGCGAGGATCCTGCCAGCCATGTGGCGGCAAAATCTGAAATTTCATTTGAAGAATTTATGGCAAAAGTGGAAGCCGATATAAAATGAAACAAGTCTGGATTATTGACGATGATGAAGAGATGGGGCGCGCGGTGGGTTTGATGCTCAAACTGCTGGATTGCGATACGAGGGCGTTTTTCAATGCCCGCGCCGCCGCTCAGACGCTGTTATCGGGGAAAGCCCCGGACCTGCTGCTTTTGGACATCAACATGCCCGAAGTGAGCGGCCTGGATTTGCTCGAATTCCTGCGGCGCCGCAAGGAATGGAAGCACCTGCCCATCGTCATGCTTTCCTCGGAGGCCGCGGATGTGATGATCGACCGGGCGCTCGAAATGGGCGCAGACGGGTACGTGACGAAGCCTGTCACCATCGAGGAACTGGAAAAAGTCATGTCACAGGCTTTTTATAAACATTTGACTTCGTGAGCGGAAAATGGCAAGTAAAAATTTGAAAAACAAAAAACAGGTTTCATCTGAAGAAAAGCGCATTTCAAGACAGCGCAGGATACTGCAAATATTCATCGTGATTTTCTCCATCATCCTGATCCTCTCGATGATACTGTCGCAGGTCGTGAATTTCTAACATTTTGGGGTGGTATAATTTTGCGGCGCGGCGCAAAAGCCGCGCTTTATTCTGCATGATGTCACTGCGAGCGCAAGCTGCAAATCAATCTCCTCTTTTGCATGAAGATTGCTTCGCCGCTTCGCTCCTCGCAATGACATGAGGAATTTTTATGCTCGAAAAATTGCAAGGCATTGAAGAACGATACGAACAGCTTGGAAACGAATTGCTCGAAGTGGGCAACAACTACCAGCGCGCCGCCGAGATCAATAAGGAACGCGTGGACCTGGAAGCCATCGTCGAGAAGGCGCGCGAATACCGTCAGGCGCTGAAGAGCTTCGAGGAGGCTGACGCAATTCTAAAGTCCGAGAATGACGCGGATTTAATCGCGCTGGCAAAGTCAGATATCGAGGAACTCAGTCCGAAGATCGAAGTCCTCGAGAAGGAAATCAAGGGCCTGCTCGTGCCAAAGGACCCGCGCGATGACAAGAACGTCATCGTCGAAATTCGCGCCGGCGCGGGCGGTGACGAGGCCGCCATCTTCGCCGCGGATTTGTTCCGCATGTACACGCGCTACGCGGAAGGTCAGCGCTGGAAAGCCGAGATCATGTCTGAAAGCTCCATCGGCGTGGGCGGTTACAAGGAAGTGATCTTCGAGATCAAGGGCAAGGGTGCGTTCTCGAAGTTGAAATACGAGTCGGGTGTGCATCGCGTGCAACGCGTGCCCGCCACCGAAGCGCAGGGGCGCATCCACACATCCACTGCAACGGTCGCGGTTTTGGCCGAAGTGGACGACGTTGAAATTGACATCCCCGAAAGCGACATCGAAATCGAGGTCTATCGTTCGTCGGGCGCGGGCGGGCAGAACGTACAAAAGAACTCCACCGCCGTGCGTTTGACTCACAAGCCGACAGGCATGGTTGTCACCTGCCAGGATGAACGCTCGCAATTGCAAAACAAACTGCGCGCGCTGAGCATTTTGCGCGCCCGCCTGTATGAAATCGAAGAACAAAAACGCCGCTCTGAGCTCGAAGCTGACCGCCGCTCGCAGGTCGGCACCGGCGAACGCTCGGAAAAAATTCGCACGTATAATTATCCGCAGAACCGCGTCACCGATCACCGCATCGGTCTCTCGAATTACAACCTACCCGCCGTGATGGACGGCTCGATTGACCAGTTCATCGAAGAACTTTCCACCCGCGATGAGGCAGATCGCCTCTCTGCCAGCGGCGTGGACGAGGACGATTAATTCGTTCAAGTTATGAACTCACCTTACGCACACCGTCCCGAAGGTTTCCTTGAAAAGCCTTATTGAGTCGTTCAAACCTTCGGGACGATGTGTAACGCCAGTTATGAAAGCGGAGAAAACGTAAAACGCGGCGGCAACGTTACGTTTTACGTTTTTTTATTTGTATGAGAGGAGCAATATGAATCGCTTTCGCACCCCCTTTCGTATCCTTGCCATTCTGGTTGTTGCCGCACTTGCATGGGGACTACGCGCCCGCGCCGTGACCCGGCTCCCCATTGACTTCGACGAAGACGACTACCTGCGCGCCGGGCAGGAATTCTCGCATCTCATTCGGACTTCGGACTGGCGCGGCTTTCTCGAAACAAATTACCGTCCCGAACATCCCCCGCTGGCGAAGATTATCTTTGGAGTGAGCATCCTGTCCGCGCCGGAAAAGCCGCTCACTCCTGACGCGTCCACAACAGCGAGTCCAAATCAATATCTGCCGCGCGACCTTGTGAAACCGGCGCGGACTGTCAACGCGTGGTTTGGGATTCTGACTGTCGCATTGTTGTCGCTTGTCAACCCGCTGGGCGGATTGTTCCTCGCGGTTCACACATTTACCATCAAGTACGTTTCACAAATAATGCTGGAAGCCTTGCCTGCATTGACGAGTCTCATTACCGTTCTTGCGTATCTTCAAAGCAAAAAACAGAAATCGAAAACAGGCTGGCTGGCAGTTTCATCCATTTTTCTCGGGCTGACGGCGGCTTCAAAATATTTGTACTGTGTGATCGCCATCGCCATCCTGGTTGACTGGTTTCTCGATGCAAAACGTAGTAACGACTTAAGTCGTTACTACCGCCATATCCTGGTTTGGGGTATTCTGGCATTGGTTATCTTCTTCGCCGCTGATCCCTATCTTTGGGCAGACCCGATTGGGCGGCTGAAAGAGTCCGTTTTTTATCATGCGGGGTATTCATCGGGAGCCACCGAAGTTCAGAGTGCCGGATTCCCCACATGGCAGCCTTTTGTCTGGTTAAGTTTCGCGGCCTACTGGTGGCACGATGGAGTGTTCCCCTTTCCATTCGATCCCTTCATTACGATTCTTGCCATAGTTGGCCTGAAACGGTTGTGGTCAAAAGAGCGGCTCTACATGCTATGGCTCGGAATCGATCTCCTCTTTCTGCTATTTTGGCCCACCAAATGGCCGCAATACATTATCACGCTCACCGTCCCGCTTTCACTGGCCGCCGCCGAGGGGCTCAAACTGACCTGGGATAATCTGCTTGCCTGGCGGAAGAATCGCAAAAACGTCGTCCATATTCCGTATAAAAAAAGCGAGACAGTTCGCGCCCTGCCCTGGCTCATCCCAGGCTTGATCGCTTTTGCAGTGCTGACCCTTTTCCCATTGCTTTTCCAACTCGGCGTGTCCTTTACGGATTTCAGCGTAGCATCACTTAGAGATGGCCTGCAAGGCGGACTTTGGCCCGCCATGTTCGGCGCCTCGCACATCCAATCACCTGCTTCCTCCCTCGAATTTCCTTTTCGACAAACTCAAGTCAATTTTATTGGCCCGGCCAATTATCTGCCCGCGTTAGGATACATTACCGGCCCCAGCTTTTATAGCAGCGGCATTCTCATCTTCAACATCCTGTGGACAGTACTCTCCGTATCTTTGCAAACTACGCTGGGATTGGGCGTGGCACTGCTTCTCTGGCAAAGAGGTGTGCGCCTTGGAAAATTCTGGCAGTTATTGTTCATCCTGCCCTGGGCAATTCCTGAAATGATCGGCGCGGCCATGTGGTTTAACGTCTTCCAATGGGATTGGGGCTGGTTGGATTTGGCAATCCAGAAATATGGACCGAACATCCCGTTCGCCTTTCTTTCTGCCTGGTGGGATTCGGCCAGCGGGCTGTGGATCGTGATCTATCTCATCGTAGCCCTGTGGTATGGCTTCCCATTTATGATGCTGGCCGCCAGCGCGGGATTGAAGCTGATTCCCCAGGATGTGTACGATGCCGCCGCCATAGACGGTGCCGACAGATGGCAAATGTTCCGTCACGTTACCTGGCCATTGCTCACACCACTGCTCATGCCTGCCATCATTATCCGCGGGATTTTTGCCTTCAACCAATTCTATCTTTTCCAGGCTTTTTACGATCTCGAAGCTACATTAGCCACCACGTCTTACAACGTCTTCAACACAGGCGGACTTGGTCATCCCTTGGGCGGACAATTTTCCCTGTCAGCCGCCATCAATATCCTGGCTGTGATTCTCCTGATTGGCTTCGTTATCATATTCAATCGTTGGAGTAAGGCTGGCGAGGGAGTCACCTATGCATAAAATTTCCTGGCCGAAACAGATTGTTACACAACTGCTCCTTGCATTAACCGGTCTGTTCGTGATCCTGCCCATTTGGGGCATGATGCGCCTGGCCTTTGACGGTTCGCTCCGGGGCCGCCCCACGGAATTCCGCTTTTTTCCGAAAGTATGGTCTTTCGAGCCTTTCTTCAAAGTCCTGGACAAACCTTATCAATCGGTGGACTTCGAGATTTTGCTCAAGAATAGCCTCATTGTTTCCTTTGCCGCGGCCCTCATCGCGATTGCACTGGGAATAAGTCTGGCGTATGCTTTTGCGCGGTTCCGTTTTCCAGGCCGTCAAACAGGATTATTCATCCTTTTGCTCACAGCCGTCCTGCCCCTGGTCTCCTTTATGACGCCGCTCTACATCCTGTTGAGCATGTTGAAAATCCGCACCACCCTCATGGCGCTGGTCATCGTCTATTCGGCCTTTGCCATGCCGTTCTGCATCTGGAACATGCGCGCCGCCTTCCAGACCGTTCCCAAGGAAGTGGAGGAGGCCGCCTTTCTGGACGGTGCAGGCGATTTCACATCCTTCACCTTCATTACCCTCCCGCTGGCATTGCCATCCATCGTCGTCGCCGGGCTGATCGCCTTCCTGATGGCCTACTCTGAATTCACCATTGGCTGGATGTTCGTGGAAAAGGCCGATAACGTCACGCTCGCCATGTCCATTTATGCCATGATGATCAATCAATACCTGAGCGGCGCACAACCATGGAGTTACATCGGCTCCCTCGCCATCATCATGTCCATCCCCGTCGTCGTCATTTTCCTCATCTTCCAGCGCACCCTGCTCGAACGCATGATGTTCGGAGACGCGTCGTGAACATCGGCGGCCTGCTCAAATCAATTCCCCCGCGTCTCAACACGGAATGGCCCGAACTCGACGCGCAACTCGTCATCGCCCATGCAATGGACAAACCGCGCACATGGATTCTCGCCCACCCGGAAACGCGTCTCTCCGCCCCCCAGCTTGCCACCGTTGAATCAGCAGTCGCGCGTCTGACAGCAGGCGAACCGCTCCCCTACATCCTCGGTCACTGGGAATTCTTCGGCCACGACTTAACCGTCACACCCGACGTTTTGATCCCACGCCCCGAAACGGAACTCCTCGTTGAAAAAGCCATCGCCTGGCTCCAGGCCTCCCCCGAACGCAGAACCATCGCAGACGTTGGCACCGGCTCCGGCGCAATCGCGCTCACACTTGCCATGCACGTACCGTCCGCCTACATCCTCGCCACCGACATATCCTTTGCCGCGCTCGAAGTCGCCAAACACAACGCAAATAAATTCGACGTCGCCAAACGTATCGACTTCGTCCAATGCGACCTGCTTCCTCCTCACCCCGACCCTCTCACTACCGAACTGCACTTCGACCTGATCTGCGCCAACCTGCCATACATCCCCACGAAAACATTGCAGGAACTCCCCATCTACGGGCGCGAGCCGGCGCTCGCCCTCGACGGCGGCGAAGACGGGCTGGTCTTCATCCGGCGTCTCCTGAAAATTGCGCCCGAATGGCTCGCCCCAAACGGATTGATATTGCTGGAAATTGAAGCATCCCTCGGAAATGCCGCCATCTCCCTCGCCTACGACTCGTTCTCCGAAGCCACAATCCATTTGCACCAGGATCTCACGGGCCGCGACCGCCTGCTTGAGATTCAAATCCGTGAACCATGAAAACGGAAATCATCCAATCGCGCGAAATTCCTCGCGCGCTCGAAACCCTCCGTTCGGGCGGCCTTGTCGCCTTTCCCACCGACACAGTCTACGGTCTCGGCGCGCTGGCGTTCGATGGCAAAGCGGTTGAATCCATCTACATCGCCAAAGACCGCCCTTTCGAAAAAGCAATTCCCATTTTGATCGGTGACACAGACGACCTGCCCAAAGTGACATCCTCCATCCCGGACATGGCGCGCAAACTCGCCGCCCGCTTCTGGCCCGGACCTTTGACCCTGGTCCTCCCCAAAAAACAGACTCTCCCCGAATCAGTCTCCGCCACAGACACCGTCGCAGTCCGCGTGCCAGGTCATGAAGTCGCGCGCGCGTTGCTTCGCGCGGCAGGGCCAATGGCTGTCACCTCTGCGAATATCTCCGGCAGATCGAATCCATCCACTGCCGAAGAAGTCCTCACCCAACTCGGCGGACGAATCGCGTTGATCATTGACGGAGGCAACACACCCGGCGGCATCCCATCCACGCTTGTTGATTGCACCGGCGACAAATTACAAATCCTGCGAGCAGGGCCAATTACTTTGGATGAATTGCTATCTGCCTTATAGCCTGTAACGCGACATTCATGTCGCTTCTGTTTTTCGCAAATCCAATACGCTTCGACCCTTCGACAGGCTCAGGGCAACGCTGCGGGACTGACGAATACAGCCCCTCCGCTCACATCGTCCCGATGCTCTTTCGGGAGCGCGAAGAATCCCAAGATAAATTTCTGATGAAAAACAAGGGCAATTACTCTAATCCCCCGCTTAGTAAAAGTTCAGGCTTAACTTAAGTCCCTGAATATAATGAAGGATGCATTCTCCTCTTCAAACCCCGATATGGACAGGGCCGTCCATCCGGGGTTTGGGTTTTTTAAGAGAGAGGCCACGTCGGCAAAACGTCAATATCCAATTCCGAAATATGCCCCAGTGCGTAGCGGTGATAGCCCGCCGCGGCGATCATGGCGGCATTGTCTGTGCAGAGAGATAACGGGGGAATGTGGACTTTGAATTCCGTTTGAGATTGAAACGCTTTGCGCAGCGCACGGTTTGCTGAAACGCCGCCAGCAACCAGGATTTCTTTTGCATCATGTTCACGCGCGGCTTCCATCGTTTTCTTGAACAGCACGTCCACCACCGCGGCCTGGAATGAGGCGGCCAGATCGGGCACAAACAGGGAGCGTCCCTTCTTTTCCAACTCGCGCACTTCATACAGAACTGCGGTTTTGAGTCCGCTAAATGAGAAGTTGCTCGTGCCATCCAGCCAGGCGCGCGGAAAGTTGAAGCGGGTTGGGTCGCCCTCTTCCGCGGCCTTCTGAATGGACGGGCCGCCCGGGTACGGGAGTCCCAACAGCCGCGCGACTTTGTCGAAGGCCTCACCAGCCGCATCGTCGAGGGTTGAACCGAGCCGTTTGTAGGTCAAATGATCGGTCATCAGGTTAAGTTCGGTGTGTCCGCCTGAGACGAGCAAAGCCATCAACGGGAATTGCGGTTCGGATGGGATGCTTTCGTCCGCGTTGTAAACCCACGAAGAGTAGATATGCCCTTCGAGATGGTTGACGCCCACAAGAGGAAGTCCTGCACCGAGGGCGAGTCCCTTCGCCATGTTCACGCCAACAACCAGCGAACCTGCCAGCCCCGGCCCGCGCGTGACCGCGACGGCGTCAATATTCTTGAGCGTGAGATGCGCCTGTGAAAGCGCCTGCTCGACGACCGGGATGATGCTCAACACGTGCTGGCGCGAAGCCACTTCGGGGAACACGCCGCCATAACGCGCATGGATTTCCATCTGCGACGCGACAACAGAAGCGAGAAGCGCACGCCCATTTTCGATGACCGCGCAAGCGGTTTCGTCACAGGAGGTTTCAACGGCAAGGACTCGGGCAGGTTTTAGATTACTCATAATTGGACTCCAACGTCTCCAGACGTTGAGATGAGATGATGAAGGGAGTCATCGCACTCCTATTTTTTCTTCCATTTTTTCATCGGGAGAACAAAATCATACGAATATTCAGCCAGGATTTCCATCCGTCCATCCGGGCGCACCCAGATGGTGTCTTCAATTCGAGCACCCATATTTTTCTCAGGGTAATACAAACCGGGTTCGGCCGTCATAACCACGCCCGGTTTGAGAATATTATCAGGCGCTGACGCGAGGCTGCTGGCGGGGCGTTCATGGATGTTCAAGCCAACCCCGTGTCCCAAACTGTGGACGTAACCATTCAACGGCGCAGGCGGCGTGGTACGTTTGGTGGCGTGACCTTTGGATTCAAAATAATCACAGGTCATGACCTCATATTGCCTGAAGACAGCGTTTAGATCTAGGTTATCCGCGATGCGATCATAGATCTCTTTCACTTGTCCATAGAGTTCCTGCGCCTCCGGTGTGGCATACCCCAGGCTCCACGTGCGCGTGAAATCATAAAAGTATCCGCCGCCTGCCTCGGCAGGGTAAATATCGAAGATGATCGTTTCCCCGAGGCGCATCAGATTTTCTGCAGTTCCCACTGAATGCGGAACACCTGCATCGCGGCCGGTGGCAAAGATAAACCCTTGCGGTAATTCGGCGCCGCGTTCTGCCACCCACAGGCGGATCTTTGAATGCACATCGCCAACTGTGAGGGGTGACCCGTCTTCCTTCAAAAGGACTTCGTCGTCACGCACGGCGCACAATGTCAGATATTCAGCGGTCAGGCGGACAACCTCGGTTGTCACCTGCCCCATTCTTCGGATGTGCTCGATCTCCTCCTCATCCTTTGTTTCCATGGCGCGCACAAAAATCGATTCGTAAGCCGCCTCACCCACAATGCTGATATCCGGCAGCAAACCCTGTAATTTGGAAAATACCGCGAACAGGTGGCTGAAATTGGCTTTGCCATAGACACCGATCCTCGACTTCTCCAAACCAAACTCCTGTAGAATCAATTGAAGCCGGAGCGCGTCCTGCAATATGGCATCCTGCTGGGCCTGCTTCAGCACTTCGTGTTCATCGAATTCGTTCAGCAGGCGCACCTGCAATCCCGATTTGGCGGCTTCCTCTCTTTCCATCGGATTGGAAAATATCAACGCATCTTCGCCGCATTTTTTCAGGAGAACCGCGTCACTGACATGGCCGCCGCCGGTCATGTAATACATCGGCGGATTATTCATTGCATCGCCAACCACAAGAATGGCATCCATGTTTCTGGTTTGCATGAGGGCATCGAGGTCTGATTTCATAGTGAGTCCTTTTTAACGCGAATGTCGCGAAATAAACGAATTACGCGAATTAAATTCTTAGCGCATTCTTCAACCCCACCAACACTGCTCCCTCCTGTTCGGGAAGCACGGTGCGCGGGTCGAGCAGGACTTTATTGTTTTCGGTGCGGGCGATGATTGGCGGGTTTTGTTCGCGCAATTTTTTGAGAAACTTATCGGGCGATTTCACGCTCAACTCCAATAAGTATGTGGACATGGACTCCCCAGGCAGACTTCCGCCCCCCACGGTTGACTCACCCTCCACGACCTTTCCCTGTCTCAATTCGACTGACCACGCCTCCGCCCGCCCCTTGACCTGCTTCAGCGTTAAAGACATCATCCTCCAGATGGGGATTTCGCGCTCCGCCTCATCCTTGAGATAGTGCAGTAAAGTGGCGGTCAACCCGGCGAGACAGGTTTTATCTGCGCGCACGGCACGCGCCAGCGGATGTTTTTTGATCTTCGCGATCAAGTCCGCGCGGCCGACGATGATGCCTGCCTGCGGACCGCCCAGCAATTTATCGCCGGAGAAGCAGACGATATCCGCCCCAGCCTCGAGTGATTCCTGCACGGTCGGCTCATGAGCGAGACCATACCTGGCGGTATCGAGCAACGCGCCGGAGCCGAGATCGTCCACCACCGGCACGCCTGCTTCGTACGCGATATTGGCCACATCCTTGAGTTTGGGTTCTTCGGTGAAACCGATAATCTTGAAGTTGGAATGATGCGCCCGCAAAACGAGCGCGGCGGGTTCTTTGAGTGCGTCTTCGTAATCCTGCAAATGGACCCGGTTCGTGGTTCCCACCTCCACAAGTTTCGCACCGGATTGTTTCATCACATCGGGCACGCGAAAGCCGCCGCCGATCTCCACGAGTTGCGTGCGCGAAATGACCACGCGCCTTCGGTTTGCAAGCGCGGCCAGCACAAGCATCAACGCGGAAGCATTGTTGTTCACTACGATCGCGGCTTCCGCGCCGGTCAGCTTTTGCAGGACGGATTGAGCGTGGACCAGGCGCGAACCGCGCTGGCCCTTCTCCAGGTCATATTCGAGACTCGAGTAACCGCGCGAGACCGCGTCCATGGCGCGGATGGCGGCGTCGCTGAGCGGGGCGCGTCCCAGGTTCGTGTGCAGGATCACGCCGGTTGCATTGACCACGGGGACGAGGGTCGGCTTCATCCACACAGATAGGCGGGATTCTGCCTGGGTGAGGATCAAGTCCATTGAGGGCAGAGTCGTTACCTGTCCGGATTTGAAGCGGGTTCTTATGTCCTCCAGCGTAAAACGCAAAACGGACAGAGTCAAAGGCCTGCCGTTGGCGGCGATCATTTCAGCGGCGGGCTGGGTCTGCAATAAACGTTCAACCGAGGGGAGGTTGCGAAGTGTGGTCATGGGTTCCTGGAGTGGGAGGCCGCCAGCGCGCTTTTTCGCGGATGCGGATGAAATATTCGACGGCGATCAAACCGCCCGCGAGGCCAAGGATGACGTATAACGTGACAAGCTCGCCCAGTTGAAGCCATGCAAGCGTTGCGCCATACACCCCCACCCACAATGCCTGGCGGACAATGACATTCGATTCGGCAGGAGGATCGCTTGGAAAACGGCGGTTGAAAAAGTAGACGATGGGCAGGGCGGTGCCGGTGAGCGCCATGATGCCAAGCACGAAGAATCCCCAGCGCGCCCACACTAATGGCGGTACTTTAAAGAAGAAAATGAGAAGAGCCAATCCACCCCAACCCAGGAAGATAAGGATGATGGTGGAGACCAGGTAACTGCGGAAGGTTGGTTGTTGTGAAGGCATTGAATAAATTATACCCGCAGAAGGAGGGCAGCATAAACATCCCCTACTGATTGGCCAGGACCGGTCACGGAGTCCAACGTCTCCCGACGTTGGACTCCAAAATCTCCGATTTTGGAGTCAGGTGGCGCAAAAACCTCAGGAAATCGGATGCCAGATCATCGACAGTGCAATCGCGATCACGGCCAGCAATGCGCCGACGGCAGTGAATATCACACTGACCTCTGTCAGTTCCTTTGTGGTGATCAAATACGTGGGAAGATTTTTGAAGACATCCTGCAATTCGCCGGCGCTGGTGGCCGAGTAATAATCGCCGCCGGTCATGTCTGCGATCTGCATCAGGGTCGCTTCATCAATGCCCCTGCGAAAGCCCCCGCCGCCGCCAAATTGACCGCCGAACGGATCGCCGCTTTGGGAGCTCCCGCTGCAATCACGAAGTGAGCCGTTGGGATTGGCAGTCCCAAACCCAATGGTGTAGACGCGGACGCCGCGCGCGACGGCCTCCTGCGCGGCATCGAGCGGGAACGGACCCGAGTTGCTGACCCCGTCTGTGAGCAAAACGATGATCGCAGGCGCGTACTCACCTTCAGGCGCAGCCTTAAAGTCATCTCCCGGCACCGGGGGCGCACCAATCGGAGGAATGTTCTCGTCGAATTCTGCCAGCGTATCCACTGATTTCAGGATGGCGCTTCCAATCGCGGTGCGGCGCGCGGTGGCCAGGCGCTCGATCGCATCACTCAGCATTTCCTGGTCGTTGGTGGGTTCCTGGATCAATTCTGCAAATCCGGCAAAGGCAACAATCCCGATTTGTATATTCGCTTCCTGGTTTTCAACGAAGAATTGCGCCGCATCCTTGGCCGCCGCCAGGCGGTTCGGCGCGATGTCGGTTGAGCACATGCTTCTGGATACGTCAATCGCAAGAATGATTGTAGCCCGCCGCGAAGGAACAACCACTTCGGCAACGGGCCGGCTGAATGCAACCACCAGCGCGGTCAATGCCAGGAGGAATAGGGCAAATGGAAGGTGCCTGCGCCAGCGCGAAGATTTTGGCATGGCATCGCGTACCAGCGTGAGGCTTGAATACCGAACCGCATATCGCCGCCGCCTGCGAAGCGACCACACGTAAACGGCGATAACCAGCGGAATGATCCCCAGCAGGTAAAGTGATGTAGGCCAGAGAATACTCATGGTCTACCTCCTTAATGAACCGGAATAACCGACCGGTGCGATCATGGCACGCGGCTGAACCACAGAAGCGAGAACGCGCCGCCGATCAGCAGGATCAAGATGCCGATCCCTGCAAAAACGGAAGTGACCTCCATCTCTTCCGCCTTGATCACAAATTGCGGCTCGATATTCTCGTAGATTTCGCGCAAGTCTTCCTCGCTTTGCGCGTTGAAATAAGTGCCATCGGTAATTTGCGAGATCTGTTTCAGGATTGCTTCGTCCAGCTGCGTATGGACCCTATAGTCATTCACTTCCAGTATTACCCCGGCGGCACTGCCGACCCCAATGGTATGGACGCGGACTCCGCGATCCCTGGCAGTCTGCGCCGCCGCGAATGGATCCGGTAACATGTTGTTCTCGCCATCGGTGAGCAGGACAATCACTGCGGAGGAATATTTGCCTTCTGGAACAGGAGTGGGCGTGACTCCCGGAGCGGGAGTATCGGAACCGGTTTCCTGCCCGTTATTTTCGGCAATCGTATCCAGCGCCACCAGAATGCCGTTGGCAAGCGAGGTGCCGCGTTGCGGTGAGAGACGCTTTATCGAGGCGGTCAGAGTTTCCTTGTCGTTCGTTGGGGCCAACACCGAGAGTCCGCCTTCACTAAAAGCGACAATGCCAACCTGCACGCCGGGCGGCTGGCGTTCCACGAACTCACTCGCCGCCGCTTTGGCCGCTTCCATGCGGGTGGGCTTGATATCATCCGCCGCCATACTGCCGGAGACATCGAAGACGAGGATCACAGTCCCTTCCACGCGCGGCAGGTTCATGACTGTCTGCGGGCGTGCCAGGGCGAAGGTCAGCGCGGTTAACGAGAGCAGGAAGAGGGTCGGAGGAATGTGGCGGCGCACTCCGGGTTCGCGCCCGGATTCAGCCTGGACAAATCCCAATTGACCGACGCTGTCCATGATCCTGCGTCTGCGTTTTTGCAGGAGGAAATAGAACCCGATGAACAGCGGGATCAACAAAAGCAGGAGGAGCATGGAGGGCCAGAGAAAGGACATGGCAGTATCCGATTTTATTTGGGGTGTCTTTGCCTGAGGGTCGCGAAACGCACAATGGCGCGCACCAGGTCATCGTCGGTGGAGAGCGGCAATACATCCACACCGGCATGTTTGAAGGAATTGTTCAAGTCCGCTTCGCGCCGCTGCGCCGCCTCTCGAAAATTTTGGCGGAATTTCTTATCGTGGGTATCAACGTACAACTGCTCGCCGGTTTCCGCGTCCTCCAAAATAAGCGGACCGACATCCGGCAAATCCATTTCACGCGGGTCCCACAAGCGGATGGCAATGACTTCATGCCGCTGGTTGAGCAGGGTCAACGATCGCTCCCATCCGGGCAGGCTGATGAAATCCGAAATGACGAAAACGAGCGAGCGCTTCTTGATGGCATTCAGCGCACCTTGAAGCAGGGGCGTCAAATTCGTGAGCGGAACGTTGGATAAGCGCGGTTGCTTGAGCAGGTCATTGACCAGCCGCAAAACCTGCAACTTCCCACCGCGCGCCGGGATCGTGCGCTCGATGCGGTTTCCGTAAAACATCGCGCCCACGCGATTGCCATGCCGCGTCAGCAGGCGTGCAAAGGTGGTGACGAAGTCAACGAGCATGGAACGCTTCTGGTTTTCCACCGTGCCGAAATCCACGGAGGGACTCAGATCGAGCAGGAACCAGGCCGTGATCTCGCGGTCTTCGACGTAATGGCGAATGTACGGCGCGGACATGCGCGCGGTGACATTCCAGTCAATGTAGCGGATGTCATCCTCAGGCTGGTACTCGCGCAAGTCGGCAAAGTCCACGCCATAGCCGTAGAACAGACTGCGGTAATCGCCCTGCAACAGCCCGTCCAACCGGCGGATCACCTGCCAGTCCAGCCGCTGGAGGATGCGCTCAGGCGTTGCTGTGGATGTTTGTGCGTTCATGCAGAGGCACGACCGGGATAGGAATACGTTCGAGAATATTTTTCAACAAGTCGTCCGCAGTGACATTATCCGAGAGCGCTTCATACGAGAGAACCATGCGATGACGCATCACATCGAAGGCCATGTCCAGCACTTCCTGCGGGAGGACGTAATTGCGCCCGCGCACGAATGCCAGCGCGCGCGCCGTGAGGATCAAGTTGATCGAAGCGCGTGGGCTCGCGCCGAACATGATGTAATGTTCCAGTTCCTGCAAGGCAGCATCCTTTGGCGAACGCGTGGCAGTGACCATCCGCACGGCATACTCGATCAAGGCCGGGTCAACGTAAACCTTGTCCACCTCCTTTTGAAGTTCAAGCAATTGGTCGGTGGTCAAAACTTTTTGAACGGCCTGCAGCATCCCCGTCATGCGTTCGACGATCACGAATTCCTCGGTCACGTTGGGATAGCCGACCAGCACCTTGAGCATGAACCGGTCCACTTGCGCTTCGGGCAGGGCGTATGTCCCCTCCGTTTCGATGGGATTCTGCGTTGCCAGCACAAGGAAGGGATTCGGAACCTTGAAGGTCTCGCGGCCAATCGTCACCTGGCGTTCCTGCATCACTTCGAGCAGGGCGCTTTGCACCTTGGCAGGTGCGCGGTTGATCTCGTCTGCCAGCAATAAGTTCGTGAAGACCGGTCCAAGCGAAGTATTGAACTCACCGGATTTCTGGTTGTAGATGCGCGTCCCGACCAAATCAGCAGGAACAAGATCGGGCGTGAACTGGATGCGTTTGAACTCGCCGCCAATCGCCTCCGCAAGAGTCTTGATCGCCATCGTCTTGGCTAGTCCGGGCACGCCTTCCACGAGAATATGTCCGCGCGCCAGCAATGCGACCACCAATCGCTCCAACAGGTGATCCTGCCCAACGATAACCTTCTTCACTTCGTAAAGTACGCGCTCCATCGGCTTACGGTTCTCATGTTGATCCATCTGTTACTCCTTTTTATTAGTGAGCTGCTGCAAAAACTTTTCAAGCACGAAGGACACAAAGAAAGTCATACTTGAGTTTAGAGTTGATCTTTGGAACGTTTTGCCCTATCTTTTTGCCGCGAATTTCGCTAATCCTCAGACAAGTTCAGAACAGGTTTTCACAAATTGGTTTTAAAAATCCGCGCACATCCGCGAAATTCGCGGCTGATCTTTTGGCGCACACTAAACTCAAGTTTCTAATGGTTCGCTAAAATCCTAAACTTTTATCACAGAGAGCAAAATAGCGGGTTCTCTGCACTCTCTGTGTCTCTGCGGCAAAAATTAATAAGGCGGCGAGCCTCCGCCTCCGCCAACCGCGATATTGATCGGCACGGCAAAACCGATGCCCACAAAGAAATTCTCCTCCGTCGGATTCACGATCCCGGTCACAATGCCGATCACGTGTCCACTGCGATTCAAAAGCGGCCCGCCGGAATTGCCGGGGTTCACAGCCGCATCAACCTGGATCATACCTTGCAGTTCAAATTCACCTTCAGGAGGACGGAAAGAACGATTGAAACCTGAGATCACCCCCGCGCTCATCGAACTATACAAGCCAAACGGATTGCCAACCACGAACGCCTCATCCCCCACTTGCATCGCGCCCGGGTTTCCCAAAATCGCAGGCACAAGCACATCCGGCAATTGATCCACCTGCAAAACGGCAATGTCGTTTTCCGGCTGCTCGGAAATCACTCTTGCGTTCGATTTTGTCCCATCCGCAAACGTGACTTCGATCTCCCCCGCATTGGCGACGACGTGCAGGCTGGTGAGGATATCCCCAACCTGATCAACCACCACGCCGCTGCCCAGCCCAAAATCGCTCCCTCCGCTTCCACCCGGACCTGTGGTCTGAATCAGCACCAGCGACGGCTGGATCACCTGATAGACTTGCGCGGAAAATGCCGCCGGCGGCGTAGCCGAACCGAGCGCCATGGCCACCGCGTCATTGACCTGGCCTTCGGTTAATTGGGTTGGTTTGATGACAAAGGAGTAATACAGCAGGACGGCCAGAAGCGCAACGGAAAGACCCGATGCAAACGGCAGGAATTTTCTCCCCCACGCGCGAAACCTTTCCCAACGAATTTTCAAACGTTCCAAATTAGAAGACGGTTCATTCATCCTGGCACCATTAAGGTAATCGGGGGCAACGATAAAAATTCGACGGATGATGGAAAAGAGCGCCGCCAAAGGCGGATAAGGCACTATAGCAATTTATTCTTAAATGAAAATGAAATCACCCACCTTGAAACTATACGCAAAGTATACGATCTGTGGATATTGACGATGCGGCGCGAAGAATTATTTCGGCTCCGTGAAAAATTCATGTATACTTTCCTCATACAAAAGGAGCCGGTCATGGACGTATCCGATGCCATTCGCACAAAACGCGCCGTAAGAAAGTTCACGGAAAAACCCCTGCCCGCAGACGTAACCCACGTCATCTTGAACTCCGGGCGCAGGTCGCAATCCTCCAAAAACAACCAGGCCTGGCAATTCATCGCCGTCCGAGACAAGGAAATTCTCAAACAACTATCCCAATGCGGAGAATGGGCCGGGCATCTCGCCGGGGCCGCGCTTGCCGTCGCCATCCTGACTCCCAGCCCGACGGAAAAATTTCAAACGATGTTCGACGCCGGGCAGGCCGCCGCCTTCATGCAACTCGCCGCCTGGGAACTTGGCATCGGCTCCTGCCCCGCTTCTCTCTATGACTTTGAACGGACGCGCGCGCTTTTGGGATTCCCGCCCGAATGGCATTTGCGCATTGCCCTCTCCTTCGGCTATCCCGCGGACGAGGAGAAGCTGTCCGCGCCGCCGAAGAAGGGCGGACGGAAGGATCTGAATGAAGTGGTGCATTGGGAGAAATGGTGAGACGATTTACGATTTCAGATTGACGATTGAGAGCCCTCATTGCTTATCAGGCCAGTTGGGGAAATGTAACGCGTCTGTTTGAAGGGCTTCAACTGCTCCGCTAAATTCTCCTGCAACAAGCGGCCTGACTCGTGCATGAGCGTGTCGTGGTTGTAATCGTTCAATTTGACCATGCTCGCGAGACACGGAAAATGATGGTGGAACAGCCCCGCTCTTTCCTCGGCCTCGTCAGCAGAGAGGCCGGCCAATTTTTCAGCGACGTGACGCGCACACCCGCAAACCGTGTCACGCTGGACAACTGCTGAGATAACGGTACGCGACTCTCCGTCCAGTGTGAGGCGGATGTCGGGTTGTCCAAAATAACGGGCAAATTCGCTGATGATCGCGCTGTCGTAGGTCTCGCGCTCGCGGCGGGTGACCTTGTAATCGCGCTCAGTCAGGGAACACAGCGGCTTGGGAGTTGCGCAGGCGACGTTCATTCGCTCCAGCCATCCCCGCAGTTGACGCGCCAGCCCGCGCGGCAACCAGGCCTCGTTATCCACCGCCGCGACCGCGCCGCGCGCACCCGTCATTTTGGCGATTTCGGGGATCAACTCTGCCACGGACTTGTTCTCTGCGAAGGACAGGATCAAATCACATTCAGGGAAACTGGCGGGCAGGAAATCTTCGGGGTAATCCATGATGAGCGGAAACGCCGCGGGAGCCTTCCAGGATTCAATACTCCAGCCCTGTGGACCATGCTCACGCAAATTACTCACGTGCCGCACGCCATATTCGCCTGAGATGATCGCTAGGATGCGCATGGGGATATTTTACCCGCGCGGAGGAGGATTGCTGTAACTAAAGTCACTACGATTTACGATTGACGATACTTCGACACTCCCTTTGATCGCAGTACAAGTTTTGGATTTATGATTGCGCGGCGCATTGGGGAAGAGGCAAGTGTATAATTGGAGCGTCAAAGGTAAAGTTCAAGTAAGGAGAGTAATATGCGTTTCAAAATCGTTCTCGAAGAAAGCGATGAAGGCGGGTACACCGTTTACGCGCCGTCCTTACCGGGCTGCATCAGCGAAGGGGAGACCAAAGAAGATGCTTTAAAAAATATACAGGAAGCCATTGAGTTGTATTTGGAGCCTGTTGAAGGAGCTTAATATGTTAGTCAGTGAAAAAATTCAAAAATATACGGAAAAACTACCCGAACGCCTGCAAATTGAAGTGCTGGACTTTGTCGAGTATTTATTGAACAAATGGAAGCAGGAAGCGGACGAAGATGCGGAATGGACGAACCTGTCCTCCAGATGATGATGCGCGGCATGGAAGATGAGCCGATGCCCGAATACACACGAAGCGACTTAAAGGTAGTGTTTCGATGATCGAAAAGTGGCGGACTGAGAAGTATGTCGCGTTTGTAACGCGGCAGTACCCGTCCACGAATTTCACACGAATAAACGAATGATCGCGGGCGCATTCGTGAATTCGTGACCCCATTCGTGGATGGCAGGTTAGAAAGACGAAGGGAGATACCATGACCGACGGACATTGTTTTATCAGTTATTCCACCGCAGACGCGCTGGAATTTGCGCGCAAACTTGCCGATGAATTGGAAGGCGGCGAGGATAAATTCACAGGCGTTTGGTTCGATAAACGGGATATTGATCCCGCCCGCGATTGGGACGATCAAATTGTGGATGGAATTCGCTCCTGCAAGTGCATGGCTTTCGTGATGACGAAGGACAGCACCGCGCAAGGTTCTATGTGTAAGAACGAGTGGACGTGGGGGCTAAAGTACAAAAAAGTTGTCATTCCTATTCGATTGCACAAAGATGCCGAGCAGCCATTTGGACTTGGTAATCGTCAGTGGATTGATTTTACGGGGGAGTTTGAACATGGCTTGGCAAAACTTCGCAAGTTCCTGCGCGAGATGGATTCACCCGAAGGCATTCTTCAATCATACAAAGACCGTCTTGCCGACGCCGAGCGTGCTTTGCGCCGCGCCAAAGGTGATGAAGAGAATCGAATTAAAGCTGAGATCGAAGAATTGAAAGCCGAGATCAAACGGCAGGAAGAGATCGCCAAGAATCCCAAAGCGGCGGAAGAGAAGACCGAGAAGAACATCCAAAGCGGACTCGAGCGCGAGAGGCAGCCTGAGAAACCTGTGGCGGGGAAAACGTCGACGCGCTTTATCAATCCGCCGCCAGGGATCGCGCCGAATTATTTTCAGGATCGTTTTGACGAAATAAAAGAGATTGTGAGATTCCTGAACAACGACGCGCAACGTTTGCTGACCATCGTGGGACGCGCGGGGGTGGGAAAAACTGCAATGGTCTGCCGCCTGCTCAAGACGTTGGAAAGAGGCGAGCTTCCCGATGACCTCGGCGAGATGAAAGTTGATGGGATCGTCTATTTGAGCGAGACGGGCAGTCACAGGGTCAACTTTGCGAACGTCTTTGCGGATCTGAGCAAACTCCTGCCTCCTTCGGAGGATGCCGCCGAGCGGCTGGAGGGAATCTATAAAAACCCGCAGACATCCACAGGCAATAAAATGCGCGCGCTGTTGGATGCCTTCCCCAGCGGGCGTGTGATCCTGCTGTTGGATAACTTTGAAACCCTGATCCAAGCCGAAAGCCTGAGCCTGCGTGACAGCGAATTGAGCGACGCGCTGAACGCCCTGCTCGGCGGACAGCACCATGCCGTGAAAGCGGTCATCACCACCCGCATCGCGCCGCGTGACCTGGCGATCAGCGAGCCAGGCAGGCAGCACCACCTGAGTTTGGATGATGGACTGGAATCGCCTTACGCGGAAAACGTCCTGCGTGAAATGGACGCGGACGGACGCGTGGGACTCAAGTCCGCGCCTGATGCGCTGCTGAATAAAGCCCGCGAAAAGACACGCGGCTACCCGCGCGCGTTGGAAGCATTGTATGCCATCCTGTCGGTTGACCGTTACACCACGCTCGAAGAAAACGGGGAAAATCGTGATTACAGGCAAGACATTAGCGATATAATCTCGCGTATCACGCACTCGCCTCCCTTAATAGCACTCCACCTTGCAAGTATATAATTGATTTTGTACAAAAAACAATAAACGCTTCTAGAAAGGGACTTTTATGCTATCTATTACCCACAACTTGAACGCGAGTCTCGGCAATCAGATTCCAAGTTGCAGCCAAATCTTGTAATCTTTTCCATCCGCGCCAAATAACGACAATGCCTGGTTCGCCATCAGATTTGCGCC
>JACRLC010000046.1 GCA_016235425.1 Chloroflexota bacterium | reverse complement strand
TCAATTCTCAAGCAGTTGTTGTTCCGCTTTTCTAAAGAATGCGGGCAGGTTAGGTATTGTCCCAGTCCTGCGAATTGAGAGCCTTTTCAAGTTAAAATGGACTGTCTGGTGTATTGGTTTTTAAGGTGCAAAAGTCGAGTATTCTCCTTTGGTTTTTCCAGAACAAAAATAAAATCAGAATGTTGAGACCGCCGCCAGTTCAGTAGGGTGGTGGCGGCCTCGATTGATTGACGATAATGTACAGGATCAGTTCATTGGTTGCGTAACAATTGTGAACACCAGGCACGTATCAAGTTATCTCTGCACACATCTCGTTACTATGTTTGATCGTTTGAGGATCGAGATGCCGTCTCGGCGAAATTTTTGGGATGGCGGCCAGCCAATAATTGCCGCAACAGCCCCAGTCCACGGGATGAAGCAGGTTTGTAGTTATGGGCTTTCATCGCCTGGAGTGCAACTCGCTCCTGTTCCGCTTTTTTCAGCAACTCTTTGTGGTATTCCTGCGCCTGCTGAAAATCAGGGACGAAAACATCGCTAAACATTCGCATTCTTCCTCCCTTCAATGGAAACTCGGTTAAGCATTACAACTTTTCTCATATTGTTCTCCTAAAGTTATCCCGGCTGGGACACCTCATAACAGGCGATGATATTGCCTGAGCCTTGCCATGTGCGTGTGTGGATGAGTTTAAGTGACACGGGCGGACGGCCTACAAATATTGGCGTACCTTCGCCGCCGATCAACGGAAAAAACGCAAGATGCAATTCGTCTACCAAATCATGGACCAGCAGATCATTCCAGAGCAGGCGGCTTAAGAGCACCAGGATGTCTTTGCCGGGTTGCTGTTTGAGCGCGGCAATCTCCTTGTACGCATCCACCCGTTTGATGATGCGCGTATTTTCCCAGGGTGCCAACTCCGCGCTGGTCAGATTGTCCGAAATAACGATTTTCTCGATGGAGGCAAAGAGTCCCGCAGTCTCGCGTCTGATGGCGGTGGCATTGGGGTTATTTGCCACCCCCGGCCAATAACCCTTGTTGCCCAAAAATGAATTGCGACTCAACAACAGGAAATCTGCTGCATGCAACCGTTCGGCGTTATAGAAATCGTAGCTATCATCATCTGCGTAGTCCTTGTGTTGGTAGTCAAACAGAGAGTGGATGCTTTTGTCCTTCCCATCGTATAAACCATCCAATGTGACAAAGTTGCTGACAATGAGTTTGCGCATTTGTTTCTCCTTTAAATATTTGTTATCAATAATCTACTTTACAATGCGGAATCTAGGATGTGTGACACCCGGGAACGTTGTCGGGTGTGATTCGGATCCTTTAGCGGGAACAGGCAGAGGCTGGGCGCGAAGCGGTTCTTAATCCATGGCGGGGCTGGGTATGGCTTTGTTTTCTTTCACAGCAGTGAAAATGGGACGGTTGTAAACCTTGATGAGAATAAAAATGCTGACGCCAGCCATAAGCACAGCGCCGAATGCGCCTGGCGCCCATGCGCCAACCTGTTGAAGCAATATGCCGCCAATAATGGGACCAATGACACGCGTCGAACTATCCATTGCGGAGTACAGTCCGAGGATGCCGCCAATTTCGTGCGGGGCAACGGCCTTGGTCAATGTGCTGGATAGCAAAGTGCCGAGCAACCCGCCAAAGAGAGCAATAGGGGTCGTAGCCATGTAAAGCCAGAAAATGTTGGATGCCAGTCCCCAGCCGAGCAATCCAACTCCCAGTAGAACGGCGGAGACAACGATCAGCGCATCTTCGCGGAAGCGGCTGGTGAGGCGGCCGACAAGGAAGCCTTGCATGATGACAGACAGGATACCGACATAGGTGAGCACAAGGCCTGTTTGGAAACTGGTCATGTTGAACTTCACCAGTGCGTGCAAGGCGAAGATGGTTTGGAGAATGACAAAGGCCAGACCGAAGAAAAAGCCGGTGATGAACAACGAGCTGGTGAATGGGCGTCGCAATGCAACCAGTAACGCATTCCATGTGACGGCTGGTTGCTTTTCGATCATTTGGGCGCGCTTTTCTCTGGTGAGCGATTCAGGCAGCCACGCATAGACGAGCACAAAGTTGATCAACGAGATGGCCGCCGCCACAAAAGCAGGCAAGGCGGGGTTCCATTGACCGAGCAATCCGCCAGTGACGGGGCCAACGATAAAGCCAAGACCAAAAGCTGCACCAGTCATGCCCAGAGCTTTCGAACGATCCTTTTCATTGGTCACATCGGAGATGTAAGCTTGCGTGACACTGAAGTTGCCGCCGGTGAGACCATCAAGCATCCGGCTGGCGAACAACATCCACAAGGTGGCAGCAAGACCCATCATCAAAAAGCCGATGGTGGTACCGAGGATGCACAGCAACAAAATGGGGCGGCGACCAAAGCGGTCTGAGAGGCGACCCAGAATGGGTGCGCCGATCAACTGCATGATCGAGTAGGAAGCGAGCAGTAGTCCAGTAACAGTCTGATTGGCGTGGAAGGTTTGGGCGTAATAAGGCAGCAGAGGCAGGATCAAGCTGTAACCGAGCAAATCTATAAACACCACTAAAACAATTGAGAAGAGACGTTTGTTATCCATTTTTTCTTTGTTCTCCTTTGGTTGTTATTTAGAACATTTGTTTTATACCTCAATCAAAAGGAGACTGTCTTGTATAAAAACGACAATTATCCAGCCTGACTTTGTCGAACGATTTGAGCGGGCGTCTGTCCGATAAAGTGTTTCAGCGATTTTGTCATGTGCGGCTGATCGGTATAGCCTGCCTCATGCACGGTATCAAGGATGGGAACGCCGCGCTGTAAGAGAGTCATTGCCTGCCGGGCGCGTGTTATTTGCCGGATAGAACTGTGGGGCAAGCCGGTCGCGTGCAAGAAACGACGTTGCACAGAGCGCGATGAGATTGCCTGCGGTTGTCCCTGCAGCACGGCATCAATGACTGGTTCACGAACCAGCAGACCATCACGCACAAGCCTGTCTACGAATGTTTCTGCATTTTCATAGTCAGGGAATTGCCGCGCGGAGCCATTCAGCCAAAAGGATTTACTGGCCGCTTCCGGCAGGCTAACCACTGAATCCAAGAAATTTCTTACGGGCAGATGGGGCATGAATGTGCCAGGCTTAAACTTAATGACAAGAAACTCAACATCCCCATCGTAGTACATGGGCATCGCTTTTTTCATTGGCCCCACAATAGACAGTCGCGCCCTGACGCCCTGCCTCTCAACAAGCATGGCCCAACAACCGCCGGCAGGAGCGATCCGATAACCAGCGCTTTCGGTTTGGCCGCGCCAGATCATGTCTACAACAGGCGAGTCTGATGGTCTTTCCTCAAAGTTAATGATCATGCTTCATCTCCTTATACAAGCACGAGAATTTACACCCGTTTGCTTCGCATGGCTGGGAGGATTTTGAGGTTACCGCCCTGGCTCATCTGCTTATACTCTTCGGATTCCATCGCGTAGATTGCGATGCGCCCGTTAGTGTCATAGTGAAAGCCCCAGTCATATTTCTTGGCGAGGGCAGATGACCGCAGGCAGGCATGTGGTTTTGAGAAGAGTTCACTCCATATCTCTTCGCGTCTGACTTGCACCTCTGCATTGCTCAAACCGAGGCGTCGGACATGAGTCTCGAAGATGAGGTCTTGTCCGGTGAAAGTGTATGGATGATTAACCAAAAGTTCATATTGGATGAGATGAATTGGTTTGGAATCGCCCTTGGCGGCGGGGATGATGCTGTGATCAACCGGACAGTCTGGCGCAATGGTAATGAATGCTTCCTGGTAGTTCATGATTTTCTCCTTTCCTGTGTCAATACCAAAAAGTGAACAGCCTTCTTGACGTGTTGATATGGTTAGTGTATCATCGTAAAATATTTATAGAACATATATTCTATCATAAGGAAAATTTGTATGCTAACCATTCGTGCGCGCTTCGCAGCCCTGACAGCCGGCCTCCCACCCACTTACTGGTTTCTGTGGCTCGGCATCCTCATCAACCGTCTGGGCAGTTTCGTTATCCCCTTTCTCACGCTCTACCTCACCAGCCAACGCGGCGTATCGGTTAGTCAGGCCGCGCTGACAGTCTCGCTGTTTGGCGCAGGTTCTTTTGCGGCGCAGTTGGCAGGCGGCGAACTGGCAGACCGGCTTGGCCGCCGCCCGGTCCTCTTGATGAGCTTATTCATCGCGCCTGTGGCAATGATCGCTCTGGGATTTGCGCGTGCCCTGCCGTTGATTGCTTTCTTCACTCTTGTTTTGGGATTCTTCACCGATTTGTTCCGGCCAGCCCTCAGCGCCGCGGTTGCAGATTTGGTTCCACCCTCCGCGCGAATCCGCGCCTTCGGCTATCAAAACTGGGCGGTCAACCTGGGCTTTTCGCTAGCCCCCATTTTGGCGGGATTCATGGCGCACTACAATTACCTTCTGCTTTTCATCGGCGACGCGCTCACCACGTTCATCTTTGGATTGATCGTGCTGGCCCGCATCCCGGAGACGCGGCCCGCGGAAGCCAGTCGTGCCGCGCACACCTCATTAAACGAGCGCATTCATCAGGTCAGGCGCGAACCGCTTCTCCTGGCTTTCAGCGCGCTGGCCCTGTTCATCGGGGTGATCTACATGCAAGGCTACGTCACCATGCCGCTTGACATGCAGGCGCACGGACTCACCTCCGCCGACTTTGGAATGGCCATTGCCGTCAACGGGATCTTGATCGTGGCATTCAGCATCCAAGTCAGTAATGCGGCGTCGAACTGGCCGCGCTTCCGAGCCACGGCCGCCGCGGCTCTTTTTCTCGGAACTGGCTTTGGTTTGAACATGTTTGCCCGCGACCTGCTGCCATTTTACTTTCTGACCGTCGCCGTCTGGACATTGGGCGAAATCACCGCTTCAGCGGTAGCCCCGGCCCTCATTGCCGATCTTTCCCCGATCGAATTGCGCGGCCTGTACCAGGGCATCTTCGGTTCCGCCTGGGGACTTTCATTCTTCATCGGCCCTGTGCTTGGCGGCTGGGTCTATGAGCGCTTCGGGTCAACCGCCCTGTGGCTTGGATGTTTTATTCTTGGATGCGTACTGGCGCTTTGCTATCTGTGGATGGGAAACCTTGCCAGGCATCGCGCGGACAATCCACAAACGCTTCAAACCTGACCTGAAAACTGGCGCGCGCTCATTGGGCTTGATCAGCCGTTTTGGGAGCTGCGCCAGTCCAATTTATCGCCCGACGTTGATTAAACCTATTTCACCAGCTGTTCATCGGGCGGACAAACCTCCTGCGCCGCGGCGAGCATTTCAGGCGAAGAAGTAACTGTTCCACTGAAATATTTTTTCTGGAAGAAGAATGCCACATTGACGAGGCCGATCATCACAGGCACCTCGATCAATGGACCGATGACCGCAGCGAAGGCCGCGCCAGAGTTAATGCCGAAAACCGCAACGGCAACCGCAATGGCTAATTCAAAATTGTTGCTGGCGGCGGTGAATGAAAGCGTGGTCGTCTTGGAATAATCCGCGCCGATAGTTTTGCCCATGAAGAACGAGACCAGGAACATCACCACAAAATAGATCAACAGCGGGATGGCGATGCGCACCACATCGAGCGGAAGTTCCACGATCACATCGCCCTTGAGCGAGAACATGACCACGATGGTGAACAGCAATGCAATCAATGTCATCGGGCTGATCTTTGGCACGAAGACTTTGTGATACCAGTCCCTGCCTTTTGCGCGGACGAGGAAGAGCCGGGTCAGGAAGCCCGCGATGAACGGGATGCCCAAATAGATGAAAACGCTCTTTGCGATTTCGCCGATGGTGATGTCTACGATGTTGCCTGTCATGCCAAACCAGGTCGGGAGGACAGTGATGAACACGTAGGCGTACACGCTGTAGAACAGGACCTGGAAGATGCTGTTGAACGCGACCAGTCCAGCCGCGTATTCGTTATCGCCCCTTGCCAGTTCGTTCCACACGATGACCATCGCAATGCAACGCGCCAGGCCGATGAGAATGAGTCCCGTCATGTATTCGGGGTAGCCGCGCAAAAAGATGATCGCCAGCACGAACATCAAAACGGGGCCAATCAGCCAGTTTTGAACGAGCGAGAGGCCGAGAATTTTCCAGTTGCGGAACACGTCGCCCAATTCGTCGTAATGCACTTTCGCCAGAGGCGGGTACATCATCAGGATCAGGCCAATCGCAATCGGGATGTTGGTCGTGCCGACGGATACCGCCGTGTTGAAATCGGCGACGACATTGGGGAAGAGAAAGCCGATTCCCACGCCAACTACCATTGCAAGGAAAATCCACAACGTCAGGTAACGATCGAGGGTGGAGAGTTTCTTGGCAGCGCTCATTTCTTTGGTCATAAGAGCCTCCGTATTAAGAGTTTTCTTTGAGAAGTTCGATCATCTCTTTGCATTTTAACTTTGCCGTCGGTCAGCCTTCTTCTTTCATAGCATTGCTTCTAATGTGGCTCGCCGCTCCTCTAATACAGGATCGGAGGCGAGGGACACGCACTCAGCAAGCGATCTTTTTTGTTGCAACAAGGCCGCCGCAAATGCCATGCAGGTAGCCTCGCCGCATTGTTGGCAGTTGGTCCGGGGAAGGAAGGTCCAGATATCCAAAAGGCGAGGAGCGGTTCGCGCAACGGTGACAGCCACCAGTTCGGTGCGATGCGCCCATGTTGCATTGATGGCATCTGTCAGCGCTTTGAGCAGTTCCAGTCCTGCTTCAACATCCTCAACCTGCGTAATGCACACCTCGTCAGGATACAGGGTCATGAATCCATGCTGGCGACGGAATGTGATCGTGCAGGTTGCTGGATTGTAGACGATCACATCGGGCAATGTCGCCAGATAGGGAATGGCATCGGCCAGCGGCTGGCTGGGTCTGCCAATCACAATGATCCTGCCGGGTTCGGCAAGGCAGGGAAGGGTTTTGACCAAGGTGATGGTATCGAGGAACATCTTATTTCTTGAACAGGTTGCCGCTGACTTTCAGCGCGCCCGAACCGGGCACCTCGATCAACACCTTTCAACCGCCTTCGAGCAGGTCGCGTGCCTTTCCTTTGAAATGCTGTTTGAGAAATGCCAACGCGCCGTCTGTATCATCATCCAACAGAATACACATCAACTCGATAACATCCTTATCTTCGAGGATGATTTGAAGCGCCTTCTTCATGCGACACTTTCCACGTTGAAGAAAATATTATTGTATGGCTGGGAACTGCATTTACGCTGTTTCCAACGCGTTTGCCAGCCAGGTAGTCACTTCAGCAGGGGTGGGAATGCGGCCTGTGGAAACAACCTTTTCATTGATGACCAATCCAGGCGTGGAGAGAATGTTGTAGGCTGTGATGTCGTTGTAGTCGGTCACCTTGATGACTTCGGCTTCAATCCCCATGTCGGCTATGACTTTACGGGCAATCTGTTCCACGCGCTTGCAATTGGCGCATCCAGAACCCAGGACTTTGATGGTAAGCATGTTGTTCTCCTTGAATGTTTGGGGATGTCGTTGTCATGCAGGGACGGCTCTTAGCCAGTCCAGCAAGGTTTCGATGTTTGGGATTTCGCGCTGGCTTACCAGCCTGCCGTCAATCAGCAGGCCGGGGATGGCGTCGAGCGGGATGTGATGACGGATGATCTGTTCACTATCCACTCGCTCCACTTCCACGTCAGTCCGCCCCGATTTGGCGACGGCCTCTGCCAGCCGCATCTCCAATTCCAGGCAGTTGTGACAGCCTGTGCCGAGAATTTGGATTTTCATGTCAGCCTCCATTTGTTATGAGAGAGAAAGCGCATTACGAATCGCGAAAGATTACAGTTTTTGCGGAATGGTCACCAACGTGTTCCGGCGATTTACCCACCAGAGCATTACTGCTAATATTGCTAAAAATACAAGCAGGTAAAGCGCCACGAGTCCCACACTCGCGCCGTCCACCCACGCGCCATAGATGAGACCTGCCAGCGTGCTGAAGAGCGCGACCCAGGCAACGTACGTCCATGATTTGAGCCGTCCGATGATAGTGGAAATAATGAGGATGCTTTGCAGGCTGAGTTCAGGGTCTGCCATGAGATAGGCCAGCAAAGGACCACGGTGCATGCCGAGGCTGAGGAACATCTGCGCGATGGGAACTTCCACGAGGGTGGGAAAGTACATGAACACGCCGAAGACCACTCCTGCCAGATTGCCCAGCAGAGTGTTTTGTCCTGCGAGTGTTTCGATCCATTCAGGTCGAATCAGTGCGCGGATGACGCCCACTGCGAATACGCCAACGACGAGCAAGGGAAAGATTTGTTTGACGAACTTCCACGATTCCCACAGAAAGCCGCGGGTTTCATCTTCGGTGAGTCTGGTTTTGAGGATCCAGCCAAGAATGGCGAGGGCGGTTAATACGCCGAAGAATTTCCCATTTACGAGGATATCCAGCCCGCCCGAATGCGGGGACATGCCGACCGCGGCTACTAAAAGCGTGAGGGCCACAAGGCCGAGCGAAGTCCACGTCCAGATGTTGAAACCGTCAAAGATATTTTCCATTCCCTTCCAAGATGCGACCCCGATTAGGACAAGCAGACCAATCAGAATTGCGCCCTGCGCTGTGACTCCCTCTTCGCCTTTCGCGGCGTCGTAGGGAACGAGGTTGTAGAGAAAATCCTGAAACTTGTCCATGCCAGAGACGGGGACGGTGAGCGTGGCATAGGTGTCTGTCAGCAAGCCGACTTTGAGCGTGCCCGAAAGTAAAAGCGAAACCAGCACGAGCAGGAAGATCAAAGCAACGCGGCGCATTTTTCCCTGCGCGGCAAACATCGCATCGGTGGCTTTGTCATGTTCAACGTCTCCGTGACGGAAGATGAGCGCCATCATAATGCCGATGCCGATGCCAAATGCGAGGGAGAGGCTCAAACGAGCAATTGCCAGGTCAACGCCGATGACTCCACCCGTGTAGATGAGTGCGAGAATGTTGGCGGCTGGGGCAAAGAATAGAAAAGTAATGGCGGGACCAATCCCTGCGCCTTTTTTATAGATGCCTGCGAAAAGTGGCACGATGGTGCAGGAGCATACGGCCAATACTGAACCAGCCAGCGCCGCGGCGGGATAGGAAATGAATTTGGGCGTGTTGCGTCCCAAAAAGCGTGTGACAGTTTCTTTCGGGATGAGCGCGGTCATTGCACCCGCGATGTAGAAGGCGGGGAGCAGACAAAGAAGCACGTGCGCGGCGAGGTAGGAGGCCAGGTTGCCGAGTCCGCTGTAGAGCAATTCGGTGAGGAGAGAAAGGAGGTTCATGCCGCTTTCAGGCTTTCAACAGAGATCAATGCAGGCGAGCATTGCGGACATTCGCACGAAGGATTGACCCGGGTATTGATGAGCGCGGAAACGGTTTCAGCAGAGAGTCCGCTCAGGCGGGCGGAGGCAGTGATCAGGTCCAGGAGAGAGGCGTGTTTTAGTCGATAAAAAACGTAACGGCCTTCGCGTCGATCCTGCAAAATGTCCGCTTTGCGAAGCGCCATCAAATGCTGGGAGATGTAGGCCTGCCGCCAGCCAAGCGCGGTTTCGAGATGACAGACGCAGGCTTCCCCCGTCCCGATGGCGAGCAGGATGGCGATGCGCTGCGGCGAGGCGATGGCGGTTAGCGGCGCGGCGATTTGTTCAGAAATTTGAGGGATGGTTTGTTTTTTCATATTCGTAATTCTGAATATATTATAGCAACATATTCGGTTTTACGAATGTAATATTTGTCATGATTTGCTGCGATGGATGTCTGTCTTATGTAGGGTTTTTCCCGACATGCTGCGGAAAACAATCGGACTTTCCCCGCTATATGGTTTTTGCCATCGGATGGAAAATAATGATGGCATTATCGGACGCCTGTCCACAGGATGATATCCGAATCTATTTCAAGAAGGAGAAGCACAATGTCAAATCCGAACGAAGCAACTTTGCTCAACAAGTATGCTTCCGAGGTGTTCGCAGGCTTGGTCGCTCCGGCGTTGGAAGACATGCAGGTTTCCACCCATCCCGCCGAAGACCTGCCTGCAAAAGAGGATGCTCTGGTGCGCATGAACCGCGAGTTGAAACGCGCGCTGGAAAAACCCGCCTCGGAAAGACACTGGGTGATGGTGATTGACCTGCGCAAATGTATCGGATGCAGTGCCTGCACAGTGGCGTGCATCGCCGAGAACAAACTTCCGCCGGGGGTGGTCTATCGCCCGGTGACCATCGAAGAGGTCGGCACTTATCCCAACGTAACCATGAAATTCCTGCCGCGCCCGTGTATGCAGTGCGATAAACCGCCCTGCACCGATGTCTGCCCGGTGTCAGCCACCTACAAGAACGAAGAGGGTGTGGCGGTCGTTGATTACGACCAGTGCATTGGCTGCCGCGCCTGCATGGCGGCTTGTCCTTTCGGCGCGCGCACCTTTGACTTCGGTTATACCTATACAGAGCAATTGCCCGTGATGGACGGCGCGGTAATTGGCGGTGAGAGCGCGGGCGGTTACGAACACGCCAGCCAGGAATATGGCAAAGAGTGGGCGCGCAATAGCCGGCACGAGTCGCCGATTGGCAACGTTCGCAAGTGCCACTTCTGCCTGCACCGCATCAAGGATGGCATTCTGCCCGCCTGCACCACCACCTGCATCGGCCGCGCCACCTATTTTGGCGATGCCAACGATCCAGACGCACTGGTGACAGAACTCATCAACAAACCCAACGTGATTCGGCTCAAGGAAGAACTCGGCACCGAACCGCGCGTCTACTACGTTGTGTAGGAGGATGAGATGATAAAGAAAATTGCTTATACTGTCGGCGCGATTGCCTTGCTATTCGGCCTCTGGGGCGTTTACGTCCGCCTATTTGAAGGAGAGCAAAGCGCCAATTACGGCTCGTATATTGGCTGGGGCTTGTGGGTTGCCATGTATTTGTTCCTGGCAGGCCTGGCCGCCGGGGCTTACATGCTCGCGACGCTCGACTACCTGTTCAATATTCCCCAATTCAAGGGAACCGGCAAAGCCATGCTTTGGGCGGCGGCGGTCACACTTCCCGCCGGGCTGGCATCCATCGGCATGGATATTGGGCACATGGAACGTATTTGGAAGGTGTACCTCCAGCCGAACTTTAGTTCCTTCCTCGCGCTTATGGTGTGGGGATACACGATCTTCCTGCTCCTGATCCTGCTCTCGTTGTATCTGGCATTTACCCGCCCTGAACAATCCGTGATGAAGTTGGTTATGTGGATCGGTTTGGTGGTTGCCGTGCTTGTTGCCGGCGGCGTTGGCTTCCTGCTGGGTGGTAATGCCAGTCGGTTGTTCTGGCATGTTGGTTTACTGCCCGTACAGTTCCCGGTCTTTGCGCTGGCTTCAGGCGCGGCCTTGATGCTGGTTCTCGTCGGCTGGTTCGGCCCTAAAGAAGATCATGGCAATCGCGCCAATCAGTTGTGGACGTTGGGCATTCTGACAGTTATCCTGAGCGTGGTCAAGCTGTATTTTCTGTTCACAGATTTTACGCAATCGCTGTACGGTGGCGTGCCGGAGAATGTCCAGGCTGTCCAGGCGATCATGTTCGGCCAGTACTCGTTCTCGTTCTGGGTTGTACAGATTGGGCTGGGCACGCTGCTCCCGATCCTTGTGCTTGTCCAACCCAAACTGGCGAAAAACGATTTCATCGCCGGGCTGATGGGAGTGTTGCTATTGATCGGCTACGCGGTAGCCCGCATCCTCATCATTGTGCCGGGACAAGTCGTTCCCATGCTTCCAGGCCTGGCCGAAGCCTTCAGCGGACCAAAGCTGACATTTGAATACGTTCCCAGCTTGATGGAGTGGTCGGTTACGTCCGCGGTGCTTGGCGGCGCCATCCTTGCCCTGCTCATCGGGCTGGACCGCCTGGTACGCTTTACCGAGGTGAAGAAATGAAAACCAAACAATCTGAAAACAATAAAATCACCCGGCGTGATTTCCTGAAACTCTCCGGCGTGACCGGCGCGGCGGCCGCCTTATTGGGCAGTATGCCGAAAGCCAGGAACGCCATTAAAGAAGTGATGGCCGCGGGTGAAGGCAGCTACTTCGAGACCAAGCCTGAAAATCAGATTTACACGGTCTGCCTGCAATGCAATACGGGCTGTGGCATCAAAGTCAAACTGCTCAACGGTCTTGCCGCAAAGATTGAAGGCAATCCCTATTCGCCATGGACACTCTGGCCGCATCCCGCTTACGAAACTCCAGTCAAGGATATGGCGACGATTGAAGGCGGGCTTTGCCCCAAGGGGCAGGCCGGACTGCAAACGGCTTATGACCCATACCGCATTACCAGCGTGCTCAAACGCAAGCCTGGTTCCAAGCGCGGCGAGGGACAGTGGGAGACCATCTCCTTCGAACAGGCCATTGACGAAGTCGTCAACGGCGGCGACCTGTTCGGCGAAGGCAACGTGGATGGCATGAAAGCCGTCCGCGCGCTGGCGGATGCCGAACTTTCCAAAGAAATGTCGGCGGCTATCAAGAAAATTTGGGATGAAAAAGATGCTGAGAAGAAGAAAGAACTCGTCAAGGAATTTCAGACCGAGTTCAAAGATCACCTCGATGTGTTGATTGATCCCGAACATCCCGACCTCGGCCCGAAGAACAACCAGTTCATGTTCGTGTGGGGACGCATGAAGGGCGGACGCGAAGACGTGGTGGATCGCTTCGTCAAAGGCGGCTTTGGCTCGATCAACATGAATGGGCATACCACTGTCTGCCAGGGCTCGCTCTACTTCACTGGCAAGGCCATGAGCGCCAAGTGGAATGCCGAAAAAGGCTCATTCGATGGCGGCGACAAATTCTACTGGCAGGCGGACACGGCCAACAGCGAGTTTGTGATTTACGTCGGCTCGAACCTGTTTGACTCCAACTATGGCCCCCCGCAACGCGGCCCCAAAGCCACAGATGCAATTATCAACGGACGCAAGTTTGCCGTTGTAGACCCTCGCTTGAGCAAAGTGGCCGCGCGCGCCTGGAAGTGGGTGCCGATCAAACCCGGCGGCGATGGCGCGATGGCGCTTGGCATGATCCGCTGGATGCTCGAAAACGAAAAGTATAACCAGGCTTACCTGGCGATTGCCAATCAGGCCGCCGCGGCCGCCGCAGGCGAACCGAACTATTCCAACGCTTCCTGGTTGGTGAAGATCAAAGATGGCGTGCCCGGCAAACATCTGCGCGCCAGCGAACTGGGCCTGCTCACCAAGCAAACAGTCCAGAAAGACGGCAAGGATGTGACCGTCTATGTGGATGCCAACGGCGCGGAATTCCCCGGCGATACTCCCGTCGCGTTGGTTGCTGGCGTTCCGACACCCATCAATGTGTTGAACGCAGAAGCCGCGCCTGTCGTGGGCGATATGTTCATCAATCAGAAAGTCGGCGAATTCGATGTCAAAGACGGGATGCAGATCCTGCTCGAATCGGCGCAGGAACATACCATCGCCGAATGGGCGGAGATCGCTGGCATCAGCGAAAACGATATTCTGGAACTGGTGACGGAGTTCACCTCGCACGGACGCAAGGCCGCTGTGGATATTCACCGCGGTCCGTCCCAACACACCAACGGCTTCTACAACAACAATGCCTGGTATGTGGTCAACCTGCTCATCGGCAATTTCGACTATGCGGGCGGCACCATCAAACTGAGCACCTATGACCGCAAAGGCAGTAAGAAGGGTCAACCCTTCCCTGTGATGACCATGTGGGGCGAGGAAGAGATGACCGCATTCGGTGTGGACATCATCCGCACGGGTGTGGCGTACGAGAAAACCTCCCTCTTCGATGGAACCTACCCGACTAAACGCCCGTGGTTCCCGCTTGCCAGTGACGTTTATCAGGAAGACATCCCGTCCATCGGTGATGCCTACCCGTACCCGGTCAAAATCCTGATGACTTACATGGCGGCTATCCCTTATAGTCTGCCTGGCGGTCATACGGCAATTGAAATCCTCTCCGATCCCAAGAAACTGCCGCTCTTCATCGCCAGTGACATCATGGTCGGCGAGACCAGCATGTACGCCGATTACATCTTCCCCGATCTTTCCTATCTGGAACGCTGGGAATTCGGCGGATCGCATCCCTCCGTCCCGTGGAAGGTGGAAAACGTTCGCAATCCGGCCCTCGCCATTCCCGGCTGGCCAACTGTTAATGTGTTCGGCGAAGAAATCGCCATGTCGTTTGAATCGGTTTTCCTAGCATTGGCTGAAAAACTGGAACTGCCTGGCTTCGGTCCGAATGGATTTGGAGAGGGCGTCCCGTACATCCGCCCCGAGGATCACTACCTCAAGCAGGTGGCCGACATCGCTTTCGGTGAAAAAGAAGACGGTTCCGATTCCGTCCCCGAAGCGGATGACGAAGAACTCCGCATCTTCCTGGACGCGAGGCGGAATCTGCCCCCAAGCGTCTTCGACGCTGACAAATGGAAAGCCGCCATCGGCGGCGACGAAAGCCTGTGGCGCAAGGTCGTGTACGTCTTGAATCGCGGCGGGCGTTACGAAGCCTTTGAGAAGGGTTACAAAGGCAGTAAAGTGGGTCATCCCTATGGCCGCCTCGTCAATCTGTATCAGGAAAAAACCGCCGCCAGCATCAACACAATGACAGGCAAGCCTTATGCAGGCTATACCAAATACATCCCCGCGGGTCTCTCCTCCATAGGGGAAGAAATCAAGGACGAAGGCTACGATTTCAACTTGATTACCTTCAAGACCATCACAATGGCAAAAGCGCGCGGCATAAGCAACTACTGGACGCTGGGTGTTGCGCCCGAAGGCTATCTGCTCATCAGCGCCAGCGATGCTCGTGAGTTGGGCGTCCGCGATGGTGATATGGTCAAGGTTTCCTCGGCCAGCAACACCGAAGGCGTCTATGACCTGAAAAACGGCAGGAAAGTACCGATGATCGGCAAGGCAAAAGTCATTGAAGGTATTCGCCCCGGTGTGGTAGCTTTCCCGCTCGGATTCGGTCACTGGGCCAGCGGTGGATCGGATGTGGAAATTGACGGCAAAGTTATCAAAGGCGATGAACGCCGCGCAGTTCCCCTGCACGCCAACGGCGCCATGCGCGTCGACCCGGTCATGGGCAACGTCACCCTGAGTGACTTGGCCGGTGGCTCGGCTGTGTTTTACGATAGCAAGGTAAAGGTGGAAAAAGCGTAGACACGTAAACAAGGAAACAGGTACACAGGGCAAGGAAAGACCTGTGTACCTGTCTACTGTGTACTTGTGTATTCCACCAACGAAAGGAAACCTATGTTTCGGCTCGGTCCCACAGAACTCACAATTATCCTCGTCATCGTCATCCTGCTTTTCGGAGTTGGCCGCATTGGTAAAATTGCGAGCGAACTTGGCTCTGGCATCCGCTCATTCAAATCTGGATTAAGCGGCGAAGATAATAAGACCGACTGATCACTGACAACTGAATCCTCCGAAGCCTGCCTATCTACCGTAGGGCGATTTGGCAAATCGCCTTGCCACGATAACAGGCCGATCACAACCGTGATCCACGGATAAAGTGGAAACGCTCTATCCCCCCGCTCGTCCCCGTTTGTTGGGACATTTGGAAAGGAGAGTATGCTCAAGTTTTTTATGAGGCTGTCTCTTTTCCATGAGACAGCCTTTTGTTATCCTGGAGTCCAACATCTTCGCGAAGCACCCCTGTGGGGCCCGACGTTGGAACTCGAAAGTCAGGAGACTTTCGACTCCATCAAGGAACAATCATGAATATTCAACCTCTCCTCGACATCTCATCCCGTGATCACTCGCATCTCTGCCCACGCCAGATTCTCGGCGTACGGATCGGACTCGCAGGGATATACTCTCTCGGCTTCGACACACCGCCCGAGAAGAAGCGCTTGCTCGTCATCATCGAAACGGACGGATGTTTCGCAGACGGACTTTCCGCCGCGACCAATTGTACGGTTGGTCACCGTACCTTGCGCGTGGAGGATTACGGCAAGATCGCCGCGACATTTATGGACGTGAAAACAGGACGCTCTGTCCGCGCTGCGCCCGTGCTGGATATTCGCCAGCGCGCTTGCACGTACGCGCCCAACGAACCGCGTCATTACTTCGCGCAAATGCAGGCGTATCAAATCATGCCGGATGAAGAAATGTTTACAGTCACCGAAGTACAACTCATCACGTCCATTGAAGCCATCATCTCGCGCCCGGGCATCCGCGTGGACTGTGATGTGTGCGGCGAAGAAATCATGAATGAGCGAGAAATCCATCAAAACGGATTAACCCTTTGCCGTGCCTGCGCGCATGGCGGGTATTATCTAGTGAGACAAAACGCCGTTTTGCCTTTCACAGCCATTGTTCAGCCAGATTACCAAACTACATAACCACCAAACTAATGAACTCCCTGCTCCCTTTTCTTGTTTTCGTCATTGCTTTACTGTATTCGAGCGCGGGCTTTGGCGGCGCATCGGGTTATCTCGTCGCCATGAACTTTTTTGACATCCCCGCAAACGTCATGTCCAGTACGGCGCTTGTATTGAATATTTTTGTGTCATCCATCTCATTTGCAAGCTACGCTCGCGCAGGGCGCTTCCGTCCGCGCTTGCTTTTTCCGTTTTTGATCACATCCGTCCCCGCCGCGTTTATTGGTGGAACCATCAAAATCTCTGAGCAAACATACACCACACTGCTTTATATCGTTCTCACTTATCTCGCAATCCGCATGGTTTTATTCCCAACCCTGACCGAAGCGCTCAATTGGTCACCGCGCCCCGTTCCATTGTGGGCGGCTTTACTCAGCGGCGCGGCCATCGGTCTGCTCTCTGGCATGTTGGGCATTGGCGGCGGAATTTTCCTTTCGCCTCTCATCATCCTAATGCAGTGGGGCGACTCCAAACAAGCCGCCGCATCTGCCGGTGGATTTATTGCCATCAATTCAATCAGCGGTTTGACCGGACGTTTCACCAACGGCACCCTGACTTTTGACGAGTTCGGATTTTCACTGCTCGCAGTCGGCTTGCTCGGCGCGCTGATCGGCAGTCAACTGGGCGCGATGAAATTTTCAGGTGCGGGTGTTCGCCGCGCGTTGGGCGCCATCCTCACAATCGCCGTTGGAACGTACTGGTTTAATTTCCCATGACATTCATTGACCCGTTTGGCCGCGCCATCACCTATCTCCGCATCTCGCTCACCGACCGTTGCAATCTGCGCTGCGTTTACTGCATGCCAAAAGAGGGATTGCAATGGCAGGCGCACGCCGATCAACTGTCAGTGGATGAAATTGTTCGGGTTGTTGAAACAGCCGCACAGGGCGGAGTGAAGCGGGTTCGTCTCACAGGCGGCGAGCCGCTCATTCATCCGCACATCGTTGAAATCGTGCGCGGCATTGCGTCCATCCAAAATATCGAAGAAGTCAGTCTCACGACCAACGCGATGTTACTCGAACGATTCGCCCAGCCGCTTGCGGATGCGGGCCTGACGCGTGTCAACATCAGCTTGGATTCTTTGAACTCCGACAAATTCAGACGCATCACGCGCGGGGGAGATTTGAACCGCGTCTGGAAAGGAATCGCAGCCGCCGAACGTGCGCATCTCGCGCCCCTCAAGTTGAATACCGTTATCGTGCGCGGCCTCAACGCTGACGAATTGCCCGCGCTCGCGCGGCTGACCATCGAGAACGACTGGCACGTACGCTTCATCGAAGTCATGCCGATTGGCAACGCGCAGGATTGGGGCGAAGGATTCCCCGCGCCGAGCGAACGCTATGTTTCGGTTCAGGAAATGCGCGCCCAACTTTCAACTTTCCACTTGCAACTTTCAACTTCCCCCAAAGGCAACGGCCCCGCGCGCACGTATCGCATTCCCGGCGCGCTCGGTACGATTGGATTCATTTCGCCATTGGGCGAACACTTCTGTCAGAACTGCAACCGCTTGCGCCTGACCTCCGATGGACGGTTGCGCTCCTGCCTGGTTATTCCCGCCGAAGTTTCCCTGCGTGAGGCGGTACGAAGCGGGGAGCCGCTCGAGGAATATTTTCAGCAGGCCATCTCAAACAAGCCCGAACATCACGACATGCTCGCCGCTGTGCCTGCCAGTTCGCAACGCGGCATGAGTCAAATTGGTGGATGAATACTCTCATCCCCAACCCTTCCCCCGAAAGGGAAAGGGAGTCCCCTCTCGCTTGGAGAGGGTGAGGGCAAATCGGTGATATTCATCACTGGACATTCCTTGTCCGATTTGCTACATTCACAGTAGTCACATCCTCTGGCAAAACAAAAACATCATGAAGAAAATCATCCTTCTTTTTATAGCCATTATTCTCGTTTCCTGCTCGTCCAGTCCACGAACGGAAGTGGCGGGAAATGTTGACCTGGACAATCTCCAGCCTTTGCCCACACCCGAAGGATATGAAGCGGTTCCCTTGCGCGTCGCCATCGCGGCGGTCATCTCACCCAAAGGCACGCTCGAATCCTACTCCCCATTTTTGAAATATCTCGAAACCAAACTCAATCGGCCTGTGGAACTTATCCAGCGCCGCACCTATCTCGAAATCAATGACCTTATCGAACGCGGCGAAGTGGATGTGGCCTTCGTCTGCACCAGCGCTTATGTGCAAGGACATGACACCTTTGGCATGGAGCTGCTCGTTGCGCCGCAGGTCAACGGGGAGACGACCTACAATTCCATGCTGATTGTGCCGGCGGACAGCACAGCCCAGAGCATGGCCGATTTGCGCGGAAAAGTTTTCGCATTCACCGACCCCATTTCATTGAGCGGACGCGTCTATCCAACCTACGTTGTCCAACAGCTTGGCTTCACACCCGAAGAGTTCTTTGCGCGTACGTTCTTTACCTACAGCCACGACGAAGCCATTCGGGCAGTGGCAAGCAGGGTGGCGGATGGAGCCGCTGTCGATTCACTCGTTTTTGAATTTGCCCTTGCCCGTGATCCATCCCTGAAAGATAAAGTACGCGTCATCCATACTTCACCTGATTTTGGAATCCCGCCTGTCGTGGTCAGTCCATTCACCCGCCCGCAGGTCAAAGCGGAATTGGAGTCGCTTCTGCTCAACATGGTGGATGACCCTGCGGCTCAGGAGGCTTTGTCTGCCGTTGAAATTGACCGCTTTGTGTTGATTGACGATAGCGCCTATGATGGGGTGCGCGCTTTGGTAAGCGATATTCCCATCCCTGAAACGCCATGATATTCCAAAAGTTGATTCAAAGATTTTGGGATCTTGCGGGAGCGGTCAGCATCCGCACGAAGATCCTCGGCATTGTGCTGGGGCTGGTTGTGCTGTTTGGGGTCGTTGTCACCATCCAGGCGCGCTACGCCCTGACTGCAACCATGACTGCGCAACTCGAAGAACAAAGCGCCTCGATCTCGCGCGACCTCGCGGCCCGCTCCACAGACCCGATCCTGCTCAACGACCTGCTTCGCCTGCACGACCTTTTGGATGAAACGCTCGCCAATAACCCGAATGTACGCTATGCCTTTCTCGTTGATTCGCGCGGACAGGTGATCGCGAATACGTTTCAAGGTGGTTTCCCCCTCGATCTTTTATCCCTCAACCCTGTCCAACCGAACGAACATCATCACACCGTTTTGATCCAAACCGACGAAGGCCTGGTATGGGACACTGCGGTGCCCATTCTCGATGGAAAAATCGGCACGGCTCGCATCGGACTTTCAGATGCTTCCGTGCGAGCGGCAGTCTCCACGCTGACAGTTCAGTTTCTCATCACCATCGCGCTTGTTTCGGCGGCGGGCATACTGGTTGCAGTGTTCCTGACATGGATTCTCACGCGTCCCATTCTTTCCCTTGCGAATGCGACGCAGGCAGTCGCCAAAGGTGATTTCTCGCCGCGCGTTAAACGTTGGGCAAACGATGAGATCGGCGATCTCGCCGACGCATTCAATATAATGACGGAAGAACTGGCGCGCACCGATGAACTGCGCCGGGAGCGCGAGGCCTTGCGCCGTCAACTGCTTGAAAAAGTGATTACCACACAGGAGGATGAACGCCGCCGCATCGCGCGGGAATTGCATGACTCAACATCCCAGAATTTGACATCCCTCATCGTTGGCCTGCGAATCATGGAAACCCACTGCGCTCAATGTGCGGCGAAGGCTAAGGCATCTGATCTGCGGCAGGTTGCTTCACATACGCTGGATGAAGTCCATGACCTTTCCATGCGTCTGCGCCCGCGCGTCCTCGATGATCTCGGCCTTGCCGCGGCGCTGGAACGGTTGGTCTCCGAATGGCAGGCACGCTACAAAATTCCTGTGGACGTCGTCATTCAGTTGAGCGAGCGATTGCCAGGTGAAATTGAAACCGCGATTTATCGGATCGTTCAGGAAGCATTAACCAACATTGCGCGTCATGCCCAGGCGCATTCAGCCAGTATTCTGGTGGAACGCCGCGGCGACATCGTCCGCGTGATTGTGGAAGATAACGGGATCGGCTTCAACATTAACACCAATCAAGAGGAACGTCATCTCGGTCTGCTGGGGATGCGCGAGCGCGCGGAATTATTGAACGGAACATTGACCGTTGAGTCTGCTCCCGAACACGGCACGAGTATTTTTATTGAGATTCCACTCAATCCCTCTCTCCCAATGAGAGAGGGGCCAGGGCGCCGCGCTGAGCCTGTCGAAGCGGTGAGGGAAAAACCACATGACTCACCTTGCGCGTGTCCTCCTCGCTGATGATCACGCTGTTCTCCGCTCCGGTTTGCGTCTTTTGCTGACCAGTCAGAATGAATATGATGTGGTCGGCGAAGCCTCCAGCGGGACAGAGACTTTATCCCTCGCCGAACAGCTCCAACCCGACCTGATCCTGCTTGATCTAAGCATGCCCGCTTTGGGTGGGTTGGATGCACTTCCCACCTTGCGAAAACTTGTCCCATCCGCGCGTATCCTCATTCTAACCATGCACGACGATCCGCAATACCTGCGGCAGGCGCTCAAACACGGGGCAAGCGGATACGTCCTCAAGAAAGCCGCCGACGCCGAATTGCTCTCTGCCATGCGCGCGGTTCTGCGCGGCGAAGTTTATGTCCATCCTTCCATGACGCGTGTCCTGCTGGAAGATATCCTTCCTGAAACACAATTCATGCACGGCGAAGATTCCTGGAATAGTCTCAGCGACCGCGAACGGGAAGTCCTTAGGATGGTAGCGCTTGGTCATACCAGCGGAGAAATCGCCAGTCAACTCAACCTGAGCGCGAAGACCGTGGAAACTTATCGAGCGCGAGGCATGGAAAAACTAGGCCTGCGCACGCGCGCGGCGCTTGTCAGGTTTGCACTACAAGAAGGTTTAATTAAAAGGGACTGAAAAAGCAATCAGGTTTTATTTTCCCCAAAAATCATGGCTCGCAAAATGCCTGAAAATCAATGATATACTCAAGTCACATCCCAAAGATCGACGGGTTCCAAGCGCCAGTCTTTTGTAAGGCTGGCGTTTTTTCTTTTTTCCATCGAATTGTTATAGGAGGTACTCATGGACTTCCACGAAGGTGACCCAGTCATGCACTGGACCTATGGACTTGGACAGATCGTCCGTCTGGAGGAGCGCGCTTTATCCGGCCCCAAAACCCTCTACTATGCAGTCCAGGTACGTGACCTGACTGTCTGGGTTCCGGCAGACGGCAAGCTGGGAAGCCGGCTGCGGTCTCCGACCGCAGAGTCTGGGTTCAAGAGGCTTCTCGCCATCCTATCCGGACCGGGCGAGCCGCTCCCGGACGACCGGAATGAACGCAGAACCCGCCTGCATGAATTACTGAAGGATGGCCGCGCCGAATCGCTCTGCCAGATAATCCGCGACCTTTCCGCCTATCAAAAGGGCCGGCCGCTGAACGATAATGACCAGACGCTCCTGAAACAGTCGCGGAGCGCTTTGCTCGAGGAGTGGGGATTTGTTCTCTCCATTACTCATGCACAGGCCGAGCTCGAATTGCACCGCTTGCTGGCATCCGGGTCGCCAGAGATCGAGGAATAACATGTCTTCAGAAGAAAAGCAGATCATCCAGCGGGTGGTGGAACGTTATATCCGCACAGGCAGCACAAGTGACGATCAGGTCAATGTGACCTGCCTGCCAGTGGACAAGACCAGCTATGTGGAGCGGATTGGCGAAGACGGCCGCATCATCCTGCTGGACGAATACCGGTTGGACGGCAAGGTCATCTGGGCGAGTTACAGCACACGCAGTGAGACGGTTTACTTGAGCCTTAAGAGCACTCCTTAAAGTCAGCCTGAGACCATCCATAACTCCATCACAACCTGCCCCGCGCGGTACATATCAAACAGAGTGGAAACATAACTACCTCGAATTATTAGAGTCAAGTAAAATCGACCTTGACATCTAACAATCACAACAAGAGAAGGTTATGAAATCCCATCGCAAAGAACTTTGGTTTAACCTCCCCACCCGGCGCGGCTTTGTAAACATTACTCCGCAGGTGGAAATCTGTCTCCAGGAGAGCGGAATTCAGGAAGGCCTTATCCTGGTTTCCGCAATGCACATAACCGCTTCTGTTTTCATCAATGACGACGAAGCGGGCCTGCACCAGGATTACGAACGCTGGCTGGAGGAACTTGCCCCCCATGAGCCGACAAGCCAGTACCGCCACAACCAAACGGGCGAAGACAATGCTGACGCCCACCTAAAGCGCCAAATTATGGGTCGTGAGGTAGTCGTGGCCGTAACAAATGGCAAACTTGATTTTGGCCCATGGGAGCAGATTTTCTATGGCGAATTCGATGGACGGAGACGCAAACGGGTTCTGGTAAAGATCATCGGGGAATAGGCGGATGTTTCATCGTTTCAGGGATGGGGATTTCCAGGAATTTGAGGACGGTGGGCGCGATCTGCAGCTGTGAGATAGTCTCCCCCGTCTCGCCTCTTCCTTGACCGTTGGGCTGGATCACGAACAACGGCACTTCGCGTTGCTCTGGCGTGGTCCCGCCATGCGCGCCGTCTTTGTTGATACCGTGGTCGCCAGTGACAAGAATTGTATGGCCACTCTCCATCCATTCAGTGATAAAGGGTGCCAGCCACATATCCTGTTTTATGGCATGGTTACGGTATTCACTTGAGTCCGAACCATAAGTTTCCCCGTGATAGTCCATGCCCATCGGGTGAAGAAGCAGATAATCGGGGGAATATTTCCTCACCAGCAAGCCAGCCGTCGCGATCAGTTCAATATCGGGATATTCATCTTCCGTGTAAAAGCGGCCATGCTGGATAAACAATGATTCATCGTCCACCTCCTTATCTTCCACGCGATGATAGGGAGCGCGGTTGTACAATTCAGACATCCAATAATAAGCCGCCGCGGCAGTGACCCTGCCTGCGCGTGCGGCAGATTCAAAGATATTTGGTTTCACTGAATGGCGCACGATTGAATTCGCGACAATCCCATGCTCACTCGATGGCACACCGGTATGGACTGTCTCATACATGGGGCGCGACATGCTTGGCAATTCACCGGTCACTTTGTAGAGGCTCGCCAGGTTTTTCTCCACAAGATGACCGAGAAACCCCATGTTGTCTTTGGCAACGTCATAACGCAAGGCATCGGACAGAACGAGAATGACTTTGTTCATAAATCACCTCAAATAAAAAATCGGTTTGGGGTCATGATAATGTCCTGGAGCCCATGACCACCAAACCGACGATGAGACCCCGTAATCTACGGGGTCCCGCTCAATCAAATCAAACAGGACTTGTACAGAATGTTGTTTTGTTCACGAATCCTTCGACAGGCTCACCTATGCCTGCGCATGGTGCAGGCAGGATAGGTTTTCGCTAATCAACGCGAATTGGTTTGAAATTAGCGGAAATTCGCGTGAATTCGCGGACAACCTTTTGGGTTTTGCGTAAGTCCTATCACAAAAGACAATTTACGGGGCAGGTTGAACGTCCGCACCAACGGCTGAGTCCCATTGGGTTTTAATCAGGTCGGCTGCGGCCTTGAGTTGCGCGCCGGTTGGGAACACAGCGCCGGAAACATCAGGCAGCTTGGCGATCAGGTCTTCGGGAATCACGCCGCGAGCGCGCATATCCGCTTCACGGATCGGGTGACAATAGCCCTTCATCCAAATCACCTGGCCTTCATCCGAATAGAGAAATTCCATCCACAACTTGGCGGCATTGGGATGCGGGGCGTAGGCGCTGATCGCCTGCACATACACACCGGCAAAACGACCTGTCGCAGGGATCACAACTTCGGCAGTGGGATTCCCGTTATACGAATCCACAGCCGCAAGCGCAAGGTAGTCCCATGTAATGATGACCGGAGTTTTACCTGAAGCAACCAGATCGCTATTAGAGATTACGGGCACAAGATTGCCAGCAGAGTTCAACTTGGCAAAGTAATCAAGTCCCGCCCTGGCATCATCGAGGGAACCGCCATTCGCGAGCGCGGCGGCATAGACGGACTGAATGGCTTGGTTTGAGACACGCGGGTCGCCAGAGAGAGCCACCTGACCCGCATATTTTGGATCGAGCAGGTCAGGCCAATCCTGCGGAACGCTGGGTTGGGCCGATGTGTTTACCAGGAACGACAACACGCCATAGTAATCGCCATACCAATAACCTTCGGGGTCCTTTGCCGCAACAGGAATGCTATCCCACGCGGATACCTTGTAGGGCATAAAGAGATCCTGGTTATCTTCGCCAAAGGTGAAACCTACATCCACCACATCGGGCGCTTGCGGTCCTTTGTTATCCATGTTGGCCTTGATGGCTTCAATTTCGTCGCCAGAACCGGCATCCGGGTTCAATTCGTTGACTTCGATCCCATATTTAGTTTTGAAGGTCTCAATGGCCTCCCCGTAGTTGCACCAATTATGCGGAAGGGCGATCGTGGTGAGTGTGCCTTCAGCCTGCGCCGCGGCAATGAGTTCAGACATGTCGCTGCCAGTGCCACCGCTAATGGAGGCGCAAGCCGGAAACACCATACTGGAGATCACAAACAAAGCAAGCAGTTCGAAAAGGAATTTTTTAGCAGGCATTTTCACTTCTCCTTTTTTGAAATTTGTCGGTTCTCTGGTATTTGGTGGGGTAAGCCACAGAAAACACAGAGAAAATGAGTTTTGGAGCTTTTTCTCAAAGGTCTCTGTGCGCTCTGTGGCGAGGCGACCCCGCTTAATCCCAAAGAGCCAAGTTGTCATCTACCCAGCCGCGTTCACATGGCGCACCTCACCGATCACCTTGCAGGGGTCGGTGAGTTTTTTCCTCCCGGGCTAACCAGCAAGTTCATCTGTAAAATCGGCCATAGAGTCATCAGAGAATACCGGGAGTTTTCCCGGAACTCTGCATCTTTTGCGGTCAAGGAACTGCATTCAATCAGTCGTTTAACACCAGCACTGCTTCGCGTGAACACGTGACCTGGTCCTTGGCACCGATCCTGGGCAATTCAAGGAAGGGATTGTTGAACGTATCCATGTAGAACTTGGTATTGCCGATTTTCACCTGAATACGGACGATGGACCCCAGGAAGGTAATATTTTCAATCGTGCAATCGACAATATTGGCTTTCTTTTCCTGGGACACAAAATTAAATCGTTCAGGGCGGATGGCAACGCGAACTTTGTCTCCCTTTTTCCGGTCTTTCAAATCTGTGGCTGATGCAAATTGTACGCCATCCATGTTGATAAGTCCCTTCGCGGGATCAACCACTTCGGCGTTGGCTGTATTCAATGTGCCGACGAAATTGGCGACAAAAACCGTCGTGGGGAAGTTATAGATTTCGAATGGCGTTCCAACCTGATCCATCTCGCCTTCGCGCATAACGACGATGCGATCTGAAAGCGAAAGGGCCTCTTCCTGGTCGTGTGTGACGTAGATGGCTGTGATCCCCAATTTTTGCTGAATTGCGCGGATCTCTGCGCGCAGTGCAACGCGGATTTTTGCATCCAGGGCTGAAAGAGGCTCATCGAGAAGCAAAACCTCGGGCCGGATGGCAAGCGCACGGGCCAGAGCGACGCGTTGCATTTGTCCGCCGGAGAGTTGATAGGGATAACTATCAGCCTTTTTCTCAAGGTTGATGATGGCGAGCATTTCAGCCACACGGTCTTTGATATCGGATTCTTTTTCCTTTCGCACGCGCAGGCCAAAGCCGATATTCTGGGCAACGGTCATATTGGGGAATAAAGCATAGGCCTGGAAGACCATGCCAACATTACGCTGGTTGGGCGCCTTGTTGGTGATGTCCACACTTTCAATGGCGATCGAACCTGTTGATGGGGTCTCAAAGCCTGCGATCATGCGAAGCGTCGTTGTTTTGCCGCAACCCGAAGGTCCAAGAAAAGAGACGAACTCGCCTTTCTTTACATCCAGATTGAAATCACGTACGGCAGTAAAATCCCCAAAGTGTTTTGAAACATTCGTAAGCGATAGATGTGTCATGGTGGTCTCTTTTCTTGATCTAGTGAGCGCCGGTGGTCTGGCCCTGTCCGCCGGTAACCAATTGGATAATGCCCATCGCGGCCCATGTCAACAGAAAAGTAGTGAATGTGAGCGCGGCAGGTTCGTATGCGCGATGTTGGCCGAGCAGGAAAAGATACGGCCCAAATGTGGGGACGCCAAGGAACGAAGCCAGGACGACCTCACCCACGACGATGGCAAACGTCAGCAGAGCGCCGCTCAACAGGGCAGTCCGCACATTCGGCAGGATAATGCGAACTATGATGGTATACCAGTTCGCGCCCAGGCTCTGGGCGGCCTCCGTCAATGTTCTCACATCTACAGTGCGCATACCCGTATCCACAGACCGGTACATATAAGGCAGGCCCAACACCATGTAACCGGCTACTATCAAAATATTCGTGCCAACTTTGAAATTTGTCAGTGGCTGGAGCAGCGATATTTCAGTAAAGGGAATATTAACTGGCGAGCTATAGACACGGATCAACCCGAATACGAGGATGATCGCCGGGATCACAAAAGGAAGCAGGGTAATGAACTCTACAATCCGCCGCGCTTCAGGAAGGCGCAATCGTATCCAGTAGGCTGTCGGCACGATTATGATGATGCTCACGATGATGGTCGCTATTGCCAGCAGCATCGAATATCCAAATGTTTTCAGGAATTCGTCATCGGCAAAAGCCAACTCGTAGGCCTTAAAACCAATCACATCACGTTCCATCCGAAGGGAGAAATCCAAAGTGGCGTATAGGGGCAGGGCAAAGTACAACACTCCCAGGATAAACCACACCAAGCTCCAAAACGGGAATTTTCTTACACGCGTCGTAGCGTTCATTTCAGCCACCTTTCCGTTTTGGCCTGAAGCCAGGAATAACCTGCAAGTGAAATTGCCATGATGAAGACCATGCCTATCGCCATTGCATTTCCGAGACCCGGATTATGAAGAACGTCGCCTCGAACCTGCGCCCCAATCTGGATCGTTATTATAGGCAATCGTCCGCCTGTTAGTGCATAAGCAGTGGCATACGCGCCAAACGCATTTCCAAACAAAAGGATCATTGAGCCCAGAATGGATGGCAGGAGGACCGGCATTGCAATGCGTAACCAGTATTGCATGGAATTTGCCCCAAGATTTTCAGCCGCCTCACGCCACTCTCGCTTCAATCCATCCAGCGCGGGAGCCATGATCAAGACCATCAACGGAAATTGAAAATACATGTAAGTCAGGCTCAGGCCCAAAAAACTATACAGGTTGAATCCGGCTTGATACATGTCCACGCCAAATACATTTTTTAGAATGGCTGTAACGAACCCTGTGCGTCCCAGAGTGGCTACGAAGGCAAACGCCAGCGGAACGCCGGCAAAGTTGGAAGCCACTCCCGAGAAAGTGATCAACGCAGAGCGTAGTGGTTTGGGAAGGCCGCCCACAGTCACAGAATACGCCAACAGGAAACCAAAGATGCCGCCGCCAAGTGCTGTCACTGCGCTGATGCGAATACTCAACAAATACGAGTTGAGAATGTACGGTTGAGTAAATAACTCAATTAAATTTGCAAATGTAAAGCGTCCATCATTATCTGTGAAACTGCCAATAAACAGGCGCGCCGAAGGCAAAAAGATGAACAGTATCGCAAACAGGAAAAAAGGTACTACGCCAATCCAATTCTTAAAGCTGGATCTTGGGGCGGGCATTTTGGATGCTGTGAGGGTGGTCTGGGTCATTGTATTTACCTCAGATCTATTCCTGCTGTGGCGAGACCCCGCCAACAGGCAGGGTCTCGCACATTTGAACCAGGCAAACTTACTTACGGGGCCGCTTGAATATCAGCGCCAACAACTGCATCCCACTGTGTGGTGATCAATTCTTTCGCGGTAACGAGTTGTTCAGCCGAGGGGAACACTGCGGCAGAGACATCAGGCAGTTTTGCAGACAACTCTTCGGGAACGACACCGCGTGCGCGCATATCGGTTTCGCGGGCAGGATGGCAGTAGCCTTCCATCCAAAGCAACTGGCCCTCATCCGAGTAGAGGAATTCCATCCACAACTTGGCGGCATTGGGGTGCGGGGCGTAGGCGCTAATCGCCTGTACGTATACACCGGCAAACTGACCAGTTTTAGGAATGACCACTACTGCATTCGGGTTGCCAGCGAAGGAATCAATCGCGGCGAGGCCATTGTAGTCCCAGGTAAGGCGGACAGGAATCTCGCCCTTTGCAACCAGACCATTATTGGCGATCAATGGGATGAGGTTGCCGGCTTGATTTAATTGGGCAAAGAAATCCAGGCCCGGCTTGGCGTCGTCAAGAGAGCCGCCAAAGGCAAGGGACGCGGCTTGAACAGCCTGAATGGCTTGATTTGATGTGCGCGGGTCGCCGGATTGAGCGACCTGACCGCTATATTTCGGGTCGAGCAAGTCGGACCAGTCCTCCGGCACATCCGGTTGAACATCGGTATTGACGAGGAAGGCCATCACGCCATAGTAGTCGCCATACCAATAGCCATCCGCGCTTTTCATTCCGTCGGGAATGGTATCCCACGTGGATACTTTATAAGGCATGAACAGATCCTTGTTCGGTTCGCCAAACGAGAACCCAACGTCAACGACATCGGGCGCCTGCGGGCCTTTGTTGTTCATGTTGGCCTTGATGGCCTCGATCTCATCGCCAGAACCGGCGTCAGGATTCAACTCATTGACCTCAATGCCCGGGTACTTGGCTTTGAAAGCGTCAATCACTCCACCGTAATTGCACCAGTCATGCGGCAAAGCGATTGTCGTGAGCATGCCTTCAGCCTGGGCGGCGGCGACCAACTCGGCCATCGGGTCCGCCGGGGCTTCAGTCGCGGGGGCCTCGGTAGCGGGGGCTTCCGTGGCGGGCGCTTCGGTTGCGGCAGGGGCCTCCGTTGCGGCGGGACCGCAGGCGGAAAGCGCCATGGTCGCGATGAGCAACAGCGCGAACACCTGGAAAACGAACTTTTTTGTACGCATATCTCTCCTTAACTCCTTTTAGAATTTTGATTGGACGAACAGAATTTCGTATCGAAACTTTCTTTCTGTGCACCTCCAATCCGACGAAGTTGATCACAATGCAGGGCCAAATATAGCCTACATCGAAACCCAAGGTATTAACGCGGCATTTCAATCAAGTTAACAATAAATAACGGTATACAATAAAGAAGGAACATCCAAATTATTATTTGTGCCGCTGCTGGAATTTATTAACAAAACGTTAACATTGTAGCATCATAAATTCCATGCGTCAATAAACGCTGTAAAATCTTCGCTCCGTGCACATTTCAGGCGGCAAAAAGGCTACCTCCGAACCGACAGTACATAGCTGACATTTTACCGACAGCTAAATCCTGACAAAAATTGGAAAAGTACCGCCACGTAAGTCCTGACATTCGTGTCGGTTGAAACGACAAAGATAGCGTATAGAAATTCTCGTTTACAGTAG
>JACRLC010000045.1 GCA_016235425.1 Chloroflexota bacterium | reverse complement strand
ATAGAACAGAAGCCTAACGAATTGACCAGCGTGATGCGTCAGGAAATCCAACGCCTGAACGCTGTGTTTGAGTTTTACGAAACACCTTCGCCTTTTATGCCTCTTGCTTGATGGAAAAAACTTTTCTGGAGAACTATACGCGACAAAAGCGACTCGAATCGCAGGTATTTCATCGTGGGCGAAGCGTTCAATGCCGGGGAGGGAATCGAAAGCCTGATGGAACGGTATCAGGTTACCGTCGGAACGATCGTTGACCATTTAACGAGATATGCCGCGGCGGGCAATAAACTCCGAAACAGCGGTGAGTTCCAGGCGTACGCGTCCTCATCCAAGGAAGAACAGGAGGCCGTCTTCGCCGCGTTCGACGAACTTGGCACGGACCTGCTCAAACCCGTGTTCGACAAGTTGAACGGCGCGCTGAATTACGACAAGTTGAAAATTCTGAGGATTATTTATTTGTGCCGGGAGGAATAGTTAGCGCGCGAATGCCTGCCTTATTTTATTGCTATTCGCCGTTCACCATATCGAGGAACATGGAGACAATTTTCGGGTCGAAGTGTTTCCTCGTTTGCGAACGGATGTATTCCAGCGTCTCAGCCTGGGGCCAGGCTTTACGGTATGGGCGATTTGAAGTCAGCGCATCATAGACATCAACAACGGCAAAAATGCGCGCCGCGAGCGGTATTTGCTCTCCAATGAGGCCATCGGGATATCCCGCGCCATCCCATCTTTCATGATGAGAGCGAGGAATGGCAAGCGCGGGGATCAAATGGGAAATAGGTGAAAGTAACTCAACGGCAATCAGCGGGTGACGCCGCATGACGACCCATTCGTCATCGGTCAACGGGCCGGGTTTGAGCAGGATGCCATCTGAAATGGAAACTTTGCCAATATCGTGGAGGATCGCGCCGCGCCGGATGTGAACCAACTCGGCATCAGAAATGCCCGCCTGGCGGGCAAGCCGCAGGGTCATTTCAGTAACACGCTGGGTGTGATCTTCCGTTTCTTTATCACGAAGGTCCAGGGCGCGTGACCAGCCTTCAATCGTCTTGTCGTATGCGAGGGTTAGTTCCGTATTGGACCATTGCAGGTCGTTGAACATCATGGCACTGTCGATCGCGATGGCCGCCTGACCGGCAAGTGTTTCCATAAAATTCAACCAGTCGTGATCGGTAACGAGCGGGGCGCGGTGGAATATTTCCAGCACACCGAGCGTCTGTCCTTTTGCGATCAGAGGGACTGCAAAATAAGCGATGAAATTTTCCTGGCTGAAAAAGGGGGAACGCAAAAAGTCCGTCGAACGGGATTGAAGATTGGCAATGTGAAGCGCTTTGCGCTCAAGGACCACCCGTCCGGCATGTTCTTCACCAACGCGCAGGCGGGTATGCTGCAATGCGGAGGTTTTAAAGCCCAATCCCGCCGCGAACTCAAGGAGGTGAGAGTGCGGGTTGAGCAGGAGAATTGAAGCGGCGTCAATGTTCAACTGAATCTGAACGTGATCCAGGATCAAGGACAGCAGAAGTTTTAGATCCAAGCCGGACGTGATCGCAAGGTCAATTGCGCGAAGCGCCGCTAATTGGTCGAGCTGGCGTTTTGTTTTTATCTCTGATTGTTTGTATTTGGTAATATCCCGCCCGAACATGATACTGAGCTGGCTGGTAAATGGAACAATACGGGATTCATACCAGCATTCGCCCGCCGGCGTGGGGAGAAAATATTCAAATAGAATAATTTTTACCCCGCCGGCAATGTCACGAAGCGCATGCTCAATTTTTGGCGCAAATTCGGGAGGAAGAACGTTTTGCAGTTTCCGGTGCAAAAACTTCTCCGGGGAAAGGTAAGACTGCGCCGCGTCTCCAGCTTTGAAATCCAGGATCGTTCCATCTCGATCAAGAACAAACATGAGATCGTCAAAAGCCTGGAGCATGGCGTCCAGTTTTTGCCCGGAATCGGGCAGGTTTTGGAGTAAGAGGTCAGTAATCATTTTGGCATATCGACGCGGACGCGGGGCGCGGCAGTTCCCTTTTTGCCGCGCCCCCTGATCCACCGCGCCACTCAGGTGACATCAGTGCAAAGGGGAGCCAATGAAGCTGATGGTTTTAGCGAATTTAGTATTGGTTCCTGAGCGATCTATTAACCTGCCGCGCCAGGTCAGACAGCGATCTGGCGCGTATGGAAACGATGAGATCGCGTTCTTCCTTGCTCAGGGAGAAGGTCTCTCCCAGGTATCCTTTTTGGAGCGCCTCGTGAGGATTGCGCAGCAACATTTCGCAAAACTGCTGGTTGACGACGGCCGCGGCGAACATGCGGCTTAAACCGGATGAATTATTGAGAGGCGGGATACGTTCAACTTGTCGAAAGGAGGGTTGATAAGTAATTGGAGCGATCATGATACAGTACCTTTATATGAGTATGGTTTGGCATTTGTGTATGGCTTGGGTGCTTTTTGGAAAGCAAGCAGCCAAAAAACGCCGATGGCGAGAAAGACGTCCCCGAGACTGAATGCCACTTGATAAGGGAACCAGGCCGGGGGGAGGAAACGATCCGCCAGCCATTCGAGGCGGGTTTCCTGCGGGTGAAGGAGAATGTCTTTTGTTCCGAAGCGGGCACCGGTGGAGATGTCCAACAACAATTCTTTTGGGACCAACCGGCCAGCCGTCTGTGGGCTGATGGGCATGAAGCCGCCGTTTGCCGCAATGACCACCAGATTTAGGAGCGACCCCAGAAGCAGGATGGACATTCCGGGAAGCCGCCGGTTGAGGAAGGCAAACCCCAAAAGCAGGACTTGTGAGGCCAGCAGGCTGGCGGCGGCCAGCCAATCGGGGGTACACACCCGGACGAGCGGCAGGTAGATGATGATTAGCTGAGGCAGGAAGGCGGCAAAAACCAGCCAGAGGTAACGTAATTCCGGTATCTGGTATGGACGCCTATGCCAGCGCGCCCACTCAAGGCCGACCAGCAATCCCGCTACGAGGGCTAGTAGCAGAATCATCTATGCGCCGACTCCACCGCCATCTTCCGGTGCACCGACACCAAGGACAAGCATAGCCAGGGTTAGAATGATGAAGAAAAGTTGAATATGCTGGCGGTTGATCTTCCGAGCGGAGATGGCGAGAAGAGCGAGGTTATTTTTCATGGGAAATTTCCTTTTTTCCTTACTTGAACTTGATTTGATTACGCTTAAGATACTCCTACCCAGGCTTCAAAACAGGCTTCAAAAGATTAATAAAAACAGCCCGTTTCCGGGCTGTTTTGCAACTGTGATGCGGTTGGTTTCAGGCAATCAAACGGCGATAGAGTTCCTCGGTTTCCCTGGCAGGGGGCAGATCGAGCAGCTTTTTCAGGGTGTCGCGGCAGGCCTGATACGTGCGCGTGATGGATGCCATGTCACCCAACCGGCCGTAAACCTGCATTAACAAACGATGTGCGGCTTCAAAAGCGGGGTCATAATCTATCGCTCGTTGGCAGATTGCAACCGATTTTTCATATTGCGCCTGACGCAGGTATAAATCTGCCAGCGACAGGAGAGTGTTGAGATATAGCTGATTCAACCGCTCGCGTTCGGGGATCACCCAGTCGAGATACATATCATCCAGATAGGGGCCGCGCACCAAGTCAACTGCTCTTTGATAAAGCTCTATCTGTTCTTCAGGGGATGCGGCTGATTTGGCCTTGAAGATATATGCTTCAAATGCCTCCACATCGTATTCATGATCCAGGTTTCGGTTGAACGCATAAAACACGCCATCGAACAGGATGGCTTCCTGTCCCACCGCCCTGCGCAGGCGATAGATTTCATTTTTAAACCGCAGTTTCAATTTGGATGGTTCGGACATATCGGGCCAAAGCGTCTCGGCAATCTGTTCTTTGGTAAGTGGTTTTGTGCTGGTCAAAAAGTAGAAAAACAAATCGCGGACGGATTGGGTTTGCCAATCCGATAAAGACAGGTCTCTTCCTCCTGCATTGACAATTGACCGTCCAAGCGCATGGATGGTTAATCCCGGGGCTGGCATCTGTATAACCTGAGCCTGCCGGTGAAGCTGGCGGCGGATCGCCGGTATTTTCGCTGAGAGACGTTCAGCACGCGTAATTAAATCCCGTACCAAATGCCCAACGTCCGGGTCTTTTTTCAGGCCATTCAACCAATCAAGCGTCTGCTGAACGGCAACCAAAACGGGATGAGCAACCTGGCTGCGATTTCCAATCAGTGTTTTTATTTTTTTTACGGCTTCAGTGTGTTTGCCGCTCGCCTGATATGCGGCCGCCAGCCATAAACGCGCGACCGCGCTTTCCATTTCACGTCCATCCTCCGAAAAATGGTATTCGGCTTGTTCCAATTCCCGGATTGCTTCGGTAAGTTTTTTTTCCAATAGGTGAAGCTTTCCATACAAAAAATTGAGGTGTCCGTTTTCGTAATGTGATTGACTCGATTTTATTGAATCCGCCACAACCGCAAGGATCGTGCGTGCGTCTGCGATCTCTTTCTGCAGCAAAGCGAGGTTTGCCTGAGCTAAAGTGAGAGAATATTGCAAAAAGCGATCGTCCATTTCCCGAATGACTTCCGCGGCGTGTTCATAGCTCTGGCTTGCAACGCTAAAATCATTAATTTCAGCGTACAAGTCACCCAGCCCAATTGCAATGAGCGCCTCCATCCGAGTATAGCCACTGCGTCGTGCACAAAGCAATCCTTCTTCAAAAGCAAGCGCAGCGTTCTCATGTTCACCTTGAAAGTAATGCAAAACACCAAGATTATTTAGCAGGCTGGCCTGCCAGGAAAGATTCCCATTCTGTCTCCAAACACGAAGGGCTTTTTCGTATGAGTTTTTTGCTTCCGTATAATTTCCGAGGACGCGGTACACCATACCCGTCTCCATTAGAAGAACCGGAATTTTGGATGTGTCATTTATACGAGTGAATATATCCAGGGAGTGCTCCAAAAAATCAACCGACTGGCGCGCCTGGCCCAAACGATATAAAGCAAGGCCTTTTACACGTAATGCCTCAGCGTAAAGGAACTGCCACTCATCGCTGGCTTCAGCAAATTGGATCATTTCATCTGCGTCGCGCAAAGACGCGGCATAATCTCCAAGGAACCGATAGGCTGTCGCCCGCCTGGATAAAGCCAGGATCAGTCCGAAAATATTTTCCTCTGAACGAAAAGCCTGCTCCGCCTGATTGAGCAAGTTCAATCCATCCCTCAGATCCCCTTTCATGTATGCAATCGCGCCACGGATCGAGATCAAACCGGGACGTGTCCGCAAAAGAGACGGAGGCAATTCATTCACCCAGTTTTCCAGCGTAATAATGGCGTGCTGCAACATCGGTGTGGATGACCGCTCGATCATCCCGGCAAGCGCATCCATATCATTCAACTGTTTATAAACGTAATGCGCCTTTTCCCATTCGCCCAATTTCTCATAGGCCCGTCCCAATCGAATGAGAATGGGCTTCACTTCCCCCGGGTGTTCCCGCTCAAAACGCGCCCGCAGAAAATCGCGAAAGAGATGGTGGTAGCGAAGCCATCGTCCATCCGCACCGACCGGCAGTGCAAACAGATTATTCTTGACAATCAGATTGATCAAACCCTGCCAGTCCTGAGCTTCGGAGTAGAGCGGCCCAAAAGCGGCCTGGCAAAGGGACGCGTCGAATTCATTCAACAGGGATGTTCTCAACAGGAATTCGCGCACTTCAGGAGGCTGGCGATCCAACACTTGCTGGCCGAGATAATCGAATAGCCCCACTCCCGTATTCAAGACTGACCTGCTCACGCCCTTATTTGACAGGTTTGCGCCGGAGAATTGCAGACCGGTGATCCATCCTTCTGTCTCATCGAGAAGTTTTTTCGCGTCTTCATCCGAGACGCGAAGACCATTGTTTTGAGCGAGCAGGGACTGGATCTCCTCTGCTTTGAAGGCAAGGTCAATAAAACTCAGGCCGCTCACCTGTTCGCGTGCCACCAACAGAGGCAGGTCGGGCAAATTGGTGAGAATGCGCGAGGAGATGATCAAATGGCAGTTTTCATCTACGAGTTGAATGAGGCGGTTGAGAAAACTCTGGATGGGCTGAACGCCATCCAGCAGGTGGAAGTCATCCAGCACCAAAATAAAATGCTCATGGATTTGTTCGTAGGCTTCATTGACCAGCGTAACGAGCAGGCGTTCCATATCCTGCTCGAGCGACGTCAGCCCGCTCAAAACACCCAGGGATTGACTCCCGAAGCCGGGAAACCGCTCTGCGATTGCGGCGATCAGGTAAGCAATAAAGCGCTGGGGTTCGCGATCCAGCTCATCGAGGGCCAGCCAGCAACACGGCAATTCACTGTTCGCCGCCAAATCAATCAGGAGGGATGTTTTCCCATATCCCGCAGGCGCGGAAACCATGACCAGCCTTTTATCGAGGGACTCGAATAGCATATCCAGGAGCCGTTTGCGGGTGAGCAGCTCGGAACGGCGGCGTGGAGGGATGATCTTGGTTTTGCTGATGGGAATGGATGACATACTTTCTTATCAGGGTGTTTTAAGACGCCTAGCCAATCGTTCTTCTCTTTGTATTTTATCCGGTAAATGAAATTTTTTAAGCCAATCGCCTAATTCATTCCCGAACACGCGTGCTATAATCCAGTTTAGCTCGGTAGTTACGTAGTTTGGCAGTTTCGTAGTTGAACTACCGAGCTATCGAACTACTGAACTACCTAACCATGAGTTTCGCCCACCTCCACGTTCACACCGAATACTCACTGCTCGACGGCTTCTCGAACATCAAGAAGCTGATGACGCGCGTCAAGGAAATGGACATGCCCGCGGTTGCCATCACGGACCACGGCACGATGTTTGGCGTGATTGACTTTTACAAGGCGGCCAAAGCGGAGAACGTAAAACCGATCATCGGGCTGGAAGCCTACATGGCCGCGCGCGGCATGAAAGACCGCGACTCCAAACTGGACCGCTCATCCTATCACCTGCTTTTGCTTGCGGAAAATGAGACAGGCTACAAGAACCTGCTCAAGATAGCCTCCGCCGCGCAACTCGAGGGCTTCTACTACTATCCCCGCATCGATCGGGACTTTTTAGCGGCCCACTCCGAAGGGCTGATCTGCACCTCGGGTTGTATGTCCGCTGAAATTCCGCGGGCGTTATTGGATGAGAATCCCGAAGAAGCCGTCAAACGCTGGAACTGGTATTACGATGTCTTCGGCCCTGACCGCTTCTACGTTGAACTGCAACATCACAACATCAAGGAAATCACGGGGTTGAACAAACAACTGCTTGAGTTGGGCGCGCGCTATTCCGCGAAATACATCGCCACCAATGACGTGCATTACATCAACCAGGACGACGCGCGCTTGCAGGATATCCTGCTTGCCATTCAAACCAACTCGCTCCTCACCGATAAAGAACGCATGAGGATGACCGATGACTCGTATTATCTGCGTACTCCTGATGAGATGCAGCGGCTGTTCGCGGAAGTGCCTGAATCCCTGAGTAACACGCTGCTCATTGCCGAGCGCTGTAACGTGGACTTGTCGTTCAAGGGCTATCACCTGCCCGAGTTCCCTGTCCCTGAGGGGCACACCGCTGAAACCTACCTGCGCGCGTTATGTAATGAAGGAGCGCAGAGACGCTATGGGGAACGCGCGGGCAGTCAGGATGTCCATGAAAGACTCGAGTATGAGTTGGGCGTCGTCCACAAGATGGGATTCGACGCGTACTTCTTAATCGTGTGGGATTTATGTCGTTACGCGCGCGAGAACAACATCTGGTACAACGCGCGCGGTTCAGCGGCTGGCTCCATCATCGCGTACACGTTGGACATTACGATGGTTGACCCGCTCGAACATGACTTGATTTTTGAGCGCTTTTTGAATCCCGGCCGTATCTCCATGCCCGATATTGACCTCGATTTCCGCGACGACATGCGCGCGCAAATGTTGGAATATTGCACCACCAAATACGGAAGCGACAAGGTCGCACAAATCATCACCTTCGGCACAATGGGCACGAAAGCCGCACTCCGTGACGTTGCCCGCGTGATGGACATTCCCCTGCCCGAAGTTGACCGCGTCGCCAAACTGGTTCCATTCGTCTCTGGCAGACAAACCACCATGCAGGACGCGCTCGAAGTGGCGGACTTCAAAAAGATTTACAACGAACAACCGCACCTGCACGAACTGATTGACATCGCCGCGAAGATGGAAGGCACTGTCCGCAACGCGGGCACACATGCCGCGGGTGTGGTGATTTCAGATAAACCGATTCTCGAATATCTGCCCCTGCACCGACCAACTTCAGGCTCGGAAGAAACACCGATTAAGTCGGTCACGCAGTTTGAAATGGGCATTCTCGATTCGCTCGGCATGTTGAAGGTGGACTTCCTCGGCCTTATCACGTTGAGTGTGATGGCGCGTTGCTGTGACATGATCGAGAAACGTCACGGCATTCACTTCGATTTGAGCAACATCCCGCTCGATGACCCGAAATCTTTTGAGTTAATGGGCGCAGGACAGACGGCTGGAATATTCCAAGTAGAGGGCGGCGGCATGACACGCTGGCTCGTCCAGATGAAGCCGAAAACGCTGGACAACATCATCGCCATGGTCGCGTTGTATCGTCCCGGCCCGATGGCGTTCATCCCCGATTACATCGCGCGTATGCAAGGCGAAGCGGAAGTGGAATATCGCCACCCGTCGCTTGAGCCCATCTTCCAGGATACCTACGGCATTCCTGTTTATCAGGAACAACTCATGCGCGCCGCAGTGGAACTTGCTGGGTACACGCCATCTGAATCGGACGAATTGCGCAAAGCAATTTCAAAGAAGAAGAAAGAGGATATCGAGAAACACCGCAAGAAGTTCGTAGATGGCGCGGTCAAAAAAGGCATGGAGCAATCCACCGCCGAAGCCATCTACGCGGACTGGGAGGAATTCGCGCGATATGGATTCAACAAGTGTTTGCCCGGCAATGTGGAAGTATTGGATGCTTCCACAGGCAAATTGGTGAGAGTTGCAGATCTATATAATGGCGTTGCCAACGTAAATGAAACCATCACTTGTGAGATTGATTCTTTACGGCTCAAATCAGGCCGCGTTTCTAAAGTGATGGATAACGGCATTAAACCTGTTTATCGCCTGACGACTGCCTTGGGTAGACAAATCGAAGCGACAGGCAACCATCCTTTCTACGCTTTTTCTGGCTGGCATAAACTTGAAGAGTTAAGCGTCGGAGATCTAATCGCAGTTCCACGCTGCTTGCCTGTGGAAGGCAAAAATGAATGGTCTGACCATGAAATCGTTGCTTTGGGTCATTTGCTTGCAGAAGGTAATTTATGCCATCCTCATTCAGTTTATTTCTATAGTCAGGATCAAGAACAGGTAGATGATTTTGTCCGTGCTGCTGAGTCGTTTGATAATGTCAAATGCAGTATTGCGTGGCACAAAAGCACGCTTTCTGTTTATGCCAGTCGGGTAGACCGAAAGATTCAGCCTGCTATTGTATTGTGGGCGAAGAAAATAGGCATCTGGGGCAAAAACGCTCGGGAAAAAACCATTCCCGATGAAGTGTTCACGCTCACCAACCGCCAGATAGGCTTGCTTATCAGTCGTATGTGGCAGGGTGACGGGCATATTGATAAGACCAGCCGAGCCATCTTCTATGCCACTGCTTCTGAGAAAATGGCCCGTCAATTGCAGCACCTGCTTTTGCGGTTCGGAATCATCAGTCGTCTGCGAACTGTTACCTTCCCATATAGAGATGGCCGCGTAGGTTATCAGTTGTTTATCACCGGCGATGAAAATCTGCGAACGTTCCGTGAACACATCGGTCATTATTTTCTTGACGGCTATCGAAAACGGGACTTGGATAATATCTTGAGTGTCCATCCTGGCAAAGTAGTTGGCACAAAAGACATCGTTCCCATGCTTGTCAAGGAATTGGTGCGTGAAGCCAAGGAACGAAACGCAATTACTTGGACACAAATGAACGCAATGGCGGGAATTGCCCAGCGCGAATTTTATCCATCGCACACTGTCACAAAACGCGGCTTCACTCGCGAAACCATCGGCCGACTCGCAACGTACTTTGACGACACACGCTTGCAACGCTATGCAAGTAACGACATTTACTGGGATGAAATCATCAGCATCGAGTATGTCGGCGAAAAGCAGACATATGATCTGGAAATTCCAGAAACGCACAACTTTGTTGCCAACGACATCATCGTCCACAACAGCCACGCGGCCGATTACGGCGTCATCGCCGTTCAGACCGCGTACCTTAAGGTCCATTACACCGCGGAATACATGGCCGCGTTGCTCTCGGCCTCCGCGGGACAAACCGAAAAGGTCGCGCTCTACGTTGCAGACTCGCGCAGCATGGGCGTGCCTGTCCTTGCGCCTGAAATCAACGCCTCCAACTGGGACTTCGACATCGAAGACCCTTCGACAGGCTCACCTATGCCTGCGCCACAGGTGCAGGCTGACGGCAAACCGAGCATTCGCTTTGGCCTCGGCGCGGTCAAGAATGCCGGCGAGGGCGCGGTGCAGCTCATCATTGACGAGCGCAACGCCAACGGCAAATTCAAGGACCTCAACGATTTCGCCCGCCGCGTGGACTTGCGCGCGGTCGGCAAGCGCGCCCTCGAATGCCTCATCAAAGTCGGCGCGATGGATTGCTTCGGCGACCGCGCCGCGCTCCTCGACTCGCTCGACCGCATCGTCTCCGTCAGCAACAGCCACTTCCGCGCGGCGGACGCAGGCCAGATGTCCCTCTTCGGCGGCGACACAGGCGTAAGCGACGAAATCCATCTCCAGAAAACATCCAACATCGAACGCCGCGAGATGCTCAACTGGGAGCGCGAACTCATCGGCCTCTACATCTCCGACCACCCGCTCACCGAATACCAGCAAACCCTTGCGCAACTTGTCAGCTATTTTTCGGGCCAGCTCCCCGAAGCCAACCACGAAGAAAAAGTTCGCGTGGCAGGCCTTGTTACCAGCGTCCGCCCGTACACAACGAAACAGGGCAAGCCGATGGGCTTCGTCACCATCGAAGACATCCAGGGCAATATCGAACTCGTCCTCTTCCCGCGCACCTGGGCGCAATATCAAGCCGTCTGCACCGTTGGCGCAATCGTACTCGTCGAAGGCAAAGTGGATCAGGGTAACCCGCCGCCGAAGATTTTGGTGGATGCAATCAAGACTGAATTCAAGATGCTCGTTCCTGCGGATGCTGCGACTACGCTCAGCACGCCTCCCGCGACTCTTCGCCCGCGCACAGAAGCGGAATCGCCCAAACGACCCGCCGCATCACCCCCGACCTCAAAGCCTGCTCCCACTAAACAGGCAGTTGCGGCCCCCAAATTTGCCCCGCCAAAACCCATCGTTGCCGAGGCTTCTCCCGTTTATGCGGCTGCCTCAACCGATGATATGCCTCCTCCTCCCGACAACTTCCCCGCGGACTGGGACAGCGAATGGCAGCCGTCCTTTGACGAAGCCACCATCGCCGCGCGCCCCGAACCAAAAGCGACCAAGGCTCGACCCGTCACGCCGCCGCGCGCTTTAACGGAATCGATTCCAGTGGAATCAGAAGTTGATGAAACGGAACCAACCCCAGCTCCAATCAAAGAACCGATGCTCGCAGTCCAGCCTGTTGTCCCAGCGGAGCCTCCGCACATCCCGTCGTTGTACGTCCCGCTTGTCAAAGAGGAAAAAGACAAGGAACATCCGCCGCAGCAGATTACGGTCATGCTTCGCTCGACCGGCGACAAGGAACGCGACAAGCGCAGAATCAAAACGTTGTACGGCACATTGATCTCGTACCATGGCCGCGACAAATTCAGCTTTCAGATTTTCGAAGCGGGCAAAGGCCACCTGATAGATTTCCCCAACGACACCACGCGCGTTTGTCCCGAGTTGATGGTACGTTTGAAAAAGTTGATGGGTGAGGAAAGCTGGCGCGTGGAAGAGATTACGTTCCAGTAGGTAATCAATAATGTCAAAAACATTTGTGAAGAATGACCACAAAATAATTTGGGGTGATGCTCTTGAAGTTATGGCTAACGGGATTCAAGATAACTCAATAGACCTTATTTTTGTTGACCCGCCTTACAACATCGGCAAGGATTTTAATGGTAGAAAAGACAAATGGAATTCAGAAAAAGAGTATCTGGATTGGTGCTGCCAGTGGCTTGATTTGTGTGTAAAAAAGCTTAAAGATACAGGCAGTTTGTATGTAATGGCCGCCACACAAAATATGCCGCATATCGACCTTTATTTGCGCGGCAAATTGGAAATTTTATCCAGGATCGTGTGGTATTACGACAGTTCCGGCGTGCAGGCAAAACAGTATTACGGTTCTCTTTATGAGCCAATATTATTTTGTGTAAAGGACAAGAATCAATATACATTCAACTCGAATGACATATTAGTTGACGCAAAGACAGGCGCTCAACGAAAGCTGATTGATTATCGCAAAGCTGTCCCGGCGATGTACAACACGAAGAAAGTTCCCGGCAATGTATGGGAAATTCCGAGAGTCAGATATCGAATGGATGAATATGAGGACCACCCCACTCAAAAGCCCATTGCTTTATTGGAGAGGATTATCACCGCCAGTTCCAACCCTGGCGATCTGATCCTTGATCCATTCTCTGGAACATTCACAACGTCTTTTGTCGCAAAACAATTGGGACGCCGCTCCATCGGCATAGAGATCGATGAAAAATATGTGAAGATTGGCCTGCGGCGTCTGCAAGTATTAACCGAATATAAAGGTGAAAAACTTAAGCGGGATCCTAAAAGTTATGAAAGATCGCTGCCACAGCAGAAAACTCTTTTCGAGCAAAAATAACCATGGAACATGAATTCACAGTTCAAATTAAACAAATCTTGGCCAGGGAGTTTGAAAAACATATCACAGAGAATTTGCGATGAAAGGATTTAGTATTAATAGAATGACAACCGAAACAAAATATTGGGGACTCTCCTCCTGTATTGACCTGTACGAATGCGATTTGAATTTAATGAAGGATGCGGATGCCATCCGCGAGTTCGTCAGGCTTTTATGTGACCGCATTAAGATGAAGCGATTTGGGGAGACACAGGTTGTGCATTTTGGAGACGACCCGCGCGTGAACGGGTTCAGCATGACGCAGCTCATCGAGACGTCCCTCGTTTCCGCACACTTCGCCGAAGCGGCCTGCGCCATCTATCTCGACGTGTTCAGCTGCGCGCCCTACGATCCCGAAGATGCCGCGAAATTCGCCCTGAATTACTTCAAGGGAAAACGTTACAATTTGAGTGTCACTGAACGGAAATAACGCAAACGCCAACGTCCCGCAGGCCCCCTCCCGTCCTCCCCCAAATACGACGACCCCAGTCGTATTTGGGGGAGGTGCCGAAGGCGGTGGGGTGAAACCTGCTAGACGTTTCTTCTTGAAAAGGGAGTTTACTCGTGAAAAAAACACTTCTGTTCCTCGCGTTTCTTTTATTGGTCACTGCCTGCACGCGGACCGAACCAACTGTCAGCGCAACCGAAACTCCAGCTGGGGGATCAGCTTCACGTCTCGCGCGACTCGGCGGGGTTCCTTGTCCAGATGGCGAATTCACGTGCGTCACCGTCAGCGTTCCGCTCGATCACTTTAATCCACAGGACAAGCGCGCAATAGACGTTGTCTTCGGCGTGCTTCCCGCGGGCGGCGAACGCAAGGGAATGTTCGTCACAGCCGTTGGCGGGCCGGGCGGCTCCGGTTTATTGAGCGCGGATAATTACACATCCTATTTCGATCCCAGCATCACCGAGCATTTTGACATTGTCTTTTTCGACCAGCGCGGCATCGGCCAATCCGGCGGACAGTCCGGTGGACTGCAATGCGCGCAGGCCGCGGCCGATTTCTATCGCGCCGACACGGACGCCACTACGCCCGCGGGCGAAGAGCATCTGCTCGATGTCAGCCAAACCTTCGTGAACGACTGTGTTGACGAGATGGGCAAAACCGATTTACTGCCCTACCTCGACACCGCGCAAGCTGTTGAGGATTTGGAGACGTTCCGCGAATTGATGGGCGACGACAAATTCTGGCTGTACGGTGAAAGCTACGGTACGCAATTTGCCCAGACCTACACCGCCTCACACCCTGACCGGTTGGCTGGCCTCGTTCTCGACGGCGTCGTGGACCTCACACTTTCAGACACCGACTTCCTCAAGGGACAGGCACAGGCTTTCAACGACGTGCTGGTCGCGACGCTCGAAGCATGTAACGAGGATGAAGCCTGCGCCGAAGCAATGGGACGCGACGCGGCAGCCGTTTACGATGAACTTGCCGCGCAATTGAAACAGGCACCCATGTCGTTTGGTTTTCCTCTTTCCACAGGAGAAGTGGAGCGGCGTGAGTTTACTTTCCCCGATCTTGAAGCCACGTCGGGATTTCTCTACTCCGAGACCGCGCGGATGATGTTCCTGCGCGCGCTGGCTTTCTACGCCCGCGATGAAAATCTCGTTCCGTTGGCGCGCGTGGTCTACAACTCGCTCTACCTCGACCCCGATACGTTGGCGGCCATCCCCGACCCATCCTACTCCGACGCGATTTACTATGGGGTCACCTGCCGCGATTATCCTGAACCCGGTAACACGCCCGAGGAACGCGCGCTGAATTTCATCAAGGCCGGTGATGAGATGGATACCAGCCTGCCGAGACTGGCATCGATTTTTTATGGCGACCTGCCCTGCGTCTTCTGGCCGCACCCGCAGGAAGATCAAAGCCTGCCCACACCTCTCACCGCGGATGGGATTCCCACCCTCGTGCTCAACGGGACCACCGACCCGGCTACACCGTATTCCGGCGCGCAAGCCGTTTATTCCCGATTGGCAGATGGCTATCTCGTCACGGAAACGGGCGGGCCGCACGTTATCTTCGGCTGGGGCAATGAGTGTGTGGACGGCCTCGTGACAGACTTTCTCGTGGAGGACGAACTCCCGGCAGAACGCGAAACAGTTTGCGATGGCGTTGTCGCGGATGAATTCATCTCCATTGCTCCCGTAAATGCCGCCGATTTTGCAAGTCCCCTCGAAGCGCTGGCCTCCGTGGACGACGAGATCAATTACCTGCCCGAATACTATTACATGGGTTACACCATCGCCAGGGGCATTGCCTGTCCCTTTGGCGGGACGCTCACTTTCGACTCCACCGAAACAGGCGATGCTTTTACCTTTACAGATTGCGCCTTCTCCGGTGGATTCACAATGACGGGAGAAGGCGCATACAACTGCGACGATGAACTGTTCACGCTCGAAGTAACTGTCACCGGCCTGAAAGATGGCACACTGACTTACACGCGCGACAGCGAAGGCACGTTACACGTCACTGGTGAGTATGGCGGCGAGACAATTGACATTACTGAATAGTTTTCGTATTTCGAATCGCCTCGCACCTTTTGCAATCTTCCAGCTGGCACAGCAACGCCTGCGGGTCTTGTTTTATTCGATTGATCACTGCCCCGAACAATTCCTTCAAAGGGATCGCTTGAATGATTGCATCCCCAATCTCAACGCGGCGGACAGCTTTTCCCAGATCGTCGGCAATTGAATTGAAGCCTGCCGAATCACCCGGAAAGCCGGGACACTCGACAATGCGATCCCTAGTCAGCGCCCAGCGGACAAACTGCCTGCGCCCCGCGAGTTTTTCCGCGTAATGGATGCTGGTGTTGACCGTGTGATCCACGCCAAGCAACAGCACCCACCCATCCTGTTCTGCCAGCGCGGCGATGGGCGCTAATGGATTGTAGATGGTCTGCGAATTGAGGACGGAGTCCGCATTGACCCCGGCAAAAGATTGGATGGGGTGCAGGGTGCGCTTCGCAAGATAATGGTTGCGGAGCAGTTCGGGGAGGAAGCCAATCGTCGGGTCGGCGGGAATATCCGGGTGAAATGGCTCCGCCATTTTGTTCAGGTCCTGTTCCCTGCCATAGGTAAGTCCATTATTCGGCGGGCCAACCTCAGGCGTAATCATCGTCTTGTAGGTGAAAGCGGGCATGATCACGCCGCGCACCGAGGCCAGCAGTATCTGAAGCATGGTTTCCGCGCCGCCCTCGATGGGACCAAATGCCCTCAGCGACGTGTGCGCGATCACCAGGCTGTCGGTCAGACCAAGTTTCGTCAGGCCAAGCTTGAGGTCCGAGTATGAGGCCATCTCAGCTTCTCATTATCGCCACAATCACATTCACCCGCAAAACTACCCAACCATCAAACTACAAAACCATCCAACTATTTCCCCTTCCAGTTTGCCTTGCGCTTCTCGATGAAAGCCTTCATTCCCTCCTTTTGGTCTTCCGTCGAAAACAGCGGATAGAAATTGCGCTTCTCTGTCTTGAGGCCCTCGGTCAACGTGGTCTCGAACGCGGCGTTGACCGCATCCTTCGCCATGTGGACCGCCAGCGGCGCGCGCCCGGCGATCTCCTCCGCCAGCGCAACCGCGTCATCGAGATAACGTTCCACCGGCACGACCCGATTCGCGAGGCCGAATTGAAGCGCCTCCGCCGCAGTGAGTGTCCGATTGTTGATCACCATTTCCATCGTTAAATTCTTTCCCAGCAGGCGCGCCAGGCGTTGCGTGCCGCCCGCGCCAGGGATGACGCCGATCGTGATTTCGGGCTGGCCGAACTTGGCAGTTTCGGAAGCGACGATCATGTCGCACGAGAGCGCAAATTCACAGCCGCCGCCCAATGCCCAGCCCGATACCGCCGCAATGACAACCTTCTTGATCCCGCGGATGCGGTCCCACTTTTCCACGCGTCCCTGGGTGATCATTTCAAATGGCGAGGCCTCGGCCATCTCCTTGATGTCTGCACCCGCGGCAAAAGCCTTTTCATTTCCAGTGACAACCATCGCTCCCACGTTTTCATCGCGGTCAAAGGCTTCGAGCGCATCGAATAACTCGCCCAGCATCACTGCATTGAAAGCATTCATCGCCTGCGGACGGTTGAAGGTCACCAACCCCACGCGCCCGCGGATTTCGGTCAGAACGGAAGTGTACGTCATTGACATTCTCCTGAAGAATATTTATTTGATTCTACACGAGAAACCGTTGTATACTACTACCAGAATAACTCATTGCAATAAGGAGACAGCCATGGGAATTGTACTTAGCATCCATTCCACGCTTCGCTGGTTGATCGTCATCGCCGCGGCGGCCGCGGCCGTCAAATTCGCGATCAGTTGGCGCCGCGGCGATACATTCTCAAAGTTCGATGGAATCCTCACCTCCGCATTCAGCGGCCTGATAGACTTGCAGGTTCTGGTTGGTTTCACCTACTTCTTCTGGAACGGCCTCGCCGCCGGAACGGGCTTTCCGTCCTATCGCATCGAACACATGATCACCATGCTGGTCGCCGCCGTTGTAGCGCATCTCTCTGCATTCTGGAAGAAATCCGAAGACAAACTGCGCTTCCGTAACACGCTCTTCATCGTGCTCGATACCCTCATCATTATCTTTTTCGGCATCGCGCGCCTGCCTGCGGCCTGAACGGCAAACCCGCAAGTTTCCTCCTGCACCCGCCGGGGATATTCCTAGTCATTAAATATTAAAATATGATAAACTTCATCAACGTTCAGGCTGGATGATGAATCATTTGGAGAAGAGATGGAAAACAAGCTTTATGTAGGCAACCTGCCCTACTCCGCCACCGAAGATGACCTCAAGAATCACTTCAGTCAGGCTGGCACTGTCACATCGGTAGCGTTGATCAAGGATCGCGCCACCGGCCGCGCAAAAGGCTTTGGCTTCGTGGAAATGTCCACTGCCGAAGAAGCGCAGAAAGCAATCAACATGTTCCATGGTCAAGACTTCATGGGGCGCACCATCACCGTAAACGTCGCGCGCCCGCGCGAGGAACGTCCCCGCAACTTTGGGGACCGGCGTGGTGGCGGCGGCGGACGCCGAAGTTTCTAAGAAAATTTCCAGCCCTGAACAAGCACGGAAACAAACAGCCTCGCGAGTGCGAGGCTGTTATTATTATTCCACGCTGAGCGAAGCGTTGCCCTGAACCGTTGGGTTGAGCTTGTCGAAACCTTATCGAAGGGTTCAGAATGACACTGTGTAAGGTGAGTTAGCCAGCAAATGCCCAAGAATTCCAAACAACTGCGAAAACAATCCGAAGTAACGAGCAAGACTTATATCTTCTTGTCCGATCCCAGTACTTCCAAATAGTGTGGATTGTACATAACACCCAAGATGTTCCCAAAGGGATCAACGACCGAAGCAGTCACGAAACCATGACCGCGATCTACGGGTGCTTCGAGCTGTTTGGCTCCCAACGATAATAAGCGTTCAAAAATTTCGTTGACATCATCCACCTGCCAGTAGGTAACCATGCCGGCCGGGGCTTTTGCAGCAATAGGCTCGGGTGCATACTTGCTGTCGATAATGCCAACCTCGGTCTGGTAATCGCCAACTCGAAATTCAACATAACCGGGCCGGGTAAAGTATGGCTTCATATCGAATAGTTCGCTGTACCAGGCAACAGCTGCCTCATGATCTTTGGCCCACAAGCTAATTGTCGCAATGCCTCTTAATGTGTGTTTCATAACTTATTCCTTTCAAACATTTAGTGTTTTTTCTTGCAAGACTGCATCTCATACAATATACTAATCAGCATGAAGAATGTATTACAAAAATCCGCAGACAACCATGATGACCCGGGCGGGCGTTTAGACCCAACGGGGTTTTATCGTCATGTTGCCTTCCATACATACGCGCCGCCTGTTGACCTGGCCCCGTTCATCGATCATTTCTGGACGATCCGCTGGAACAAAGCCAGTGAACAACCCTACCTATCCGAGCAGGTGATGCACAGGCCGTATGTCGATCTCTATATTTCTGCCGATGACTCTGGCATCCAGGGCACTTTTCGCGGCAAACGGACATACATAGCGGCAGGAGCCGGCAGAATTATCGGCGCCCGTTTCCATCCTGGCGCATTTCATGCACTCTGGGATGGGCGGATCGCGGACATACAAGACAAAAACGTCGACATACAGCGGGTCTTTCCAGAGGCAGACGGGGACTACATGGAACAATTATTGTCGCTTGACGATCAAGCTGTGATTGATGCTTTGGCAAAGATGGTTCGAGATAAAAACCCGCAGCCAGATCCTAATATAGAGCTCATCAGTGAAATTATCACTGCCACCAATAATGATGGAAGCCTGGAAACAGTCAAGGCTGTCGCTCAGCGGTTTCACCGAAGCGAGCGATGGATGCAACAGCTTTTTCAGGAATACGTGGGTGTGGGGCTTAAATGGATGCTCCAGCGCAACAAGCTGCTCGAAGCCGCCAAACGCATCCGTGAGAGCGAAAATCCTGACTGGGCCGCCATTGCCTATGACGTGAGCTACAGCAGTCAGCAGCACTTCATTGCCGACTTCAAACGCGTTCTTGGGAAAACCCCTCTTCAATATAAAAAAGCGCTCGTAAAGGTGGCGGAAGAGCTCGAGGGCGTGGAGGTCATCGCGTTCGCCGGCGCTGCGGCGTTCGATTCCTGGCTTGTAGACAATTATCAGCGGCAGGATGGCGTGTGGCTGAAAATGGCAAAGAAGGGTTCAGGAATCCCGTCGCTTACCGATGATGAAGCGGTGGACGTTGGTTTGTGCTGGGGCTGGATTTCGGGCCAGCGGCGATCCCATGACCAGCCGTATTATCTGCAGAAGTATGTGCCGCGACGACCGAGAAGTGTATGGTCACAGGTCAATGTGGAAAAGGTGGCAGCGCTCATCGCGGCTGGCCGGATGCAGGCTCCCGGTCTCGCCGAAGTGGCCGCCGCAAAGGCTGACGGTCGGTGGGATGCGGCATATGTTTCGCAGCGCAACGCTACTCCACCACCAGATCTGGTCAAGGCATTGGCGCGGAATGAGGTGGCCAGAGACTTCTTTGCCAGCTTGAACAAAACCGATCAGTACGCGGTCATCCTGCGCCTGGTGAAGGAGCGCAACGCAGCGGGCAGAGCCGCCCGACTAAAGAAAATGGTCGCCGCCATGGCTGCTGACAAAAAGGTCCGGTAACGGCCATTGATAATCGCATAGAAGTATGACAGGGCAATGATATCCGCTTCGGATGGCAAACCGACGCTCAAAGCCGGAATTACCTCACTTTGAATGACACAGAAAAAATTACCCCTCTTCCCTGCAACCTTGAAAAGGAACATAACATGCATCATGAAAAATTCCAGTATTTGGTGATTCTAATTATTCTTGTTTTGACCCTGGGCGCCTGCGGCAGAGGGACGCCCTCCGTGCCGACAGCGGGAACTCCGGCGGAAACGGTCACAGAGGCGCCTGTAACGCAGGTCCAGGAAGCAGAACCCGGCGCTCCCGGCCTGGGCGACTCGCTTTATCCCGGGTTTGGCAACGGCGGCTATGACGTAACCCACTACACTTTGGACATCACCGTCAATGATGTTTCCACAAGTGACCTGAACGCCGTCACCACCATCGAAGCCAAAGCGACACAGGACCTGGGCAGTTTCAATCTTGATTTTATCGGCTTTGAGATTTCAAGCATCACAATAAACTCAGAGGCCGCGGTCTTTGAACGCAACGGACAGGAATTGACCATCACTCCATCCACACCGCTGGCGAAGGACGAAACATTCACCGCTGAAATTCAATACAACGGCTCCCCGGAAGAGATGATCTCCGTAGCCCTTCCCGTTCAAACAGGCTGGGTGACCTTCGATGGCGGCAGTTTTGTGTTGAGCGAACCGGACGGCTCCGCGAATTTCTATCCGGTGAACGATCATCCGCTGGATAAGGCCTCCTACACCTTCCGCGTGACAGTTCCAAAGCCATTCGAAGTCGCAGCCAATGGCGTACTGATGGAGTCCGTTGATAATGGCGGCACGACTACATTCGTATTTGAAGCGCGTGAACCGATGGCAAGCTATCTCGCCACGGTCAACATTGATGAATTCGACGTGGAAACCATGGAATCAGAAAACGGGATCCCGATCAGGAATTATTACTCAACGGGGCTTCCCCGGGAAGTACGCGAGCCGTTTGCGCGGCAGGGCGAAATGCTCGTATATTTCAGCGAATTGTTCGGAGATTATCCTTTTGAAGTGTATGGTTCCCTTGTTGTTGACACCGATTTCGGCGCGGCGCTCGAGAATCAAACCATGTCCATTTTTGGGATGGACATGATAGATCTCGAAGATGTTGGCGAAACGGAAATGGTCGTCGCGCACGAACTGGCTCATCAATGGTTTGGGGACAGCGTCAGCGTGGCGGATTGGGGCAACATCTGGCTTAATGAGGGATTTGCCACTTATGCTGAATACTTGTGGATTGAACACACACAGGGACGCGAAACAATGGATGAATGGGTGAAATTCCGCTACACGGATATTTTTCAAGACCCCGAATTCTATCCCGCTCCGGGCAACCCTCCGGCGGATGATCTATTCAACAGCGGCGTGTATGAGCGCGGCGGACTCACTCTCCATGCCCTGCGGCTCGAAGTTGGAGACAATGCCTTCTTTGAGATTCTCAAAACATATTATGACCAATATCAAGGCGGGAACGCCGCGGCGGATGACTTTATTGCCGTGGCAGAACAGGTGAGCGGGAAAGACTTAAGCGAATTTTTCGATCTGTGGCTGTATAGTGAAGAAATCCCTCCCATTCCAGCTTTGGGACTGGGAACAAATTAAAAATCAAGAAACATGTTGTATACAAAGAGCGCGGATCAAATGTCCGCGCTCTTTGATTTTCCAAATTCTCTAACATTCCTCTTACCTCTCCTACCTTGACTTTACTTAACTTTTGCATATAGTTAAGCCTGCTTAACTAAAAAGAAGGCTTAACTATGACTGAAAAAGTCCAGTTTTCCCAAATCACCCGCCAGTGGATGGATATTTTCATGCATCGTTCGATGCGCGGATGGAGTCACTTTGCCAAGTCCACGGGACTCTCGATGCCGCAGTTCAGCATCCTAATGCAGTTGCATCATAAAGGCGCATGCGGCGTGTCGGATATCAGCGAACGCTTCGACATCACCAACGCGGCCGCCAGTCAACTGGTGGATAAACTTGTGCAATCGGGCTATCTCGAGCGTACCGAAGATCCATCCGACCGACGCGCGAAAGTACTGAATCTGACCGACCAAGGCCGGTCTTTCGTCGTGCAAGGGATTCAGGAACGTCATCGCTGGATGGATGATTTGGTGAAAAATCTATCTACCGAGGAAAGAGTCAAAGTGAGTGAAGCACTGGCGATTCTCACAGAAGCCGCTCAACGCCTGGAAGAGAAAAAATGATCTCCGCAAAGCATCCCGCCTTTCAACATAATTTCTACACAATCACTTGGTATTTTCAAGAGTAATCCGTTGGACGAGTAGGGCTGGGCGGCGCACTGAGCCTGTCGAAGTGTGCTCTTCCCAGCCCGTATCCCAAAGTCCCCGCAGGGGGAAACCAACGCGTTACATGAAAACTTAGACTTTACTTCAAACATGGTGGTCTCGATACGCCCCTCAAAGTACATTCGGGGCTACTCGACCACCGGCCTCAATCTCCAATCTCTAATCTCTACTTACCATTTACCAATTACCAACAGGAGACCTATGCAAGCAACCATAACCCGCCCCGCATCCCGCGGACGCGGCGGCCAGCGCCCCTCCTTCAAGGGCATTGGACGCGCCATCCGCTACCTGACGCATTACAAGCAACAGGCCGCTTTACCGTATGTTTTTCTCATCATCGCGACGTTATCGCAACTGGCTGTGCCGCGCATGATTCGCAACGTCATCGACGCGGTGACGAGCGGATTCATCGCCGACCAGATTTTGCAGGCGCTCGATAAAATCCCCGCGAACTTCGTCGGCGCGGCATTGCCGAAGATTCTGGAGCTCACGGGTAGACCAAGCTCATTAACGCTTGACCAGCTCAAAGTCCAGCTTGAAGCGGATCTAAATCAAGCGCCGCAGGCATTGATCACCGCTCTCGTTGCCATCATCGTATTCGCCGTCTTACGCGGTTTGTTCTCCTTCCTTCAGGCGTTTTGGGCGGAGAAAAATTCGCAGGCGGTCGCGTACGATCTGCGAAATGACCTGTACGCGAAGATTCAAAATTTGTCGTTTTCGTATCACGATAAAAACCAGACAGGCCAGTTGATGGTTCGCGCCACAGACGATGTTGAGAAAGTCCGTTTGTTTATCGGGCAGGGACTCTTGCAACTCGTCGGCGCGCTGATTTTAATCATTGGCACGGTCATTATTTTGTTCTCGTCCAATGTTGCATTGGCGTGGACGGCCATGCCAATCCTGCCGATTGCGATTGTGTTGTTCGGTGTGTTTGCCAGTCTTGCCCAGCCGATGTTCACAAAAGTGCAGCAAAAACTTTCGCACTTGAACACGGTGTTGCAGGAAAATCTGGCGGGCATCAAAGTGATCAAGGCTTTTACGCGCGAGAAGGAACAACAGAAAAAATTTCGCAATGCCGCGGATGACACGATGGAGCAATCCATCGCGGTCTCACGGCTATTCACATTTATGTTCCCGCTTGTGTTTATGATTGCAAATCTCGGACAAGCCGCGATCCTTTATGTGGGCGGCAAACAGATCATCACGGGCCTGCTCACGCTCGGCGAATGGCAGGAGTTCTCGCTGTATTTGATGTACCTGTTTTTCCCAATCATGATGTTCGGCATGATCATCACGCAAATGGGACAGGCCTCCGCCTCCGCGGAACGCATCTTTGAAATCCTCGACGCCAAGAGTGACATCGTAGACAAGCCAAATGCAGCCAAACTGCCCAATGTACAAGGCAGCGTGAAATTCGATAACGTGACCTTCCGATATTTCAGCGGCGGCGAACCCGTGCTGAATAAGGTTTCATTTGAAGCGCAGGCAGGCGAATCGATTGCATTGCTCGGCGCAACGGGTTCAGGCAAGACGACCATTATCAATTTACTGCCGCGCTTCTACGACCCAAGCGAAGGCTCGATCACCATTGACGGTCACGACCTGCGTGATGTGACTCTCGATTCGCTCCGTTCGCAAATCGGAATCGTTTTGCAGGAAACGACCCTCTTCAGCGGAAGCATCCGCGAGAACATCGCCTTCGGCAAACCCGACGCAACGCTCGAAGAAATCCAGGCCGCCGCAAAAGCCGCGGCCGCGCACGACTTCATCATCTCCTTCCCCGAAGGCTACGACTCGCACGTCGGCGAGCGCGGCACCACACTCTCCGGCGGACAAAAGCAACGCGTCGCCATCGCACGCGCGCTCCTGCTCAACCCGCGCATCCTCATCCTCGATGACTCCACTTCATCGGTTGACCTCAACACCGAAGCGCAAATCCAGTCCGCGCTCGACACGCTCATGAAAGGCCGCACATCCTTCGTCATCGCGCAGCGCATCAGCACCGTTATCAACGCCGATAAAATCCTCGTGCTCGATAAAGGCGAAGTCGTCGCGCAAGGCAAACACGCAGACCTTATGGAAGAAGAACCAATCTATGCAGAAATTTACAATTCGCAGCTCTTACCAGAATCACAGAACGTTCAAGGTTAATCACATGAACATGAAAAATAGAAATTTCAAATGTCGTTGCGAGGAGCGTTCTTTGCGACGAAGCAATCCCCGATTAGAAGGTGAAAACTCATCGATGAGATTATCCCGTCAAACAGGAGATTGCTTCGGGCTGGGTTTCGATACGCCAAAGTGCGGCTACTCAACCACCAGCCCTCGCAACGACATGATTCAAATGGGGAGGGTGACACTATGATGGGTGGTCACCGCGTCGGCGGAATGCTTAACCAGGAAACCCTCAAGCCGCGCAACCTGGGCGAAACCCTGGCGCGCCTCGGCGGATATTTCAGCCGCTTCTGGTACATGATTTTGCTCGCCGTCTTTTTCGTCGTCATTTCCACGTGGACTCAAGTGACGACTCCCGAACTGACTGGCCAGGCCACGGACTGTTTCCTCGTCCCTGCTGGCGCCTCCGCTTTTGGAAGCTTCGCCTCATTCGGCCCTGACAGCGGGTCACAATCCGAGGCGCAGGCTTCAAGCTGTTGGCTGACGACAACCGACCCGTCCTCGCTGACATTCACGCGCGGACTGATCTACAAAGCCTTTCATGCCGGCGGATACGAAGTGCCTGACATTGCAACCGCGACGAATGACGAACGCATTGCCGCCTTGTTCCGTCTCATTCTGATTGTCGTCACCTTGTTTGTGACAGGCTCTGTATTGATGGGCGCGACCTTCTTCGCCATGGCGTGGACAGGCCAGCACGTCTTGCGCGTCCTGCGCGTGGAAGTGTTCGAGAAGTTACACCAGCTCTCGCTCAGTTACTACGCCGAACACGAGGCAGGCGACCTGATGAGCCGTATCACCAACGACACGACCGCCATCGAACAGGCGTTTTCGTTCGCACTCGTCAACGTATTCAGCGGCATCCTCCTGCTCTTTTGGGTGGCCTACAACATGCTGACCACCAACCTGCCGTTCGCGCTGCTCTCGCTCTCAGTTTCGCCGCTGATGTTCATCGCCACGCTGTATTTCTCCGAGCAGGCGCGCAAAGCTTTCCGCAAGAGCCGCGAAGAGATTGGCAACGTCAATGCCGAGTTGCAGGAATCCATCGCCTCCGTGCGCGAAGTGCAGGCCTTCAACCGCGCGGACGAAAATATCGAACAGTTCAAGGAAGTCAACGCCGCCAACCGCGACGCCAACGTGCGTGCAGTCGCTTACACTTCCGCACTTGCGCCGACGCTGGAAGCCTTCTCGTACGTGGGTCTTGCCATTGTCACTGGCGTGGGCGGATGGTATTTGCTGAAAGGAACGACGCTCTTCGGCACGGCAGTCACTCTCGGCCTCGTCGTGACCTTCCTTGCCTACGTCCAACGCTTCAATCAGCCAATCCAACAAATCGCCGTGCTGTGGACGAACATCCAGAACGCCATCGCAGGCGGCGAGCGCATCTTCAACATTCTCGACGAAAAGCCCGCAGTCGTTGACAAGCCCGGTGCGAAGGAAATGCCGCAGATCAAAGGCAAAGTCGAGTTCAACGAAGTCTCACACGAATATGAAGACGGCGTGCCTGTGCTCAACAAAGTCACCTTTGGCGCGGATGCCGGTCAAACCATCGCAATTGTCGGCCCGACAGGCGCAGGCAAGACGACCATCATCAACCTGCTCCCGCGCTTCTACGACGTGACGCACGGCTCGGTCAAGATTGACGGTATTGACGTGCGCGATGTCACTGCCGAATCCTTGCGCCGCCAGATTGGCATTGTGTTGCAGGATACGTTCCTCTTCAGCCAGAGCGTCATGGAAAACGTCCGCTTCGGCAAACCCAGCGCCACGGACGAAGAAGTCATGTCCGCCATCAAGCTCGCCAACGCCGATTCGTTCATCGAACGCCTGCCCGAAAAATATCAGACCGTGTTGGGTGAACGCGGCTCGGGCTTGAGTCAGGGCCAGAGGCAGTTGCTCTCGATTGCACGCGCCGCTCTCGCAGACCCGCGCATCCTCATTTTGGATGAAGCAACTTCAAGTGTAGACACACGAACCGAGCGTCTCATCCAAAAGGCATTCGACCAGCTCCTCGAGGGACGCACATCCTTCGTCATCGCCCACCGCCTTTCCACCATCCGCAACGCGGATATGATCCTCGTGCTCAAGGATGGTCAGATCATCGAACGCGGGGTACACGACGAACTGCTTGCAAGAGAAGGCTTCTATTACGAGTTGTACATGAGCCAGTTCAAGAAGCAGGAAGAGATGGAAATGGTGAAGTAATCGAAACACAACCCGCAGTCCCCGTCTTTAGGACGGGGACTTTTCGTTACAAATACATGGTTTGGCATTAAAATCAGCCATCACCAGCCAAAGGAATTTCTCTTTATGAATGAACGCACAAAGGAATTGGACAGCCTTCGAGGAATCGCGATCATCCTTGTCATAGCCGCGCACACTCTTAAACGGGCAAACAGTTTTACACATCATGAAACCCTGTATTTCATCAGCAACATGATCGCGTTTGGCTGGGTCGGCGTGGACATCTTCTTCGTCCTTTCCGGCTTTCTGATCACATCCATTCTCCTGCGAACCAGGGACGATAAAAACTACTTCAAGAATTTTTACATGCGGCGGGCTTTGAGAATTTTTCCGCTGTACTACATTTGCATAACACTCATACTTTTCTTTACCCCAATTCTCGATCCTGAGTATACGGCCAGGGTACCACACGCGATCCCGTTTCTTCTTCTGTACCAGCAAAATTGGTTGATCCTGTCCGACGGTTCCGGGCTGAACGCATATTTATTCGTCACCTGGTCACTTGCCATTGAAGAACAGTTCTACCTGATATGGCCGACGGTCGTTTATTTCACACGCAGAGAAACGCTGATAAAAATCAGCGTCGGCATTATTGTGCTTTCGATCATCACGCGCATTTCGTGCACCCTGCTCTGGGACGATACTTTTCTGATAACAAGGTTTTTCTACCTGAATACCTTCTCGCGCTTCGAAGAGCTCGTTTCCGGCGCCCTGCTCGCGGCCTTATTCACCAATCCAGCCTGGAAAGCGCGTCTTCAACCCATTTCTTTTCCCGTTTTTCTTGCTGCTCTTTCTGCGTTTGTGGCCCTGTGCATTTCAGTATTCCCCAATACCAACCCGGCGCTCGGCAGCATTCCGCTTACGCTTGGCGTCTATACACTTGCGGCAGTCTTCTCTGCCGCCCTGATCGCCACTTTGATGACTCACCCTGAAAAATCCACCATTCGCAGGGTGTTTCAAAACAGCGTGCTGGCCTTCTTTGGCAAATACAGTTATTCAATGTACCTGCTGCATTTGCCCATTTCGATACTCCTTCTGGAAGCGCTCTGGCGCACCGGGATCAGGGGATGGAAAGGGTATGTATCCTATACAGCGCTGGCCTATGTCATTACGATTCTGGCCTCTTTGTTGACATGGCATCTGCTCGAAAAGCACATGCTTAACCTGAAGAGGCATTTTGAGTATAAATGATCACACCAGCGCAGGCACAACAAGGATCTCCGCGGCGAAAAGGAAATGGTCGTCATGAATGAACGATTAAAAGAACTGGATGGCTTGCGAGGGATTGCAATAATCCTCGTGATCGCCCTGCACACATTTGGCAGGGCTAATAATTTTACACAGCATCCGATCCTGCTTTTTATCACAAGCCTGACGTCAATTGGCTGGGTGGGCGTGGATATTTTCTTCGTCCTGTCCGGGTTCCTGATCACTTCCATTTTGTTGCGGACCAAAGAGGAAAAGAATTATTTCAAGAATTTCTACGTCCGCAGGATTTTGCGAATCTTTCCGCTGTATTATCTTGGTATTGCAGTCATTCTCCTTTTTATCCCGGTACTGGATCCCGATTTCGCGCCTGAGATACCGCGCGCCCTTCCCTACCTGCTTTTGTACCAGCAAAATTGGATGGAGCTTATCAGCGACGTTAATTTCACCCAACATCTAAAGGTGACCTGGTCCCTGGCTGTGGAGGAACAGTTCTACTTAATATGGCCTGCCATTGTTTACTTCATACGCAAGGAAACCCTCTTGAAGATCAGCGCCGGCGTCATCCTGTTTTCATTGCTCACACGCATACCGGCGGTCCTATTAAGCAACGACATAAACCTGGTCACAAAATTTTTTTTCTACAACACAATCACCCGGTTTGAAGGCTTGATCATGGGAGGGATGCTGGCAATTGCATTCACCTGGACGAACTGGAAGGAACAGATTCGCAAAATCGCCATGCCCGTCTTTCTGCCCGCGATACTAACGTTCATCATCCTGTTTATCGGACCATTTCCTCAAGGCTCCCAACCCGACTACAACTATATGGCTTTGACAATGGGCAGGTTTACGGTCGCCGCGCTTTTTTCAACAGCGCTGGTGGCAATTCTCGTAACCTATCCTGAAACAACAATGTTTCGGGGATTTTTCCGAAACAAAATCCTGACGTTTTTTGGCAAATACAGCTATTCAATGTATTTATTTCACGTACCCGTCGCAATCGTCCTTTTGGAAATTCTCTGGCATACCCAACTCAGAGGATGGAAAATGTATTCTGCCTATGTCGTGCTGACATTTGGTGCCACCATCCTTATCTCTTTATTGACGTGGCACCTCCTCGAAAAGCACATGCTTAATCTAAAAAAATACTTCGAGTATTCCTGACTACAATATTGGCGCGATGAAAGTGAAAACGAGAAGGTTTTTCTGTGGTTAAATTGGCACAGGAGAGCCCGCCATGTCTAATCCTGAATTTATAGATTTCATCAAAGCCTACCCAACCTACCCCGAAACTGAAATCATAGATAAACTCCGCACAGTCGAATACGCCCGTCTCGACCTCGGCGAACACATCTACCTCGATTACACGGGCGGCGGCATTTATGCAGAGTCGCAGATTCGCAAGCACCATCAAATGCTTGGCGAACACGTCTATGGCAATCCGCACTCATCCAATCCCACTTCGCTCGCGGCTACGCGTCTCGTCGAGAGCGCACGCGAATACATCCTCAAATTCTTCAACGCCGACCCCGAAGAATATCTCGCCATCTTCACGTCCAATGCCAGCGGTGCGCTCAAACTCGTCGGTGAGTCGTATCCCTTTCCAAACGGACGCTACCTCCTCACTTTCGACAACCACAATTCCGTCAATGGGATTCGGGAATTTGCCCACGCCCGCGGCGCAAATGTGACCTACATCCCCGTCGGCCTCCCGGACATGCGCATCGACGCTTCACAACTGGACCTCGAACTGGCGCGGCCTTCGACAAACGGACACAACCTTTTTGCCTATCCCGCGCAATCCAATTTCTCCTCGGTCAAACATCCGCTCGAATGGATCGAGAAGGCTCACGCCCACGGCTGGGACGTGCTCCTCGACGTGGCCGCGTACGTCCCCACCAACAAACTTGACCTGGGCAAGGTCAAGCCCGATTTTGCGCCGATTTCATTCTACAAAATGTTCGGCTATCCCACGGGACTCGGCGCATTGCTCGCGCGCAAATCCGCGCTTGCCAAGCTGCATCGCCCCTGGTTCGCAGGTGGGACAATCACCGTCGCCTCCGTGCAAGGTGACAAATATTATCTCGCCGATGGCGCACCCGCCTTCGAAGACGGCACACTCGATTACTTGAATATCCCCGCCATCGAAATCGGACTCAGGCACATCGAATCCATCGGCTGCGATGTCATCTCGGAACGTGTCCGCACGCTCACGGGCTGGCTCCTCGATAACCTGACTGCCATGAAACACAGCAACGGGGAACCGCTTGTGCGCTTGTTCGGCCCCAACACCACTGAAGGCCGCGGCGGCGCAGTGACTGTCAACTTTTACGACAAAGACGGCGTCGCCCTCGATCATCGCTTCATCGAAAGCGAAGCCAACAAAGTCAACATCTCGCTTCGCACGGGCTGTTTCTGCAACCCCGGCGCAGGCGAAATCGCCCTCGGCATCTCCCGCGTCGAACTCGACGTCTGTTTCACCAGGCCCAATCATCAAGACAGACTATCCATTGATGACTTCCGCAAGTGCATAGACGGCAAATCCAGCGGCGCAGTGAGGATCTCCGTCGGCATGGTCACCAATTTCAACGATGTGCAGGCGTTCCTGTCCTTTGCGAGAGGGTTGTTGAGTTAAACTATAGGATGTAAACATGAATGTTGTAGAAATAATCACTGCATTTACGCTTGACGATTGGGCAAATATTGCAACCATAAGTGGAATATTAATTGCTATTGCAGCTTTATGGTTTACATTTTTCCAAATGTACCAGAACACAAAAATCAGCCGAGGACAATTCTGGTTAGAACTTGAAAAAATGTTTTCCAATCATGATGAAGTACATCTAAATCTTAGGCCTGGAGGAAAATGGGCTAAGGAAGGAAAAGGGCCAAAGACAACGAAGGATTGGGCTAAAGTTGAAGATTATATGGGCTTATTTGAACATTGTGAAATTATGCTTCAAAAGAAATTAATTGACGAGGCAACTTTCAAAGCAATCTTCTCTTATCGCCTAAGCAATATTATGGCGAACAGAATCATCGTAAGTTCAAAATTGGTCAATAGAAGGGAAGATTGGTCAAATTTTGTTAAGTTGCTAAAGAGATTTAAAATCGAAATATGAATTGTACTTTTTATCGTGTCATGCTGAGTAAAACCACAGCGCAGGGAAGAGCGCTGTTCAAAGCGAAAGAAACAAAACCTCAGCCACGGATTACACCCTGGCCTGGAGCCAGTGCAGGCGAATTTTCGCGAATTGGTTTTTAAAAATTCGTGCTCATCCGCGAAATCCGTGGCAAAAAGGGGTTTGAATCCCTTGTTTCTTAGTAGCGAAGCGAAGCATCTCGGATCGCAGAGCAACTCCTCGGCAAGATCGAGACCCTTCGCTCCGCTCAGGGTGACACGCACAAGCCACAACGTGTCATGCTGAGGAGTGGGCCATCACGTGGCAAAACCTATCAATACCAAGCGGCGAAACACCCCAAATTACACAGGAATTTCATAACGGATCGGAAACACTCACCGAGCAAGAACAAGCAGTCCTGCCTATTGCGTTTTGATGAAGAATCATTAGAATGATGGTGGAGGCTGTTTGGACAAGTGGGCGGAAACGATTAGAAGGAGGCGTCTCATGTATCGAAAATCGGTATTCAAGAGCATTGCCTTATTGTTATTGGCAGTTTTAATTCTCGCCACGCCTCAACCCGTGCAAAGCGCGGGCAAAGGTAAAGCGCCAATTTCTTTGTACATCGCCTATAACTCAAACAATATCCCGTATGCGGAGTACTTTGCCGCCGCTCGACAACTGGGGCAAATGATCGAGGAAAAGATGGGACGTAACGTGGTTGTCAAAGTTCCTCATGGGGATTGGGTCACCAGTCATGACAAGGTTATCAAAGCGATTCAGAGAGATAAAGCTGACATGGCCTGGCTAATGTGGTCAGCATACATGGTAACGCACGATACTGCTAACGCGCAGATTGCGATCAACCCTGTGTACACAGGTCAGACCTATTATCAGGCGCAGATTCTCACTCACGATCAGGCCGGTATCCTTGACTTGGCTGATATCGAGGGCAGGAGCATTTGCTGGGTGGATCCGCTGTCAGTGTCAGGTTACGTAATTCCATCGCTAATGTTGATGGCCGCCAATGTCACGCCGGAGGCCGATCCACAATTCATCGGCTCGCATCAGGGCGTTGTACGCGTTCTGTATGAACGGCAATGCGATGCCGGCGCAACCTTTGTAGATGCACGCGAAGGCCTGTTGGAGGAATTTCCCGACATTTATACGGTTGTACCTGTTGTGGCAGATTCTCCGCCAATCCCGCATAATGGCTTTGCCTTTGCTGAAGACTTTCCCGCTGACCAGAAGGATGTCATCGTTCAGGCCCTGGTAGAGATTTCGGAGACGGAAGAGGGACTGGAGTTACTTAAGGTCATCACTGGCCCCGCCATCGATAGACTAACTCCTGTTGACCATTCGATCTACAGCGGCATGGACACTTTGTTCATGGAAGCCGGCTTGACCGCAGAGCAAGTGTGGGAGACTTACTATCATTAAATCAAACAAACTTATCCTCTCACTCAACAATCAGCCTCCGAACATTTCATGAACAAAGCAGCTGAGAGATTTCTCGCCTCAATTGCTCACTCCGCCGTCCTCGCCACAACCGTGTCATATTGGGCCCTTCGACAAGGTTTCCCTGGCCCGAACACTAGGACGGGCGACAAGCTCAACCCAACGGCTCAGGATAAACTCCGCGAAGCATCTCCACCACAACGTGTAAGACTCTTCGTCTTCGGCTCAGAGTGACACGCAACCGTACCGGGCCGCGAAAGTGACTGCCACCTTGAAGGTGGCAGTCACTTCTTTTTCCCCAACTTCCCCTTTTCAATTGACAATATCCTGGCAGCAAACCTATAATATCCTGCAAGGATATTGAAAAAGTGTCAGTACAGGTTTCCCAATTTCCCAGTACAAGTTCTAAAACACGTCAGGGAAAGCCTGGAAAGAAGACTGTACTTCTGGCGTATCTTTGGCAGTCAGGCGGGGACAAATCCGCTTTTTGAGCAGGAAACAGGACAGGAGGAATCGCATGGCTTCTCGAATTTCAGCAATCAACCATTACCGCCTGCAGATCGAATATGGCGAAACCGCCGATTGGCGCGAGGTCGCCGAGTTTCTGGAATCCATTTCAACGTTGAGCAAGAGCGATATTATCGGCGTGCTGACAGGCTTGCAGGATGCAGTGCTTTATTTCAACCGGCAGGGGCGCGGGGTCAAACTCGAAGGGCTGGGTACTTATTTACCGAATATCAATTATCGGGGCGAGTTGGACGCGGCTCATCGTCTCGACAAAAATCTGAAACGGGCGCTGAACGATGGTTCGTTCGGGGGTAATATCCGCAACAGGAAAAACATCGGAAAATCCGCTGAGGAAGTGATCGCTTTATGGAATGCCGAACATCCCGACAACCCTGTGATAAACTGATTCCATGAACGGACAAACCCGCACCAACATCAAACCCGGCCTCACCGTGCTGATCGTCCTGAAACAGGACCAGCGCACAGGCAAGCTGACCAAAGGCATCGTGAAGGACATCCTCACCAAATCGCCTACCCACCCGCACGGCATCAAAGTCCGCTTGACGGATGGGCAGGTGGGACGCGTAAAAGAAATAATTACTGAATGAAGGAAAGATAACCATGATCGAAACAATTGCCGGTTTTATCCAATACTTCAAAAGCGTCCGCCGACGAACTCTGAACTATTTGCGTGTCATCCCGCCGGACCAATTGGATTGGTCTCCCAGGGAAGGAGAATTTACGTGCGGCGACATCCTGCGTCATATCATTGCAACGGAGAAAATGTTTATCGGTGTTGTTGTGGATGGGCATTGGAAATATGAAGGCCACGAAAACAAGGGCCAGCAAGGATTGGAAGAATCTCTCGCGCTTCTCGAAGCAGGTCACGTTGAAGCGATGAGCAGGCTTGAAAAACTGTCGGATGAAGCTTTGGGGGAGTTGCGACCATCGCTTAATGGGCCATCTGTAAAAGTGTGGCGCTGGCTGATGGCGATGGCAGAACACGAGATTCACCATCGCAGTCAACTGGCGGTTTATCTTTCGCTCATGGGCGTCCAGCCGCCGCACATTTTTGGTTTGGGCGTGGAAGATATCATTGCTCTCACTGTTGGGTAAATATTTGTGAATTTGAGACAAAAGGAGAAGCCTATGATCGGTAGAATCTGGCACGGATACACGACCCCCGAAAACGCCGACGCGTATGAGTCGCTTTTGAAGAGCGAAATCTTCGTGGGCATTCACAATCGCGACATCCCGGGCTTTCATGAAATCCAACTCTTCCGCCGGGATGTTGGGAACGAAGTGGAATTCATCACCATCATGTGGTTTGACTCAATCGAAGCGGTGAAAGCCTTCGCAGGGGAAGATTATGAAGCGGCGGTTGTCCCGCCTAAAGCCAGGGCCATCCTCTCGCGGTTTGACGAGCGCTCCCAGCATTACGAAATCAAAGAAAGACTCATAAACGGATAAACAAAATGGGACAAAACCATCTCAACTTCGCGCTTCGTTATAATGTTTGGTAAACCGAGTAAGAAAATTTCAACCAGGGGATTCAAATCACTATGAAAACACCATTTCTCAACTATGACCGCATCGCGCCCGAATACAACCAGCGCTATTCATCTGCCGAACCTTCCGAACGCGGACAGGCCCTGCTCAACCTTGCCAGGCAGGTCAGGGCCGGGGACATCCTTGAAGTGGGAAGCGGCACGGGTTACTGGCTGAACCTGCTCCACCTGATCACACCCAACCTGTATGGTCTCGATTTTTCGATGGGGATGCTTCAACAGGCTAAAGAACAACCTGCCCGGCTTAAACTGGCGCGCGGCGCGGCCATCCATTTGCCGTATCGGGATGATTCCTTCAACTTGGTCTACTGCGTGGATGCCATCCATCACTTTGGCGATCAGCGCGCGTTCATTGCCGAAGCCTTCCGCGTATTAAAGCCCGGCGGTGTGCTAGCCATCATCGGCAACGACCCGCACGACGGCACGGCGCAATGGTACGTCTACGATTATTTCGAAAGCGTGCTTGAAACGGACCTGCGCCGTTATTCCTCCGCGGAGACGCTTTTGTACTGGATGCGAACCGAGTGCTTTCAAGACGTCTCATCCCAAAATGTCGAACACATCTCCAGCGTCCACGTGGGCCGGGGCGTTTTGAACGACCCATATCTAAAACACAACGCCACCTCCCAACTGGCTTTATTGACCGGCGGGCAATATCAGGCGGGCATCCAAAAAATAAATGCCGCCCTCGCCGAAGCCGAAGCGCGCCATGAAAGCATTGTCTTTCGTTCAGACATTCAGGTAAAAATGTATCTCGGCTGCAAACCCACTTGAAAATTCCCGCCAACTCCAACCATCGCCCGGCCAAACGTCGGGCGATTTCTTTTTTGAGGCTATGCTATACTGCCCGCAGATCAACAAGGAGACCCTTTTATGAAATCCTCTTTTCGAAAAAACCCCCGCTTCCTTTTCTGGACCTTCAGCCTGCCCGCCATTTTATTGACATTTCTTCTCGCCGCGTGCGCTCCCGCTTCGCAAGCCGCGCAGGACAAAGGTCCGCGCGATGACTGCGGATTGATCGAACCGACCGACGAGGACGTTCAGTACATCCTCTCACTGGGCAAGGACAACTTCACGTCCGCGGATTGGGTCAAGAGCTACACCGTTGAACCGTACAAGGTCACGGTCTCGCGAAGCAATGAAGTGGAAGCCGCCATCGCCTACACCGAATATCTCATCTACACCTGCGGCTACGGCCAGTCGGAGATGGACAGCTACTTCAACGACGAAGGCTTCAATATTATCTTCGAGGGCTACGAAAGCCACAGCATGGCGCAGTTTTGTGAAAAGAAGGAACTGGCGTTGTACAAATTCGACCTGGTCAACGAAGGCGAGGAATACACAGCCAACTATTGGGTGAAGCAGGCCACCGACACGCGCGTCCTGGTCATGATGCTGGTCTTCCCCAAGTCAAGTGCGGCGCAACTAGAGGAATATAGCAAGAATATCTTTCCCGAACTGACAGCCTGCGAGTAACCCGTACCGCGACATTCATGTCGCCGTGTTGTCCTGCGCCTGAGGTGCGACATGAATGTCGCACTACAATGCAGCAAATGGAAGTCTCATTATGAACAATCCTTATAGCATCCTCTGCCAGCCGATCCGGCTTGGCCCGGTCACTGCGCCGAATCGTTTTTACCAGGTCCCGCATTGCAACGGATTCGGCCATCGTATGCCGCAGGGACACGCCGCCATGCGCGGCGTCAAAGCAGAGGGAGGCTGGGGCGTCGTCTGCACCGAAGAGGTGGAGATCCATCACACCACCGATCTATCCCCGTTCTTTGAAGGCCGCCTCTGGGACGAGGCCGACATTCCCGCGCTCGCGCTGATGGCTGAGTCTGTTCATAAGCACGGCTCACTCGCAGGGATTGAACTTACCTACAACAGCCACGACGCGTCGAACTTGTATTCGCGTGCCGTGCCGTTCGGTCCGCGCTCGATGGGCATCACCGGCGGGAGCGGATACGAACCCGGCCAAACACGCGCCGCCACGAAGGATGATTTGAAGGATATTCGCAGGTGGCATCGCAACGCGGCGATCCGCGCCAAACGCGCCGGCTTCGACATCATCTACGTCTATGCCGCGCACAACATGACCCTCGCCTTTCATCTGCTCTCGCGCTGCAACGACAGGAGCGATGAATACGGCGGTTCGCTCGAAAACCGTGTCCGTTTTTTTCGCGAGTTGATCGAAGAGACAAAGGAAGCCGTGGGTGATACCTGCGCGGTCGCCGTCAGGTTCGCGGTGGATGAATTGATCGGCGACGCAGGCATGAGGTCCGATGGCGAAGCGCAGGAAATTGTATCCTTGCTGGCGGAACTCCCTGACTTGTGGGACGTCAACATCAGCGCGTGGAAAAACGATTCGTCCACATCACGTTTCGAGAAGCAGGGCTTTCAGGAAAAGTATATTTCCTTCGTCAAGAAGTTGACCACGAAACCCGTCGTCGGTGTGGGGCGGTACACGTCGCCCGAAGCGATGGTCTCCGCCATCCAGCGCGGCGTGATGGACATGATCGGCGCGGCGCGGCCCTCGATTGCCGATCCATTTTTGCCGAACAAAATAAAGGAAAACCGCGTCGAGGATATCCGCGAGTGCATCGGCTGTAACATCTGCGTCACCGGCGATACGCGCTTCGCGCCGATCCGCTGCACGCAGAATCCTACGATGGGCGAGGAATGGCGGCGCGGCTGGCATCCTGAAATCATCGCGCCGAAGAAAAGCGACAAGGAAATCATGATCATCGGCGCGGGGCCTGCGGGATTGGAAGCCGCGCGTGCGCTCGGCCAGCGCGGCTGCCCGGTCATTCTCACCGATGCGCGCCGCGAAGCGGGAGGCCGGGTTGCGCTGGAATCGGCATTGCCCGGTCTCATCGAATGGCGCCGCGTGATTGACTGGCGTCTCACGCAGATCGGCAAAATGCCGAACGTCACGTTTTATCCATCGAGCGAAATGTCCGCACAGGATATTCTCGATTCGGGTTCACGCAATGTCATCATCGCAACCGGCTCCGCGTGGCGGCGGGATGGCATTGGCCGCGCGCGCTGCGTGCCAATCACCGGAAACAACATCTTCACACCCGATGATTTGATGAACGGACATTTGCCAACGGGCCGGGTTCTTCTTTACGACGACGACCACTACTACATGGGCAGTGTCCTCGCCGAACTCCTCGCGCAAAATGGATGCGAAATCATCTTGATGACCCCCGCGCCGATGATCTCATATTGGACTCAATTCACACTCGAACAGGAAAAGATCCAAAAGCGGCTTCTCCAACTCAACGTGACTTTACTAACCAATCACGAACTCGCCTCACTCTCGCTGGCAACTGCCACCGTTATGAATAACATCTCCTCCGCCGAATCGACCCGCCCCTGCGATGCAGTGGTGATGGTGACAGATCGAATCCCGAACGACGGTCTCTATCACGAACTCAAGCCCGCGCTTGCAGAAGGCAAACTCGATTCACTGCGCGTCATCGGCGATGCGGAAGCGCCGAACATCATCGCGCAGGCTGTGTTCAGCGGTCACTTGGCGGCGCGGGAGTTCGAGGAAAATGTCAACCGCGATGAAACTCCGTTTCGTGTGGAAAGAATGGAAGTTTGAACCGCAAAGAGCGCACACCTGCCCTGGCGGGCGGTGCCAGGGAAGAACGCAAAGTTTTAAAGGTTTTCTTGGCGTTCTTAGCGGGCTTCGCGGTAAAAAATGCCCATCGCTGGGGTTCTCCGACAAACTGCTAGTAACGCGACATTCATGTCGCATTCAAGACAGGCGACATAAATGTCGCACAACAATATTGGTGACATCCATTTATGAACATCATCCAACCCCTCAAACATCGTCCCTTTGCATTATTGTGGAGCGGACAGACCATCTCGCGCCTCGGCGACAACCTTTATCGAATCGCACTCGCCTGGTGGGTGCTGGAAAAGACCGGCTCCGCGGTTGCGATGGGAGCCGTCTTTGTGTTTTCCCAGATTCCCATGCTGTTGTTTTTGCTGGTCGGCGGCGTGGTGGTGGACCGCCTGCCGCGCATCCGCATCATGTTCGTCGCCGATCTGCTGTGCGGACTCGTCGTCACGTTCATCGCTGTCTTCGCATGGCTTGACCTTTTACAAATCTGGCACATCTACATTGCAAGCATCATCTTCGGTTTGGTGGAAGCGTTTTTCTTCCCGGCCTATCAGGCTGTGATCCCGCAGATCACACCGCCCGAAGTTCTGCAAAGCGCCAATTCCCTCAACAGCCTGAGCCAGCGAGTAACCGGGATCATCGGGCCGGCTCTCGGCGCCGGGTTGGTCGCTTTGGGTGGCACATCCGTCACGTTTGGGTTGGACGCGCTTTCCTTCTTCATCTCCACCCTTTTCATTCTGCCCATCCTGCGCGCGAACGTGGAGAAAACTCAAAGGCAGGAAAGTGCGAATGAAACGGCAACAGGCCAAAAGTCCATGAAGGAAGCGGTGAGGCAGGGATTCGCGGATCTGCGCGTGGGACTGAAAACTGTCGTCTCGATCCCGTGGATTTGGATATCCATCCTGCTCTTCGGACTGATCAACATCACCGAGGCGAGTCCGCGGGCGGTAGCCATGCCGTTTCTGATCAAGGACAATCTCGGCGCAGACGTGGAGTTGCTCGGCCTGCTCGGTTCTGCGTCGTCGCTTGGTTTTGTGGTGGGCGCCATCTGGCTTGGGCAATACACGCGCCTGCACCGGCGCGGCATTCTGGGCTATCTCGCAACGATGGGCACGGGCGCGGTGCTTTTATTATTCGGCTTTCAATTTCCCATCCCTGTGTTGGTTTTTGGTATGTTCCTTGGCGGGCTTTTCACTTCCGTCTTTGCTTTGATATGGACGCACACCTTGCAGGAAATGGTTCCGGGAGACCTGCTGGGGCGCGTCTATTCGATTGACGCTCTGGGTTCATTTGTTCTGCTACCGATTGGATTTAGTATCGCCGGATGGGCAACGGATTTAGTCGGCGCGCCCATCGTATTTTTGGTCGGCGGATTTGCCACCATTGCATTGACTGTCCTGGCATTGTTCCATCCTGCGGTGAGAAATCTGGATTAAGATTGCCAATCACTGCATCCTATCCTTCAATGTTGTGAAATATAAGGAGTAGTCACTTGCCGCCGGATGATCCGGCGGCAAATTGTTTGCCAGGAGTACAGCCCGTGCTATACTGAAAACGTAGTGGAAGGAGAACGTATGTGGCGATACATCATCGTCAGCATTGGGAGTGGGATCTTGTTTGGCATAATGGACGGGACGATCAACGTCAATCCACTCGCACAGAGACTGAATCAGGCCTATGCTCCCATTCTGAAAAAATCCATCAACCCAATAGCGGGCATCGGCATTGACCTCGCTTATGGCTTTATCATGGCCGCCGTGTTCGTGCTCCTTTATCAAAGCCTGCCCGGCCAAACCGGAATTGTGAAGGGACTGTCCTTTGGCGTGACGATCTGGTTCTTTCGCGTCGTCATGTCGGCGGCTTCGACGTGGGTGATGTTCACAGTTCCAGCAAATACAATCCTCTACAATCTCGTTGCAGATCTTGGGGAAATGCTCGCGCTTGGCATCCTCTACGGCCTGACTCTTCGACCAGGATAATCTCATGGACGATAAAACCACCGAATGGCTCCTGCAAAGCGAACCGTGGATTGAGTATCGCACGCGCGTTGATCTGCTTGAGCAGACTGAGAGAGATCCAAAGGTTGCCGCCGCGCGAAAAGCGATGCTGGCCGATCCAAAGATTCATTCGCTGATCGCCGAATTGACGAACTGGCCTGGTGCGGTTTTGAACAGTCATAGATCCGCCAGCCAGCCTTTTCATAAACTTGCCTTCATCGCCGATCTCGGCTTGAGCGTGAACGACCCGCAGGGAAAACAGATCGCGCACCGCGTCATGGCGCATCAATCCAAACAGGGGCCGTTCCAACTGCCGACGAACGTCCCAGCCCATTTCGGCGGAAGCGGGAGGGACGAGTGGGCCTGGGCATTGTGCGACGCGCCTGTCATTGTGTACGCGCTGATCAAAATAGGATTATGCGACGACCCGCGCGTGCAGGCCGCCGTCGAATACCTCGATGGAGTTGTCCGCGACAATGGCTGGCCGTGCGTGGTCTCGCCGGAACTGGGCAAATTCCGAGGCCCGGGCCGCAAGGATGACCCGTGCCCATATGCCACGCTGGTCATGCTGAAAGCATTGGCACAAATCCCTGAATTGCGGGAAAGCCGGTCCGCGAAAACCGGCGTGGAGACGTTACTTTCGCTTTGGGCAAAAAGCAGGGAGGAACATCCGTACATGTTCTTCATGGGCACAGACTTCCGCAAGCTCAAAGCTCCCCTGTTTTGGTATGACATCCTCCACGTACTCGAGGTGTTAAGTCAGTTCAAATGGGCCAGGAAGGATAAACGATTCAAAGAAATGCTGGACACCGTGACATCGAAGTCCGACGATATCGGGCGCTTTACCCCTGAATCGATCTGGACTGCCTGGAAAGGCTGGGACTTCAGCCAAAAGAAATTGCCGTCCCAGGGATTAACTTTCTTCGTTCAAAGAATTTTGAAAAGGACGGCCTTATCATCCGCATGAAATTGACACATCCCTTTTCGATAAATTCAGTAAATCACAGATTGCACGGAATGCAGACTTCAGTCTGCGATTCTTCGAGGCCAAAGCGGACTAAAGTCCGCGCTCCGAAACAAATTCGTGATTTACTGAAATTTGTATAATAGGCACATTCGAAGGCACAGGTGACAGTCACTTTGGCAGGAAAAGTGACTGTCACCCGTTTCGGACAGAGTTCAACAGCTTACCGTTGGTTTGCACTTAAGTACCTGACAAGTGAACTTCTTGTTTTTTGCCTGCACTGGGCCGCAGGCACACGTGTGCAAGAATTTTTGAACCCCGCACGCTTCGTTTGTTTTGATGGTACGTGCGGGGTGAACCGCCAAGCCTTGCACTGAGCCTGTCGAAGTGACGCAAAGGCCGCCAAGAAAAACCTTTAAATCTTCGCGCTCTCCCTGGCACCGCCCGCCAGGGCAGGTGTAGCGGGCTTCGCGGTAAAACTTTTTCGGCTAGTCCGAGTTAGGAGAATCTATGAAAGTATTTGACCGGTTCAAAGCTCGCTTTGAAATATTCAACGCCATACTCATTGCAGTCGTCTCACTTACCACGGCGCTTTCCGTTTGGCGCACGAACGTGATCGGTTCGGACGCGGCAGATGAGAGCCGCCAGGGGCTGATCGACGCGGTCAAGAAACAGGCTTTCGGCAATGAAAACGCCCGCAAAGCATACGAAGAGGCGGGGTTCGCCTTTCAATACGCCGTGAAGCAGGCCGAGGCCGAAGCGCTCAACAAGAGCAATGATCCCGCCGCAAAAGATCGGGCCGCGAATGTCGAGCAGTATCTTCTCCCGAACATGCAATTGCTGGCATCCCCGCTCGCATCGGACGAAAAATATCAAAACCCGGATGGAACCTACAACCTGCAAATGCTCCTCGAAGATATGGCTGCCGAAGACGAATCCCAATTGAACCCGCAGGCATTGTTCAAGCGCGCCGATACGCTTTACTCCCAAAAACGCTGGCTCGTGGTGGGAAGCATATTGCTGGCCCTAAGCCTTTTCTGGCTGACACTGGCCGAGATCAGCGCGGAACGTTTTCGTGCCTGGGAATTCGCGATCGGCCTGGGAACATATCTCCTGGGTATGGCCTGGTCCTTTGCCGTTGAATTCATATTCTTCTTCATACAGCGAGGCGCATAATGAGCGAAAACGCCCCACCCACCCCGCAGGAAAACAGGGAACGTTACAAAAACCTGATCATCGTATTGACGGTTCTCACGACCGTGCTGGCCGCAGCACTGGCCGCCTTGCAAGCCGATGCAAGCATCCGCGCCGATATTGCCAACCGCGATTCCCAGTTCCTTGCCGTGCAGGCATCCGGCGAGCTTCATCGCTCCGGCCTGGAGGCCAATTATGAATTCAGGATTTTTGGGGACTATCTGAAGGACCAGCAGGAAGCCACCATATTGGAATTGACCGCCCTCGAGCAGGAATCCGCTGGCGACGATGAAGCGGCTCAAACTACCCGACAACTGTCCGCCGCGGCCCAGGCACGCGCGGACGTTGGGCAGAAGTTCTCCATCTTTTACAACGATCCGCGCTATGCCCCGGCCAGCGCCGATGAAATTCCCAGAGCAGACCAGTACATCATTGACGCGCAAAAAAAAGCCAATGAACTGATCGTACAGCAAAACCAGGCTTCCGATTCGTATCGCCGCTGGAATCAAAAGTCCGATTCGTATGTCACAGCGTTGACCATCCTGGCGGTGGCATTCTTCCTTTTCGGCCTGGCACAGGCCGTCAAAGAAGCGCGCCTGCGATTGACCTTTGCCATCTTCGGCATGGTCGTCATCGGACTGACCTTGATGGTCACCGCGATAACCTTGATCGGATAATAAGATTTAATTCTTTTTCTTTGCGTCTCTGCGGCTTTGCGTTAAATCTGGCGGCGGTCCATCGCAATGGATCGGCAACTACGGCGTGACGGTTTCCTTTTGGCGTTTCTCGTATTCTTCGAGGAGATAATCGTATTGCCCGGTGTTCATCTTCCAGATCGCGGTAAATCGTTCCCATGAAAAAATGGGGCCGCGGATGATCAGCGAGAGCTTCTCGTAATATTCCCCAAGCTGCTGGTCTTCAAATTGGTTGGAGCCGGTCCTGAGCGTTTCAAGATATCCATTGGGAACGGCGCGCTCAAAATGGCCGGGAATCCAGGTTGTTTTCTCGACAGGTTTCAGTCTCGCGAGAAGCGGGTCTGAAAGGGCGTTTGGGTCAATGATGAACAGGTCCGGCCCGGCAAAATAGCCGGTATACCCAATGGTGCCTTCGATCAAATATCTCTTGCGGTCCTCTTTGAACTTCAAGCCGCGAAATACCCATTCATGGTAAGGCTCCGGGTAACCATTTCGAATGTAGAGCAGGCCGGAGGTTTGAAAATAATAGCTTCGCAAATCGTATATGCCGTTTACGTCCGTCCGGCCGGTTGAATAAGTCTCCTCGCTGACGCTGGTCAACGTCGGTGTTGGGGAGGCGTAGGCAGCCGCGGCGATCAACGCCGAAACGACGAGGCCTTCGGTCAATTCAACCTGCATCAATTGTCTCGCCAGTAAAATCACGCTTACCAGCAAGGCTCCAGAAAAGAACCTGCCGCTCATATAATCTCCCCCGATCCAGATCAGGTAAAAGATATACAGAAGGACACCGGCGGCGATGCTTTTTTCCTTCCACGATCCCCGGAGGAATGTAAGCCCGGTTCCGGCAAACACGGTCAATAAGGTGATCGGGTCCCAATTCAGGGAGTTCAAAATGTAGATGAAACCCTCTTCGACCAGGTCAATTCTTGTGAGGCCGGTATATAACTTTGCATAGGCAGTGTTCGGAAAGGGAAAGCCATAATAGATGACAGAAAATATTTCCCAGGCAATAAACGGCAAGAGACCGAGGATCACATTTTTCAAGGCACCCGATTTCCAGTCCTTAATCAGCACGATCAGAAGCACCGGAACAAAGAACAGAAAAGTGTCCATGCGGTTCAATGCCGCAAGTCCGCTGATGAGACTTAGGAGAAAAACAGTTCTTCCATCAAAAGTATCGTTCTCCGCGTTCCGAAGGAAGAGCAGTAAAAAACAGGCAAGCAGGAGGTGCGTGGCCGGGTTCTCAAGTCCTGATGTGGAAAAATCAACGAATGCCTTTGAAAAGATCAGGACCGCCGCGGCTGCCAGCGTGGCAAGGTTATGCTCCCTGACTTGAATAATGACCATATAAAATGCCGCAAAAGAAATGGCGAGGCTTAAACCTATCAGGGTATAGAAGGCCTCCCTCGTGAAGAAATAGAACGCAGTGACCAGAAAAAACCACAGGGGGTGGGTAAAAGTCTGCACCCTCTCCGATACGTTCCAGCGCATACCGTAACCGTGGATAAAGTTATCCACGGTCCGCATCGTGATATAGGCGTCTTCATTCACGTATGCAGTACGCAACAAAACTACAACATAAGTGATGAATAGAAAAAACAGTGCGGCAGTCACCGATCTTGAAAAACGGGAATTTTGTTGATTCATGATGATTCTCTGCGTGGTATTTTACCCGATGGATATGGGGCGGATGCTTGCAGTTTCCTCGGCGATCAGGAGGCCTGTGCTATACTGGCAAAACTCCCATGTCACAGTTTCTCTTTCCCATCCTTGGCTATCTTTCCGGCTCATTGACCTTCGCGATCTGGGTCACGCGTTTCGTCAAAGGCGTGGACGTGCGCGACTCGGGCTCGGGCCACGCGACAACCACGAACACGATCCGCCAGGCGGGCTTTGGCTGGGGCGCGCTGGTGCTGTTCCTTGATATCGCAAAAGGGTTTATCCCAACCTACCTGGCCTCGAGATATTCCGGGGAAATCATTGTGATCGCGCTTACCGCGGCAATGGTGGTGATGGGACATTGCTGGCCGGTCTTCGCGCAATTTCGCGGCGGGATGGGTCTGGCTTCCGCAGGCGGAGCATTTCTGGCGGTCAATCCGCTTGCGTTCCTGATCTGCCTGGCTGTATTGATCCTGCTCGTGCTGGTCGTCCGGCATTCTGCGCGCGCAAGCGTTTTCACCGGCATTTTGATCGCACCCGCGCTGTGGTTGTTTGGAATTCACGACGCCGCCTTTTGGATCGCGGTCTCAACAGGCATTGTCGTTGCCCTGCGATTTCTCATCGACTGGAACCGCCAATACCGCGAACTGTGGCTTGATCGGCAAAAACCCGAATAATTCCGACCTTCAACAAACAACCTCCCGCAGATCATTTGCGGGAGGTTGTCGTTTATGGACGTTTGGTTATGGGTTTATTGAGATCGCATCCACGGTCATTCTGGTGGCATCCGGGCCGATGTGCGTGAGGAGCAGTGTATGGGGTCCCGGCCCAAATGTGACAGGGCTGTCCCATTTTTGATTGAATACACGCGAGGCCGAATATTGGTTGATCGTGCCGATCAAAACTCCGTCAACCCTTACCTCCATATTGCCGAAAGTGGAGTTGGTTGTGTAAAGCAATGTGAAGGAACTGCCTGTAAAGGTCATGGCTGCGGTGGAACCAAGCGGTCCGGATTTCTTGAAGGAACCGCCATACGCTTTAGTGTCTACAACATCGGTCCAATTGACAGAGTATGAGAGGGCGAGATCCTTGTCATCGTAAGTCACTGCCGCGGAAGGCGGCTGCGAGGTGGATGTGGGAGAAGGCTGAGGCGGCGCGACTGTTGGGGTCGGTGAGGTGGTGATAGTCGGAGAAGGAGGTGGAAGAGTCGGTGAGGCAGGGATGGTTGGCGAAGGAGGTGGAAGAGTCGGTGAGGCGGGGATGGTCGAGGTGGGCGTCACTGATGTTGCCGTGGGCTGGGTCGGCGCAACTGTCTGAGTGGGGGTGGCGGGTTGTGTGGAGGATGCAGTCGGAAGCGGGAGAGTCGGCGTGGGGGTATTCGCGGCCACAATCTCGGCTTGAATCGCTCCAATGTCAAAACGGTCGCGGCTGACATTGAAGAAATCTACGTCTACACCGGTGTTTGCGCCCGCGCCGACCACAGGCGATTCGGCAAGAGGACAGTAGGAGTCCGGGTCACCAAATGCACCGCCCGCCAGTGAAGCGTTTCCAAGGAAATTGTGATGCACACTTATGTCACCCGAAGGGACATCAATGGAACCGGTGGTGCAGATGTTGTTGGCAATCTCCATGTGGTTTTTTGAACCTGCGATAACCTTGATGCAGGCGTTCTTTGAGGCGGTTATCGTGTTGAAGGAGATTAAACAATTGTCGCATCCGTTCCCGCTAACCTCTGTGTAGGTGTAACCTATGCCCGTTTTACAGTTATAGGCAATGTTATTGTAGACACGGATGTCTCCCAGCTTTGCGCCATAGGAGCTTGAAATTTGCTCCTCCGACATTGAGATGCAGTCGGCAGGATTGCCCGAGCGATACCATTTGGAGTCGGTTGAGTGGGTGATATTCTGGTAAACATCCACGTTGTAGGTATTTCCCACGTAGATGTTCTTCGAGTAGTTATCGTACGCCTTGTTTCCGTATACCTGGGTGCCGTACGACCCCACAATGATTCCCTCGCCCCAGTTGTGGAAGACTTCGTTGTAGCGGAAAATGTTGTTGCCGTTTCCCTGGGCAGACCTGAGGCCCGCGCCCCAGCCGCCGGTGGTGTTTGCGCCTCCGAGGTTTTCGAGCACATTATCATGGACGAGGCTGTATTCAACCGTTACAAATTGGCCCGTTACCCTGATTCCAAACTTCTTCGCCTCATACACATCGAATCTTGAAATCGTTAGATGCGAGCCTTGCGCCAGAACGCAAGTGGATAGCCCGCGCTTGCAAGTCAGGCCGCTGAGATTTACGTACGAGCGGGTGGACGGGATGAATACCGGCGCATCGCGAACATTTCCGCCGTCAAGGATCACCTTCTGTCCCGAAACAGCCTTGATGGTGATCGGCGCGGATGATGTTCCGCTTTTTGATACGTTCAGCTGCTGGGTATAGGTCCCGCCGTAGATTAACAGCGTATCCCCTGCGGCCAGCACTGAGAAGGCTTTATTGAAGGTTTTGAAAGGCGCTGTGGCTGTGCCTGGGTTCGTGTCATTGCCGGCCGCGGACACGTAAAGTGTCCGCGGCGCAAGGCTCGGTATCTGCACCCCAGATTTTGCCCCCGCGCTGAAGAAACTCCCCAATGCAAGCGCAAGCGCAGTTATAACGCTTATCAAACGATATTTCTTGTCAGGCATTCATATCTCCTTACAGAAAAAGGAACTGCCCGGCGCAAAGCCAGGCAGTTTGCTTTATCATGTAAGTCAACCTGGCAGCCTGGCGATCGTGGCGGAATTACCGCTTTAGATCCATGACTTTGCGCCCCCGGTTTTCACCGGGTTTGCCTTTTTCAGATTTATTTATGTGATCGGTGCAAACACGATCCCGCGCCGATCACACTGCCATTATGTTGCAGGGGGACTCATTGTTGAATAGAACCAGGGTACCAAAGTCATCTACAGAACTGATAATAAGTTATATGCTTAAAGGTATGCACGCAATATTAGTTGACATTTATTACATTTGGCCGACAAAATATATGACGGGATCGAAGCCAGTGCCAAAGAGGCATCCGCGAAACAGTTAATGAAAAGAGACCCGATGTACGCCGGGTCTCCTGAAAAACTTATATGGGCCTGGATGGTCAGGCGGTAACATTCCCTGCGTGACGCACTTTCAAAAGCAACAGGAATATTCCTGCCGCGGCAAACAAAAGATAGGATTGTGCGATATTCAGGTATGTGGGCGCAGTGATAATCACGAAAGGTATCAGGTTGCTGGACAGTAAATACAACCCAAGAAAAATGACCTGGAACCAGCGCGAGTTAAAACTTGTGCTGCTAAACCAGAACAGCGGCCAGAGCAAGGCCAGGATCGGCAGCAAGATGCCGTAATGGTGTTCCCAGGCAATCGGTGAAGCCATTGTGGCTCCCAAAGCCATCAGCCCGAAATCCACGTAAGATGAAAAGCCTTCTTTGTTCGCTTTCCCGAACAGGCATAGTGCAACGATCACTACACTGCTGATGAGCGTGCCAAAATAGACCCAGGAATTAAAGGGAGGAAAGTAACGTCCGCGCCAGTAAGTGTTGTTGTAGGATTCCGGGTCGCCAATGCTGAAAAAACGATTGAGCAGGCCGTTCACACTCTGGTTCGCCATGAAGGCTTCGCCGTGTTGCGAGAGAAAACCAAGGGCTTTTAGGTAATCAAAATACGTGGCAAGACCAAATTCCGATATGCCAATGATCACGATGACGACGCCCGTGATAAGAGTTGCCAGCGCCAATCGCCAGTTGCCTCTCATCATGCCCCATACAATGAATAGCGCGTATTGAGGTTTGAAGGACGCCATGATGCCGATGATGATTCCCGCCAGCGTCATATGGCCTGTCATATAACATAGGAGCGCAGCTGCAAAAAGGGCATTGAGCCATGCCTGGCTTTGTCCCAGCGAGCAGGCCTCGGCGATGGGATAAAAGATGACCGTCAGAACGCCGATGAGAACGAATGAGAACAGTTTATCTGCCGGCGATCTTAGCGGCTGGCCGAAGGATTTCAATGAATAAAATGCGACGGCGGCAACGGCCATGATCGTAACCGCCAGAAACACGCGGGTGGCAATTGTATAAAATGCGGCCGCCTCAACCGAAGATTCCAAAATGAGTTTGGGAAGGAAGAGCGTATTGGGAGGATACTGAAATTTGATATGATCCCGTATCAGCAGATCACTGTAGATCGCGACGGCTTTATTATTTTCGATCCAGTATTTCCACGTGATCAGCATGGGTTTCCACGAATCCCGCCCATACGGCCCAGTCAGCGCGTGAAGACCGACCGTGAGTGTGTTCGTCTTCAGGCTGAATCCCACCCGCGTACCCAGCAGGCCGATCAGCAAAGCGAAAAAAACATCCAGCGATAAAAGGGCGAGCAATTGTTTATGAGGAGTCTTCAACGTTTGTCTCTCCGCAGTGCAGGATCAGTTTTGTTCCAGGTAAGTTATTCGTCTCCGAGAAGCCAATCGAAGAAGCCGGGTTTCCTTTTTACCGTCTCTTCCAGCTTCGGCATGGACATCAACACGACGGTGATATTGTCGTGGCCGCCGCGCTTGTTAGCCATGTCCACGAGCGCTTCCGCGGCGGATTTCACGTCCTTCTTCGAGCGAATGGTCTGGAGGATCTCATCGTCCCATACCAGGTCGGTCAGGCCGTCACTGCAAATGAGGATAATGTCCGACGGTTCAAGGGTATATTCCTGGTTTCCCTGCGCTTCATCGTCAGTCTCGTTATCATCCAATCTCAGGCGAAAATCCACCTGGGGCAATTGGACCCCGCCCAAGTGCCTGCGAATGACGTGGACGTTGGGATGGTCATGCGCCTGTTCGGGGGTGATGATGCCTTTTTCAATCGCTTCCTGCACCCAGGTGTGGTCGGTGGTGAGGCGGCGGATGTATTTTCCGCGTAGAAGGTAAATGCGGGAATCGCCTACGTGCGCGGTGTAAAGTTTGTTCTCGATGATCCAAACACAGGCACAGGTGGCCCCCATGCCTTCCTCGTCCACTTTTCCAGCCGAATGCGCGGCAATGGCCTGGCTGGCATCGTGGATCGCGTTTTCCAAAATCTTGAGGGGACGTTTGGCGTTGCTCTCGGATACGGCCTGACTGATGTAATTGACCGCCAGTTCCGCGGCTACCTCACCGGCGCGGTGACCGCCGATCCCATCTGCAACCATGGCAAAGACCGCGGGACGCGGGTCATCCTTGCTCAGGTGATACGAAGAGACTGCATATCTGTCTTCGTTATTCTTTCCCGTCATACCGGGATGGCTGAGCGCAGATATATGAAGATGGGCTAATGAAGAACGGATCATTCTTCAGGCTTTTTGAACTGTGACTTTCGGTTTTGGAGTTGTTGGAGGCGTCCGAAGAGTGAAGCGATAAATTAATTGGCCGAAGTTTACCACATCGCTTTGCGCCAGCCGATAGCCCTCGCGCGGGACCGGTTCATAATTCACCCACGTTCCAGCGATGGAGTTATTATCGAATAGCAGATAGCCGCCGTCATCTGTTTGCCTGAGGCGCGCATGCAAAGGCGAGAGTGATGGGTCATCCAACACTTGAGTGCATTGCACCGGGTCGGTGCCGAAGGTCACCTCTTTTTCGACGATAGTGATCGGGTTGGACGTGGCCGGCTGGCCGTCTGCGGTGAGGCGGATAAATGAAGCAGGCGCGTTGACCGGTTTTGGGCCGGCCGCGGAAGCGGTCTTCTTCGGTTTTATTGATGAGCGCCGTTTTGGTTTTTCTTCAACGGCGATGGGGGCGGGGATTTCCTGCACGGCTTGAATGGGTTGCGTGAGAGGATCTTCATTGGTGCGGCGGGCTTCACGCCTGGCGCGCAGGGATGGGATACGGACGCGGCCGGAAAGGAGCATGGTCAGCAGAACCAGCCCGGCGATGGCAATCGCGCCGATGGTGATCTCCTGGCGATATTTTGCAAGCCATGCCGCCGGGCCGCGCGGCGGCTGGATGACGGTCACCGTTACCGGTATGCTCATGCTGGTTTTGCTCAACCCAAGCGAATCGACCGCTTCGACTACAACGTGGTGTACGCCGCTCGTTGTGTAAACGGTGAGGTCCCAGGTGAATTGATCGAACGGTTCCTCGGTATTTTCATCCGCAATCTGGCCGTCTACATATAAGGTGGTTCGTACCAGTTGACGTTTGTGTTGATCCGGGAATTCGGTGATGATCTCGATCACCTGCTCGGCAGGCAGGAGAATTTCCGTGTTGAACGGATCGTCCTCCGGGGCGCGCCGCGTGATCTGCATGGGCGGCGTGACGAGGATCGGGTTCGGAGGCTGGACCTCCAAGCTGATGGTTTGTTCCGCGGACGTGACAGGCCCGGATGAAAGGCTGGCCTGCACGCTGATCGTATGTTCGCCGCCGGTAGTGAGGCGTGAGTCGTAGGAAAGCGCATAGACCCGCCGCAGAGGCGCGAAGTAAGCCTCGGGATCGGGAAATCTTTCCAGGCCCGAATACCCAAACATGCTCCCACCGGTTTCCATGGCGAGCGTGTTGAATGCCGCCGCGCTGGTGGTGGCGAAGAACGCATCGAGGTCCACAAACCAGACAAAGACGCGAATGCCCCTTTCATTGGCCTGTTCAATGAACGGCTGGATGGCCGACGCAATATTCGGGTCGTCCATGTGCGGGGTGATCAAGAGGATGGCGCGCTTCATGCCGAGGCGCGGCGTCTGCTCGCTGACGATCTGTATGGCAATGTTCAGGGATTGGAGGTTGGGTGTGGCGGCGCGAAAATCGGGCTGGAAGTTGTTCAGGCCGACGATGAAATCCGCCGCCGCTGAGTGGGTGATCTCCGGCCCGCCCTGGCTGACGAGGCTGAAATCATCGGGCAGGTCGGCTGGGCGGGTCTGCGCCCAACCGGCCAGGACTTGCGCCACGCGGTTGAAACGCGAGAAGCCTGCCGTATCTCGCGCATCCAGTGACGCGCCCTGGTTGACTGCAACGACCAGTTGAAGGGGAACGGCCAGTTCGTTAAGGGAAGTGACCGGGACTGGCTGTCCATCTTCGATAACGGTAACAGCTTCCGGCTTGAGTCCAGATGCGAAAATCCGGTTCGCGTCGAAAACGTCGAGGAGGGCGGAAACTGCCGGAAAAGCGGAAATGTCCGGAGGGTAGAGTTCCGCTGCAGCCTGGCCCTGCGCGCGGGCAGAAAGATCCGCCGGTGCGAAGAGCAGGCTGAGAACGAAAACCAGAGCAAGAAATTTACGCATTTGCCTCAATGAAAACAGGCGTGTTTTGTTGAGGGGCAGTGAGGCGCATGAAAGTAAGCGTCCACGCGGATTGAATGTATGCAGAAAGGATGCCGTTCAAAACAATAAGCACCGGCAGGAAGGCCACGAAGCACAAGCCCGCAACCCATAATGAAGATGCCTGGAAATCGCCGGTAACAAGGCTGGGGATGATCGGGATGATGGCAAGGAAAATTGGCAGGGCAATGATCACGCTGACGATGCCCCCGCCAAAGAGCAGGATGAGCGCCATGATGATGATTGGGCCAAAGTTGGCTTTCGATACTTCCCAGCCGCGTTTGAGTCCCTCGAACATGGACAAGTTCTCGATTACGATTGCGGCGTTCGCTTGCTCAAGTACGACAACCGCCGCCCATGAAACCGGAATGAGAACACACACAAGCGGGATGAGACACAGGAAGCCAATTCCTGCGGTTATGATTCCCAACAAAGCAAACGAGATAAGAATGGCAAGAAACGCGAGGCCAACGAGAAAATTCAAACCAACGACGCGCCAGAAATATGGCGTGCTTTCGGAAAAGAGTTCGCCAAAGTTCAACACTTGCGCGCCAGTCTCGACTTTTTGCGTGCCTTTTATCAAGCCGATTTTTCCGATGAAGGCGATGAAATAAAAGAAAATCGAAATCAGGAACAACGCAATAATGATAGCCACGACGATCCACAAATTGTCGCTGAACCACTGGCCGATCTGGTCGAAGGCTCTTTCATCAAAAGGGAAGTCGCCATTTGGCCCGGTTTGGTAGCTTCTGTTCCCACCCCCGCCACCGCCTCCACCCCCGCCGCGAGCACAACCGGCAAGGATACCGAAGATCCACAATACTTTATGTTTCCAAATGACCTGCCATGCGCGAGCAAGCACTTCACCAAAGTTGAAATTCATGCAGCCTCCTCAATCGCCAATCCAAAATCGCAAATCGTAAATCGCAAATCGTAAATCGCAAATCGTCAATCGCAAATCGTAAACCTGCACTGAGCCGGTCGAAGTGTCGCCTCACTCCCATTCAATCGTCGCGGGCGGTTTACTTGTAATATCATACACGACGCGATTGATTCCGTCTACTTCATTGACTATACGATTCGCCACACGCGCCAGCAAATCGTGCGGCAGGCGCGCCCAATCCGCCGTCATGAAATCCTCCGTCGTCACCGCGCGGATCGCCGCCGCCTCCTGGTAAGTCCGCTGGTCGCCCATCACCCCCACCGAACGCACCGGAAGCAAAGCCACAAACGCCTGCGAAACCTTCCCGCTCTTCCCCGCTTCTTCATTAGTTAAATTATCGGAGAAGCGGGGCTTGCCCAAAAACCCTTCTTTGGACAATTCATCCAAAAGGATTTTATCCGCCGCCCGCAAGCGGCTCACACGCTCGCGCGTGATCTCCCCGAGACAGCGCACGGTCAACCCCGGACCCGGAAACGGCTGCCGCCAAACGAGCATTTCCGGCAGTCCAAGCGCCTCCCCGACAAGCCGCACCTCATCCTTGAACAGATACCGCAGAGGCTCCACCAGCTCAAACTGCATGTCTTCAGGAAGCCCACCCACGTTGTGATGCGTTTTGATTTTCTCAGCCTTGTTTCGATCCGGCGCAGACGACTCAACCACATCCGGGTAAATCGTCCCCTGCACCAAAAACTTCGGCTGGCCGAGTCCCTTTGCCTGCGCCTCAAACACGCGGATGAATTTCTCGCCGACAATCTTTCGCTTTTTCTCGGGGTCGGTCTCCCCCTTCAACGCGGACAAAAATTCCTCGCTCGCGTCCACCGCGATTAACTCGGCGTGCAAATTCTCCCGAAACGCCGAAGCAACCTGTTCCCCCTCATTTGCGCGAAGCAATCCCGTATCCACGAACACCGCGACGAGTTGATCGCCAATCGCCTTGTGCACCAGCGCCGCCGCCACGGACGAGTCCACGCCGCCGGAGACAGCCGCCAGCACGCGCTCATTTCCCACCTGCTTTCGGATGCGCGCCACTGCGTCGTCAATAATGGAAGCAGGCGTCCAGTCCGGCACAGCGCCGCAGATGTCAACTGCGAAATGCTTGAGCAGTTCCGCGCCGTTGGGCGTGTGATGCACCTCCGGGTGAAACTGCACGCCAAAGTATTTCCGCTGAAAATCTCCCATCGCCGCAAATGGACTGTTGCCCGATTTTGCCAGCGCGGCGAAACCATCCGGCATACGCGTAATGCGGTCGCCGTGCGACATCCACACTTTGGAAATCGCATCGAGCATCGTACCGGGGATCAACGGCTCGATTTCCGCCGGGCCATACTCGCGTTGCGCGGACGGATCAACCTGTCCGCCCAGCGCATGGGTGAGAGCCTGCATCCCATAGCAAATGCCGAGAATCGGCAGACCCGATTTAAGGATGAACTTTTGAATGAACGGCGCGCCCTCCTCGTAAACGGACTTGGGGCCGCCCGACAAAATAAATCCCTTCGGTTTAATCGAAAGGATTTTCTCCTGCGGCGCGTCCCACGGAAACAACTCGCAATAGACCTGCGCCTCACGCACACGCCGCGCAATGATCTGCGCGTATTGGGAACCGAAATCAAGAATGGCGATTGAGTTCATAGCCTGATACGGAACACGCTGCATATTATTTCGTGTTGCGTGTTCCGTTTTCTCCTCTTTTGTTTTCATTGAATTATAGCCGTGCTTTCCCGGCTTCTCTGAAAAGACACTTGACACGTTTCCATATATTCCATAAAACACAGAGTATATGGAAACTACTTCAGCCATTCTACTGTTGAACGTCCGCCACCAGGTGAAAATGCAAATGCGGGAAATCTTGATACTCCCCGCCGTTCACAATGAGACGATATGCCTGCAAATGAAATTCTTCCACCAAACTTTGGACTGTCGCATACAAGTCGCGTAAAAACGCGGCATCGTTTGGGTCGAGGTCTTTCAACGCGGGGATTTCCTTCTTCGGCACGAGGATAACATGAAACGGATACGAAGGCTTCGGGTGATAAAAAGCCATCATCGTATCCGTTTCACGCAAACGTTTGACCGGAATCGCAAAACTCATGTGGGCAAATATCCAGCCGATGAAAGGAGCGAAGAACCAAACCAGATTACGGAACACGCCACACGTACTACGCCGGTTCGCCAAAAGTGATTTTCCCCTCATCCAGCGAAGTAATACACGCCAGCGACTCGACCTGCACACCCAGCGGCTTGAGCGCCTCGCGTCCGCCCTCGAAGAGCTTCTCGATCAACGCACCGATGCCCACGATATGCGACCCCGAAGCCTCCGCCAAACGGACGAGGCCGAGGATGGTCGCGCCGGAAGCGAGGAAGTCGTCAATGATCAACACCTTTTCATCGTGCGCCAGGTATTCCGGCGAGACGATCAGCTCCACCATGCGTCCCTTCGTGTGCGAGGGTGCAAGCGTGAGATAGACCTGGTCCGGCATGGTGACCGGCTTGGTTTTGCGCGCGTACACCACCGGAAGCCCAAGATGGATCGCGGTGGTCAGGGCGGGGGCAATGCCTGAAATCTCCGCAGTCAGCACCTTCGTCGCACCGACATTAGCGAAGCGCCGCGCAAATTCCCTGCCACAGGCATCCATCAACAACGGGTCCACCTGATGATTCACAAAACTATCCACTTTCAAGATTCCACCGCCCAGAATCTGACCATCTCTCAAAATTCGCTCTTGCAGTTCCTTCACGTCCGCCTCCTGACTAGACAGATTTTTCCCGCATTGTACAACGCGAGCGGAGAACATGCCAGAGGAGTTTTCGCGCTCCCGAAAAAGCATCGGGACGATATAAGCGGAGTGACAGTGCGACGCGCTGAGTTTATCGAAGCGTTCGTCTGTCCTGCAGCGTTGCCCTGAGCTGTTGGGTTGAGCTTGTCGAAGGGTCGAAGCGCGGTTGCCACGAAAATATAAACTTGACATGATCCCCGTCCTTCGACTGCGCTGCGCTCCGCTCAGGACGAAGCCTCTGCACATGATTCCCGTCCTTCGACTGCGTTACGCTCCGCTCAGGACGAAGCCTTCGTGCTGAGCGGAGGGACAGTGTTCGTCTGTCCCGCAGTCGAAGCGCAGGTGTCATGAAAATATAAACTTGACATCATCCTCGTCTTTCGACTGCGTTACGCTCCGCTCAAGACGAATTAATGATGCAAAAAACTCTGTGTTAGAATTCTGCGCGTGATTGACAAACCCGTATTGCTTTTGGCATCGAACTCCCCGCGCCGCAGACAGTTACTGGCGCTTGGGAACTGGATGTTCAACATTTCCGTCTCAGATGTTGACGAGAGTCAACTGGAAGGCGAAACGCCTGGCGAATATGTTTTGCGGCTGGCGAAAGAAAAAGCGCTGGCCATAGCCGAAAAAGCGCATCCCGAAAATATTGTTGTCGCCGCGGATACCGCCGTGGTGGACGGCGGCATGATCCTCGGCAAGCCAAATGACATGGCCGAAGCCGAAAAAATGCTCAAACAATTGCGCGGTCATGCTCATCAGGTATACACAGGACTGGCGATATATCACGTCCGCCAGGAGAAAATGCTCACCGAGTTATGCGTCACCGATGTGCCGATGCGTTCCTATTCCGACGATGAACTCTCAGCCTACGTTCTAAGCGGCGACCCGCTCGACAAGGCCGGAGCTTATGCCATCCAGCATCCGAATTTCAAACCCGTCGAATCCATGCAGGGATGTTACGCCAGCGTGATGGGACTGCCGCTTTGCCATCTCGTGCGCGCCCTGCGAAAATTCGATGTCCATCCCAGCGGGGATATATCCGCCAACTGCCAAAACTTCCTGAGCTACGATTGCCCCGTCACATACGCAATCTTACGCGGTGAAACAGCCGGGTGAATTGAAAGGAAACGAATGAAAGCATCTCGTTGGTTGAATTTATTCCTGATTGCAAGTTTTCTTACAGCATGCAGTTCAAACGCAGTGCCAATCTTTGGCCCATCGCCCACACCGTTGTCTCCGCCACACGTTGGCATCACCCCCGCGCCGGACGCGCAGGCCGCGGTCAAGGCATATTTGGACGCGCTCAAAGCCAATGACTTCCCCGGCATGTACGCAATGTTGACTCAAGCCAGCCGTGACTCCATCACGCAGGATGACTTCACCAAACGCTACAACGACACCCTCAACACCATGAGCGCATCCAGCCTGGACTTTGAGCTGGTCTCTTCGCTCCTCAGCCCCTACGCCGCTGAGACAGCCTACCGCATCACCTACCACACCGTATTGGTCGGCGACATTCAGCGCGATATCGTTATGCGTCTCGCCCTCGAAAACGGCGAATGGAAAGTGCAATGGGAAGACGGCCTGATCCTGCCCGAACTGGCGGGAGGCAACGCCCTGCAAATGGACTACCAGGTTCCGGCACGCGGCAATATTTACGATAAAGACGGACTGCCAATCGTTGCCCAGGCCGATGCCTTTGCCTTTGGCGTCATCTCCGGAAATATCAACCCGAAGACACAAGGCACATTGATCAGTGAACTGGCAAACTTGTGCGGCTTTAAGCAGGAGGAATTGGAAGCCACGATCACAAGCGCAGGCCTGGACTGGTATCTCCCGATGTGCGAAGGCACGCGGGAGGAAGCAGAACGCCTGCTGGCGATCAACCCCGGCGGACTGGTCATCAACGAATACAACTCCCGCTATTATTTCGACCAGGGACTCGCCTCCCAGGTCGTTGGCTATACTCAACTGATCTCCCCTGAAGAGCTGGATCAATATCGCCGCCTCGGTTATCGCGGCAATGAAAAAGTGGGCATGTCCGGCATAGAAAAATCTGCCGAAGGGTACCTTGCCGGCAAGCACGGCGGATCGTTATATGTAATCAATCCCACAACGGGCCAGATCATCACCAAATTGGGCGAGAGCAATCCACAACCCGCAGAATCGGTTTATCTCACCATTGATAGAAGCCTCCAGTTCTACGCCGAACAAGTCATTCAGGAATTCGACGGCGCGGCAGTGGTTGTGCTCGAACGCGACACCGGGCGCGTGCTGGCCATGGCTTCCTCACCCAGCTTCGATGCAAACCTCTTCGAGCCAACCAATCCAAACATCGAGCGGCTTACAGACTTGTTGAACGACACGGATCAACCTCTCGTCAACCGCGCCGCTCAGGGACAATACCCGCTCGGTTCGGTTTTCAAGATCATCACCTTCGCCGCCGCGCTCGAAAGCGGTTTGTATCTAAAAGAAACAACTTACGATTGCCAGTATGAGTTTAAAGAACTGGAACAATACGGCGGCCCCGTCCTTCACGATTGGACATGGCAACACTGCCAGGATTCCATCGCGGCGGGCCAGGAATGTGACGGTTCTTCCGAATTACCCTCTGGTTTGCTTACTTTGCAGGAAGGGTTGATGCGCTCCTGCAACCCATATTTCTGGCACATCGGCCTTGATCTTTATAACTTCGACCGCGCCAGCGACATTGCCAACATGGCAAAAGGTTTTGGCCTCGGTTCGTCCACCGGCATTGACCAGATCACCGAAGCCACCGGCGCAATCCCGATCCCCGCAAATGAAATTGACGCGACCAACCAGGCCATCGGTCAGGGCGGCGTACAGGTGACTCCCCTGCAAGTCGCCTCCTTCATCGCCGCGGTCGGAAACGGCGGGACCTTATACCGGCCTCAGATCATCGAGAGAATCCAGCCGGTTGAAGGCGAACCGGTTGAGGTGTTCAAACCCGAAGCGCGCGGCACCCTGCCCATGCGCTCTGAAAACCTGCAAATCTTGCAGGAAGCCCTGCAAATGGTGGTGGATAACCCGCGCGGTACGGCCAACTTCCGACTACGCGGTTTGCAAGTGCCGGTGGCTGGTAAAACCGGCACAGCCGAATCAGGCAGTGGCAAGCCTCACGCGTGGTTCGCCGGTTACACCATGAACAGCGAAAACTCCACCCTGCCCGATATCGCCATTGCCGTCATCGTGGAGAACATTGGCGAGGGTTCCGACTACGCCGCACCGATCTTCCAGCGCATGGTGGATGTTTACTACACCGGCACGCCGCAGGGCTTCCTGTGGTTTGAGTCAACGTACGGTGTGCTCAAGACCCCAACTCCAATTGGCGGCATTCCGACCAAGACGAAGAAGCCATAATATTTTGGAGTCCGAAGTCTCCCGACTTCGGACTCCCCCTTGAAAACATTGACCAACGAATCAACTTTACGAGGTTTGATCATCCGGGCCCAGTCTGGTTTCTTTACAGTGGAAACCGGGCAGGGCCTTGTTGTTTGTCAGTTGCGCGGGAAGTTGAAGCAGGGCAGGGCCGTCGGTGATATTGCCGCGCTGGGCGACCGCGTGCGGATCACGGTGTTGGCAGATAAAAGCGGGGTGATCGAAGAGGTCGAAAAACGGAAGCAGGCCATCGTCCGGCTCGACCCGAGGCCCCAGGGTGAGTATCAGCAGGTTTTGCTGGCAAATGCCGATCAGGCCGTCTTCGTTTTCGCGTGCGCGCATCCAAATCCAAAATTGAGAATGCTCGACCGTTTCCTCGTCATCGCGGAGAAGCAGAAGATACCGCCGCTCATTATCGCGAATAAAGTTGACCTTGTGGAAAATGCAGATGAAATTTTTGGTCTATATGAAAGCATCGGTTACCGCGTAATTTACACGTCGGTGAAAAAAAATATCGGCGTGGATGAACTGCATGACGCGTTGAAGAATAAAATCTCCGCGCTGGCCGGGCCAAGCGGCGTGGGAAAGTCCAGCTTGTTGAACGCCATGCAACCCGGGCTTGGACTGGCCGTGAACGAAATAAGCACCGCGGTGGATAAAGGCAAACACACCACCGTGACGCGGCAAATGTTTGCGGTCGCAGGCGGCGGTTACGTGGCCGATACGCCGGGATGGAAGTCGCTGGCGCTGTGGGACACCGAACCCGAAGAGATGGACGCGTATTTCCCCGAACTCGCGCCGCTGGTGGCCGAATGCCAGTTCAGCGACTGCACGCACACCCACGAGCCGGGCTGCGCGGTGCAAGCCGCGTTGGAGGCAGGGAAGATCCATCGCGAACGATATGAATCTTATTTGAGATTGCGCGCGGGTCAGGAATGACGATTGACGATTGGGGACGAGAGTACTCCGTTGGTCGAGTAGGCCGAGCGCAATTTGCGAGGCCGTATCGAGACCAACAGTTAACATAAAAACAAAAGATTACTTGAAACTTTGTGGTCTCGATACGCCCCTCAAAAACCATTCGGGGCTACTCGACCACCGGATAACTGATGACTGATAACTGGAATTTACTCGGCCACGAATGGGCAGTGGACATGCTCCGCCATCATCTCAAACATGACGGGCTTCGCCATGCGTATCTTTTCGCGGGACCTCCCGGTCTGGGCCGCCGGACTTTGGCATTGCGTCTCGCCCAGGCATTGAACTGCGAGAGACCCATCGCTCCCGGTGAGCCATGCAGCATTTGCCGTGATTGCAAACAGATCGAAGAACAGAGACATCCCGACCTGGCCGTCATACAAGCCGAATCCGAAGGCGGGACTCTCAAAGTGGATCAGGTGCGCGAAGTGCAACACTCGCTTTCACTCAAGCCGTATCAATCCAAATTCCGTGTGGCGATCTTTTTACGATTCCAGGAAGCCAACGATAACGCCGCAAATGCTTTGCTGAAAACTTTGGAGGAAGCGCCCTCGCACGCGGTATTGATCCTCACCGCCGATAACCCTGAACAATTATTGCCGACCATTGTCTCGCGCTGTGAAATTCTGCGATTGCGCCCATTGCCCGTCGAGGCCATCGAAGCGGACCTGCGCGGGCGCGGCGTGGACGAGGAACGCGCCCGCCTCATCTCGCACATCAGCGGGGGCCGCCCCGGTTATGCCCGCAGATTATCCAAAGACGCGACCCTGCTTGAAAAACGCGAAGAACGATTGAACGACCTGCAAACTTTATTGCCCGCCGCGCGCGTGGAAAAATTCGCCTACGCCGAAAAGCTCGCCAAAGACAAGGATTCCATGCGTCAGACAATCCTGACATGGCTTTCGTACTGGCGCGACGTGATGTTGCGCGTGGCACAGGCCGAGACTCCGCTCATCAACGTAGATCGCAACATGGAAATCGAATTCCTCGCGGGCCGCCTAGACTTGTCCACTGCGCGGCGCGTGGTGAGCGATTTGGAAGATGGGTTGGATAAACTGGAACGAAATGTAAATTCGCGGTTACTGGCTGAAGTCTTATTGTTGGATTGGCCAAAGATTGGAGCTTGAAATGTGCAGAAGCATTAAACCTTTACGAAATATGGACCATACCGTGACGGAGGAGGAAATCCGTGAGGCCGCGTTGCAATATGTGAGGAAGGTCAGCGGGTATCGGAAGCCGTCACGCGCGAACGAAGCGGCATTCGATCTTGCAGTCGAAGAGATCGCACTGGCAACTCAAAGATTGCTCAGCGAATTGCCTGCAGCCATAAAGATCTTGCAGGAATAACCACTAAAGGATTTCTTTATGTTCGAAGTCACCGATGCCTGGAAAGAAACCTACCCTGATGCTCATGCAGGCATTCTCGTCATGCGCGCAGTGGATAATCCCCCCTCTCATCCCGACCTGGAAGACCGCAAGAAAGAACTGGAAAGTGAACTGCGCGCCCAATTCGCCGGGCAGGATCGCAAAGCGCTCGAAGCAATCCCGGCCATCGCGGCGTACAACGCCTATTACAAAGGATTCAAGAAGACCTATCACGTCCAGGCGCAACTGGAATCGATCCTCTTCAAAGACCGATCCATTCCCAGCGTGGCCGCGCTCGTGGAAGCCATGTTCATGGCCGAGATCAAGAACCTGCTTCTCACGGCGGGCCACGATCTCGACAAACTGCAATTGCCGGTCACTTTGAGCGTTGCCAGCGGCGCTGAAAACTACACTTTGCTCCGCGGACAGGAGCAGGCTTTGAAAGCGGGAGACATGGTGATGTCCGATCAAGCGGGAATCATTTCAAGCATCGTCTACGGCCCCGATCAGCGGACGCAGATCACGGCTTCGACACGCAATGTTCTATTTGCCGTGTATGCCCCAGCAGGGATCAGCCCTGAGACGGTTGAGTCTCATTTGCAGGATATTCGCGATTACGTGCTGATTGTTTCCCCCAGTGCAACGGTGCAAATACTTCAAGTCTTTGGCGCTTGATTACCGCGAATAACCTCGCTCCTTGTTTGTTCAGGAGCAGGATGCAGTGTAACTGTATCCAAAACGAGGAGGTTGGATTATGAACCGGCGAATGGCTGAACAGAGCGCTTCGAGTGCGTGCGTCGCCTTTGGTAGTTGTGGTACAAGCGCATGCCAGCTATGCCAGACATTCGGCCAGAGGACGATTTCCATCGAGACATGATGCTACACAGCGGATTGAGCGCCTGGACTCCCCGTCAAAACCCCGCCAAAGTTCAGCGGGAAAACTAAACCAGAAGATGGATCATCGGTGAAGAGCATACAAATTATTTCCATCGGCGCGGACAGAACAATAATGGGACGAGACCCTTGCTTCACGAAAAGACAGCCATCTCGTTTGCAGGCAGGTTCTTCAGGTTTCCTAAAACAACCTGAGAACTTGTGTGCTTTCGAATTGCTGTAAATCCAGGCTATTTAGTACACTGCTTTTGATGGGACGTTTTTCGTCCCAAAAGATCAAGGCAGAATAAAAATCTTTTGCCAAAGGCGAAGATAAAATCCCAAAAACTTTATTTGCCTCCTGCTCTGTTTTGAAGCTCAAAAAATATACCGTGTCGTCAAAAACGGCCGGCTTATTTTCCACCTGACCGATCAAGCGAAACTCCAGTTTTTTATACAGTCCGCAAATCGCTATTTTGTAGGGCGCAAAGGTATAAGGACCTACACCAAACATCGAGAAGCGAGGGGCATCCTGATAAATTCTGCTTTTTCTTTCATCGAGATATTTCGCATGGGATTCCAAATACTCCCAAGTCTTTGGGGCAAGCTTTTTGATTGGATGGGTTGACTCGCCAACGGCTTTTTGAGTGACGAGAACATAACGGTTTGTCTGGTCAATGCGATTGTTGGCGACGTCGGAACCTTTCAGCAATGGGTACAGATACGTGGACTCAATTTCCATAATTTCGTCCAGGCCATTAATGTAATCTTTGCCGATTTTCCGAAACTCCATTACGTCCGAGCAGTCATGTTTGACGCCCGAACGCCACTTGGTTTTATTGTGTCCATAGTATTTACTTAATCTCTCGAAGGTATCCAAATCGCGTACAGTAATACCGTTTCTATGGCCTACCCGCTGGCTTTTTAGGCTGTCCATGTTTTCGTAAACATCGTAATCGTAATTATGGGAATGAGCGTCGAATTCACAGAACAATAAACAGGCTTCCACGGAAACATCGAAATGGCGCTTGGCATCAATGCCGAATATCGCTGAGCGCAAAACGCCGATTTTTTCCGAATGAAGATGACTTAGGAATTTTCTGGCTACGGACGTTTTGCACAACATGGCAAGATAGCCCTTGCGATTCCTCAACCAATTGGCCGTTTGAATTAGCATCCATTCGGAAATATCGAAGTTGCTTTTTCCCGTCATGGCGTCGAAGCCATTGCGGTTTTGGAAATTGATTTTTGTGGGAAGATTTACTCCGCCAATTACTCCCTGTTGCGAATTCGTAACCCAGGGGAAATTGCCAACTACCAGAGTCGAACCTTCAACTTCAAGCAGGGTCTTCCAATCAAAGTCAAAAAAGTCGCCCTGTATTAAATTGATGCGGTCGTTTTGGTTAAAACGTTTTTTTCGATTTTCTAATTCATCCAGATAAACTTTGTTGACTTCAATGCCAATGATTTTTTTTGCGTCGGGAAAGCAACTTGCCGATGCTTCCACAAAAGCGCCAACCCCGCAGGTCGGTTCGATAACGGTATCTGGTGATAGGCCCAGTTCAACCAATTTCTGACATACCCGTTTTGCCAATTCCAAAGGGGTTTGAAAATCTCCGTATTCAATCTGCGTCTGTCGCAGCGTATTTGTCATTCGTTTACTCTATAAATTCCTTCCATGTGCCCTGCCTGTTCAATAACCCGGCCATATTGCAACCGCCACTGTAAAGCGTTGGAAATGGTCAGGAAACCCTGTTTTGGCGGAACCTTGATAATTTCGTCGGCCATCTTTCCAATTTCAATTTCATCTGCTGGCAGGTTCTTGTCAAACATGAAAGCGATAAGGTCATCCCGATTTCCTTCGTTCTCCAGTATTCGAAGGATGCCTCTTGTCATTTGAAAGTCAGCCGTTCTATCGGCATTTACAAAAATCGTGTGCAAAATTTTTAATACCGCCGTTTGCCTGGCAGGGTTATCTGCTTTTTCATAGACAAAAACCAGAAGTGAATAACCCAAACCATAGATTTTTTGCCGGGCAGATTTGAAAGGACATGATGATTGCGGTTGGTTAATGCTCGTGACCTTGATGTCTACCAACAGCCCGGGAAAATCTATTCCACTGGCCGAATTGCCTGTCTCGAATTCATATCTGCTTTGCAGGTGCGCTCTGAATTTATGCTCAAGGTAGGTGCCAACAGCTTTGCCGTCTGTGACCCCGTACAATGATTTTTCGGCATGACGTGATTCCCTGGCTGAAAAATTAGCCGCTTCCTAGCGTAAAATCTCAACGGTTAGATTGAGCATGAATGACACCTTTGAAAATGATTTTCATATAACGATCCTATCGTTTGAAAGTATATCACCCCTCCCTGCCCTGCTCCTCACTTCCCACCATCCCCTGCCTCTCCACCTCCACGCGCATCTCCGTCCCATCGGTGCTCACGTCAATCCAGCCGCTGCGGTCGGTGCGCAGGAGCAAGTATTTCGATTCGAGATGAGCACTATGAGCATTTGACGGCAGACTTTAGCGTCTTTTCATATTAATCCTGTGTTTCACTTTCATCTACTGACAGGGGAATGGACCACTCATTCGTTAATGTTCCAGGGCCATTGGTGAGTCTAAGAATCGTATTGTTGCCCATAAAATCGGTTTCAGTCATAAAAATTCTATTGCCTTTTGGTAAATCTTCCGCTTGTCGTGCAATAATAATTCGGTCACTGTTGTTCCAAATATAATCAGACTCAAATTGAAATGGGCGCAAGCTTTCTTGCCCAGTGATTTCCCAGCCTCTCATTGCTATATCCTTGCCCGTTTGATTCTCCAATACGATATAGGTAGACGGTTTGGCTTCAAGAAATTGAATTGGAAGATTTGCCCGTGTCCCTCTCGTGAAGTTCCACAAGTATTCAAAGTGTGCTTTGAAAAACGAATAGGGATTCTTTGTGCCTTTTTCCGGTTGGTTCCTGATTTTCAACATTGGAACATGCCCGCCTATGCAACCTTCCAGACCCTCTGGCCGGCCAAAATGATATGGTTCCTCAAAGATGAATTGATCCGTAATGATTAATGAAAGCATGGGGGGAATATCGTAAAAGTGAAGACGGAAACGCCCATTCTTGATCACTTGCTCTTCTATCCAGGAACATGTTGCAATGATATCGGCTACTGTTTTTCTTCCCAATGGTTCTTCGATGTTTTTTCTTCGAATTGCCTCATATGAGTCGGGGTTCAAGAGCATGATCCTTACATCATATTTTCGACCATGATCTAATACCGCTTCTCTGAATTCATCGTTCTCCACCATGCTTGGTAATGCGACGCCACAAATATCTATTGGTCCTTTAGCGTTTCTGATTCCATCCACGATACCGTGTAGTCTCTCCGAATTAGCCCTTGAATATAAATCCTCCACGCCGGATTCTCGAGCTGAGCGGAGCAACTCAATGTTGGAAAGCTCATTTAGTCTTCTCGTCTGTTCTTCGATTCCGATCAAACGCTGGGTCGCCTCTGCAGTTATCCTGTCAATCCTATCGAGTTTACTGCGCCTTTCAAAGATAAGATAGACCGCAACTAGTGATAGCAGAATGACAATAAGTGATGGGGTTAATCCGGATAATCCGGACAGGAATGAAACTTTTTCAAGTATTCCAAAAGTATCCAAGACTGAAAAAACAGCCGCAAGTACCGCAATTGCAACTATTGTATATTGTTCTATTTTTTCTCTGGTGTTCATTAATTCATCCTCCACAAATGTGTTGCCTACCCATCAGGCTTGGGCTTATGTTACGCCGCAAGAGGATAATTCTACGGATTCATTATAGCACCCCTGTCAATCCCATCACGACCTCCCCACCCCCGCGTATTTCCATGCCGTTAGGGTTCGTAAAAATATAAGTTCCTTCACCCACCAACGAAACGATGTCTTTGCGAGGGCGTTCTTTGCCCGAAGCAATCCCCAAAAGGGCAGAAAAACTGGTTAAACAGGCTTTTTCAAGTGCCAGGAGATTGCTTCGTCGGGAAGTGCGCCCTCCTCGGAATCCCGCCGCAATTTGGCGGGGCAACGACATACGGGAAGTTATTTATTTATGGACCCTAAGGCTCAAAATCCAGCGTTTATGAGCGGGGTCTATATCTATCGTGCTTCTATCGCGCAACTACTCACCTTTCTACCCTCACACTGATCACTGCCTACTGATTACTCCTCACTCCCCACCGCTCCCTGCCTCTCCACCTCCACGCGCATCTCGGTTCCATCGGTGCTGACGTCAATCCAGCCGTTGCGGTCGGTGCGCAGGAACGAGTAGCCTTCGAGATTATCGAGCGTCTCCTGCGGGGGCATGCCGTTTGGGTCACCGGCGGAAACGCTCAGCACCACCAACTGCGGGTTCAGGTTCTCGATCAGGTCGGGCGGGTTGGTTTGCGCGAAGCCCGAATCGGCGAGCAGCAGCACATCCACTTTGCCGATGACGTTGCCGAACTCCAACTCTTCCAGCGTCCCTTCGCTGACGCCGATCGGAAGCGCCGCGCTGAAATCTTTATAGTGGATGACGAGCACGCTTCCACGCGGACCCTCAGCCTGGACCTCGATAAACGCGCCGTCGCCCAGCTCGAGCTTTTGTCCCGTTTCCGCGCGCGTGACGGGGATTCCCGTTTCCGCGAAGTATTCGTCCAGCAGTTGCGCGGAGAACGAGGCCTGCACGTTGCCGCTCCACAGGACGTTTTGCGGAGTGTATCTTTCCACCACGCGCGGCAAGGCGGAGAGTTCATCCTCGCGTGTGGAGGCGATCACGAGCCAGTCCAGTTTGCGGTTGAAGAGCGGCAGGCGCCGCCCGAGTTCGTCGGAGAGTTCGGACGTGCTCGAGCCGCCGTTGATCAGAACGTTTTGTCCGCTGGGGGTTTGAATCAAAACTGCGTTGGCCGAACCCACTTCCAGGAACGTGACGTGCAACTGTCCGTCGCCCACGCTGAATGCCGCGCGCCAGGTCAGGATGGTGCAGATGAAAAGAAGTGTGAAGGCCGCGGTGAGGGCAGCCGCGCGGATGCGGGAGGACTGGGCGGAGAACCATTCCTTTAAACGGGGCCAGCTAAAGGTCAAAGAAAGAAGCGCCCCGTAGAACAGGAGCATGAACGGGAGCGAGAAGTCTCCCAGATAAATGGTACCCTGCTTGATGTTGAAAATTTCCACAACGCGAATTGTATACGTTGCGAACGGCCACGTGACCCACGCCGCGAGCTGGCCGAGCGGACGGATGATCAGGCTGACGAACATCGCCAGCCCGCCGAGGATCATCAGCGCGGGCTGCACGGGCAGGATGAAGGGATTGGCGATAAACGAGATGAGCGAGATGCGTTTGAAGTGGTAGGCCATAATCGGGATGGTTGTGATCTGCGCGGCGAGGGTCAGCAGGACGAAGTCTGAAATGGGGCCGATGACCTTTTGTGCGCTGTCGGGAGACGAGAAACGGGTGATGAGACGAAGGGCGAGATTCGAAAGCGGTTCGGCGTAGAGGATGAGGCCAAGCGTGGCGAAGAACGAAAGCTGGAAGCCGACGTCCCACAGGGTCAGCGGGTTGACGAAGGTCATGATCAGCGCGACGAAGGACAGCGTGTTGAGGCCGAGGTTGCGCCGCCCCACCTGGCGCGCGAAGAGACTCAGCGTTCCCATCAGCGCGGCGCGCACGACCGCCGCGTCCGCGCCGACGAGGAAAGTATAAAACGCAATGCCCGCGATGGCAAAGACCGCGCCGAGACGCGGGCCGAACATTTTGCTGAACAAACTGATGAAGATGGCCGCGATGATGGCGATGTTGAAACCGGAGATGGCGATGATGTGCGCCGTGCCCGTGTTCTTGAACGCGTCCTGGATCTCTTTGGGCAGGCCGGTGTCCACGCCGAGCAGGATGCCCGCCAGCAGGGAGGCTTCGGGGTCGGGGAAGATCTTGTAAATCGCAGCGAGCGATTTTTCCTTGAGGGCGTAAACCGCCTTGAGAAAGAGATTGCCGCCTTCACTGGGGAGAACCGTCGCTTCGGCCTTGGACATGTACGAATAGATATTGTCGCGCGCCAGGTAGTCGCGGTACGAAAAGTCCTCGTTGACGGGCGGGGTCTTCAGGTTGCCGCGCAGGCGGAGGACCTGTCCGTAGTGATATTCCTGATTCGCAGGCACGCGCGCCAGCACGAAACCTGTCACGGGGAAATCGCCGTGGCCGTCGCCTGTGTCCACGGCTGTGGCTTTGACGCGCAGGTTGGTGTACGTATCGCGGGTATCGGGCATTTCCGCCACCATGCCCGTGACGAAGATTTCGTAATCGCGGTCGTTGTAGAAGGCGATGTGGTCCGCGTCGATGTCTGGCTGTTGGAGTTGGTAGCGCGCCGCGCCGAGCAGGAGGGCGAGGGGCAGGATAAAGATGAAAGGATGAAAGCTGAAAGCCGGGGGCGAAGGAGTGCTTTTCCTTGCCATGATTTGAATGAGGATGAAGAAGGCGATGATAAACCCGGCCAGCGCAAACACTCCCCTGAGAGGCAATGAAACGAGGCTTTCCAGGACGATCCCCGCGATGAAGGAAAGTGAAAACCACACGAGGGGCAGTTTTACGGTCAGTTGGTTCTGCAGTTGGCCGGTTGTGGATGGCGAGTCGCCCATGTCGGTTTGATGATAGCATAAAAAGCATTGTCACACCTGCACTTGCGCCAGGTGCAAGTGTTGCTTCGTCGCAACCCCGAAAGACCATCGGGGCAGGCGAACGCTCCTCGCAATGACGGAATGATACAATCTCCTCGATGACCGACTCCAAACTGATCCTCGTTACAGGCGCGACGGGTTACGTGGGCGGGCGCCTCGTGCCGAGACTGCTCGACAAAGGTTACCGCGTGCGCTGTCTCGTGCGTGACCCCGCGCGTTTGCAGGGACGCCCGTGGCTGAAGCGCGTCGAAGTGGTCAGCGGCGACGCGCTTGCATCGGATACGCTGGTCAACGCAATGCAGGGTGTTTCGGCCGCGTACTATCTCATCCACGGAATGCAGGGCGGAAAGATCAACGCCGAACGCGACCTGGCCGTTGCGCGCAATTTCTCCGACGCGGCGGAAACGGCAGGCATCGAGCGCATCATCTATCTTGGCGAACTGGTTGACCCCGCCGCGAATCTCTCGCCGTACCTGCGGGCGCGCCACGAGACGGGATACATGCTCCGCTACAGCCGCGTCCCTGTGACTGAATTCCGCGCAGGCATGATCGTTGGCTCCGGCTCGGTGTTGTTTGAGATGGTTCGTTATCTTACCGAGCGCGAGCCTGTGCTGGTCTGCCCGGCCTGGTATTTCTCGCAGGCGCAGCCGATTGCGATCCGCGACGTGCTTTCGTACCTCGTCGCCGCATTGGACACCCCCGACAGCATCGGCCGCGTAATCGAGATCGGCGGCTCCACCCGCCTTACCTACGCCGACATGCTCCTCGGTTACGCCGAAGAGCGCGGACTCAAGCGCTGGCTGATCCGCACGCCGATCTATGCGCCGCGTCTCTCCGCGTATTGGGTGCACATGGTCACGCCGATTCACTGGCGCGTCGTCGCGCCGTTGATCGAGGGACTGCGCGCCAAACTCATCGTCCGCGACGAAGCGGCGCACAGACTCTTTCCGCAGATCCAGCCGATTGATTTCAAGACCGCCGTCCACCTCGCGCTAAATCGCATTCAACGCGATAACGTCGAAACAAGCTGGGCCGATGCGCTCGTCATCGCGCAGGGGGACGTCAAGCCGTACGTCTTCACCGTGGAGGAAGGCATGTTCGTCGAGCGGCGGCGGGTCCTGCTCGATTTGCCTGCCGAGACGGTCTTCCGTGCCTACACTGGAATTGGCGGCGCGCGCGGCTGGATGTACATGGATTGGGCCTGGGCCTTGCGCGGCTGGATGGACAAAGTCATCGGCGGCGTTGGCATTCGCCGCGGCCGCCGTCACCCCGACGAAATCCGCACAGGCGAGTCGCTTGATTTTTGGCGCGTCGAACTCGTGGAGCAAAACCGCCTCATGCGATTGCGCGCCGAGATGAAAGTCCCTGGCAAAGCCTGGCTTGAATTTCAATCCGAGCCATCCCCCGAAGGGGACAGGCAGGAAAACAAAACCCTCTTCACGGTTTCAGCATACTTCGAACCGCACGGTCTTTCAGGTTTTCTTTACTGGTATGCGATGTGGCCTTTCCATAAGTTTATCTTCGACGGTCTCACCAACCGCCTCGCCTCTCGTGCGCGCGTATTGAACAGGTGACCGTCACTTTTGCGAAGCACCCCCGAAGCGCAGCGGAGCGGGGCCAAAGTGACTGTCGCCTTAATTTACCCATGAATAACATCATCCTCGTCACCGGCGCGACTGGCTACATCGCAAGCAGACTGATTCCCCGATTGTTGGACTCAGGCTATCGAGTCCGCGCGCTGGCCCGCGACCCGCTTCGACTCAGGGGCCGAGGCTGGTTCCGTCAAATAGAAGTTGTCCCCGGCGACGCGATGACTCCGTCAACGCTTGCGCCCGCGCTGGAGGGTGTACACACCGCGTATTATCTCATCCACAACATGTCCAGTGGACGCGGCTACACTGAACGCGAAATCGAAGGCGCACGCAATTTTGCGTCCGCGGCGGAACAGGCGGGGGTTGAGCACGTCATCTACCTCGGCGGCCTCGCCGACCCTGAACAACATATCGCACCGCACATGCGCTCGCGCATCGAGACAGGCGTCGTGCTGAGACGAGGCAAAGTTCCCGTCACTGAATTTCGTGCGGGAGTCATCGTCGGTTCGGGCAGTATCTCGTTTGAGATGATCCGCTTCATGACCGAACTCTTTCCCATTGCCCCCGGCCCCGCATGGATGAGTTACAAAAAATCCCAGCCGATTGCCATTCAAAACGTCATTGATTATCTCCTCGCCGCGTTGACGGTTCCCGGCGGCCGGGGCGGCATTTACGAGATCGGCGGGCCGGAGGTCGTTGTTTACAAGGAACTCATGCTCAAGTACGCCCGCGCACGCGGACTCAGGCGGAGTATGTTGCTCCTGCCCTCCATCCCTGTCCAGTTCATGGCATTTGGCGTGAGTCTGATAACGCCCGTTCCCTATCCCATCGCCCACGCGCTGATTGACGCCCTGACCGACGACAGCATTGTCAAACACCCCGAGGCCCTGGCCATTTTCCCCGAAGTAAAGTTAATCACTTTCGACGAAGCCGCGCGGAAGGCACTCGGCTTTTTATCTCCTGTGCATGTTGAACGTGTGTGGGACGATGGCGGGCATCCCGTTAAAACACTCAAGCAAGAAGGATTCTTTATTCATCATCGCGAAATCAAAGTCAATGCCGGTGTTGATAAAGTCTTTCGGGCAATCATGGGCGTTATGCAATCGAACTGGCAGGTTGAAACGAAACAGGAAAATGAAAAAATCGTCGTCCGCGTAAAGGATCAATTTGCCGGTGATAAATGGCTCGAATGGCGAGTAGGTCAAATTGGCAATTTGACCTACATGTCACAAACTTTCTTCTTCGCTCCATGCGGCCTCCCCGGGTTTTTGTACTGGTACCTGCTGTATCACTTCCATATAATGTTCTTTCGCAATCTGATTAAAAAGATCGGAGGCGAGTGCGCCACACCTGTCCGACGGAAGGCATCCTCTTTGTAAGGCGCAGCGCACCTGCCGAATCACTGTCAAATATCACTTGACTGGCATTCCCACGCGGCATACAATACCTTCATAATTCAATACGGCCAAAAGCGGCGAAGTCGGTGTAATTCCGACACTGTCCCGCAACTGTGAGGTTAGTTGGGTAGTTGCATAGTTGGTTAGTTTGGTAGTTGAACTACCAAACTACAAAACTACCGAACTACATAACTACTAAACTAACCAAGTCAGGTCGCCCGCTGAGGCCGGTTCTACCACACTCTCGTGGAAAGGAGGTGGAGGACGGCTTCCTCGGATTGCCTCTCCAACCTCCCCAGCCCTGGCTGGGGATTTTGATTTCATGCCAAAAACAGACCCTAAAGGTTTTTCAAGGACGCCAGGATAAAAATTTGCAGCGCATTCTTGTTCAACCAGGAGCAACAATTCGAACGAAACCTTTAGGGTCTAAATTTCAAACTTGGAGATAACCATGTTTCGCAAGACTCTAATTCTGACATTGCTATTTACCCTGCTTCTGGCAGGATGCGGCCCCGCATCCCTTCCGACCGAAGCGCCTGCTCCCATTTCGACGGAGGCTCCGGCCACGCAGGTTCCCACCGCCGCCCCTGCAGGGATCACCGTCACCGACGGCCTCGGCCGCGAAGTTAAACTGGAAGCGCCCGCCCAGCGCGTCGTATCCCTTGCGCCGTCGAATACCGAGATCCTCTTTGCCCTGGGCGCGGGATCACAAGTCGTTGGCCGCGATGAACTTTCCGATTATCCCGAAGAAGCCAAGAGCATCGCCAGTGTCGGCGGTTCCATGGGCGATTTCAGCGCCGAGGCCATCGTCGCATTGGAACCTGACCTGGTGATCGCCGCCGGATTAAATTCGCCTGAACTGGTTTCCTCGCTGGAAGCGCTTGGTCTCACCGTGTATTACCTCAACAATCCGAAAACGCTCGAAGAGTTGTACGTGAACCTCGAAACGGTCGCCCAGCTCACAGGTCACGAAAAAGAAGCAGCGGATTTGGTTGAGTCGCTCAAAGCGCGTGTATCAGCAGTTGATGAGAAGATTTCCGGCGTCACGGAAAAGCCGCTCGTCTTCTACGAACTGGATGCGACCGATCCAACCAAACCCTGGACCTCCGGCCCCGGCACGTTCATTGACCTGTTGATTACCCGCGCTGGCGGCGTGAACGCAGGCGCGGAACTTGAGGGTGAGTGGGCGCAGATCAGCTCCGAGCAGTTGGTGGCCGCGAATCCGGGCATCATCGTGCTGGGCGATGCCGCGTATGGCACGACGTCCGAATCTGTGAAAGCCCGCCCGGGCTGGGATGTGATCGACGCGGTGAAGAACGATCAGATCTTTACCTTCGATGATAACCTTGTCAGCCGCCCCGGCCCGCGCCTCGTGGATGCGCTTGAGCAGTTGGCGAAGTTGTTGCACCCGGAGTTGTATAAGTAGACAGGTATACAAGTACACAAGTAGACACGGAACCTGATACGTGTTTACGTGTCTACCTGTGTACATTCATCCCATGCGCCGCGCACCCCATCTTTCATCTTTCCTCTTCCTGCTCCTCGCCATCGTCCTCAGCATCGCGATCGGTTCGGTGTTCATTTCTCCGGTTGAGATGTGGGCCTCGCTGACAGGCAATGGACAGGAGATAACGGATTCCATCCTGTGGAAGATCCGCCTGCCGCGCACGGTGCTGGTGGCGCTGACAGGCGCGGCGCTTGGCATCAGCGGCGCTTCGTACCAGGGACTCTTCCGCAACCCACTGGCTGATCCGTATTTGATCGGCGTCGCTTCTGGTGCGGGACTCGGCGCGGTAATTGCCATGTCCATCCAATGGCCGTATTCGTTTTGGGGGTTGATGGCGATTCCGCTGGCCGCCTTTGCGATGGGTTTGCTGACCGTGCTGGTTGTGTATGCCATCGCCCGCATCGGTCATACCGTGCCGACGACAAATTTGATCCTTGCGGGTGTGGCGATCTCATCCTTTGCCACTTCATTGACTTCCTTCCTTATGCTTCGTTCCAGCGATGAAGTCCGGCGTGCGTTGGGATGGCTTCTTGGCGGCTCCATCCAGGCCGGATGGCTGTCTGTGCTAGCTGTTTTGCCTTTCCTCACAGTTGGGATCGCCGTCCTGCTCGTGAGCGGACACGCCCTCAACCTCCTGCAATTTGGCGATGATCAGGCACAGCAACTTGGCCTGCACGTGACGCGCACGCGGACGATCATCCTCGTGGCGGCTTCACTTGTCACCGCGGCGGCGGTTTCTTTTTCAGGGATCATTGGTTTTATCGGTTTGATCGTCCCGCATGTCATACGCCTGTGGCTCGGCGCAGACTATCGCCGCCTCCTGCCGTTGAGTCTGATTGGAGGCGCGGTTGCCCTGCTCATTGCGGATGTGTTGGCACGCGTTGTCCTCGCCCCGCAGGAAATTCCGGTGGGCATCATCACTGCTTTGGCGGGCGCGCCTTTCTTCCTGTGGGTTCTTCGCCGCTCAAAGAACCAGGGATTTTGGTAGGCGCCCAAGTTGGAGCATTTGGCGATCATGCGAAAATTAACGCAAAGTCGCAGAGAAGAAAGCGCCGTTTTAATGGGAAACCCTAAAACTCCCAGCCGCGAATTACGCTAATTGACGCGTATTTTTGAAAATAATCAGCGAAAATCCGCGTAATCAGCGGCAAAGAACTCATGGCTCGCCCATCCTCCCGCCGGAAACGGGAGAGCCAGAAAGCAATAACCCTGGCAACTTGGTGACTCTGCGTTAAGAATCTCGGCTGAATTGGAGATACCTATGCTAAAGATTCAAAACCTTTCTGTTTATTACGGGGATCGTGAAGTTCTGAAAAACATCGGACTTGAAGTGAAGTCCGGTGAAGTGGTTGCGCTGATCGGGCCGAACGGCGCGGGCAAGTCCACGTTGATACGCGCGGTGAGCGGGGTCATCCCCATCCGCCGCGGACAGATCCGCGTCAACGGCACAGACCTGACAACCCTCGCACCGATCCAGCGCGCGCGTCACATCTCGGTTGTGCCGCAGGCCGTCTCTTTACCCCCCGCGTTCACGGTTTGGGAAACTGTCCTGCTCGGCAGAACTCCGTACTTGAATTTTCTCGGCCAGACTTCCAGCAGGGATGAGGAACTCACCCGCCGGTCTCTTGAGCAGGTGGATGTGCTCCATCTTGCCGAAAGCCGCATGAACGAGATTTCCGGGGGCGAGCAGCAGCGCGTCCTGCTGGCACGCGCTCTCGCACAGGATACTCCCATCCTGATCATGGACGAACCCACCGCACACCTCGACCTGCGCCACCAGCTTGATTTGCTCAAGCTCATTTCGAAGCAGGCGCGTGAGAAGAACCTCACCGTGATGATCGCGCTTCACGATTTGAATCTCGCCTCGCTCTTCGCGGACCGCATCGCCATTATCGAAGGCGGTCAATTGTGCATGGCGGGCAGTCCGAAGGAAACGCTCACGACCGAAATCCTGCGTTCGGTATACAAAGTGCCGGTGCACGTGATCCAGCATCCCGAAAGCCATGTGCCATTGATCCTGCCGGGGTTGGGTGATTGATAATGAAAAAAGGACTGCTCATCGTCAACACAGGGGACGGCAAGGGAAAATCCACTGCCGCGTTTGGGATGGTCTTGCGTGCCTGGGGGCGCGGGCTTCGCGTGTGCGTGATCCAATTTATCAAAGCAGAAACCGGTCAGTGGGGCGAGATCAAAGCCGCGAAGAAACTCGGCATTGAATGGCACACCACCGGCGACGGCTTCACGTGGACATCCAAAGACATGGACGAGACCACCGCCCGCGCGCTAAATGGCTGGGAGATTGCAAAGGGAAAAATTGCCAGCAATCAATACGACTTGATCGTGCTGGACGAATTTACCTACGCCTTGCATTACGGCTGGTTGGATACTTCTGCCGTACTCGACTGGCTCCGCCTCAACCGGCCCCCGAGCCTGCATCTCGTTATCACCGGCCGCTCTGCCCCTGAGGCATTGATCCAGCAAGCCGACCTCGTGACCGAGATGCTTCTCATCAAACATCCCTACGACCAGGGCATTCAGGCTCAGCCGGGAATTGAATTTTAACCATGTCATTGCGAGGCGATGCACTTTCGCCAAAGCAATCCCCCCGCAAACTAAGATTGCTTCGCCATAGAACGGCTCGCAGTGACGTAAATTGGAGAACCCCCATGTCCCTCGAAAAAATTATTTCACAAATCAAACCCCGCGATCAAACCGCCATGCAAGCCGCGCAGGCGCGGCAGGATACGTTGACCAAACCGCAGGGAAGCCTGGGTCGTTTGGAAGCGCTGTCCATTCAACTGGCGGGGATTACGGGCAGGGCGATTCCGACCATCAATGAAAAAGTCATCATCACGATGGCGGGGGATCATGGAGTGGTTGCAGAGGGAGTCAGCGCGTACCCGCAGGAGGTGACTCCGCAGATGGTGTTGAATTTCCTCACGGGCGGCGCGGCGATCAATGTGCTGGCGCGTCACGTCGGCGCGCGGGTGGTGATCGTGGATATGGGTGTCGCGTCGGATGTCCCTGTGCGGGAAGGGCTTGTCGTCAAGAAAATTGCCCGGGGAACGGCGAACCTGGCCAAAGGTCCCGCGATGACGCGTGAACAGGGAACGGAATCCATTTTGAGCGGAGTCGAAATTGTCGAGGCGGAAATCGCCCGCGGCGCAGACATCATCGGAACAGGCGACATGGGAATCGGCAACACAACTCCGTCTGCCGCGATTGCGTGCGCGTTGATGAAACAACATCCAAAGGAAATTGCAGGCCGCGGCACGGGCGTGGACGATGAAGGACTCAAACGAAAGATTGATGCGATTGAACGCGCGTTGAATGTGAACCAGCCGAACGCAAACGACGGTCTTGATGTGCTTGCGAAGGTGGGCGGCTTCGAGATCGGCGGGTTGGCAGGCGTGATGCTCGGCGCGGCCGCGCATGGCAAACCCGTGATGGTGGACGGATTCATTTCGACCGCCGCGGCGATGATCGCGGTGACGATTGCGCCGCAGTGCCGGGATTATTTGATCGCCGCGCATCGCTCGAAAGAACGCGGCCATGGCCTGATGCTGGATTGGCTGGGACTCAATCCCCTGCTCGATTTCGATTTGCGGCTCGGTGAAGGCACGGGCGCGGCGCTTGGCATTTCGATGGCGGAGGCCGCCTGTAAAATTTTGGCCGAGATGGCGACATTCGGTGAAGCGGGTGTGAGCGAGAAGGATATTAAGGATATTGCTTCGTCCTGAGCGGAGTGACGAGCGCTTTTCGAGGAACGCAGTCGAAGGACAGGTTTCATAAAAAGTTTATGTTTTCAGGTTACTTGCGCTTCGACTTCGCTGCACTCCGCTCAGCGCGGGTACTCTGTCCTGAGTGAAGTGAGGAGCGCCGCTTGCGACGAACGCAGTCGAAGGAGAAGATTGGACAAGATGAGAACCCTGGGTATTGCTTTCAACCTCCTCACCATCCTTCCCCTGCCTGCATCCAAAGCCTGGCAGGCGGGCGATAGCGGACGCGCTGCGGGCTGGTATTCTTTTGTCGGTTTATGTTTGGGCGGGATCGTCGCCGCGCTGGTTTCTTTGCTGGGTTTGTATTTTTCTCAAACAGTGACCGCGGCGATTTCACTTGCGGCGTGGATCGCATTGACAGGCGGACTCCACCTCGACGGCCTCGCCGATTGCTTCGACGGCATGTTCCACGCCAGCAACCCCGAACGCCGCCTGCAAATCATGAGGGACCCGCACGTCGGCTCGTTTGGTGCCATCGGTTTGGTCCTGGTTTTGCTGGTAAAGTTTTCGGCTCTTGCTTCGCTTCCTCATACCCGCGCGGTTGGCGCGATTTTGCTCGCCGCGAGTTTGGCGCGCTGGTGTGTCACACTGGCAGGGACTCAGCCGCTGGCGCGTCCCGACGGCATGGGCGCGGACTTTGCGATGGGCTTGAAAAAAAGTTCGCTCTTCCTCGGCGCGCTCATGCCCGCCGCGCTGGGGATTTGGCTGGGGATTGCAGGCGGGCTTGCCATTGCGTTCGGCCTGCTCGTGATCTTCGTCATCCTGTATCTCGCGAGAAAAAATTTGGGTGGTGTGACGGGGGATGTTTTTGGGATGATCGTTGAAATCGTTGAAGTGGGTACGTTGCTGATGGTTGGGTTGAGGTGGTAGACGTGGAAACAGGTACACAAGTAAACACGCACAGGTGGGACACGCAGCACGCAACGCGCGCCATGAACATCCCCATGGAAGGGATTTCCATTTTCCACAATCCTGAAGTCATCCACGTTCAAAGTGCATCCGCTTTAACCGCGCTTTCCTCGGCCATCGTGGGCGGAGGCTTTCAGCGCGTGCGCCATATCCTCAACGCGCACGTGGACAAGGACTATTCCAGCCCGAATCCCAAAGCGAATTTGCGCGCCATCGCCCGCAGCATGGACATTCGCGAACCGTTTATCGGCCTGCTGACTGCCGTCAAATTGAGCAAAGCGCGTCTTGCCTGTTTGCAGGCAAATGGATTAAGCGTCGGCGCACTCGTCACGGCAGGCGTGAGCAACGCGGCCTGTGCGGGAGTCACGCCTCCATATTCGTATTCACCAGGGACGATCAACGTCGTTCTCATTTTGGATGCGAATCTCACCCGTGCCGCCATGCTGAATGCCGTCATCACCGCCACCGAAGCCAAGTGTGCGGTATTGCAAGAGATGGGCATTCGCACCGCGGACGGCGACCGCGCTACAGGCACATCCACAGACACCGTTACTGTTGCCGTGACAGGCAGAGGCGATATGCAATCCTACGCTGGCCCCGTCACCACACCTGGCTGGCTCATCGCCCGCGCGGTTCGACAATCCTTGCAGGAATCGCTTGAGGCGGAGTGATGATGTAATCACGGAGCGCGTGTCGCGCACCATTCAAAATTTTGAATTCCTCCATGCAGCTTCTCATCTCTCTCCTTCTCGACCTTGTTTTTGGCGACCCTCCCAACCGTTTTCATCCCACCGCGTGGATGGGAAGCGCTATAACAACAGTCAATCGTTTTCGTCCGCGTAGCAACCCGCCTGCCGAATTTGCGTTTGGCCTGTCATTGACGGTGCTGGGCGCGGCGTTTGTCGGCGGCATTGGATTTTTTCTTGCGCGGGGATTTGATTCCCTGCCGCCGTTGGCTAACTGGCTGGCGACCGCGCTTATCCTCAAAACCACGTTTTCCCTGCGCGGACTCGACCGCGCCGCGCGCGAAGTGCAGTCTGCGCTTGAAGCAGGGAATCTGCCCGAAGCGCGCCGCCTGCTTTCGTGGCATTTGGTCAGCCGCGATACATCGCAATTGACGGAATTCCAGGTCGCCGCGGCGGCAATCGAATCGGTGGCCGAAAACGCCTCCGATGGAATTGTGGCGCCGTTGTTCTTTTTCGCCATCGGCGGATTGCCTGCCGCCCTTGCCTATCGCTTTGTCAACACCGCCGACTCGATGCTCGGCTACCGCGACGCCGAACGCGAGTGGCTCGGCAAATTCCCCGCGCGGCTTGATGACCTGCTCAATTTTATTCCCGCGCGGCTGACGGGATTTTTCATCGTCGTCTCTGCATTCATCACCGACGCATGCGGCAGGCAGGCATGGAACGTGATGCGGCGCGACGCGCGCCTGACGGCCAGTCCCAACGCGGGCGTTCCCATGAGCGCCATGGCAGGCGCGCTGGGTGTGGAACTGGAAAAAGTGGATACCTATGTGCTGGGAAGAGGCTTGCGCGCCCCTCAAGTCACTGACCTGCAACGCGCCCGCCGCATCCTCATCGTGTCTGCCCTGCTCGCCGTCCTCACGTTCGGCATCGTTCTCGTGTGGTACGGAAACAATTAAACGGAACGCACAACACTCCTCACCCGTTACTTATCATTCTGGATTCTGAGCTTCCTATGAAACTTCTCCTCGTCCGCCACGGACAAACCGATTGGAATCTTAATCAGCGTTTTCAAGGCCAGACCGATGTTCCTCTCAATAAAACGGGAGAAGAACAGGCACAGAAAATCGCTCAACGACTTTCGGGGAAGACAATTGACGCAATCTATTCCAGCGACTTGAGCCGCGCAATTAAAACCGCCGAAACCATTGCGAGTCACCACGATTTGAAAATCACCCCAGATCCTCGCTTTCGTGAACTGGCTTTTGGCGAGTGGGAGGGACTCACGTATCAGGAACTCAAATCCGCCGCGCCGGAACTTCTGGAAAAATGGCAAACAGATCCATTGAACTCAGCCGCCCCCGAAGGGGAGATGTTGAGTCAACTCGCCGAGCGCGTGAAATCTGCCCTGGGTGATCTACAGACTCGTCACGCAGACCAAACCATCCTGCTTGCCGCACACGGAGGGCCGATCCAGACGGTACTCTGCCTCGCCCTCGGCCTGGACCTGAGTCACTACTGGCAATTTTCCATCTCCAGCGCCTCGCTCACTGAAATTGCATTCTATTCAAAAGGCGCGATCATCAACGTGCTCAACGACACCTCTCATTTACTCCCTCTCCCTCCGGGAGAGGGCCGGGGTGAGGGGCATCCATGACCGGCAAAACATTGATGATCCAGGGAAGCAGTTCCTCAGCGGGCAAGAGCTTGCTCGTCACCGCACTGTGCCGCATCTACGCGCGGCGCGGCGTTCGCGTGGCTCCCTTCAAAGCGCAGAACATGTCCAACAACGCCGCCGTCTGCGCGGATGGAAGCGAGATCGGCCGCGCCCAGGCCTTGCAGGCCGCGGCCGCGCGCCTCGAACCCACCGCCGACATGAATCCCGTGCTCATCAAACCCGAAGCCGATTCGCGTTCACAAGTCATCCTGATGGGTCGTCCCTGGCACACGCTCGAGGCAAAAAATTATTACGAGCAGAAGGCCATCCTGTGGGAACACGTCACCGCCTCCCTCGACCGTCTGCGCGCCGCGTACGACCTCGTCATCATCGAGGGCGCGGGCAGCCCCGCCGAACTCAACCTCAGGCGCGGCGACATCGTCAACATGGCCGTTGCCCGTTATGCCCAATCGCCCGTCCTGCTCGTCGGCGATATTGACCGCGGCGGCATCTTCGCCCAACTGCTCGGCACGCTCTGGCTGCTCGAGCCTGAGGAGCGTGCCCTCGTGCGCGGGTTCCTAGTCAACAAATTTCGCGGTGACCTCTCCCTCTTCGAGGACGGCATTCAGATCATCGAACAAAAAGGGGAAATTCCTGTGCTGGGAGTGATTCCCTACTTAAGAGGACTTTCCCTGCCTGACGAAGATGCCGTCTCTGTGGAAGCCGCTTCACGCGCCGCCGAGCCTGCTTCCGTTTCCCAAACAGACATCGCCGTTCTGGCTTTGCCCCACATCGCCAACTTCGACGATTTCGACTCCCTGCGCGCTGAATCCGGTGTTCACATCCGCCACGTGGACTCGGCGGATCAGCTTGGCGAGCCTCATGCAGTCATCATTCCCGGCACGAAGAGCACGATCGCGGATTTGGAGTGGCTTCGTCAGACGGGCCTCGCCAATGCCGTGACGCGCTTTGCCCGGAATGGCGGCGCGGTGATCGGAATTTGCGGCGGCTACCAGATGCTCGGTCAAATTATCCGCGACCCTTTTCATGTTGAATCGCGAAAAGACTCGGTGGAAGGCCTGGGATTATTACCCGTCACCACCACCTTTGCCGCGCAGAAGGCCACTCATCGAGTCTGTGCGCGTATTCTGGATTTTGAGTCCCTGGCTGGCGAGATGATCGAAGGCTACGAAATCCACATGGGCGAGACGCCGAGTCCGTCGTCGTGGCTGGAAATTGTTCAAAGGAACGGCGGGCAGGTTCGGGTCCCGGATGGATGCGTTTCGTCAAACGGAAAGATCCGGGGATGTTATCTGCATGGCCTGTTCAACAACGATTCGTTTCGACGCGCCTGGCTGGCAAGTCTGGGCTGGGAGGGACAGGTCGTCCCGCAGGCCGAACGGTTCGAGAGATCGCTGGAGGCGCTGGCCGACGCGGTCGAGAATTCGCTCGACATGAATAAACTGGAGAAGATCATCCATGGGTAGGTTGACGTTCATCCTCGGCGGCGCGCGCAGTGGAAAATCCAATTTTGCCGAGCGTCTCGCCGCGGCGCAGGACGGGCAGGTCTGCTATATTGCCACCGCGCAGGCCCTCGACGATGAAATGCAGACGCGCATCGCCGCGCACCGGCAAAAACGCCCCATCAACTGGCAGACGCTGGAACTTTCATCAAACATTGGAGATTCCCTGCTCTCCCATCCTCCCTCGGCGGATTTTATTTTGCTGGATTGTGTCACATTACTGGTGTCAAATCTCGCCCTGCAAGCCGCGTCCGATTTGGATAACCCTGATGAATCGGCGGCGACGAAACTTGTCGAAGCTGAAATCGCGAAATTGCTCGAAGCGATCCAGGCCATTCCCGCGCATTGGGTCATTGTCTCGAACGAAGTCGGCCAGGGACTCGTCCCGCCGTATCCCGTCGGTCGCATTTACCGAGACCTGCTCGGCTGGGCAAATCAAAGTCTCGCGAAAGAAGCGGAGGAAGTCTACTGGATGGTGGCGGGAATCCCCGTGCCGATACAGCAGTTCAAGAACAGGTGACTGTCACCTTACAAGGTAAATGATCGCCACGATCACGCCGATCGTTACAACCGTCCACCTCAGCGTGGACGGTTTGATTCTGCCCGCGAGTTTTCCGCCCAGCGTCCCGCCGATCAACGCGCCGACCGCCATCACCAGTACCGCGGACCAAACTACCTGTCCAGAAAAAAGAAAGAATATCGCCGCTGCCACATTGACGCTGAACGCGACCGCCTGTTTCAGCGCGTTGAGCCGCGTGAGTGTATCTTCGAGCGTCAAGCCCAGCGCGGACAACACAATCACACTCAGACCTGCTCCGAAATACCCTCCATAAATCGAAGCCAGGCCGACAGGGAGCCATGTCAGTTTTTGCAGATTTGCACTGTGATGTTCTCCCATGCGCCGCATCAACCACGCGCGGACGGGGTCTTGAATCGCGAGCAATCCTGAAGCCAGCAAAATCAGATAGGGAACCAAATCCTTGAACAACTTTTCCCCCGTTTGCAACAAAAGAAACCCGCCAAGCACTCCACCGAGGATACTCGCAGGCACGATCAGCCACAACTGACCTTTTTGTCCGCGCAAATCATTCCATTGAGCAAGTGTCCCGCCGAAATAGCCTGGACAGAGTGCCACGGTGTTCGTGATGTTTGCCGCCACAGCAGGGACTCCCACCGCGGTGAGCATGGGGAAGGTAATGAGAGTCCCGCCGCCTGCGAGCGCGTTGACAGCTCCAGCCGCCAGCGCGGCGAGGGCGACGAGTAGAAAGTCAAGGCCAGAGAGCATGTTAATTTTGATATCCTTTTTGTATTTCAGGGTGGCGGCAAGTATAGCATCAATCAATTTCTTGACTCTCCCCGCCTCAGCGCGTATAATCCCAACCATTCAGAAGTAGTACGTGAGCCGTATGCTGATAGAGAAGGAAGTCATCGGCTGGAAACTTCCACAGCAAAAAGCCGCCGAAGTCGTCTGATGACTCTGCCGAAGAAATCCCTGCGAAAGTAGAACGGCACGGGAATGCCCGTTACAGCATGGACTGATGAACACGTCAGTCGCCGAGTGCATTTTCTTAAACCTTTGTGTACTTCGTGTCCTTTGTGTTTGAGAAAATGAATTGAGGTGGTACCGCGACACGCCTGTCGTCCTCATGATGGACGAGGCGTGTTTTGTTTAATATGGAGTCTACATGGACAAGGTCGCTTTTCAAAAATTGACTGACGAAATGATGGTTTTCTACACGGAAGGCAAGTATGTTGATGCTCTTCATCTTGTCGAGCTGAATGCTGACCGCTTCCCGGAGCAATCGGCCCGCACCACCTTTTGGAAGATGTGCCTGCTGAGTCTGTGCGGACGCGCAGACGATGTCATTTCCGTTTTCCAGCAGGGACTGGATTCAGGCCTCTGGTGGGCGGAGGATCAATTCGGCGATAGCGACCTCGATGCCGTGTGCGACCTGCCGGAGTTCAAACGTCTCATGGCAGAGTCGGACCAAAAGTGCCTCGAGATGCAAAAGCACATCCAACCGGATCGCGCCCTGCTTGTGCCGGACGACACGTCACGCGCACTCCCGTTGCTGATTGCCTTGCACGGTCGCAACGGGCACAAGGATTACAATCTTGAACGCTGGGATGTTGCGCGTCAACGCGGCTGGCTGGTGCTGTCTCCGCAATCCATGCAGGCGCTTTTTCCGGGCAGTTATTCCTGGGACGATAACGACCGGGGGCTTGCAGATATCCTCTTCCACTTCGAGGAGATCGCGAAGACGTACGACATTGACCGCAGTCGAATTGTCGTCGGCGGCTTCTCGCAGGGAGGCGGACTCTCGGCTTACACCGCCCTGAGCGGGAAAGTGGGCGCGCGCGGTTTCATCGGCGTTGCCGCTTACATATTCAGACCGGCTTCCCTGGCTCCCCTGGCGCGGGAGGCGCGATCGGTACGCGGCTACTTCATCACCGGAGAAAAGGACAACAGCCTGGATACCATCAGGGAAATCCAGGGCGTCCTGAAGGAAAACTGGATTCAATTCGCCGAGGAAGTTTACCCGGATCTGGGACACGAATTCCCATCTGATTTCGAAAAGCTATTTGACCAGGCCATTGGTTTTATTTTCAAGGAGCACGAATGACCAAACACGAATTACCCAAAGCCTACGATTTCAAATCCACCGAATCCCGCATCTACGCGATGTGGGAGGCGGGCGGTTACTTCAAGCCGCACAACGACCCGAACCAGCCCGGCTTCGACCCGACGGTGAGGCCGTTCGTCATTTCCATCCCGCCGCCGAATGTGACGGGCGAACTGCACCTCGGCCATGCCATGTTTGTCAGCGTGGAGGATTTGATGATCCGCTACCACCGCATGAAAGGTTTCTCCGCGCTATGGGTTCCGGGGTCTGATCATGCCGGTATCGCCACGCAGTTGATGGTGGAACGCCACTTGCTAAAAACAGAAGAAGTGACGCGCGAAGAACTTGGCCGCGAGGAATTCGTAAAGCGAACCTGGGAATGGAAGCACAAGTACGGGAGCATCATCACCGAGCAGATTCGACGACTTGGCGCGTCGTGTGATTGGTCCCGTGAACGCTTCACTCTGGACGATGGGCTGAGCCGGGCAGTCCGAGAGGCATTTGTCCGCCTCTATGAAAAGGGACTCATCTACCGCGGCCCGCGTTTAATCAACTGGTCGCCAGGGTTGAAGACCGCCGTCTCAGATCTGGAAGTGGAATATAGCGAAGAAGAAGCGACGCTCTGCTACTTCAAATATATGATCGCGGGTTCGGGTAAGGGCGGATCGCGATCCGCCCCTACGGATGGGGAATATATCCCCGTAGCAACGATCCGTCCCGAGACCATCCTTGGTGATACAGCCGTAGCCGTGCATCCCGAGGATGAGCGCTACAAAAAATATATTGGCAAAAAAGTGGTCGTACCCATGCTTGGGCGCGAGATCCCCGTCATTGCCGATGAATATGTGAGCATGGAATTCGGCACGGGCGCTCTCAAGATCACCCCAGGTCACGACCCGAATGACTATGCCATCGCGCAGCGTCACAACCTGCCGATCATCTCGGTATTGGATGAGGCGGCGCGAGTGAATGAAAACGGCGGCCAGTACAAAGGTCAAGATAGATTCGAGGCGCGGAAAAATCTCTGGGCCGATATGAAGGCCGCGGGTCTCGTCATCAAGGAAGAAAAATACATGACAACCATTCCGCGCTCGCAGCGCGGCGGTGAAATTGTCGAGCCGATGATCTCGACGCAGTGGTTCGTGAAGATCGAACCGCTCGCGAAAGCCGCGCTCGAAGCCGTGAGGGATGGCCGCATCAAGATCGTGCCTGAACGATTCGAGAAGGTCTATTACAACTGGCTCGAGAACATCAAGGACTGGTGCATCAGCCGTCAGCTTTGGTGGGGACACCGCATCCCTGTGTGGTACTGCGAGAACAACCACCAGACCGTGAGCCGCGAAGGCCCGACCGAGTGCGCAACTTGTCATTCGAAGAATATCCATCAGGATGACGACGTGCTCGACACGTGGTTCTCCTCAGGTCTGTGGCCGTTCTCCACGCTGGGCTGGCCCGACGAAACGCCCGATTACAAATATTTCTATCCCACCTCCTACATGGAGACGGGCTATGACATTTTGTTCTTCTGGGTGGCGCGCATGATTATGAGCGGCCTCGAATACACGGGACAGGTTCCGTTCCACACCGTGTATCTGCACGGCCTCGTGCGCGATGAACACGGACGCAAGATGTCGAAGACTTATGGCAACGTGATTGACCCCCTCACTGTCATGGACGAACTTGGCACGGACGCGTTGCGATTTACGCTGCTCGTGGGCGCGACCCCCGGCAACGATACGAATCTCAGTCTCAGCAAAGTGGAAGCGAATCGCAACTTCGCCAACAAGGTTTGGAACGCGGGGAGGTTTGTGATTAATGCAATCGGAAGCCTTGACGATGGGCAACAGACCGTGGACGGTGGACAGAAGACGATCGAGTGGACGCTTGCAGACTCCTGGATTTGGGCGCGCCTACAAAACCTCGTCCGCGACGTGGAGCGACTTTTCCAGACCTTCCAGTATGGCGAAGCAGGACGGCAAATCTATGAATTCTTCTGGTCTGACTTTGCGGACTGGTACGTGGAAATCGCGAAGGGGCAAATGGCAGATGGCAGATCGCCTACACTTGCACCTGGCGCAAGTGCAGGTGTGGCTTATCGCACTGCAGAAACACTGGCGCGGGTGCTCGACATCTCCCTGCGATTGCTTCACCCGTTCACGCCGTTCGTGACCGAAGAGCTTTGGGGCCACTTGCGTACCGCAATCCTCCAATCTCCAATCTCCAATCTCGCTTCCGCATGGCCTGACGCTTTGATTGTGGCGCGCTGGCCTGAACCGCGCGAACCCGAAGGCTGGGAAGAATCCAAAATGGCGGATTTCGCGTTGATCCAGGAAATTGTTCGCTCGATTCGCAACTTGCGCGCGGAGAAGAACGTTGCTCCGGGCAAACGCATCGCCGCTACAATCGTCAGCAATGAAAAGACCGCCTTGCTGAAAGAACAATCAGCGATCCTTGCGGCTCTCGCAGGGCTCGACCAATCTCAAATCTCAAATCTCCAATCGCTAACGGAGAAACCCAAAGACGCAATTGTCCTCGTGGTGGGTTCTGTTGAAATCTATCTCCCACTCGCTGGCATGGTTGACCTCGCCGGGGAAAAGTCGCGCCTCGAGAAAGAATTGAAGGAGTCCCAATCCCACATCGAGCGTTTGGAAAAGTTGCTCGGCAGTGATTTCGCCAACAAGGCTCCCGTGCCTGTCGTTGCCAAAGAGCGCGAGAAACTCGCAGGGTACAAAGAGACTGCGGAGAAGATCAAGGCGCAGTTGAAGTAGATTGAATCAAAAAGGTGCTGGCTAAATAGCCAGCACCTTTTTGAAACTACTTTTTCTTCGTCAGGATAATTGATCTTGATTCTGACAGCGCTCCATCCAAAGAGTTGTACGTCACTTGCAGGGTGTATGAACCTGCAAGCAGGTCTTTGGTCTTGAAGTTATAGTGATACTGGTTTCCTTGAATCTTTATTCCATTGTTGGGATTGCTGCTTACCTGGATTGGGCCAACAACTACATTCCCGTTGGAATCGAGGATTTGCAAAGTCAAGGATTCGTCAACAACGAAATTGCCTTCAAAATCAGTTACAGTGAATTTGACAGGAATCGCACTTCCCTGTTGTGCGCCGTATGGATTTGAATTGCTGATGGGCGGCAGCCATTCAAGCTGGTAACCGTTGACGTGTCTCCAGGCTTCGTTCATAGTCATGTCAATCATGGATTCAAGCGGACGGCGTTCCAATTCGGACAAAATCGCGTCTTGAAGTTCGGGGTCGCCATATTCAACTAAAGCATTCAGGAAGGATTGAAGACCTGCTACTTGTTCGGATGTGATGATTGTTGTATCTCCGTTTCCATCCAATAGAGCCTGTAATGGTGGGACGAAAAGATTCATCATTTCGAGGCTTTGATCGGATAGTTCTGGGTGCGCCATGAGGACCTGCACAATATTGGGGATGTAGGTGTAGTACAGGTCGGTTAATCTTTGGCCTTCAGGTGTTATGCTTAAGATTTCATCGCGAACACGATAGAGCAGGGTTGTCAGGTCAACTGCCTCCGCGATACGCAGGGATGAAGGTTCGATTGTGGATGTGGTTGCGTAAGGCGTGGGGGTTCCATAAAGCCCGGCTCCATTTGCTGTTAATCTTTGCGCTGAGGCTGGACAGCCAATTCCACACACACGACAAATCCAGGGCACTTCTGCAGGTGGATCTGTTGGGACAGGTGTAGGTGGAATAGGCGTAAAAGTGGGCGGAATGGATGTAGGCGTAAATACAGGTTGCGGCGTGGAATTAATCAGCGTGGCGGTTGGAGTGGGCGTGGGGTTGAGGTTATACGTTACCACCAATTGGGCGGGTTTCAAGTTTGGATCAAAACTTGCCCGTTCAAAGCCTATGACGCGACGCACATCCGTGGAGCCAGCGTTCTTGACAATGATGGAAATTGGCTGACCAGGATTCCAATCAGAGCGGTTGACAATTTCCTGAATAATAGGCGACAAATCGGGTGTATTGCGCTGTTCGCCGAGTCCCCATGTGTCCGTGATATTCCATAAGGCAGACTGGAACATTGTTAGGCGGTTTGTGGGCGGGCTGGACTCGGTATATGTTAATGGATTGCTGCTTGCTTCGCCGTATATCTGAACTTGAATCGGCGTTGTGTATGTTCCATCCACTGTGAAATTTAAGTAAGCGCTTTCAATGTTTGCATTGCGTGGGATCTGAACATTCTGGAAGCGAAAACCGCTTGTAATGTCTTCACCATTGAAACAAGCTCCAAGATATACTTCGTTGTCTGTGACAGAAAAGTAGCATGGGTCCGTTGGATTTATGCCGCCGTCATCACTACCTTGGATGATTGGTATGGTAATTCCTTGGGCAGGAAGAAGAGTCGCTGTGGGGGTCGGGGTAGGGGCAGGCGGCACGAGATGCCATTGGATAGCGTCAAAGAAGAGTATTCTTTGATGTTGCGTATCATCGTATCCAGCCACATTAGATAGAATGACGGTGGTAGCACCTACATCAAAATTAAATTTTGCAATTTGTTCCTCGGGGCAAATTCCATCCAAATAAGGGACTTTGCACAAAGGATTGAATTGATTCGCGCTCGTCATTTGGTTGCCATATAAGGTCGTTTCTTGCAACACGCCGTTTTCGCTGAAGTAAAGCGTATAACGAGCATTTGTGGCGGGATACCAAGTGTCGCTAGTATCGGGATCGCCCGGCCAGTAGGCCTGTACAACATACTCCCCGGGTTGTTCAATGGTAGAACCCCATATCCCCCAATACGCAAAGGTATCCGTATTTTTATTCATAAAAGTGTACCAGGCTTCGTTTTGATAGCCTGACACAAGGCGGTGCCAGCCAATATTTGGTGGGTCGGGAGGTGTCGTTTCTGGTTTCAGAAATAATTGTGCTTGAGTTTCTTGATTATCTACTGTAAGGTAGCCATCCCCAGCTTCATCGCCTTTCCATAACCACGTACTTACTTGTCCGTATGTTGGATATTCGCTCCATGGGTCGGGATTGGAACTCCACCATCCAAAGGGATCGATATCCTTTTGAACGTTATCTTGATAGCGTATACCAAAGTGCAAGTGTACCCCGCCAGTCCCTTTGTTACCTGCTTCCCCAATTGCATCTCCTTGTTCTACATCGGTTTCCTCCTCTACATAGACAACATCAAGGTGCATATAATAGGTTAGCAGATTATTGTCATGTGCAACAATAACTGTATTTGTATCTGTCAAGACATTTACAACTCTTCCAGAAGCTGCTGCCTGAATGGGCCAACCAAGTGGTGTGTTGTAATCATACGCGTCATGACCACTGTAACAACTTATACCTAAATATTCATCGCAGGGATCAAATGCGGCGTTCTCAAGCACCTTGCCGTCAAATCTATAAAGTGTGTTTTTAACCGTGTCATCCTCTCCTGTGTATAAAGGATATTGGTGATCGAAGAAAGAGTTTACTGTATAAAATGAACCCTCAGGATGTTGAAAGGGACGCACAAGAAATAGATTTATAGTTGTTGCGCCGGGTTGTAGGAACGCATTAGTAAGCATTTGTGAGAAATTATCCCCAAATAGCTTGACATAAGCGTCATGCCAAGCCTGTAATTTCCCTTGGTCATAGTCGAAGAATACATAAAGTGCGTAAGTAGCCCCATTAGATACTTCGGGATAGCGAGTTCGGATGTCTTCGTTTTCGGGATTTGTCCACTCGAACACCAGATGATTCAGTCTCTT